>NZ_CP104582.1:3600000-4200000 GCF_029814935.1 Pseudomonas sp. GD03919
CGTGGCGGTGATCATGGCCGTGCACCTGCTGTGGATCAGCAGTTGGGCGGCCGAAGGCAAACTGCTGCTGAGCGTGTTTCTCGCCGGCAGCGCGCTGGACAGCTTCCTGCTCAACCTCGGTGTGTTCGACTTCGGCGAAGAGCGCCAGCTGATTCCTGTGTGGCTGGCCTTGCTCTGGCTGCTTTTGGCCAGCACGCTCAATCACTGTCTGGCCTGGACTGCCCAGCCCTGGTGGCGAGCCAGCCTGCTGGGGGCGCTTGCCGCACCGCTGTCCTACTACGGCGGCGCGAAGATCGCGGGCGTCGAACTGCCGCTGGGCACCTGGCCAACCCTGGCGATCTTCGCGCTGGTCTGGGCCGTGGTGATGCCGGTACTGCATGGCTTCGCCAAGCTCTATCGTACGCAATACGAGCAGAGCCTGCGCAGCCGTCGCTCGGCCTAGCCGATAACCTCCGTAGGAGCGGCGCCTCGCCGCGAACCGCTTCGGCTCGGGTTCGAAAAGCTTCGCCCCGAGGCGGGGCTCCTACGACAAGCACCAATGCCCGCGCGTGTAGGAGCGGCGCCCCGCAGCGAACCAGGCGGCGCGGCCCCAACAAAACGCTTCGCCCCGGGGCGGGGCTCCTACGGAAAGTGGCTTACGGCCTGCGGCACTGTCCGCTGCACCTTGTCAGCCCAAGCCCCCGCGTATCCACTGCATGGCGTACACTGCCACGCCATGAGCCAGACCATTGCCCACACCCAACTGCCCAGCGAACCCGAGATCAGTTGCAGCACCTGCGCAGCCTGCTGTTGCCAGCTGGAAGTGATGCTGCTCGGCGACACTGGCGTGCCGCAGCGCTACATCGACACCGATGACTGGGGTGGCGAGGTCATGCGCCGCCTGGACGACGGCTGGTGCATCGCACTCGATCGCGACACCATGCGCTGCACCATCTACGCACAACGCCCGCTGATCTGCCGCGAGTTCGAACTCGGCGCCGCCGAATGCCTGGAAGAACGGCGCGGCATTGCTCAGGCCTATCGCTAGCGGAGCGCGCCACGGGCCACAGCACAATGAAAAAGACCGGGCTCGCCCCAATGCCGATCAGATAAGCTTGCCAAAGCGGTCTTTCGTAGGAGCCCCGCCCCGGGGCGAAGCTTTTAAATCGCGTATCGCCCTGGTTCGCGGCGGGGCGCCGCTCCTACCCATTGGCAGCGTCGATGCTTAACTGACTGGCATTAGGGCTCGCCCGGTCTTTTTATTCAGAAGCTCATGCGGTAATGCACGGTGTAAGCCTCGACGCCATCGTTGGGCTTCTTGATACCGGCATTGGAATAGTGGATGGCACGCAGACCGATTTCCTGGCCGGCGAAGCGCAGCCCCACACCCAGGCGATCCTCGAACTGGAAGGACGAGCCCAGGTCGTTGCTTTCCAGCTCGGTGCTGGAGAAGGCGGCAACACCGATGCCTGCCTCGATATAGGGACGCACGTTCTGCCCGGCGAACTCATAGACGAATACCGGGGCGAAGGAGAGGCTGTGATTACTGGCTGTCTTGTCGCCATCCCAGAAGGTGTAGCCCAAGTCCCAATAACCGGTCAGGCGGCCGTAGCTGCTTTGCAGCCAGCTATGGTTCCAGTCCCATTGAGCGCCCAGGCGATACACCATGGTGGAGTCGCCAGTCTGACCAATGGCTGCGGTCACATCCGCAGCCTGCGCAGCGCCCAGCGTTCCGAACGTCAGGGCTGTAGCTGCAGCAAAGGCATACAACTTCTTCATGAGTCATTCCTTTTATAGCGGGAGTTTTTTATCAGGCCGTGACAAAAATATAAAACTATTCGATAACTTGAATAGCTTGAGTGGAAAAATTTCAATGTATCGGGAGCACGTCGGCGCGTTCACCTAACAAGATCGGCAACACCCGGCAAAGCTGCGCCGTATTGCCACTGCTCCAGTAGCGCGTCGGCTGCGCCGCTTGCGCTGCCAGCAGGTCATGCTGCGCGAGCAACCGCTGCAACTGCCGCGCGACCGCCGCACCGGTATCGATGAGTGTCACCGACGGTGGTACCAGCTCGCCCAATAACGGGCGCAGGAAGGGATAGTGAGTGCAGCCGAGAATCAGCGTGTCGCAACCCTCGGCCAGCAGCGGCGCCACGTAACCGTGCAGCAACTCACGTGTAGCCGGTGCCTGCAACTCACCCGACTCGATGCACTCAACCAGCCCCGGGCATGGCTGGGTGACCACTCGAACGTCGTTGGCGAAGCGGTCGAGCAGCGCGGCAAATCGCGCGCTCTTCAGCGTGCCGGTAGTGGCCAGCACACCGACCACACCACTGCGCGTGGCCGCCGCTGCCGGCTTTACCGCAGGCTCCATACCGACGATGGGCACGTGCGGATAGCGCTCGCGCAACTCGGCACCAGCCGCAGCCGTCGCCGTGTTGCAGGCTAGCACCAGCGCCTTGGCACCCTGCGCCAGCAAGTGTTCGGTAATCAGCACGCAGCGTTCGCGAATGTATTCCGGGCTTTTCTCGCCATAGGGCACATGGCCGCTGTCGGCGACGTAAAGCAGCGACTCGTTGGGCAGCAGTTGGCGAATCTCGCGCAGCACCGACAGGCCGCCGACGCCGGAATCGAACACGCCGACCGGCGCATTACTGGGCATCGCCGCACACACCACAGGCCGGGTCGCGCTTGACCCGCAGCTCGCGAAAGCGTGTACCCAGCGCATCGATCAGCAGCAGACGACCTACCAGCGGCTCACCGAAACCGGCCAGCAGCTTGAGCGCCTCCAGCGCCTGCAGGCTGCCGACCAGCCCCACCAGAGGGCCGACCACGCCGGCCTCGCTGCAGGTCAGCTCGGCCTCGCTGCCGTGGCCATAAAGGCAGTGGTAGCAAGGACTGGCGACGTTGCGCGGATCGAACACCGACAGCTGCCCTTCCAGGCGGATCGCCGCGCCGGATACCAGCGGCTTGCCGGCCTCGACGCACGCAGCGTTGACCGCCTCGCGGGTGGAAAAGTTGTCCGAGCAGTCCAGCACCAGATCGACGCCGCTCACCGCGGCGGCCAGCGAATCGGCATCGAGCGCCTGCCGATGCGGCACCAACGTGACCTCCGGGTTGATCGCCGCCAGGCGCGCCATGGCCGAGTCCACCTTGGCCTGGCCGATGCTGGCGGTATCGTGGGCGATCTGCCGCTGCAGGTTGGTCAGGTCCACCGTATCGAAGTCGGCCAGATGCAGCTCGCCGACGCCGGCCGCGGCCAGGTACAGCGCCACCGGCGAGCCCAGACCGCCCAAGCCGACGATCAGCACGCGCCCCTGCTTCAGACGCAATTGGCCCTCGACATCGATCTGTTTCAACAAAATCTGCCGACTGTAGCGCAGCAGTTCGTCATCACTCAGCATCTGATCACTCACGGTCGAAACGTCCCAGACTGATGCGTTCATGGCCTGCCAGGTCACGCCGGCTGTGTACCTCGGCGAAACCACCGGCAGCGAGTAGTGCACGCACGGCTTCGGCCTGGTCGAAGCCGTGCTCGAGCAACAACCAGCCACCTGGCAGCAAATGCGCCGGCGCAGCCTGGATGATCGCGCGGATATCGTCCAGCCCGTCGCAGCCGGCCACCAGCGCACTGCTTGGCTCGAAACGCACGTCACCCTGTGCTAGATGCTGATCATCGGCACGAATATAAGGCGGGTTGCTCAGGATCAGGGCAAAACGCTGCCCGGCCAGGGCGGAGAACCAGTGGCTATGCTGGAAACTGGCATTGTCCAGCTGCAGGCGCAGGCGATTGCGCTCAGCCAGGGCCACGGCGTCTGCGACGCGATCCACGCCGGTTACCTGCCAGGCCGGGCGTTCGCTGGCCAGGGCCAGGGCAATGGCGCCCGTGCCAGTGCCCAGATCAAGCACGCTCAGCGGCATAGCGGGTAGCAGCTCGAGTGCGGTTTCCACCAGCAGTTCGGTGTCCGGGCGTGGGATCAGGGTATGCGGCGCCACCTCGAGATCGAGGCTCCAGAAGCCCTGATGACCGAGGATGTAAGCGACTGGCTCACCCTGACGACGGCGCTGCAGGTTGCTCTGAAACAGGGCCAGTTGCTCGCCATCCAGCTCGCGCTCCGGCCAGGTACGCAGGTAGCTGCGCGGCTTGCCCAGGGCATCGGCGAGCAGCAGCTCGGCATCCAGCCTTGGCGTGGGCGAGTCGGGCAGGTCGGCGCTGTTGAGCAGGGATTCGATGGTGGCCATGTCGTTCTCGTAGCCCGGATGCAATCCGGGAAGTCGGACCCCGGATTACATCCGGGCTACGGTTCTTGAGCGGCGCAGCCGCTGTTAGTCCCCCAACGCCGCCAGCTGGTCGGCCTGGTACTCGGCCAGCAGCGGTTCAATTACCGCTTCCACGCCACCGGCGATCACTTCGTTCAGCGAATACAGGGTCAGGTTGATGCGGTGATCAGTCACCCGGCCCTGCGGGAAGTTGTAGGTGCGGATGCGCTCGGAGCGGTCGCCCGAGCCCACCAGCAGCTTGCGCGTTTCGGAGATTTCCTTGTGCGCCGCTGCTTCCTGTTGATCCTGCAGCTTGGCCGCCAGCCAGGCCATGGCCTTGGCGCGGTTCTTGTGCTGCGAACGCTCTTCCTGACACTCCACCACGGTCCCGGTGGGAATGTGGGTGATGCGGATCGCCGAATCGGTGGTGTTGACGTGCTGACCACCGGCGCCGGAGCTGCGGTAGGTGTCGACGCGCAGGTCGGCCGGGTTGATCTCGATGGCCGCCTGTTCGTCCGGCTCCGGCAACACCGCCACGGTGCAGGCCGAGGTGTGGATGCGGCCCTGGGACTCGGTCTCCGGCACGCGCTGCACGCGATGGGCGCCGGACTCGAACTTGAGCTTGGCGTAGACGTTGTCACCCTCGACGCGGGCGATCACTTCCTTGTAGCCGCCATGCTCGCCCTCGTTGGCCGACAACACCTCGACACGCCACCCCTGCTTCTCGGCATAGCGCGAATACATGCGGAACAGGTCGCCGGAGAAGATCGCCGCCTCGTCACCGCCGGTGCCGGCGCGGATTTCCAGGTAGACGTTACGGCCGTCGTTGGGATCTTTCGGCAGCAGCATGCGCTGCAGCTTGTCTTCCAAGACGACCAGCGCCTCTTTGGCCTGATCCACTTCCAGCTCGGCCATCTCGCGCAGGTCCGGGTCGCTGTCCTTGAGCAGCGCCTGGGCGCCTTCTAGGTCGCCCTGCACCTTGCGCAGTTCGCGGAAGGTGGCGATCACCGGCTCGATCTCGGCATATTCCTTGGAATAGGCGCGAAACTGCGTCTGCTTGGCAATCACCTCGGCATCGCCGAGCAGCGCCGTGAGTTCCTCGAAGCGGTCGCTGAGGTTGTCCAGCTTGTTCAACAGTGAAGCTTTCATTGCAGACCTTTGTCCTGCGGCGCGCTCTCGTCGAGGGCGAACAATTCCTGGGCCAGGCTGAGCGCGTCGATGCGCCCCTCGGCGGTAAGTTTCTTCATGCGTACGCTCGGTGCGTGCAGCAGCTTGTTGGTCAGGCCACGGGCCAGTTGCGCCAGCACGTCCTCGGGGTTGCTGCCATTGACCAGCATGCGCTGTGCCTTGGCCAGCTCCTCGTCGCGCAGACGCTCGGCCTGCTGACGATAGGCCTTGAGCACATCCACGGCGGCCAGCTCGCGCAGGCGCTGCATGAAATCGTCGGTGCCGGCAGCGATCAGCTCCTCGGCAGCCTGCGCCGCACCCTGGCGGCTCTTGAGGTTTTCCTCGATGACCTCGTGCAGATCATCGACGGTATAGAGGTAGACGTCATCCAGCTCGCCCACCTGCGGTTCGATATCGCGCGGCACGGCGATGTCGACCATGAAGATCGGCTTGTGCTTGCGCTTTTTCAGCGCACTTTCCACCGCCCCCTTGCCGAGAATCGGCAACTGGCTGGCGGTGGAACTGATGACGATATCGCTGTGCGCCAGCTCGTCGGGGATGTCCGACAGCAGCACCGCATGCGCGCCGAACTGCTCGGCCAACTGGCTGGCGCGCTCCAGGGTGCGGTTGGCGACGACGATGCGCTTGATGCCCTGATCATGCAGGTGGCGGGCGACCAGGCTGATGGTTTCGCCGGCGCCGATCAGCAGCGCCTGGCTGCGGTGCAGGTCGGCGAAGATCTGCTTGGCCAGGCTCACGGCAGCGAAGGCCACGGACACCGGGTTCTCGCCGATGGCGGTATCGGTGCGCACCGTCTTGGCGGTGCTGAACGTGGCCTGGAACAAACGCCCCAGCAGCGGCCCGACAGTGCCGGCCTCACGCGCCACGGCGTAGGCCGACTTGAGCTGGCCGAGAATCTGCGGCTCGCCCAGCACCATCGAGTCCAGCCCGCAGGCCACGCGCATCATGTGCCGTACCGCCTCGTCGTCACTGTGCACATAGGCACAGGCGCGCAGCTCATCGAGGCTCAGGCGGTGGTAATCGGCCAGCCACTGCAGCACCTCGTCGGCCTGGACATGCTCCTGCTCCAGGTACAACTCGCTGCGGTTGCAGGTGGAGAGGATCGCTGCCTCACGACTGGGCGTCAGCCGGCACAGCTGCTGCAGTGCCTCGACCAGTTGTTCCGGGGTGAAGGCAACGCGCTCGCGCACCTCTACCGAGGCGGTCTTGTGGTTGATACCGAGGGCGATAAAGGCCATGCAGGGTCGCTGAGGGGCAATACGGAAGCCAGCAATTGTCCTACTTCGCCCCCGATAGAACAACTCCCGCGACCTATTGTCCCAATAGACGCGTCGCGAGATCACGCGCCCCCATGGGCTTGCCCCAAGGCTTGTGTCATGATGCCGCGACAGTCGCCAGGGCAGGGCCGCCAGAACAACGTGGCAGTGCCACGCCCGCCATCAAGCACGACAAGGCACTATGAACAGACCCCTCGCGTTACTTACCGCATTCGCCCTCCTCAGTGGTTGCCAGACCTTCGCCCCCAGCGAGCCGGACGGTACGCCGCCCGTGCAGGAAGCCGACCAGCCCGCACAGCTGCAACCGAGCGAGTACGGCTCGTTCAGCCAGGAAAGCCTGTTCGCCCTGCTCACCGCCGAACTGGCCGGGCAACGCAACCGCTTCGATATCGCCCTCGGCAACTACGTGCAGCAGGCGCAGGAAACGGGCGACGCCGGTGTCGCCGAGCGCGCCTTCCGCATTGCCGAATACCTTGGCGCCGAGCAGGCTGCGCTGGACAGTGCGCTGATCTGGGCCAGCAACGCGCCAGACAATATCGACGCGCAGCGCGCTGCCGCCGTGCAACTGGCACGCGCCGGCCGTTACGACGAATCCATGACCTACATGGAGCAGGTGCTGCAGCGCCAGGGCAACACCCACTTCGATTTCCTTGCCCTGTCCGCCGCCGAAACCGACCCCGACACCCGCGCCGGGCTGCTGCAGGGCTTTGACCGCCTGCTGAGCAAGAACCCGGACAACAGCCAGCTGCTGTTCGGCAAGGCCATCCTCCTGCAACAGGATGGCCGCGCCGAAGAGGCGCTGGCCCTGCTCGAAGACAGTTCGGCCGGCGCCACCGAGGTGTCGCCGATTCTCCTGCGTGCGCGCCTGCTGCAAAGCCTCGGCCGAGGCCAGGAAGCCATGCCGATTCTGCAGAAGGGCATTCGCCAGAACCCGGACGACAAGCGCCTGCGCCTGACCTATGCGCGCCTGCTGATCGAGCAGGATCGCTTCGACGAAGCCAAGGGCGAGTTCTCCAAGCTGGTGCTGGAGAATCCCAACGACGACGACCTGCGCTTCTCCCTGGCCCTGGTGTGCCTGGAAGCCGAAGCCTGGGAAGAGGCCATCGTCTACCTCGAAGAGCTGATCGAGCGCCGCAGCCATGTCGATGCCGCGCACTACAACCTCGGCCGCGCCTACGAGGCGCTGGATGATAACGACAGCGCCCTGCAAGCCTACGCCCTGGTCGGCCCGAGCAACGACTACCTGCCGGCCCAGCAACGCCAGGCCGAGTTGCTACTCAGCCAGCAGCGCAGCGCAGAGGCCAGCGCTCTTCTGGCCCAGGCTCGCGAAGCCCAGCCCGATTACGCCATCCAGCTGTACCTGATCGAAGCCGAAGGTCTGAGCAATCACGGCCAGATCGAGCCGGCCTGGAAGGTCATCACCGAGGGACTGGAACAGTTCCCCAATGACCTGAACCTGCTCTACACCCGCGCCATGCTGGCGGAAAAACGCGACGACCTGGCCCAACTGGAAACCGACCTGCGCTACATCATCGAGCGCGAGCCGGAGCACGCCATGGCCCTCAATGCCCTCGGCTACACCCTGGCCGACCGCACCACGCGCTATCAGGAAGCCTTCGAACTGATCACCAAAGCGCACCAGCTCGACCCTGATGACCCAGCCATTCTCGACAGCCTCGGCTGGGTCAATTACCGCCTGGGCAACCTGCCCGAGGCCGAGCGCTTGCTGCGCCAGGCGCTGGAGAAATTCCCCGACCACGAAGTGGCTGCGCACCTCGGCGAAGTGCTCTGGGCTCAGGGTAAACAGCGCGAAGCCCGACGCGTCTGGCGCGATGCCCTGGAGGCAACACCCGACAGCCCCATTTTGCGTGACACCCTGTTGCGCCTGACCGGCTCCGAGACCCTCTGATGCTCCGTCACTTACTCGTATTGAGCCTTATCGCCCTACTTGCCGGCTGCGCCGGCCTTACCTCACGCGAAGCGCTGGAAGGCCAGGGCGACCCGGCCCAGTGGCAAGCCCACAAACAGCAGATCACCCAGCTCGATGGCTGGCAGATCAACGGCAAGATCGGCATCCGCGCCCCGCAGGATTCCGGCAGCGCCACGCTGTTCTGGCTGCAGCGCCAGGACTACTACGACATCCGTCTGTCCGGCCCGCTGGGTGGCGGCGCCGCCCGCCTGACCGGCCGCCCCGGCGACATCCTGCTGGAAGTGTCCAACCGTGGCCGCTACCGCGCCGAATCCCCGGAAGACCTGCTGCGCGAACAACTACGCCTGAACCTGCCCGTATCCAACCTGCTTTGGTGGATTCGCGGCCTGCCCGCACCGGACAGCCGCAGCCGCATCACACTGGACGCTGAAAGCCACCTGGCGCAGCTCGAGCAGGACGGCTGGAAGGTCGACTACCAGCGCTACACCGAACAGAATGGCTACGCTCTGCCGGAGCGCATCAAGCTCTACGGCCAGAACCTGGAAGTGACCCTGGTGCTCAAGGACTGGCAGCCGCGTCAGCTCGGTCAATAAGCTCACCGCAGATCCTGTGGGAGGGGCTTGAGCCGCGACATTGGCTTGCGCCGTCGCCGCTGAAGCGCCCCCCACAGGAGCCGTAGCCCGGATGAAATCCGGGAACCATCACCACCCAGCCCCGGATTGCATCCGGGCTACGAATTCCCGCCAACGACATCGCCATGAGCCGCACAGCCATCCCCACCCACGCCGAACTCATCCTGCCCGCACCGGCCAAGCTCAACCTGATGCTGCATATCCTCGGCCGCCGCGCCGATGGCTATCACGAGCTGCAGACCCTGTTCCAGTTTCTCGACCACGGCGATGAACTCGGTTTCAGCGTGCGCCAGGATGGCGAAATTCACCTGCACACGCCCATCGAAGGCGTGCCGCATGACAGCAACCTGATCGTGCGTGCGGCCAGACGCCTGCAGGAAGCTTCAGGCACCAGGCTTGGCGCCGATATCTGGCTGGACAAGCGCCTGCCCATGGGTGGAGGTATTGGCGGTGGCAGCTCGGATGCCGCCACCACCCTGCTCGGCCTCGATCACCTGTGGCACACCCAGCTGGGCGAAGACCGCCTGGCCGAACTGGGCCTGGCCCTGGGCGCCGACGTGCCGGTGTTCGTACGCGGCCGTGCGGCCTTCGCCGAAGGCGTTGGCGAGCACCTGACCCCGGTCGAACTGGAGGAACCCTGGTTCCTCGTCGCAGTACCGCAAGTCTTTGTCAGCACAGCAGAAGTTTTCGGCTCGCCCGAGTTGACACGGGATACGCCGCCCATTAAAGTTCGCAGCCTTCTTGCGGGGGGTGGTCGAAACGACTGCCAGCCGGTTGTAGAGAGGCGTTACCCTGAAGTTCGTAACGCTTTGATCTTGTTGAACAAATTTGTTTCAGCTAGATTGACCGGCACTGGAGCTTGTATATTTGGGAGCTTCCCAAATCGGGGCGATGCTGATAAAGTCGCCCGCCAACTTCCAGGCACTCTGCCGAGCTTTGTCGCTCAAGGTCGCAACATCTCGATGATGCACCGCAAGCTCCAAGCATTGGCCAAGAAGTGAATGCTCAGCATTCGGTTATACGATACAGGGGCGTCGCCAAGCGGTAAGGCACCAGGTTTTGATCCTGGCATGCGTTGGTTCGAATCCAGCCGCCCCTGCCATAACCTCCCTCGGGAGGCATCGCAAACCGAGTCAACAAGCGTTCAACACAGAATATAGGGGCGTCGCCAAGCGGTAAGGCAGCAGGTTTTGATCCTGCCATGCGTTGGTTCGAATCCAGCCGCCCCTGCCATTTTCCATACCCATCCAGGTATACCCTCAGCCGGCAGGTACTGCGCGTGTCCAAGATGATGGTCTTCACGGGGAACGCAAACCCCGATCTGGCGCGACGGATCGTTCGTCAGCTGCACATTCCCCTCGGCGATGCTTCGGTCGGTAAGTTCTCCGACGGCGAAGTCATGATCGAAATCAACGAGAACGTTCGCGGCAAGGACGTCTTCCTGATTCAGCCGACCTGTGCACCCACCAACGACAACCTGATGGAACTGGTAGTGATGGCCGATGCCTTCCGCCGTTCCTCGGCGACTCGCATCACTGCAGTCATCCCCTACTTCGGTTATGCCCGCCAGGATCGCCGTCCGCGTTCCGCGCGCGTGGCAATCAGCGCCAAAGTGGTGGCCGACATGCTCACCGTGGTCGGTATCGACCGCGTGCTGACCGTCGACCTGCACGCTGACCAGATTCAGGGCTTCTTCGACATTCCGGTGGACAACATCTACGGCTCCCCGGTCCTGGTCGACGACATCGAAGACCAGCGCTTCGACAACCTGATGATCGTCTCCCCCGATATCGGCGGCGTCGTGCGTGCTCGCGCCGTAGCCAAGAGCCTGGGCGTCGACCTGGCGATCATCGACAAGCGTCGCGAGAAGGCCAACCAGTCCGAAGTGATGCACATCATCGGTGACGTCGAAGGCCGCACCTGCATCCTGGTCGACGACATGGTCGACACCGCCGGTACCCTGTGCCACGCCGCCAAGGCGCTGAAAGAGCGCGGTGCTGCCAAGGTCTACGCCTACTGCACCCACCCGGTACTGTCCGGCCGCGCCATCGAGAACATCGAGAATTCCGTCCTAGACGAGCTGGTGGTCACCAACACCATCCCGCTGTCCGCTGCGGCACAGTCCTGCTCGCGTATTCGCCAGCTCGACATCGCCCCGGTCGTCGCCGAAGCGGTACGCCGCATCAGCAACGAAGAATCGATCAGCGCCATGTTCCGCTAAGGAACAGGCCAGATCACACTGCCCCGCCTCGCGCGGGGCTTTTTGCCCTACCGCCCGAGGCTGGTCGCAAGCCATAAGGCGGTTTGGTTATTTTGGAGAAATGAAATGACTGAGTTTGCCCTGAATGCCGAAGTGCGTTCCGACCTGGGGAAAGGTGCGAGCCGCCGCCTGCGTCGTAACGTGTCCATGGTGCCTGCCGTAATCTACGGCGGCGACAAAGCCCCGCAATCCATCAGCCTGCTGGCCAAAGACCTGGCCAAGCTGCTGGAAAACGAAGCTGCCTTCAGCCACGTTCTGAGCCTGGACGTTGCCGGCACCAAAGAAAGCGTCCTGATCAAAGCCCTGCAGCGCCACCCGGCCAAAGGCTTCGTTCTGCACGCTGACTTCCAGCGCGTCGTTGCCGGCCAGAAACTGACCGCCCACGTACCGCTGCACTTCATCAACGAAGCTACCTCCGTTGGCGTCAAGCAAGGCGGCGGCGAAGTCCTGCACGCCCTGAACGAAGTCGAAGTTTCCTGCCTGCCTAAAGACCTGCCGGAATTCATCGAAGTCGACATGGCCAAGGTCGCTGTTGACCAGACCGTTCACCTGTCCGACATCAAGCTGCCGAAAGGCGTTGAGCTGGTTGCTCTGGCCCACGGCAGCGACCTGCCGGTAGCCAGCATCCACCTGCCGCGCGTTCGTGAAGAAGCTGCCGGCGAAGGCGCTGCCGAGTAATCGTCAGTAGCTGGCCCGGCATGCGATCACGCCGGGCCATGTTCTCGAAAGGGCTCCTGTATGACTGCCGTACAACTGATCGTTGGCCTGGGTAACCCCGGCCCCGAATACGACCAGACCCGGCACAATGCAGGGGCCCTTTTCGTTGAGCGCGTGGCCGCGAGCCAGCGCGTCAACCTCAGCGTAGATCGCAAATATTTCGGCCTGGTGGGCAAATTCAACCACCAGGGGCGTGAAGTTCGTCTGCTCATCCCCACCACCTACATGAACCGCAGCGGCCAGTCCGTGGCGGCCCTGGCCAATTTCTTCAAGCTCAAACCCGAAGAAATCCTGGTGGCCCATGACGAACTCGACATGCCCCCCGGCGTCGCCAAGCTCAAACAGGGCGGCGGCCACGGCGGGCACAACGGCCTGCGCGACATCATCGCCCAGCTCGGCAACCAGAATAACTTCCATCGCCTGCGGCTCGGCATCGGCCATCCGGGGCACGCCAGCCTGGTCTCCGGCTACGTGCTCGGACGCGCCCCACGCAGCGAACAGGAACTGCTCGACCAGAGCATCGACTTCGCCTTGGAGGTCCTGCCGGAAATGCTCGCCGGCGACTGGACCGTGGCCATGCGCAAACTGCATAGCCAGAAGGCCACCCAGTAACCACCTTTCCCCCGAGGGACACACCATGGGATTCAACTGCGGCATCGTCGGCCTGCCCAATGTCGGCAAGTCCACCCTGTTCAACGCCCTCACCAAGTCCGGCATCGCGGCGGAGAACTTCCCCTTCTGCACCATCGAGCCGAACAGCGGCATCGTACCCATGCCCGACCCACGCCTGGAAGCCCTGGCCGAGATCGTCAAGCCCGAGAAGGTCATCCCCACCACCATGGAATTCGTCGACATCGCCGGCCTGGTCGCGGGCGCGTCGAAAGGTGAAGGCCTGGGCAACAAGTTCCTCGCCAACATCCGCGAGACCGACGCCATCGCCCACGTGGTGCGCTGCTTTGAAGACGACAACGTCATCCACGTTGCCAACAGCGTCGACCCCAAGCGTGACATCGAGATCATCGACCTCGAACTGATCATGGCCGACCTCGACAGCTGCGAGAAGCAGCTGCAGCGCGTGGCACGTACTGCCAAGGGTGGCGACAAGGAATCCGTGGCGCAGAAGGCACTGCTGGAAAAGCTCATCCCCCACCTCACCGAAGGCAGGCCGGCACGCAGCCTGCTGAAAGACCTGGGTGACGACGAGAAGCGCCTGGCCAAGACCTTCCACCTGCTCACCACCAAGCCGGTGATGTACATCGCCAACGTCGCCGAAGACGGCTTCGAGAACAACCCGCACCTCGACGTGGTCAACGCCATCGCCGAAGCGGAAGGCGCCATCGTCGTGCCGGTGTGCAACAAGATCGAAGCCGAAATCGCCGAACTGGACGATCTCGAAGAAATGCAGATGTTCCTTGAAACCATGGGCATGGAAGAGCCGGGCCTGAACCGCGTGATCCGCGCCGGTTACTCGCTGCTCAACCTGCAGACCTACTTCACCGCTGGCGTGAAGGAAGTGCGCGCCTGGACCGTCCGCGTCGGCGCCACCGCCCCGCAAGCCGCCGCCGTGATCCACACCGACTTCGAAAAAGGCTTCATCCGCGCCGAAGTGGTCGCCTACGACGACTTCATCGCCTACAAGGGCGAAGCCGGCGCCAAGGAAGCCGGCAAATGGCGCCTGGAAGGCAAGGACTACATAGTCAAGGACGGCGACGTGATGCACTTCCGCTTTAACGTTTGATTGTTGTAAGTAGTGCATAAGCAGAACCCCGCCCTGGCGGGGTTTTGTTGTTTTTGGGGTGGGGAATTTTTGAATTGGGGGTGGTGTGGGCTCAATGTCATCAACTTTGGAAATTATCCATAAATATCATATAATTAGCGCTCAAATCAGTGCATGGGAGAAGCCCTTTTGACTACCTATACCGCATCGCTTGACACCGCCAGCCAAGCCCTGGTTTGAAAATTGTACAAAAAATAACCAGTTCGCTCGATTGTCCCGCCTTCATCGCCGCCCACCGCCAGAATCCTCAAGACTTTACCCGCCGACGCCAGCTCACCTTCAAGAACCTCGTCCTGTTCCTGCTCAATCAGCCGCGCACGGCCCTGCAAACCGAACTCGATCAGTTCTATCGCGTACTCAATCAGGCGTCGACTGAGACGCAAATGGTCACTGCGCAGGCCTTCTGCAAAGCGCGCAAAAAGCTCAACCCCGAGGTATTTGAAAGTCTCAATCGCCTCCTGCAGCAACAAATTGACTGCTTCGGGCTGAGCCAGAAGTGGCGTGGGCTGAGGGTGCTCGCGGTGGATGGCTCGACCGTGCATTTACCCCTGGAGTCGACCATGGCGACCTTCTTTGGCAGTCACTCTGGCTTTCCCATGGCTAGCTTGTCCACACTCTACGAAGTCGCTGACGGTCAAACCCTGCATAGCCTGATCGTGCCCCTGACCGTCGGCGAGCGCGACTGTGCCCATCTGCACCTTGAGCACCTGCCGGCTGACAGCCTGACGCTGTTTGACCGTGGTTACCCTGGGCACTGGTTATTCGCGCTGTTCGCGCAGCAACAGCGGCACTTTCTGATGCGCCTGCCCTGTGGCTATAACGCCCAGGTCAAAGCGTTTCTACACTCTGGCCAAGTTGAAGACACACAGCTTTTCGTGGCCAACCATCCTGAAGCACGTCTGTTCTGCTCCGAGGCTGGCGTTGATCCTGCCAACCAGATCGAGCTGAGACTGATCCGGGTCGAGTTGGCCAACGGCGAAAGCGAGGTATTGCTGACCTCGTTGCTGGATCGAGAAGCCTTTCCCGCTGAGGTGTTTGCCGAGCTTTACCACCGCCGCTGGGGCATCGAAACCGACTTCCGTCGCCTCAAACAAACCCTGACGCTGGACAACTTCAGCGGCCGCAGCGTGACCGCTGTAAAGCAGGACTTTCATGCCGCTCAACTGTTGAAGAACCTGGCGCTGTTGATGCAGCACCTGCTACAGCCAGTCATCGAACAGCGCCACAAAGGCCGCAAGCTGCGATGGAAAGTCAACTTCACCCAAGGCGTGTCACGGCTCAAAAATACCCTGGTCGAGCTGCTGGTGCGGCACTGTGCTCAGGGGCTGAGCAATGTGCTGGCCTTGATGGCTAAAAGCCTCAGTGCCGTACGCTCAGGCCGTAGCTTTGCGCGCCAACGCAAACGCGCAGCCAGCCGAGGTTGTGAGGGCTACAAACCGACGCGCTGAAGAAACACCACCGCCCAACCTCCGTGCAAAAAAAAGCTGGCCACAAGCGGTCGGCATAGGCTCGTCCGGAGAACGAGAAATCTCGCCTAGACAGCCGGAACAGACGATGATCACATCACCGCCAGCCCAGTTAGACCGCCTGATTGAGCGGCAGAGGCCTGGTCATCGCCCGACGGCCATGGCGGCTGGCTGCTTCGGGGGGCTTGCCTTGGGCAGGGCTGCAGCTTAGGTTGATGACATTGGGCTACGGGCAGGCACTTGGCTGGAGTGTCGCGAGGGCTACCCCGGATTGCATCCGGGCTACGGGGTGCCGTTAGGCGTTGGGCAGTGTTTCCAGCACTTGCCGATACAGCCCTTGCAAGCGCTGGGCATCCTCTTCCTGCAAGGCTTCCTGCTGCAGGCGGCGGGCGAAGACGTCTTCCACGGATAGTTCGTCCAGCGTTTCCCGCGCTTCGCTGGTCAGGTTGGCCGATGCGTTGCCACGTTCGCGGCGGATGCGTAGCACTTCGACGGGATGCCCTTCGCACAGGGCGTTGATGCGGCTTTGCAGGTCGCTCAGGTAGTCGTCGGTGCTCACTTGCACTTCCAGCCACACGGGCCGTTCGGACGTGCCCTGCTTGGCGATTTCGGCGATAGCATCGGCCAGCTCCTTGAGCGAGCCACGCAGGCTGGCCATGGGCTGGAATACCGGCACGGGCAGCGCTGTGATCGAGTGCAGCGCGGCTTCGCCGAACTGCAGCAACAGCACTTCCTTCTGCTGGCGCGCCTCGTCGAAGGACAGGGCAATGGGCGAGCCGCAGTAGCGGATATGCTCCAGACCGCCGACCTTTTGCGGGCGGTGAATATGGCCCAGGGCGATGTAGTCGGCTGGCGGGAAGGCGCTGGTGGGGAAGGCTTCCAGGCTGCCGACGTAGATTTCCCGTACCGATTCGCTGGCACTGGCGCCGACGGTGGTCAGGTGCCCGGTGGCGATGATCGGCAGTGCCTGGCCCAGCGCCTCACGTTTGCTCAACGCCAGTTCGTGCAGTGCCCGGTAATGCTCGGCGATGGCCTGTTGCAGCGATTGCTGTTTGTCCTGCGCGCTTTGTCCGGCCTGGCTGGCCATCACGTCACGCGAGCGGATAAAGGGAATGGCGCAGAGGACGGCGCCCGGCTGGCCGGCGCGATCCTTCAGCAGCAACACCTGTTCGGCCAGATCGACGCCCACACCCGGCACCACATGCGTGCCCAGTTGCGCCAGTAGGCTGCAGCTCTCACCGAGCATGGCCGGTGAATCGTGGTTGCCACCGAGTACCACCAGGGCGCAGCCGGCATCGCGCAGCGCCACCACCAGGCGGTAATACTGCTCGCGGGCATAGCTGGGCGGCGCGCCGGTGTCGAACACATCGCCGGCGATCAGCAGCACGTCCACCTGATGCGCGCGCACCTGCTCCAGCAGCCAGGCGCAGAAGGCCTGGTGTTCGGCCTGGCGGGTCTTGCCCATGAAGTGCTGGCCAAGGTGCCAGTCGGATGTATGCAGGACGCGCAGGCTCATAGCGGCCAGTCCTGCACGACGATATGGGTCTTGACCCGCTGCATCTGCGGGAAGGCTTCGATGGCCGCGCGCACTTCGCTCAGGCGCGCCATGCTCGGTGCTTCGACCTGCACCAGCATGTCGGTTTCGCCGCTGATGCCGCTGCAGTGGCGGATTTCCGGGTATTCGCGCATGCGCTCGACATAATCCTGGCAGCGACCATTCTGGTAGAAGAGTTCGAGGAAGGCCTTGACCCCGCCCTCACCCGGCACCGCCACCTGGGCGTGATAGCCGCGAATCACCCCGCTCGTTTCAAGCTGGCGAATGCGCTCGCTGACCGCCGAACGTGACAGGTTGACCTCACGGGCGATGTGGCTGACAGAGGTGCGCGCGTCGCTGCGCAGCAGGGCGAGGATCTGGCGATCGAACTTGTCCACGGGCTTCTCGGGGTGGCAATCAGGTTGACGGAGGAAACCGCCATTTCGTCGGCAAAAGGCGACAGCCTGCAAAAGGGCGGCGCTCTACCATGGCGGCTTCAATAAAGGCGTGAGCATACCCCATGAGTCGATTGAACAAGGAGTTGGGCCTGCTGCAGGGTGTCGCCCTGCTCAGCACCTCGCTGCTCGGCACGGGCATCTTCGTGGTGCCGGCGTTGGCCGCCACGGCCGCAGGCGCGGCGTCGCTATGGGCCTGGATGATCCTCATTGCTCTGGTGCTGCCGGTGGCCTTCACCTTCGCTCAATTGGGCAAGCGCTTCCCCCATGCCGGCGGCGCGCCGCACCTGATCGGCCGCGCCTTCGGCCCGCGCATGGAAGGCGTCAGTGCGCTGCTGTTTCTCGCCGTGCTGCCGGTCGGGCTGCCGGCTGCGCTGCATATCGCCAGCGGCTTCTGGCTGGCGCTGTTCGACCTCGACCGCGTCGGCCTGCTGGCTATCGAATTGGTCACGCTGGCTGCCATTCTGCTGCTTGGCCAGCGCCCACCAAAAGCTTCGGGGCTGCTGCAGGGGTTGATCGCCGTGGCCATCGTTGCCAGCGTTGCGCTGATCTGGTGGATGGGTGATCTGCCGCGCACCAGCCAACCGCTGCTGCCAGCCATGGACGACCAATGGCATTTGCTGCCGACAGCGCTGGGGGTGATGTTCTGGTGCTTCGTCGGCATCGAGGCCTTCACTCACCTGGGCGAGGAGTTCAAACGCCCCGAGCGTGACTTCCCCCTGGCGCTGCTGCTCGGCGTGCTGCTGGCCGGCCTGGTGTACTGGGCCTGTTCGGTGGCGGTGCTGAGTTTTGCCACCTACGGCGACGTGCACAGCGATACCACCGCGCTGCCGCGCCTGTTCGAGCAACTGCTCGGCGAGCAGGCGCGCGCGCTGGTGGCGGTGCTGGGCTACCTGGCCTGCTTCGCTTCGATGAACGTATACATCCAGGGGTTCGCCCGGCTGATCTGGAGCCTGGCCGAAGAAGGTCGCCTGCCCGCCAGCCTGGCCGTGCGCAACCGCCAGGGCGTGCCGGGCAAGGCCTTGTTGCTGGTGGTGATCAGTTGCGCGCTGTGCGCCGTGCTGTCGGCCACGCTGAAGCTGTCGGTGGATGACCTGATTCGCTATGCCAATGGCAACTTCGTGCTGATCTACCTGTTCAGCATGGCAGCGGGCTGGGTGCTGTTGCGCGGCATCTGGCGTTTGCTGGCAGGGCTGAGCACGCTGCTCTGTGCGGCGGTGCTGGTGATGCTCGGCAGCGATGCGTTGTATGCCGTGGCGCTGCTCGTCGCCCTGCTGCTGCTCGATCATCTGCGCGCCCGGCACAAGGCGCTGGCGTAGCGATCCTCCGCGCACGCCTGGTGGCGGATGAAAGAGCGTCACCCTCACCACGGATGACCTTGGGGAACATGGGTTCTATCCTTAAGCTGAATTTGCCGAAAGGAAGCCTCATGCGCCGCATACTCAATGACCTGAAAATCATGATCCTGGCCAACCTGTGGATCGTGCCGGTGGTGGCCGCGCTGGTCTGGGCGCTGTTCCAGTTCGTCGCGCCGCCACCACCGATGAGTGCCAGCATGGCCACCGGCACGCAAGGCGGCGCCTATCAGCAATTTGCCGAGCGACTGAAGGAAGAACTGGCCAAGGAAGGTTTCGAGCTCACCCTGGTGCCCACCTCCGGCTCACGTGACAACCTGCAACGCCTGCTCGCCGAAGCGCCCGAGGTGCAGATCGCCCTGGTGCAGAGCGGCCTGGAGCGCCAGTTGGCGCCTGACGAACAACGTCAGTTGCAGAGCCTGGGGGCGATCTATCAGGAGCCGCTGTGGCTGTTCTATCGCCGTGACGTTGAGTTGGATCGCATTGCCGACCTGCTGCCGCTGCGCCTCGGCCTGGGCGGCGAAGGCAGTGGTACGCGCGCCGCCAGCGACGCCATCCTCGGCGCCAACGCCATCGTCCCCGAGCAGTATCCCGACACCTGGCAGAGCCTCGGCGGCGGTAAGGCCGCTCGCGCATTGATGGCGGGCGAGCTGGACGCGGCCTTCTTCGTCGGCCCGGCGGAAAATGCCCTGGTGCAGCAACTGGCCGCCAACCCGGACATCGCCCTGGCGCACTTTCGCCGTGCTGCGGCCTACGAGGCGCGCCTGCCCTTCTTCAATCAGGTGAAGGTCGGTGAAGGCCTGCTCGATCTGGCCAGCAATGCGCCGGACCGCGACATTGTCACCCTGGCCCCGGTGGCCACGCTGGTGGTCAACGACGATTTCAACCCCGGTCTGGTGCCGCTGTTTCTCGCGGCCAGCCGTGAGGTGATGAAGAACGGCAATCTGCTCGACGCCGCCGGCACCTTCCCCAGCGCCGAGCCGCGCACCTTCGAGCTGCACAAGGATGCCGGGCATTACTACGCCAAAGGCCTGCCGATTTTGCAGCGCTACCTGCCGTTTCGCATCGCCTCGCTGGCCGACCGCTACATCATCCTGCTGATCCCGCTGATCGTGGTGATGATTCCGCTGTTCAAGGCCATTGGGCCGATCTACCAGTGGCGTATCCGCGCGCGCATCTACCGCTGGTACAAATACCTGCGCGAGATCGACCGCAAGCTGCACGCCGGCTCCCTGCCGGACGCGCTCGGCAGCGAAATCGAGCGCCTGGAGAAACTGGAAGACGAACTCGCCGCGGTGGAAGTGCCGCTGTCGTACTCCAATGAGCTGTACGAGCTGCACATGCATGTGCGCTATGTGATCGAGCGGTTGCGCGAGTTGCAGCGGCGGCGGCAGCCATAGGGTGGACATCGTTTTTCATGTCTACCGATGCGCTAAGGTGGAGTAGTCGTTTCTGACGGGTAGGAGCCGCGCCTCGCGGCGAATGGTTCAGGCAACCTCGATCATGAGCTGAACCCACCATTCGCCCCGGGGCGGGGCTCCTACAGTTCGTGGACAACACGAAGTTTGTCCATCGCTTGGGCTGAGCCCGCGACGACTTCTGTGGGCTTTAGCCGCGAGCGGCTGCATAGCGTTCACCGATGCATGCGCACCAGAATCCATGACCCGCTTCGGGTAAACTTCGCCTCTTGTTTCATTTGCCCACGAGACCGCCATGCCGATCCGTCACTGCATCGTCCACCTGATCGACAAGAAGCCCGACGGCAGCCCTGCCGTGCTGCACGCCCGCGACAGCGAGTTGGCCACGTCGCAAGCCATGGAGAACCTGCTGGCCGACCTCAACGAGAGCTACAACGCCAAGCAGGGCAAGGCCTGGGGGCTGTTCCACGAGGAGTCCGGCGCCTACCCGTTCAGCGGCTGGCTCAAGGCCTATCTCGATGGCGAGCAGGACTTCACCGCCTTCAGCCGCCAGGCCGTCGAGCACCTGCAGAAGCTGATGGAAGAATCCAACCTGTCCACTGGCGGTCACGTGCTCTTCGCCCACTACCAGCAAGGCATGACCGACTACCTGGCCATCGCCCTGCTGCACCACAGCGAAGGTGTGGCCGTGACCGACGCGCTGGACGTGACGCCGGCCAAACATCTGGATCTGGGCCAGTTGCACCTGGCCGCGCGCATCAATATCAGCGAGTGGCAGAACAACAAGCAGTCCAAGCAGTACATCTCCTTCATCAAGGGCAAGAACGGCAAGAAAGTGTCGGACTACTTCCGCGACTTCATCGGCTGCCAGGAAGGCGTCGACGGCCCCGGCGAAACCCGCACCCTGCTCAAGGCCTTCAGCGATTTCGTCGAGAGCGAAGACCTGCCCGAAGAACAGGCCCGCGAGAAGACCAAGACCCTGGTCGGCTACGCCAGCGGCCAGGCCAAACTGGGTGAACCGATTACCCTGGAAGAACTCTCCGGGCTGATCGACGAGGAGCGTCCCAAGGCCTTCTACGAGCACATCCGCAACAAGGACTACGGCATGGCCCCGGAATTTCCGGCGGACAAACGCACCTTGAGCCAGTTCCAGCGCTTTACCGGGCGTGCTGAAGGGCTGTCGATCAGCTTCGAGGCGCACCTGCTGGGCTCGAAGATCGAATACGACGAGGGCCGCGACATGCTGATCATTCGTCAATTGCCGACCCAGTTGAAAGATCAGCTCAAGCGGCGACAGGATTGATGCATTCGTAGGGCGGGCCGGGTGGCGATCCGCTTTAGTCCACCAAAGCAGTCCAAGTCGGCACCCGAGCTACCTTAGGAAGCTGAGATCGTTGTTGGTGGGCTGAAGCCCACCCTACAAACCTACGGGCCTGACATGACCGCGCTATCACACAAGGACGCGAAACCATGAAGACGATTGTATTGCTGCTCGCCGCGCTGGCTCTGTGGCAGAACTGGGACAAGATCGACCGCTGGCTAAACCCGCCACAGGCCGGTAATGCCAGCGGCGAGATCGTGCTCTACGCCACGCAATGGTGCGGTTACTGCGCCAAGACCCGCGAGCTGTTCGCCGAGGATGGCATTGCCTATCGCGAAGTGGATATCGAGAACAATGCGGCTGGCCGCGCCCAGTACCAGGCACTGGGTGGCCGGGGTGTGCCGGTGATCGATCTGCGCGGCCAGGTGATTCACGGTTATGACGTGCGCGCCATCCGCGCCGCCTACTGACCTCAACTCAGCGAACTGTCCTCACGCCGCCACTGCCGTGGGCTGACGCCGAACCAGCGGCGGAAGGCGCGCGAGAAGGCACTGGTTTCCGAATAGCCGAGCAATAGCGCCAGCTGCGAGATAGGCAGTTGCGGCTGGCGCAGGTAACGGTTGGCCAGTTCGCGACGCACGTTGTCCACCAGTTGCGAGAAGCTCAGCCCCTGCTCACGCAGGCGCCGCTGCAGCGACCAACTGGCCATGCCGAGCATTTCCGCGACATCTTCCAGCGCCGGCTCGCCGTACAGCAGGCGCTGGCGAATCTGCTCGCGCACATCGTTGACCATATCCCGCTCACCACGCCCGCACAGCGCGCTGATCTGGTTCAGCGAGTCCTGCATGACTATCAGCAGTACCGGATCACTGTCCGGCATGGCGCGGTCGAGGCCGCGCTTGGGAATCAGCAGGGAATTACACGGCTGCTCGAAGTACACCGGCGCATCGAACACCTTACAGTGCTCGTGCCAATGCTCCGGCCGTGGGTGTTCGAAGTGCACCGCGCGCGGCGCCCACTGCGGGCCAAGCACATGGCGCACCAGGTTGAGGGCCATGCCCAGGGTCAACTCGGCATCCTGGCGGCGGCTGAGAATGGCGCCATGGCGCACCTGATAGTCGAAGCGGTAGCACTCGCCCTCGTCGACCAGGCGGATCAGGCTGTTGCGCTGATGCAGCGGGAAGGCACGGGCGAAGTTGATCAGGGCCTGCTCCAGGGTTGCCGAGCACAGCCCGATATACCCAAGCAGGCCAAGCGCCTGCGGCTTGAACTGCTGGCCGTAGTACAGACCGAAGTTATCGCAGCCGGACTGATGCGCGGCTTCCTCCAGCACCTGGCAGTAATTGGGCAGCGCCAGGCTCAGGGTCGGATGGCGCAGGCACTCGGGGTCGATCCCGGAGACCCCGAGGATACGATCCGGGTCACCGCCCTGCTTTTCGATGAAGCCGCACAGACCACTCGCAGCAGCCGCCAGCACACCCGCATTAGCCGGCGCACCGGATAACAGCGAAGCGCCGAACGAACCACCCGCCTGGGAGAGAAAGGCACTCATCGGGGCCTCCTTGGTAACAATGCGTTTCGGCAAGCAAGAAATACGCCTGCACTGTCGCACCGCAAAACCACGGTTCAAACGCCACCTCCGTGCCACGCTCTGCCGGGCGAGTGAGTCATTTTGAAACATCCGCACCAAAACGCAGCGGACGACTTGACCCATTACGACACAGGCAGCGTTGGCGTCTGCAAAGTTGACTTTGCACGACAGCAAGCCCCCTGTGCAGTCAAGTTACGCCCATGAAATCGGCTCAAGATCGACCCAGGCTGAACGTCAGCTCACCTGCTACGTACAACTACAACAACATCGTTTCGGAGAACGCTCATGATTTATGCCAAGCCTGGAACCAGCGGCGCCGCAGTTACCCTCAAGCCGCGTTACGGCAACTACATCGGTGGCGAGTTCGTCGCCCCGCTCAGCGGCCAGTACTTCAGCAACACCAGCCCGGTCGATGGCTCGGTGATCGGCGAATTCCCCCGCTCCAACGCCGCCGATATCGACAAGGCTCTCGATGCTGCTCACGCCGCTGCCGACGCCTGGGGCCGCACCAGCGTGCAGGAGCGTTCGCACATCCTGCTGAAGATCGCCGACCGCATCGAGGCCAACCGCGAACTGCTCGCCGTGGCCGAAACCTGGGACAACGGCAAGCCGGTGCGTGAGACGCTGAACGCCGACGTGCCGCTGGCCGCCGACCACTTCCGTTACTTCGCCGGCTGCATCCGTGCCCAGGAAGGCAGCACCGCCGAGATCAACGACGGCACCGTGGCCTATCACTTCCACGAGCCGCTGGGCGTGGTCGGGCAGATCATCCCGTGGAACTTCCCGCTGCTGATGGCCGCCTGGAAGCTGGCGCCGGCCCTGGCCGCCGGCAACGCCATCGTGCTCAAACCGGCCGAGCAGACGCCGCTGTCGATCACCTTGTTGGTGGAAATCATCGGCGACCTGCTGCCGCCGGGCGTGATCAACATCGTCCAAGGCTTCGGCCGCGAGGCCGGTGAGGCGCTGGCCACCAGCAAGCGCATCGCCAAGATCGCCTTCACCGGCTCCACCCCGGTCGGTTCGCACATCATGAAATGCGCTGCCGAGAACATCATCCCGTCCACCGTCGAGCTGGGCGGCAAATCGCCGAACATCTTCTTCGCCGACATCATGAACGCCGAGCCGGCTTTCATCGAGAAAGCTGCCGAAGGTCTGGTGCTGGGCTTCTTCAACCAGGGCGAGGTGTGCACCTGCCCGGCGCGCGCACTGGTGCAGGAGTCGATCTATGACGCCTTCATGGTCGAGGTGATGAAGAAGGTCAAGCAGATCAAGCGTGGTAACCCGCTGGACACCGAGACCATGGTCGGCGCCCAGGCTTCGCAGCAGCAGTACGACAAGATCCTCAGCTACCTCGAAATCGCGCAGCAAGAGGGCGCCCAGGTGCTCACCGGCGGTGCGGCCGAGCAACTGCAAGGCGACCTGGCCAGCGGCTATTACATCCAGCCGACCCTGCTCAAGGGTCACAACAAGATGCGCGTGTTCCAGGAAGAGATCTTCGGCCCGGTGATCGGCGTGACCACCTTCAAGGACGAAGCCGAAGCCCTGGCCATTGCCAACGACACCGAGTTCGGCCTGGGCGCCGGTGTGTGGAGCCGCGACATCAACATCGCGTACCGCATGGGCCGCGGGATCAAGGCTGGCCGCGTCTGGACCAACTGCTACCACCTGTACCCGGCACATGCCGCCTTCGGCGGCTACAAGAAGTCCGGGGTCGGGCGTGAAACCCACAAGATGATGCTCGACCACTACCAGCAGACCAAGAATCTGCTGGTGAGCTACGACATCAATCCGCTGGGGTAATGCCAGTCAGTTAAGCGTCGCCGCTGCGAATACGTAGGAGCGGCGCCCCGCCGCGAACCAGGGCGATGCGCAATTGAAAAGCTTCGCCCCGAGGCGGGGCTCCTACGAAAGGCCGCTTTGGCAATCTTATCTGATCGGCATTATCCGCTGGGGTTCTTTTAATCCACCGCTGTTTACGGTCTGCCATGCACAAGACGCGGCTCACGCCCGTTCGGATCGTCCGCAAGCCGGCCCTGCTGCCTCTGCGCAGAGGGCTCGGCCAAGGCAGTGTTCGAGCGGGCCAATACCGCACCGTCACTCAATAAAGACAGTCAGGGCACAGCAATGGATCAGATAGGTAATTACGTTCTCTACATCATCATGGCCTGCGCCGTTGCAGGGGCGTTCGCGGCCATCTACGACAGCGAGAAGGGCCTGGGCAAGGAGTTCATGGAGGGCATCCACGCCACCGGCTACATCTTCGTACCGGCGGCCGGCATCATGGCCTCCATCCCGTATCTCACGGTGATCATCGAGAAGGCCTGCGGGCCGTTTTTCAACGCCCTCGGCGCCGACCCGGCACTGGCCGCGACCATGATCATCGCCTCGGACATGGGCGGCTATCACCTGGCATCGGCGCTGGCGTCGAGCAAGGAAGCGCTGGTCATGGCGCTGATCACCGGCTTCATGGGGGGTGCCACCATCGTCTTCTCCATCCCCATGGGGCTGGCGATGCTCGACAAGCGTGACCACAAATACATGGCACTGGGCATCATGTCCGGCATCCTGACCATTCCGCTCGGCGTACTGATTGCCTGCGTATTGCTGGTGGCGAGCGACCCGATGATCCGCGAAGTGGTCGCCACCAATGGCGAGGCGACCTATCAGCTGGCCATGGGCCTGGGCAGCATCTTCGCCAACCTGCTGCCGATCATCGTCTTCGTCGTCGCCCTGGCTGCCGGTCTGCGTTTTCTGCCGGATCTGATGATCAAGGGCTTCATCGGTTTCGGCCGTGGCCTGGACGCGATGATCAAACTGGTGCTGGTATTCTCCATCGTCGAGTACTTCACCGGGGTGTTCACCATCGTCTTTGGTGGCTGGGGCTTCGACCCGATCATCGCGGACGCCGAAGACCAGACCCGCGCCCTGGAAACCGCCGGCTACATCGGCATCATGCTGGCGGGCGCCTTCCCCATGGTCTACCTGCTGCGCAAATACTTCGGCGGCCCGCTGGAACACCTGGGCAGCAAGGTCGGCCTGAGCGCCGTGGGCAGCGCCGGCATGCTCGCGACCATCGCCAATATCCTGGCCATGTTCCGCCTGGTGCGCTTCATGCCACCGAAGGACAAGGTGATCAACATCGCCTTCGCCGTCTGTGCGGCCTTCCTGCTGGGTGACCACTTGTCCTTTACGGCCAACTTCCAGCCCACCATCATCCTGCCAGTGCTGATCGGCAAGCTGATCGCAGGTTTTGCCGCCATCGGCCTGGCCTATTGGCTATCGGTGCCCAAGGCGCTGGAACTGGAGCAACAGGATCGCGCTGCCGGCATCATCGAACAGGATGAGTACCCGGTCGCAGGCAAGCCGCAGGTCAGCCCGGCCTGACAACCGCCGCAACGCCTGACGCCTGCAACGCAGACGCCGGGCGTTGCCCGACGGCGAACGAGAGAGACTGGTTGAGGACAGATACATGGCAAGCTACTCCCACAGCATGGCCGGCCAGACCTGGCGCTTCGACAGCCTGCGCGAACTGATGGCCAAGGCTGCGCCGGCACGCTCCGGCGACTACCTGGCCGGCGTCGCGGCCGGCAGCGATGCCGAGCGCGCCGCTGCGCAGATGACGCTGGCCAATGTGCCACTGAAGACCTTTCTGCAGGAGGCGCTGATTCCCTATGAGAGCGACGAAGTCACCCGCCTGATCATCGACACTCATGATGCCCAGGCCTTCGCCCCGGTCAGCCACCTCACGGTGGGCGGGTTTCGCGACTGGTTGCTCTGCGACGACGCCGACGAAGCCAGCCTCACGGCGCTGGCCCCAGGGCTGACGCCGGAGATGGTCGCAGCGGTGTCGAAGATCATGCGCATTCAGGATCTGGTCCTGGTGGCGCAGAAGACCAGAGTGGTCACCCGCTTTCGCAACACCCAGGGGCTGCGCGGGCGCATGTCCACCCGCCTGCAACCGAACCACCCGACCGACGATCCGGCCGGTATCGCCGCCAGCGTGGTCGACGGCCTGCTCTACGGCAACGGCGATGCCATGATCGGCATCAACCCGGCCACCGACAGCATGAGCGCCGTATGCACCCTGCTGGAGATGCTCGATGCGGTGATCCAGCGCTACGAGATTCCCACCCAATCCTGCGTGCTGACCCACGTCACCAGCTCCATCGCCGCCATCGAGCGCGGCGCGCCGCTGGATCTGGTGTTCCAGTCCATCGCCGGCACCGAGGCGGCCAATGCCAGCTTCGGCGTCAGCCTCAAGGTGCTGCAGGAAGGCTACGAAGCCGGCCTGAGCCTCAAGCGCGGCACCCTCGGCAACAACCTGATGTACTTCGAGACCGGCCAGGGCAGCGCGCTGTCGGCCAACGCCAACCATGGCGTCGACCAGCAGACCTGCGAAACCCGCGCCTACGCCGTGGCCCGCCACTTCAACCCATTTCTGGTCAATACCGTGGTCGGCTTCATCGGCCCGGAGTACCTGTACAACGGCAAGCAGATCATCCGCGCCGGGCTGGAAGATCACTTCTGCGGCAAGCTGCTCGGCGTGCCCATGGGCTGCGACATCTGCTACACCAACCATGCCGAAGCCGACCAGGACGACATGGACATGCTGCTGACCCTGCTCGGCACGGCTGGCATCAACTTCATCATGGGCATTCCCGGCTCGGATGACGTGATGCTCAACTACCAGACCACCTCCTTCCACGATGCCCTGTATGCACGCAAGGTGCTCGGCCTGCACGCCGCGCCGGAGTTCGAGGCCTGGCTGGCACGCATGGGGATTTTCCAGCAACAGGGTGGCCGCCTGCGCATGGGCGATGAGCTGCCCCCGGCATTTCGCCAGGCGTTGGCGCAGTTGTCCTGATCAATCGAGGCCGTCATGAGCGAAAAGTCCCCCGCCACCGCAAACCCCTGGCAGCAACTGCGCCAACTGACGCCGGCACGCATCGCCCTGGGCCGCGCCGGTACCAGCCTACCGACCGCTGCGCAACTGGATTTCCAGTTCGCCCACGCCCAGGCGCGTGACGCCGTGCATTTGCCGTTCGACCACACTGCCCTGCGCGAAGCGCTGCATGATCGCCAGTTACCCACGCTGCTGCTGCACAGTGCCGCCGCCGACCGCCACACCTACCTGCAACGCCCGGATCTGGGCCGGCGCCTGCACGAGGATGCCGCACGCCTGCTCGATGACTACGCCGCCGAGCACGGCCGTGGTTATGACCTGGCCATCGTCATCGCCGACGGCCTGTCATCGCTGGCGGTGCACAAGCACAGCCTGCCCTTTCTCGACCGCTTGCTGGAACAGGTGCTGGAGGAAGGTTGGTCACTGGCGCCGATTACCCTGGTGGAGCAGGGCCGGGTTGCAGTGGCCGACGAAGTGGGGCAGCGCCTGGGGGCGAAGATGACGGTGATCCTGATTGGCGAGCGCCCCGGCCTGAGTTCGCCGGACAGCCTGGGCCTGTACTTCACCTACGCGCCGCGCGTTGGCCTCAACGACGCCTACCGCAACTGCATCTCCAACGTGCGCCTGGAGGGTCTGAGCTATGGCATGGCCACCTTCCGCCTGATGTACCTGATGCGCGAGGCCTGCCGCCGCCAGCTCTCGGGCGTCGATCTCAAGGACGAAGCCGAAGTGCCGACGCTGGACAGCGCCGGGCCGGGTAATTTTCTGCTGCCGGATCAGCGTTGAAGCGGTTGGTCAGCGCCTCGATGCACGCCGTGGTGGATGAAAAGATCATCATCCACCCGCACTGACCATCCACGTAACCCGGATGCAATCCAGGTAACCCTGGCTCGTCGCCCCCGGATTGCATCCGGGCTACGGACGCTATCAGTGCGCCTCGATACGGAAGCCCAGCCGCGGGAAATGCACATGCACGATACCGGCACGCTCGTCCTCGCGGCGCAGGATCAGCTCCTCGCGCCCGGCGAAGAGCAACTCGCCTTGCACCGGGTCGACACCGTAATCGACCGCTGCAATGCTCACTGCCTGACCAGGCTGGAAGCCATTGGCATCGATAAAATCCTCGTCCGGCAAGGCTGCCGGAGTCGCTTCGTGCGCCACGGCGATAGCCTCTTCGCCGCTCATCTCGCTCAGTGAGCCATGCCCAAAGCCCAGCACCCGCGCCAGCCAGGCGGCGACTTCCGGATAATCGTCCACCAGGGGTGCCGTGATCGGCGTGGCGCGCAGGAACCACAACGGATGCGCGACAGCGAAGTCGGCAATCGAGGGCTGACCAAACAGGAAGTCGCCACCGCCCTGCTGCAACTGCTGCTGCAAACGCCCCATCAGCGCCGGCCACTGGTGACGCGCCTGCTCCAGCGGCAAACGGCTGGCCGTGCCGCCGGAAAAAAGCGCGGCACGATCAGCCGCAAAAGCCTTGGCGAACTCCGGTGGCACCTTGGCAAAGCGCACCGCCATGGACTCGGGGGCGAAGACCAGTGACACCGCATGCTGGAACAACACCGCGTCGGCCCATTGGGCGAGGGTCGCAACATTGAAGCCCTGCCCTTCCGGGAACAGTGCCGGGGTGGCTTTCTCGGCTTCCAGACGGCGAGCGATCAGCGCGGTATCGCAGTAGATGTCGGCACCGATCTGCAACACCGGCGTCTTGCGGTAGCCGCCGGTCAGCGCTGTGAGATCCGGCTTGGGCATCACCGGCGGGATCATCACCGAGCGCCAGGACAGTTGCTTGAAGCCCAGCAGCAAGCGAGCCTTCTCGGCAAACGGCGAGGTCGGGTAATGGTGAAGGATCAATTCGTGCATGGCGCGCTCCGCGACGGTTCGAAAGCCCCCAGCTTACCCGCGCAGCCTAGTCACGCACACTGCCTACGGCTGATAAAGCGCCATCAACGCTCAGAATGAGCGCCTCCTTGGCCGCTTTGCTCAGGCGCTTGATGGCCCGCTCACGGCGCAGGGCATCGCCCTTGCCAGCACAGGCTTCGACATAGGCCAGTGCCTGCGCCGGGCTGGTATAGAAGAAGCGCGCGCCCTTGCCGCTCTGATGCTGGGCGAAACGCCGCTGTGGGTCATCGCTGATGCCGCAGTACAGCGCGCCGTTGGCGGCACGCACCAGGTAGACGAACCAGGGTTTGTCCACGGCAGCCGTCATCCGCGCGCCGGAAACCACTCGCGCGCCGAGCGCCACAGGCACATGCCGACGAAGTAGGCAGAGGCCAGCCACCACAACGCCAGCAGCCAGGGCTGGCTGACGGGGTACTGCAGAATCAGCAGCGCGCTGGAGAGCATCCAGACGAAGGTCACCAGGATATTCAGCGGCATGAACTGACGCACGCGGAACGGGTGCAGGAACTTCATCTTGGTCAGGGTCAAGCCGGCCAGCAGGACGATAATGGCCAGGGTGATCCAGGGATGCACGTCGAGGATGTAGAAATACAACACCACCACGTTCCAGGCAGCCGGGAAGCCGACGAAGTAGTTGTCCTTGCTCTTCATGTTCAGGTTGCAGAAGCAGAACAGCGACGACAGCAGAATCAACCCCACGGCGAACAGCGCGGTGTATTCAGGGAGGGGAATGAAGCGATAGAGGAAGATCGCCGGAATGAACACGTAGGTGAGGTAGTCGATCACCAGATCCAGGGTCGAGCCGTCGAAATGCGGCAGCACACCCTTGACGTCGTAACGACGCGCCAGCGAGCCGTCCAGGCCATCGACCAGCAACGCCAGACCGAGCCAGAGCAGGCACTGCTGGGGTTGGCCGTCGAGTACAGCCAGTAGCGCCAGCAATGCGAGGATCACACCGCTGGCGGTAACGGCATGGACCCCCCAGGCTTTGGCCTGTTTTACGGCAACGATCAGTTCGGTCACGGCAGGTCTCTTGGCAGTGGAGGTGCGGCACCCCATGTGCGCACTCTCATTATTGAAGGCTAAGACTGACTAGCCTACCACTGCGTTCCTTCATCTGCCTTAGCGTGAAGCGCGGAATTGCGCCAGGCCGCGTGCCGCCTGCCGACGAATGGCAGCCTGAACCGGTGGCGCCCAGGCCGGCCTCGATCTGTGCCTGCACCTGATCGCCCGGCATGCCGGCGAATGGCTGGCGCAACAGATTGCCAGTGCCATGGTGATCGAACGCCAGCGCGGCACGCAGACGCGCTTCGCCCCGCTGCTGCCAGACAACACAGACCAGTCCCTGGCGCCGCTGCTGGCCTGGCTGCACGAACAGCATGGCGAAGTGATCGACCTCAACCGCCTGGCGCAACAGGCCCATTGCTCGGTACGCACCCTGCTGCGCCGCTTCAGGCAGGCCACCGGGCTGACCCCGGGCGACTATCTGCAACGTCTGCGTATCAGCGTCGCGCAACAGGCGCTGGCCGATTCAGGCAGTTCGCTGGAGCAGATCGCCAGCCAGGTCGGGTTCGCCGACCGTACCACCTTCGTCAAGCGCTTCAAACAGCTCTGCGGGGAAACGCCCGGGGCCTTTCGCAAACGCATGCGGCGCCACTAGGGTCTGTTGCCGTTTCGCGCTAACCAATTGATTTATAAGAGCAAGCTCGTATCGTTGAAGCTCTGACCCGACATCGATACGAGCTTGCAATGCCCCGATTACTACTCAACGACGAGCATTGGTCGAAGCTGCGGGAAATTCTCCTGCACAAGGCCATCTACAACAAGCGTGATCTACGAATGACCGTGGAGGGCATGCTGTACCGCATGCGCACGGGATGTCCCTGGAGAGACCTGCCCAAGGCGTTTGGTAACTGGAATAAGGTCTACAAACGCTTCAACGCATGGTCTGCTGCCGGCAAATGGTTCAAGGTCTTCAAGATGCTGGTGGAGGAGCCCGACATGGAGTGGGTGTTCATTGATGGCAGCTATGCCAAGGCTCACCAGCACAGCGCAGGTGCTGCCAGCGCAAACGATGAAGCTATAGGGAAAAGCCGAGCCGGCAATACCAGCAAGATTCATCTGGCGGTGGACGCCCATGGTTTGCCCATCGAGTTTGAAATCACGGGAGGCCAAATCAATGACTGCACTCAGGCACCCGCATTGATTTCCAAGCTCCCAGCGGCAGAAACCATCGTTGCGGATAAGGGCTATGACAGCGAGAGAATCCGAGAGCAAGTTGAGCGACAAGGGGCCAAGGCCGTGATCCCGAGCAAGCGTAACTCTGTGAAAGGCAACGCGAATCTGGACAGAGGTCTGTACCGCAATCGCCACCTGGTGGAAAACGCTTTCGCCCGGCTGAAGCACTACCGGGCGGTGGCCTCTCGATTCGACAAGCTCAAGAGAAATTACGAGAGCGTGGTGGCCATGGCCTGCGCCTTCCTATGGTTGCCCATGTAAAACGGCAACAGGCCATAGGCTCCATCACAGCGCCTTTCCGTAGGAGCCCCGCCCCGGGGCGAAGCTTTGCCTACCAGCGCCATCTCGGTTCGCGGCGGGGCGCCGCTCCTACAGATTTACCCCTGCTGGAGCGGCACCAACAATGAAAAAGGGAGCCCGAAGGCTAATGCCAGTCAGTTAAGCGCTACAGCTTGACCTTCTGCGCGCTGAAACGAAAATCCGATGCTTGTTTGGAGCATCGGACTTTTTATGCGACTTTCCCGCGCCTTGGCACTGACTCACGAAGCGGCTTCTGCCACCCACTCCCTTGACGAGCTGGGGGTGCTGCTTGATCCAGACCTAGTTAGCACCGCACTGGAAACGGCGGGAGTGGCGACCCTGCGTAAGCGACGTCTCCCTCTTGAAGCCATGATCTGGTGCGTGATCGCCATGGCGTTGTTTCGCCGGATGTCGGCCTGGGATGCCGCGAGCCGTATGGGCATCATGCTGCCTGGGCAGAAGCCATTGGTAGCACCCAGTGCAATCGTGCAAGGTCGCCAGCGTTTGGGCAGCGCTGCGGTGCGAGAAGTCTTTTCCCTGACTCAACAACGCTGGCATGCCAGCGCCAATCACCACACTTGGGCCGGTTTGCGCCTGCTCAGTGTCGATGGCGTGGTCTGGCGCACGCCGGATACGGATGACAACCGCAAGCACTATGGCAGCGCCAGTAATCAGCATGGCGATACCGGCTATCCCCAAGTTCGCATGGTCTGCCAGATGGAGCTGACCAGCCACATGCTGGTGAGTAGTGCTTTTGCCGGCTACCACAGCAACGAGATGAAACTGGCCGAACAACTGATCGACAGTACACCCGATCACTCGCTGACCTTGTTCGACCGTGGCTTCTATTCACTGGGGTTACTTCATCGCTGGCAACAGACAGGCACTCAGCGCCATTGGTTACTGCCGCTGCGCAAGGATGCTCAATACGAGGTGCTGCGTAAGTTAGGGCGCCACGATGCCATCGTCTCGCTAAAGACCTCGCCGCAGGCGCGTAAACAATGGCCCGATCTGCCAGACACGCTACAGGCTCGGTTATTAAGCAAGACCATCAAGGGCAAAGTGCGGCAGGTACTGACCTCAATGATCGATCCTCTGCGCTTCCCTCCAGACGAAATCGTGGATCTGTACAGCCAGCGTTGGGAAATCGAACTGGGCTATCGAGAAATGAAGCAAGGCATGCTCGCGGGTCACTACACACTGCGTAGTAAAACGCCGGAGATGATTGAACAAGAACTGTGGGGCGTACTACTGGGGTACAACCTGCTGCGTTATCAAATGCTGGAAATGAGCCGCCACTGCCCTGGCATCTACCCCTGCGGAAATGAGTTTTACCGCTTGCACCTGGGCGATTCTGGGCTTCTTGAACGGGGTCTCTTTGAATCATCCAGGCAACATCCCTCGCTACCTGGCCGAACTACAGGCCTCGGCCATGCACTACGTCCTACCTCATCATCGTGAGGATCGCAGTTATCCACGAGCGGTCAAACCCAAGCCGTCCAAGTATCCGACCAGAAATAAAAATGCCAGTCAGCTTAACTGACTGGCATTAGCCCGAAGGCTCCCTGGTCGATAGCACGATACCGACTCAGTGCAGGATCTGACTGAGGAACAGCTTGGTACGCTCGTTCTGCGGATTGGAGAAGAAGGTATCAGGCTCGGCCTGCTCGACGATCTCGCCCTTGTCCATGAAGATCACCCGGTTGGCCACGGTGCGGGCAAAGCCCATTTCGTGGGTCACGCAGAGCATGGTCATGCCGTCTTCGGCCAGGCCGATCATGGTGTCCAGCACCTCTTTCACCATCTCCGGATCGAGTGCCGAGGTCGGCTCGTCGAACAGCATGATCTTCGGCTTCATGCACAGCGCGCGGGCAATCGCCACACGCTGCTGCTGACCACCGGAGAGCTGCCCCGGGTACTTGTTGGCCTGCTCGGGAATGCGCACGCGCTCGAGGAAATGCATGGCGATTTCCTCGGCCTGGCGCTTGGGCATCTTGCGTACCCACATCGGCGCCAGGGTGCAGTTCTGCAGCACGGTGAGATGCGGGAACAGGTTGAAGTGCTGGAACACCATGCCGACTTCGCGGCGAATCGCCTCGATGTGCTTGAGGTCGCTGGTCAGCTCGGTGCCATCGACCACGATGCGCCCCTGCTGGTGCTCTTCCAGGCGGTTGATGCAGCGAATGGTGGTGGACTTGCCCGAACCGGACGGTCCGCAGAGCACGATACGCTCGCCCTGCTGCACGCTGAGATTGATGTCCTTGAGCACATGGAACTGGCCGTACCACTTGTTCACACCCTGCAGCAGGATCATCGGCTCAGCGCTGGGTTGCTTGATTGCTTCACTCATAATTCACTCCTCTCGTGGGGCTGATTCAGGCTGTCGAGTCAGGCCAGGCACGTTCATCGTTGCCTGGCCAACGCATATCGAATACCGATCAGCACCTAACGCTTGTGGCCGGTGTCCAGCTTGCGCTCCAGGTGCATGGAGTAGCGGGACATACCAAAACAGAAAATCCAGAAAATCAGCGCCGCGAACACATAGCCTTCGGTGGCCATACCCAGCCAGGCCGGGTCGGTGGTCGCCTGCTTGATGCTGTTGAGCAGGTCGAACAGGCCGATGATGATCACCAGGCTGGTGTCCTTGAACAGTGAAATGAAGGTGTTGACGATGCCGGGGATGACCAGCTTGAGCGCCTGCGGCAGAATCACCAGGCCCATCATGCGCCAGTAACCCAGGCCCATGGCGGCAGCGGCTTCGTACTGCCCCTTGGGAATGGCCTGCAGACCGCCGCGCACCACCTCGGCGATGTAGGCGGACTGGAACAGGATCACCCCGATCAGCGCGCGCATCAGCTTGTCGAAGTGCATGCCTTCGGGCAGGAACAGCGGCAGCATCACCGAGGACATGAACAGCACGGTGATCAACGGCACACCGCGCCAGAACTCGATGAAGGTGACGCAGATGACCTTGATCGCCGGCAGGTTGGAACGTCGTCCCAGCGCCAGCAGGATGCCCAGCGGCAAGGCACCGGTGATCCCCACATAGGCGATCACCAGAGTCAGCATCAGGCCGCCCCACTGACTGGTGGACACCACGCTCAGACCAAACACGCCGCCATGCAGCAGGCACCAGGCGATGACCGGATAGATCACCAGCAGCGCCAGCCCGTAGACGGCCTTGCGCGGCATCTGCGGCAGGAACAACGGTGCGGCGCCGATGATGGCCAACCACAGGGTGGCATCGACACGCCAGCGCAATTCGCTGGGATAGAAGCCATACATGAACTGGCCGAAACGCTGCTGGATGAACACCCAGCAGGCACCTGACTGGGTGCAGTCGGCACGGGTCGTACCGACCCAGTTGGCATCAATGAACGCCCACTGCAACAGCGGCGGCACGATCAGCCAGATCAGGTAGGCGGCCAACAACGTCAGCAGGGTGTTGAACCAGTTGGAAAACAGGTTGGCCTTGAGCCAAGCCACCGGGCCGACACTCATGCGCGGCGGTGGCAGATCCGGTTTGAAGGTATGAGTCTGCATGGCTGCTCCTTACCGCTCGATCAGCGCAATGCGCTTGTTGTACCAGTTCATCAGCAGGGAAATGCTGATACTGATCGCCAGATACACGCTCATGGTGATGGCGATCACCTCGATGGCCTGGCCGGTCTGGTTGAGTACGGTGCCGGCGAACAGCGACACCATGTCCGGATAACCGATACCGGCAGCCAGCGAAGAGTTCTTCGCCAGGTTGAGGTATTGGCTGGTTAGCGGCGGGATGATCACGCGCAAGGCCTGCGGGATGATCACCAGACGCAGGGTGATGCCCGGACGCAACCCCAGCGAGCGTGCGGCTTCGGTCTGCCCATGGCTGACAGCCATGATCCCCGAACGCACGTTCTCGGCAATGAAGGCAGCGGTGTAGATGGTCAGCGCCAGGGTCAGGGCCATCAGCTCGGGAATCATCACCCAGCCGCCACGGAAGTTGAAACCGGCCAGTTCCGGCACGCTCCACACCAGCGGGTTGCCGCCGATCAGCACGGCCAGGCCGGGCATGACCACGATCAACGCCAGCGATGTCCACAGCAGCGGGAAGATCTGGCCGGTGGCCTCGCGACGCTTCCTGGCCCAACGCCCGAGGGCGATGATGCCGACGACGGTGGCCAGCACGACCACGGCGAACAGGCCAAAACTCTCCGATGGTGTGGGTGACGGCATGTACAGCCCGCGACTGTTGAGGAAGAAGGTATCCCCGACTTCGAGGCTTTGCCGAGGCCCGGGAAGCGCAAGAAAGACCGCGAAGTACCAGAACAGGATCTGCAGCAACGGCGGAATATTGCGGAAGATCTCGATATAGACGGTGGCCAGCTTGCTGATCAGCCAGTTGGGTGACAGACGCGCCACACCCAGCAGAAAACCGAGAATCGAAGCCAGCACGATGCCGATGAAGGACACCAGCAGGGTATTGAGCAGCCCAATCAGAAAGACGCGGCCGTAACTGTCGCTTTCCGTGTAGTCGATCAGGTGCTGGGCGATACCGAAGCCGGCACTGTTATTGAGGAACGCGAAGCCGGAAATGATTCCGCGCTTCTCCAGGTTGGCCTGGGTGTTATGGAAGAGAAACCAGCCGAGCGCCACGACAGCGACAACGGCAATGATCTGGAAAGCCCAGGCGCGCACCTGCGGATCGGTCAGCAGTGATCCTTTGGGGCGCGGGACATTGGCAGTCGTTTGCATAACAACCCTCATGGAGGCCGCGCCCCCGCACCAGCGCGGGGGCGGACTTCACTCTGGGAACGCTGAAAAAGCCCACTTGGCGTCACTCCCGCACAGACGGGAGCGCACAGGCTGCTGGGTCATGGATACCGCTTACACGGCGATGACGGCTCTTTCAGGACGTTCCTTACGTGGAAACGACAGCGGCAGACCCGAGGTCTGCCGCTGTGGACGGTCAACGCACCGGCGGTGCGTACTGCAGACCACCCTTGTTCCACAGGGCATTGAGACCACGCTCGATCTTCAGCTCACTGCCGGCACCGACGTTGCGGTCGAACGACTCGCCGTAGTTGCCAACCTGCTTGACGATCTGCACGGCCCAGTCTTTCGGCAGTTTGAGATCCTTGCCGAACTCACCCTCGGTACCCAGCAGACGGGCGACGTCCGGGTTCTTGGTGGTTTTCGCGGTTTCTTCGACGTTGGCCGACGTCACACCCAGCTCTTCGGCGTTGAGCATGGCGAACAGGGTCCAGCGCACGATGTCGAACCACTCCTCGTCACCCTGGCGCACGACCGGGCCCAGAGGCTCCTTGGAGATGACTTCCGGCAGCACCACGTAGTCGTCCGGGTTGGCCAGCTTGATGCGCTGTGCGTACAGCTGCGACTGGTCGGAGGTCAGCACGTCGCAACGACCGGCTTCGACCGACTTGGCGCTCTCGTCAGAGGTGTCGTAAGTGATGGGGGTGTACTTCATGCCGTTGGCACGGAAGTAGTCGGAAAGGTTCAGCTCGGTGGTGGTACCGGCCTGGATGCAGACGGTGGCGCCGTCCAGTTCCTTGGCGCTGGAAACCCCCAGCTTCTTGTTCACCAGAAAGCCCTGACCGTCATAGTAGGTCACGCCGGTGAAGTTCAGGCCCAGTGCCGCGTCACGCGAGCTGGTCCAGGTGGTGTTGCGCGACAGGATGTCGACTTCGCCGGACTGCAGCGCGGTGAAGCGTTCCTTGGCGGTCAGCGGGCTGTACTTGACCTTGGTCGCATCACCGAACACCGCAGCGGCAACCGCGCGGCAGATATCGACGTCCAGACCCAGGAAATTGCCTTTTTCATCGGCATAGGAGAAGCCCGGCAGACCGTCGCTGATACCGCACTGCACGAAGCCTTTCTTCTGCACGGCATCCAGGGTGGCGCCTGCCTGGGCAAAGCCACTGACACCGAGCACGGCTGCGGTGGTCAGTACAGCCAGGGTGGATTTCACCATCTTCATCAAAAACCTCCAGTTGCTCTTGTTGTGTTGGAGTCTCCGTCCGCCTTCCCCACCCTTTTGAGGCACGCGACCCGCTGGCAGCAACGGCATCGACGAGAAGTTCGAACGTCAGGCAGGAGTCTAGTCGGCATTTCCCTCTGCTGGCCAACTGCTCCTGCCCAGCCCATTGGTTGAACGGGCCTGAGACGGATCGTCATCCGCCTGGGTGATCGATCACCCCCGACGGTCTTAAAGGAACCCCACACAGCAGATTCCTGCCTGTTGAGCGATGGCAATGGCACAGTGTTACCGTTAGCGCACCGCGTCGTCAGTTCGAATAGGTTTTAGCAAGGGCCGTACCAGCACATGGCATAAGGCCGTCTATACGGGGGGCAAGAGCAAAAGTTTCACCCGTGCGACAACTTGTTCACTGATGCGCCAGACCCCGAATCGGATGTCGCCCCAAATTGAGGCGCACGCACCACACCGGAGCTACCAATGACCGCACCCATGATTCTGCAGCCCCCACAAACCGTCGACGCCAGCGTGATCTGGCTGCACGGGCTGGGGGCCGACCGTTACGATTTCCTGCCGGTCGCCGAAATGTTGCAGGAACGCCTGCCCAGCACGCGCTTCATCCTGCCGCAGGCCCCTACCCGTCCGGTGACCATCAATGGCGGCTGGAGCATGCCGAGCTGGTACGACATCCTCGCCATGAGTCCGGCACGGGCCATCGACCAGGCGCAACTGGAGGAGTCGGCCGACCAGGTGATCGCCCTGATCGAGGCTGAGCGCGCAGAGGGTATCGCCGCTGAACGCATCGTCCTGGCAGGCTTTTCCCAGGGCGGCGCAGTGGTACTGCACACCGCCTTCCTGCGTTATGCACTGCCTCTCGGCGGCGTCCTGGCGCTGTCGACCTACGCCCCCACGTTCAGCGATGACATGCAGATGGTGGATACAAAAAGACAACTGCCGGTGCTGTGCTTGCATGGCAGATTCGACGACGTGGTGACACCCGACATGGGCCGTGCCGCGTACGACCGCCTGCAGGCCAGCGGGGTACCGGCGCAATGGCACGACTATCCGATGGGCCATGAAGTGCTGCCGGAAGAAATTCGCGATATCGCCAAATGGTTGAGCCAATTACTGGCGGCCTGACCCAGCCGGGCAGCAAGGAGCTGATCATTCGCGGCGGCCACAACATCGCCCCGCAGATGATCGAAGAAGCCCTGCACAAGCCCCCAGCCGCAGCCCTGGCCGCTGCCGTGGGCAAGCCGGATGAGAAGCCGGTGAACTGCCGGTGGTCTACGTGCAGCTCAAACCGGCGCTGCGTTTCGATGCCATCGCCCGGGTTTACCGGGCAGTTGGCGCACATCCATCTGGCCAATGGCAGCCAGGCGCTGGCTGCCGCCATTGGCGAGCGTCTGGCAGGCTACGCCGTGGGCCATCGCATCCACTGGATGCCCTGCCCCCGGGGTGCGCAGGGACGCGCATCCGCTCACAAATTTGCACTTTCGTACCGCCATTGGTCGGCCGGCATTGCTGCGGGCATTGCCATGCTGCTTGTGTGGGAATAGTGTCGATCATCGACACGTGAACACAACATGGAGTGTTAGCGATGCTCTTCGCCCGCCCAGGCCCGGTGAAAACGCGATGAAAACGGCGCACTGGCCGGCAGATCTGCAGCAGATCCAGCGCCTGCGGCTGTTTCACAACATCGCGGCCAACAACCTGGAGCGACTCCTGGCGGAATTTCGCGCCTGCGAACTGGAAGCCGGCGAAGTGTTGTTATCCCCCTTCGACCGTAACCAGCATCTCTACCTGCTGCTTCAGGGGCGTTTGCGTGTTTATCTCGGCTCGCTGGACAACCAGCCCGTCGGTACTCTGGAAGTGGGTGATTGCGCCGGCGAAATCAGCTTCATCGACAACGAACGCCCCTCGGCCTACGTAGTCGCCGAATGTCCCTCCATCGTCCTGCGTCTGCACCGTGAGTCACTGGTAAGACTCTTTCAGCAATCGCCCCAAGTGATGCAGAACCTGCTGCAGTTGCTCTGTGAGCGTGTACGCAAGGGCAACCGGCAAATTCTCGACAGCGAACAGCATGCCAATATCGACACCCTCACCGGCTGCTTCAACCGACGCTGGCTGGAACATGTGTTCGAACGTGAAAGTACCCGCTGCGCTTTCAACGAAGAGCCGATTTCCCTGCTGATGCTCGATGTCGACCACTTCAAGACCTACAACGACCAGCATGGCCATCTGGCGGGCGACTATGCCTTGTGCCTGGTGGCCAACACGCTCAACAGCCAGTTGCGGGCCAAGGACAGCCTGATACGTTTCGGTGGCGAGGAGTTCGTCATCCTCCTGCCGGAAATCGCTGCCGACGACGCCCGCAGCATCGCCGAACGCCTGCGCATCAGCCTGGAGCGGATCACCTCTTTCTACTCGCCAGTCGGCGTTCTACCGGGCGTGACCATTTCCATCGGGCTGGCGCAGATACAGCATCAGGACAGCCTGCAAGGCCTGATCGCGCGAGCCGATGCCGCGCTGTACCAGGCCAAGCAGCAAGGTCGTAACTGCCTGAGCGGTTGACGGCCATGCATCACGCGCCCGGCAACCATCACGGGCATGCAGGGACGACCCCGGATGAACAACGCAGCCAGCCGGCCTCGGCGAAAGCCTGCAGGCTTGGGCGCCAGCATCTGCGCCGCAATCATGGCCGGCACGTTCAGGCGCTTGCGGCCAAGCAGCCTGCCGGACAGATCAGGTCGCCCCTTGACAGACGCGCGCAGACACTTCGCCGCGCCCGCGTCTTGCATTACACTGGCGGGCGTTCACTCCTTAACCAGTCGATGAGAAGCCCGTGCTCAAAGCACTCAAGAAAATGTTCGGCAAGGCCGAAGGCGAGCAGCCACAGCCAGCCACTGCGCCCGTAGCGCCTGCCCAGGCCAAGACCGGCGAACCTGAGAAAAGCGCCCGCAAAGGCAAACCCGCACGCAAGCCCGAAACCGCTGCCGCGCCGGCTCAAGAGCGAGCACCTCGCCCGCCCAAGGCCGACAAGCCACGCCGCGAGCGCCCGGCCAAACCAGCAGATACCTGGAAGCTGGAAGATTTCGTGGTCGAGCCGGCCGAAGGCAAGACGCGCTTTCATGACTTCAAGCTCGCCCCCGAGCTGATGCACGCCATCCATGACCTCGGCTTCCCCTACTGCACGCCGATCCAGGCCAGCGTACTGGGTTACACCCTCAAGGGCCAGGACGCCATCGGCCGCGCCCAGACCGGCACCGGCAAGACCGCCGCATTCCTCATCTCGATCATCACCCAGCTGCTGCAGACCCCGCCGCCGAAAGAGCGCTACATGGGCGAGCCGCGTGCGCTGATCATCGCGCCAACCCGCGAGCTGGTGGTGCAGATCGCCAAGGACGCCGCCGAGCTGACCAAGTACACCAAGCTCAACGTCATGAGCTTCGTCGGCGGTATGGACTTCGACAAGCAGCTCAAGCAGCTGGAATCGCGCTTCTGCGACATCCTGGTCGCCACCCCGGGCCGTTTGCTGGACTTCAACCAGCGCGGTGAAGTGCACCTGGACATGGTCGAGGTGATGGTGCTCGATGAAGCCGACCGCATGCTCGACATGGGCTTCATCCCGCAGGTGCGCCAGATCATCCGCCAGACCCCGATGAAGGGCGACCGCCAGACCCTGCTGTTCTCCGCCACCTTCACCGACGATGTGATGAACCTGGCCAAGCAGTGGACGGTCAACCCGGCCATCGTCGAGATCGAGCCGGAGAACGTTGCCAGCGATACCGTCGAACAGCACGTCTACGCCGTCGCCTCCGCGGACAAATACAAGCTGCTCTATAACCTAGTGACGCAGAATGCCTGGGACCGGGTGATGGTCTTCGCCAACCGCAAGGACGAAGTACGCCGCATCGAGGAACGCCTGACCCGCGACGGCGTCAGCGCCGCGCAGATGTCAGGTGACGTACCGCAGCACAAGCGTATCAAGGTGCTCGAAGGCTTCCGCGCCGGCCATATCCGCGTGCTGGTGGCCACCGATGTGGCCGGCCGTGGCATCCATGTCGACGGCATCAGCCACGTGATCAACTTCACCCTGCCGGAAGATCCGGACGACTACGTGCACCGCATCGGCCGTACCGGCCGCGCCGGCACCAGCGGTACCTCGATCAGCTTCGCCGGCGAGGACGACGCCTTCGCCCTGCCGCCGATCGAAGCGCTGATCGGTCGCAAGATCCAGTGCGAGATGCCGCCGGACGAGTTGCTCAAGCCGGTGCCGCGCAGGCACTGATCGGTTCGGCAGTCAAGAAAGGCGAAGCCATCCAGCTTCGCCTTTTTCATTGATCCAGTTGATTTGATACGCCATGCAACAGTGCGATTACCTCATCATCGGCGCCGGCATTGCCGGGGCCTCCACCGGCTACTTCCTGGCCAGCCACGGCAAGACGCTGCTGCTTGAACGCGAGGCGCAACCCGGCTATCACTCCACCGGCCGCTCGGCGGCGTTGTATACCGTGGCCTACGGCACGCCGCAGGTCCGCGCGCTGACGGCCGCCAGCCGCGCCTTTTACGATGCCCCGCCAGCCGGTTTCGCCGATCACCCACTACTCACCCCGCGCGGCGAACTGGTGGTGGACTTCAGCGGTGACGCCGCCGAACTGCAGCGCCAGTACGAGCAGGCCCGCGAGCATGTCAACGAGGCTCGCCTGATCAGCGCCGACGAGGCCTGCGCGATGGTTCCGGCGCTGCGCCGCGAGCTGGTGCACGCTGCGCTGTTCGACCCCAGCGCCGCCGACATCGATACCGCCGCGCTACACCAGGGTTACCTGCGTGGTATCCGCCTGCAGGACGGGGAGATTCACTGTAACCGCGAAGTACTCGGCATCAACCGCGACGGGGACGGCTGGCAGGTGGAATGTGCCGGACAACGCTACTGCACACGCGTGCTGATCAATGCTGCCGGCGCCTGGTGCGACGAGATCGCGCGTCTGGCCGGCCTACCCGGCATCGGTTTACAGCCCAGGCGGCGCGCCGCCTTCACCTTCAACGGCCCGTCGGGCATCGACTGCCAACACTGGCCGGCGCTGGTGAGCCTGGACGAATCCTTCTATTTCAAACCCGATGCCGGCCTGCTGCTCGGCTCGCCGGCCAATGCCGACCCGGTGGCGCCGCACGACGTGCAGCCCGAGGAGCTGGATATCGCCCTGGGCATCCATCAGATCGAAACCCACACCAGGCTGCAGATTCGCCGCCCGGCACATACCTGGGCCGGCCTGCGCAGCTTCGTCGCCGATGGCGATCTGGTTGGCGGTTTCGATACCCAGGCCGAAAACTTCTTCTGGGTCGCGGCGCAAGGCGGCTACGGCATCCAGACCAGCGCTGCGATGGGCCAGGCCTGTGCAGCGCTGATCCGCAGGCAAGCATTGCCGCAACCTTTGATCGAGGCGGGCCTGAGTGAAGCGGTGCTCAGCCCGGCACGGCTGTCGACATGCCAGGCGCACTGATCAGGCTGTTGCAGGGCTCGCTTCTGCTGCCGACCACCGCCCTGTTCGTCGCCCTGCTCACCGGCGAACTTCGTCATGGCCACCTGTGGCTGGAATGGCCTCTCGCACTCGAGCCCGGCAGCCACCCGGCCAGTGAAGCGCTGCTGGCCTCGATACCGGGGCTGCTGCTGTTCTTCACTTGCTGCGTACTGGGCCTGCCCCGTCGTCACGGGCGCCCGGCGCTACTCGCGATGTTCGGCGCAGCAGGCGCACTGGCGGCATACTGCGCTGCCGTGATGTTCGCGCCATCCTTCGGCAATACTTGGACATCAGGGGAAATCTTCCACGAGCTGTACCTTGCCCACTGGCGTCTGCTGGCCCTGTCGTTGCTGCCGGGGCTGCTGGGCACTTTGCTGCTGCAACGCCTTTCGCGAAGGCTATGTCTGAGTTAACTGTTGCATATCCCTATACCCCAACGCCTCTTTCAAGCAAATCAATGGGTTGAGCTGTGTTTTGTAGCGCTCAAGCAGGCGGCGCCAGCCCAGGTAGTTCGTTAGGTACTTGGTGGCCACACCATGAAAAGGAATCATCCAGCTCTTGAGTCGGCTGTCGTAGGCATTCACGTTCTGGATGTGGAAAGCACCATCAACCCGTCGATTCTGGCTCGGGTTAATCGGTCGGTGAGTGATGCCTTCAACCTTGGCGAAATGGGCGTAGACACTTGCGCTGTCAGTACAGAGAATCGCATCCGCGTCTATCAGCGGGCGTAGCCGCTCCCCTATGTGCTGTGCATCCAGCTTTTCCAACTTGAAGTCTGCCTGCTGACCACTGCGATCTCTTACCACCAGCACAGGAATTTGCTCGGCAGACAGTCCGCGTCGTTTGGCGCTGCCACCGCGCCGACGAGGCGGTCGAGGCAGTTCGCGTTGCCCCTTGAAGGACTCCAGGAAGAAGGTTTCATCTGCTTCGACAATGCCTGACGCGTGCTGGGCCTGGTGATCGGCAATCCGAGAAAGAAACCTATGTCGCCACAGGAAAGCTGTGTTTTTGCTGACGCCACAATGAACGGCGGCCTTGCGCACGCTCAGGCTCTGGGTCAGTGCGTCCGCATAGTCTTGCCAGAGATGGCGCTTTCTCAGTCGCGCCATTGGGGTGCCCGTCAGGGCATTGCTGGTTTTGCCGCAAACCTTGCAGCGGTATCGCGGCAAGTCACCACTGGAACCCCAGGGGCGCAGTTCCCGCGATTGACAATGCGGGCAATGGCTTGGGGCCTTGATTGCGTCCTGCGAGTGCCTGGCAGCTGGCAAGAGCTTGGATCTCAACTGGTCGCGTTGCTCTGGGTTGAGGCTGGAGAGCTGTGCCATCCACCGCGAAAACTGAACCGCTTTCATGATAGATCCCTCATGCTGGGAAAGATCACGATTCAGTTTAGACCACTGCAACAGCTAACTCAGACAGAGCCTTCGCGAATGAATGGATGCCCCGCCACCCGGCCGTAGCGCTGATCCGGTTGGCGCAGGCCAACCGGCCCCATGCTCTGTAGGCTCGGCGCGCTCTAGAACAACCCCAGCTGCCCATCCACCAACCGTTCGAACTCGCCGCCGACGAACGGCAGGATGGCATCGGCCACCGGTTTCAGCTGACGGCTGATGTAGTGCTCGTAGTCCACCGGCGACAGCAGGCGCTCCAGCGGTTGCGGCCCGCCGGTGGTGATCAGGTAGCTGATCCAGCCGCCGCGCTGGTACTGCAAGGGCCGGCCAAGACGCTGGTTGTGCTCGTCGGCCAGGCGCGCGGCGCGTACGTGCGGCGGCACGTTGCGCTGGTAGTCGTCGAGCCGCCGGCGCAAACGCTTGCGATAGATCAGCAGCTCGTCCAGCTCACCAGCCAGGGTGCGTTTGACATAGTCGCGCACGTAGTCCTCATAAGGCTGGCCGGCGAACACCAGGCGATAGAGCTCCTGCTGGAAGCGCTGGGCCAGCGGCGACCAGTCGGTGCGCACCGTCTCCAGGCCCTTGAACACCATGCGTTCGCTGCCGTCCACGTCGTGAACCAGGCCGGCGTAGCGCTTCTTGCTGCCCTCCTCGGTGCCGCGAATGGTGGGCATTAGAAAACGCCGGTAATGAGTCTCGAACTGCAGCTCCAGGGCGCTGGTCAGGCCGTACTCATTCTGCAGATGCTCGCGCCACCAGGCGTTGACGCGGGCCACCAGCGCGCGCCCGATGCGCGCTGCCTCCTCCTCGTCATGGGCCCGACCGAGCCAGACGAAGGTGGAATCGGTGTCGCCGTAGATCACCGCATGGCCCTCGGCCTCGATCAGCTCGCGAGTGCGCTTCATGATCTGATGCCCGCGCAAGGTGATCGACGACGCCAGGCGCGGGTCGAAGAAGCGGCAACCACTGGAGCCGAGCACGCCGTAGAAGGCGTTCATGATGATCTTCAGCGCCTGCGACAGCGCCTTGTTGCCGTCGCGCTTGGCCGCCTCGCGCCCCTGCCAGACGCGCTCGACGATGGCCGGCAGGCAATGTCGAGTACGCGAAAAACGCGCGCCGCGAAAACCCTCCACCGAATGCTCGTCATCCGGCTGGTGCAGGCCTTCAACCAGACCCAGCGGGTCGATCAGAAAGCTGCGGATGATCGACGGATACAGGCTCTTGTAGTCCAGCACCAGCACCGAGTCGTACAGCCCGGGGCGCGAATCCATGACGAAGCCACCGGGGCTGTTCTCGCCGCGTATGTCGCCGAGGTTCGGCGCGACGTAGCCCAGGCGGTGCATGGGCGGCAGGTACAGATGGGTGAAGGCCGCCACCGAGCCGCCGCTGCGGTCGGCGGCCAGGCCGGTGACGCTGGAGCGTTCCAGGAGGAAGGCGAGCAGATCGGTGTGGGCGAAGATGCGCGTAACCAGCTCGCAGTCCTTGAGGTTGTAGCGCGCCAGCGCCGGCTTGTCCTCGTCGAACATGCGCTGAATCTCGTCCATCCGTGCATAGGGCGTGTCGATCGCCTTGCCTTCACCGAGCAGGGTCTGCGCCACCGATTCCAGGCTGAACGAGGGAAAGCTCCAGGTTGCCGAGCGCAGCGCCTCGATGCCGTCGATGATCAGCCGCCCGGCCGCCTCGGCGAAGTAGTGTTGGCTGCTGTTGTGCTGGCGCCAGCCCATCACGTCGCCGCCACGCCCCAGCAGCAGCGGCACCTTGAGTTGCTCGGCGTGATCGCGCAGCACGCGTAGGTCGAACTGCACCAGGTTCCAGCCGATGATGGCATCCGGATCATGCCGCTGTAGCCAGTCATTCAGGCGTTCGAGCAACACCTTGCGACTGTCGCAATACTCCAGGTCGAAGTCGACGATGCTGGCGTCGCCATTGGCCGGGCCGAGCATGTACACCTGGCGCTGACCGCAGCCTTCCAGGGCGATGGAGTACAGCTCGCCCCGCGCGCTGGTCTCGATATCCAGCGACACCAGGCGCAGCGTTGGGCGGTAATCAGGCGCGGGCTTGAGCGACTTGCACAGCAGGCTGCCGTCTTCCTGCTCGATACCGTCGAACAGCACGCTGGCGGTGATAAAGCGCTCCATCAGGTAGCGATCTGGCGGGCGGATATCGGCCTCGTACACATCGACACCGACCTGACGCAATTTTTTCTCAAGCTGCAACAACTGCCGATACTGGCGGCAATACAGGCCCAGCACCGGGCGGCGCTTGAAGTCGCGCAAGGAAAGCGGACGCAGCTCGACGCCCTTTTCGCTGCGCAGCAACGGCTCGGCCCAGGCACGCTGCGCGGCGGGGATAAAGGCTACCACGTCCTGGCACGGCAGGCGCACCTGGCGCGGGCCGGCATCGGTCGCCAGCCAGAAGGCCACCTCGGTGCCCTCCGGCGTATCGCGCCAATGGCGGCTAAGCACGAAGCCTTGCTGGGGTTGAGTCATCGGGATGCGGTCACGGGTTGCACGGCAGGTCATGGACAGCCTGTAGGAGCGGCTTTAGCCGCGAAAGTCGCCGCTAAAGCGCCTCCCACAGGGCATGTACTTCAAACTGGCCGGCCATTCTACGCCAGCGGTTACAATGGCGCCTTTTCCGGACGATGGTTCGATGAGCGAAACACCTCCCTACGGCACCGGCGATGCCTCCTACCAGGCCGCTGGCGGTATCGACGGCCTGCGCCATCTGGTCGACGACTTCTACCGACTGATGGACGAACGCCCCGAAGCCGCCGCACTGCGTGCCCTGCACCCCGCTGACCTGAGCGCCGCGCGCGACAAGCTGGCGTGCTTCCTGAGCGGCTGGCTGGGTGGGCCGCGCCTGTTTGCCGAGAAATACGGCAGCATCAGCATTCCGGCCTTTCATGCCCAGTGGCCGATCGATCAGGCGCTGGCGGAAAGCTGGCTGAGCTGCATGGCCGGCGCCATCGCCCTACAGAACTATGCACCCGCCTTCGCCGACTACCTGCTGACCCAGTTGCGCGTCCCCGCCGAGCGCTCGGTACAGGCCAGCCAAAACCGTCATCGCAAGGAAACCTGACATGACTGACCAACTGATCATCGAAGACCTGCAACCGGGCGACGGCAAGGCCGTGGTCAAGGGCGCCCTGATCACCACCCAATACCATGGCTGGCTGGCCGATGGCACGGAGTTCGACTCATCCTGGTCGCGCGGCAAGCCGTTCCAGTGCGTGATCGGCACCGGCCGGGTGATCAAGGGTTGGGATCAGGGCCTGATGGGCATGCAGGTGGGCGGCAAGCGCAAGCTGCAGGTGCCGGCGCACCTGGGGTATGGCGAGCGCAGCGTCGGATCGATTCCGCCCAACTCCGACCTGACCTTCGAGATCGAGCTGCTGGAAGTGCTGACCCGCGATGACTGACGCCGCCCTCGCCACCCTGCGCGAGCACCTGCTGCAGGCGCTGGACAACCACCCTGGCAGCGAGACCCGTCGCCTGTTCCATGGCCGTGGTCGCTGCTGGCCGGGGCTGGAGCAGATCACCGTGGACTGGCTCTCCGGCGTAGTGCTGGTGATGCTGTTCCGCGAACCGTCGCCAGCACTACGGCCGCTGCTCATGGAACTGCTGGAAACACCGCAATGGCAGGCCAGCGGTGCGCGCGGCCTGCTGCTGCAGCACCGCTATGTGCAGGGCAGCGAGAGCGAATGGCTGGCCGGCGAGCCACAGGCGCAATGGTCGATCATCGAGGACGGCCTGCGCTATCTGCTGGATCTGGGCAGCAAGCAGAACAGCGGGCTGTTCCTCGATATGCGTCTGGGCCGCCAGTGGGTGCGCGAACAGGCCGCCGGCAAACGCGTGCTCAACCTGTTCGCCTACACCTGCGGCTTCTCCGTGGCGGCGATTGCCGGCGGTGCCGCGCAGGTGGTCAACCTGGACATGGCGCGCGCAGCGCTGTCACGCGGGCGCGAGAATCATCGCCTGAACGGGCATGACCTCGCCCGGGTGGAATTTCTCGGCCACGAGCTGTTCAAGTCCTGGGGCAAGGTGCGCAAGAGCGGGCCGTATGAGCTGGTGATCATCGACCCGCCGAGCTTCCAGAAAGGCAGCTTCGCCCTCACCCAGGATTACGCCAAGATTCTCCGGCGCCTGCCTGAGCTGCTGACCGAGCACGGCACCGTGCTGGCCTGCGTCAACGCCCCGGATATCGGCCCGGGCTTTCTCATCGAGGGCATGGCCGCCGAAGCGCCGCAACTGCGCTTCGTCGAGCGCCTGGACAACCCGCCGGAGTTCCCCGATATCTCGCCCGAAAGCGGCCTGAAAGCCTTGGTGTTCCGACTGTAGCCTGGATGAAATCCGGGAATGGCTGGCCCCGGATTGCATCCGGGCTACGTACCTGACGCTCCCGTGAAGGGTGCGCCAACCAACGCTGACAGACTGTGGGAGCCCCGCCCCGGGGCGAAGCTTTTGCTTCTGCGCCGCTGGCTCGATCGCATTCGCCGCGAGGCGCGGCTCCTACACAAGCCTCTTGCTCTTCCCTAGCGAATACCCAGCCGCTTGGCCAAACGGCTGAGGTTGGCGCGATCCACTCCCAGCTCACGCGCCGCATCGGCCCATTTGCCCTGATGGCGCGCCAGGCACTGTTCGATCAGCCTGCGTTGGAAGGCATCCACCGCTGTGCGCAGCTCGACGCCTTCCTGCACAGGCTCGCCGGACGCCAGCATTGCCTCGACAACAGCCACCTTCTCACTGCTCGGCAAATCCAGGTCCTGTACATCCAGACTTAGAATGCGCGGCCGCTCGCCATGACGCGCCAGTGCCTTGATCGCCGCACGGCCGATCAAGTGCTCCAGTTCACGCACGTTGCCCGGCCAATCATGACCGACCAGCGCCTTCTGCGCCTCCACGCTCAGGCGCAGGCTGCGTAGCCCGAGCCGGGCACGGTTCTCTTCGAGGAAGTAGCCGGCCAGCAACAACACATCGCGGCCGCGCTCACGCAATGGCGGCACTGGTAGCGGGTAGACGCTCAGGCGGTGATACAGGTCGGCGCGAAAACGGCCGGCACGCACTTCCGCTGCCAGGTCGCGGTTGGTGGCGGCGATCACCCGCACGTCGACGCGGTGCTCACGATCCGAGCCAACCCGCTGCAACTGGCCGCTTTGCAGCACGCGCAGCAACTTGGCCTGGATCGCCAACGGCAACTCGCCCACTTCGTCGAGGAACAGGCTGCCGCCATCGGCCAGCTCGAACTTGCCGCTGCGCTCGCTCATGGCTCCGGAAAATGCGCCACGCACATGACCGAACAGCTCACTCTCCACCAACGCATCGGGCAACGCCGCGCAGTTGATGCTCACCAGCGGCCGCTGCGCACGCGGAGAGGCGGCGTGAATGGCCTCGGCCACCAGATCCTTGCCGACACCGGTCTCGCCGGTAATCAGCACGGTCAGCGGGCTGTCGCCGACCAGGCGAATCTCGTCCTGCAGCTTGCGCAGCGCCGCGCTCTGCCCCACCAGCTCGCGCGGTTGCTGCCGCGCCTGTTTGTACAGCTCGGTGAGCTGGCGCTCGGCCTCGACCCGCTGCGCCAGGCCGCTGATGCGCTCGCTGACCTTGACCGTGGCCGCCGCCAGGCTGGCGAACGCATCGAGGCTGTCCAGATCGAGCCGGCCGAAGCTGGCCGGGTCGAGCGAATCAAGGGTCAACAGGCCCCAGAGCTGTTCGTCCAGATAGAGCGGGCAGCCAAGGCAATCATGCACTTCCAGATGGCCATGCAGCCCCTCCACCAGGCCGTCGTATGGGTCCGGCAAACCGCAGTCGGCGGCGAAACGCGTCGGCCCGACATGCTCCAGCAACGCAGCCAGACGTGGATGCTCGCTGACCCTGAAGCGCCGTCCCAGGGTATCGGGGCTCAGCCCCTCGACCGCCAGCGGCACCAGCACCTCGCCGTCGAGCCGCAGCAGCGCCACGGCATCGCAAGGGAACAACTGGCGCAAGGCAGCGAGCAGGCGGCGATAACGCTCGCCGTCATCCAGCTCGCGAGACAGATCGGCGACCAGGGGAATAAGAGTTTCCAGCAGAGGATTAGCGGTCATTTCGACTACTCAAAGTCTTTATGACTCAAAACCAGAGCGAGTCATTAATACAACAAAACAAGTAAACAACTGATATTTAAGGATTATTTAATTGGCACACTTACTGATAGATATCTATCGCTAACGCTAGCACGCCACAACTGGCCAGACGAGCCACACCGGCTAATGCCAGTCAGTTAAGCGTCGCCGCTGCGAATACGTAGGAGCGGCGCCCCGCCGCGAACCAGGGCGATGCGCAATTGAAAAGCTTCGCCCCGAGGCGAGGCTCCTACGAAAGGCCGCTTTGGCAATCTTATCTGATCGGCATTAGCCACACCGGCGCCTTTATTTGCCTTGCGGAGATACCCCCATGCTGACCAATGCTCAACGTGTCCTGATCAAAGCCACCGTGCCGCTGCTGGAAAGCGGCGGCGAAGCGCTGACCACCCATTTCTACCGAATGATGCTCAGCGAACACCCTGAGGTGCGCCCGCTGTTCAACCAGGCCCACCAGGCCAGTGGCGACCAACCGCGTGCGCTGGCAAACGGCGTGCTGATGTACGCGCGCCATATCGACCGCCTCGAGGCCCTCGGCCCGCTGGTTGCGCAGATCGTCAACAAGCACGTGTCGCTGCAGATCCTGCCCGAGCACTACCCCATCGTCGGTAGTTGCCTGTTGCGCGCCATCCGCGAAGTACTCGGCGCCGAGATCGCCACCGATGCGGTGATCGATGCCTGGGCCGCGGCCTATCAGCAACTGGCCGACATCCTTATCGGCGCAGAAGAAAGCCAGTACGCGCAGAATGCCGCAGCGCCTGGCGGCTGGCGCGGCGCGCGGGCCTTCCGCGTGGCGCGCAAGGTCATCGAGAGCGCCGAGATCACCTCCTTCCACCTGGTTCCGGTCGATGGCGGCTCGCTGCTCGACCATCAGCCCGGCCAGTACATCGGTATGCGCCTGCAGCTGAACGGCGAAGAGGTACGCCGCAACTACTCGCTGTCGGCCCTGGCCAACGGCCGTGAGTACCGCATCAGCGTCAAGCGCGAGCCAGGCGGCCGTGTCTCCAACCATCTACATGACAAGGTTCAGGTTGGCGATGTGCTGGAGTTGTTCCCGCCAGCAGGCGAGTTCACCCTGAGCGAGTCGGACAAGCCGCTGGCCCTGATCAGCGCTGGCGTCGGCATCACCCCGGCACTGGCCATGCTCGATGCCGCGCGGCACTCGGGCCGCCCGATCCATTTCATCCACTGCGCGCGCAATGCCGAGGTGCATGCCTTCCGCGACTGGGTCGACATGCATGCCGCCGAGCATCCGCAGATTCGCCATTACGTGTGCTACAGCGAGCCGCGCGCGGGCGATGCGGCCGACGCCGAGGGTTTTCTCAGCCGCGAACTGCTGGAGCAGTGGCTGCCGGCCGAGCGCGATCTGGACGCCTACTTCCTCGGCCCGAAACCCTTCATGGCCCAGGTCAGGCGCCACCTGCAGGCACTGGGCGTACCTGCCGAGCAGAGCCGCTACGAGTTCTTCGGCCCGGCCTCGGCCCTGGATAGCTGAACGATGGGGAGGTGAAGCATGTACCCACTGAATCTTCCACCGCTGCAGATCCTGCACCTGTCCAGCCAATTGCTCTGGGTCGGCCTGATCCTGCTGCTGGTGGGGCTGGTGGCGGCATACGGCCTGGAGAAACAGCTGAACGTGCCGACGCTGGTGCTGGCGCATAGCCTGACGCTACTCGGTCCCAGCATCCTGAAGATCGGCTACGTGCTGCGCCTGGTCGCGCAGCAACGCCTGAAAGGCGAGGCATACGTACATGCAGTTGCTTGATCGCAAGCGGGCACTGGCCATCGCGCCCTTCTGGCGCCTGGGCTTTCGCCCGTTCTTTGTCGCCGGCGCCCTGTTCGCCCTGCTCGCCGTCGCCCTCTGGGCGGCGGTGCTGCACGGTCTGACAAGCCCTGCAGTGCCAGGCGGCATGCTGGCCTGGCATCGCCATGAAATGCCCTTTGGTTTCGGCCTGGCGATCATCGCCGGCTTCCTGCTGACTGCCGTACAGAACTGGACGGGCCGCCCCGGCCTCAGCGGGCGGCCGTTGATCGCGTTGTTCGGCTTATGGCTGGCGGCGCGCCTGGTCTGGTTTATCCCTGTGCCGCTGGCATTGTTGATCGCACTGCAACTGGCCTTTATCGGCCTGTTCATCGCGCAGATGGCGCGCCAACTGATCGCTGCCCGGCAACGCAACAACTATCCGATTCTGCTGGTACTGAGCCTGCTAACGCTGTGCCAGTCCCTCACCCTCGCCGGCTTGGCACTGGGCGACGATAGCCTGCAACGCCGTGGCGCACTGGCCGCACTGTGGCTGATTGCAGTCATGCTGAGCCTGATCGGCGGTCGGGTGATTCCCTTCTTCACCCAGCGCGGCCTGGGTCGGGTCGAGGCCTTCGCTGCCCATCCCTGGCTGGATCGCTTGCTGCTGGTCTGCGGCGTGCTGGTCGCCGCGCTGTTCGCCAGCGGGCATAACCTGCAGGCCAGCCCCTCGCTAGCCGGACCGTTCATCGTGCTAAGCGTGCTGCACGGCCTGCGCCTGTGGCGCTGGCACCTGCGCGGCGTCTGGCGCGTGCCGCTGCTGTGGTCGCTGCACCTGGGCTACGCCTGGCTGCTGATCGCCACACTCGGCATGGCCGCCTGGCACCTGGGTTGGCTGGCGCAACCCAGCCTGGCCAGCCATGCGCTGGCGGTGGGTGCGATGGGCGGGCTGATCCTGGCGATGATGGCGCGGGTCAGCCTCGGCCACACCGGCCGCGCATTGCAACCGCCGCAGGCGATGGCCTGGGCCTTCGGCCTGCTCAATCTGGGCGCGCTGATTCGGGTCTCGGCGGGCAGCAGCGGGCTATGGCTGGCAGCGCTCTGCTGGGCCGTGGCCTTCGCCCTGTTCGCCTGGTATTACGCGCCGCTGCTGTGTCGGGCGCGGGTGGATGGGCATCCGGGATGAAGCGCCTGGTGTGAGCAAACAGCCAGACCGTAGCCCGGATGCAATCCGCGGCAACGATTTCCCGGATTGCATCCGGGCTACGCTTTTAATCAATCGACCAGTGTGCAGGCCATCACCAACGCTTCTTCACGCCCGCCGACTGCCGGGTAGTAATCGCGGCGGCGCCCCACTTCGTTGAAGCCGAAACGCTCGTACAGACGGTAGGCGCTCTGGTTGCTGGCGCGCACTTCGAGGAAGCACTCACGCCCGCCCAGCTCATAAGCCTCTTTCATCAGATGTTCGAGCAGGCGCAAGCCAAGACCACGCCCCTGGCTTTCCGGCTTGATGGTGATATTGAGCAGATGCGCTTCGTCGAGGATCAGGTTGATCACGCCATGACCGACCTGCTGATTGCCCTCGAACATCAGCCAGCAGTTATAGGATTTGAGGCTGTCGGTGAAGATGCCACGCGTCCAGGGATGGCTGAAGGCGGCGTATTCGATCTTCAGCACAGCATCGAGATCCGCATCGGTCATCGGGCGGAAGGTAATCGCATCGCTCATTGGGCGTAACTCGGGCACAAAGACGGGGTTCTCAGGAATGAGCGGGCGCTGACCAGCGCTGACGAACGCGCCGCATGGCCTGCCACAGCTCGCGCTTGCGCGTTGGTTCTTCCATCAGCAGCTCCAGGCCCGGCAAGGCCCAGCAGGCGCCAAGGCCTTCGATCTGCAGTTCGCGGTTGTAGCTGTGCTCATCGCCCTCGCCAGCAAAGCGAATGGCGGGCAAGCCAACCAGCCAAAGACAGGCGCTGGGCTGCTCTTCCAGACGCGCAGCCACGAAGCTCTGCACGAACTCCAGCGCCGCCTCCGGCCCCTGATCCAGGTTGCCGCGCACCAATAGCGGCCAGCGTACCGGCTCGCCGAGCAGTTGCGGGCTGTCCGGCAGACCGGCAGCGCGCAGCAGATCCTTGAGCAGGATGTAGGCCGGGTCGCGGCTCTGGAAAGGCTGGCCGGTGGGCAGTTCCACCAACAGGGCGCAATCGCCGGCGCGCAGCAACTGCAGAGAAAAACGCGGCGGAGGCGCACTGAACCGAGCCGGTTTTTCCTCGACCGGCTCCACCTCGGCCACCGGCTCGACAGCCGCCTGGCGCGGCTGGGCGCCCGGGCGCGGAATTTCGATCTTCGGCCGCTCGACCGGCGCTGCACGCACGGGCGCCGGCGTGACGGCAACAGACTCGGGCACTGGCTCGAACGCTTCCTCCTGCAGCGGCTCGAGCAGCTCCGGGCGCGACGCCGCCGCGAAGGGCAGTTCGGTACGCGGCAGCCAGGTGGTCACCTGCATGGCGTCGAGGTAGGCGCGACGGCGCTGTTCGGGAATCACAGGCGCTCCAGAGAGAGGATGTTCAACAGGGGCGGATTGTCGCGTGAAATGGCCGGAGCGGGAAGCGCCGCAACGAGATTGCGGGCAAACAAAGCACCCAAAAAGCAAAAACCCCGCAACTTGCGCAGCGGGGTTTTCGGGGTTCACCTGGGCTTACTGATCCCAGGGACGATCGCCATGCTCATCCTTGATGCGCGTCGGCAGGCCCATTACGTCCAGTAGCTTGAGGAACGGCTCGGCCGGCAGCTCCTCGACGTTGACCATGCGCTTGGCATCCCACTCGCCACGGGCGACCAGCAGCGCGGCGGCAACCGGCGGTACGCCGGCGGTGTAGGAAATGCCCTGGCTGTCGGTCTCGGCGAAGGCTTCTTCGTGGTCGGCCACGTTGTAGATGAACAGCTCGCGCGGCTGGCCGTCCTTGGTGCCCTTGACCAGGTCGCCGATGCAGGTCTTGCCGGTGTAGCCCGGCGCAAGGGAGGCGGGATCGGGCAGCACGGCCTTGACCACTTTCAGCGGTACCACTTCGAGGCCTTCGGCGGTTTTGACCGGCTGCTCGGAGAGCAGGCCGAGGTTCTTCAGCACGGTGAACACATTGATGTAATGGTCGCCGAAGCTCATCCAGAAGCGGACGTTCGGTACGTCGAGGTGCTTGGACAGCGAGTGCACCTCGTCATGGCCGGTCAGGTACAGGTTCTGTTCGCCCACCACCGGCAGATCGTCGGTGCGTTTGACTTCGAACATGCGGTTGCTCACCCACTGGCTGTTCTGCCAGCTGTAGACCGTGCCGGTGAATTCGCGGAAATTGATTTCCGGGTCGAAATTGGTGGCGAAGTACTTGCCGTGCGAACCGGCGTTGACGTCGAGGATGTCAATCGACTCGATCTTGTCGAAGTACTGTTGTTGCGCCAGAGCGGCATAGGCATTGACCACGCCCGGGTCGAAGCCGACGCCGAGGATGGCGGTCACGCCTTTTTCCTGGCATTCGGCCAGGTGCTTCCACTCGTAGTTGCCGTACCACGGCGGGGTTTCACAGATCTTGTTCGGATCTTCGTGGATGGCGGTGTCCAGGTAGGCGACGCCGGTGTCGATACAGGCGCGCAGCACGGACATGTTGAGGAACGCCGAACCGACGTTGATGACGATCTGCGATTCGGTTTCGCGGATCAATGCCTTGGTCGCTTCCACGTCCAGGGCGTTCAGCGCATAGGCCTTGATCTCGCCGGGCTGCTTGAGGCCGCCCTTTGCCTGCACGCTGTCGATGATGGCCTGGCATTTGGAGATGTTGCGCGACGCAATTGCAATGCGACCTAACTCGTCATTGTGTTGCGCGCACTTATGGGCCACCACCTTGGCAACACCTCCTGCTCCAATGATCAGAACATTCTTCTTCAATTGTTTCACCTCCAGAAAACTGCGTTGTTGAAAGCGTTTGATGTGTATCGCGAAGGTGGGCTGAAGCCCACCCTACTTGACCCGTAGGGTGGGCTTTAGCCCACCACCACGAAGTTACGACAGACTGGACAGGTAGTCGTCGAACTCGAACTGGCGCACCACCTCGACACTACCGTCGAGTTGTTTCACCACGATGGACGGCATCTTCAGACCGTTGAACCAGTTCTTCTTGACCATGGTGTAACCGGCCGCGTCAATGAACGACAGGCGATCACCGATCTGCAGCGGCTTGTCGAACTGGTACTCGCCGAAGATATCCCCAGCCAGGCAGCTCTTGCCGCAGACCATGTAGGTGTGTTCGCCTTCATTCGGCGCCATCTTGGCGTTGAGGCGGTAGATCAAGAGATCCAGCATGTGCGCTTCGATGGAGCTGTCGACCACCGCCAGGTTCTTGCCGTTGTACAGCGTGTCGAGCACGGTCACTTCCAGCGAGGCGCTGAGGGTGATCGCCGCCTCGCCCGGCTCCAGATACACCTGCACGCCGTACTTCTCGGAGAAGGCTTTAAGGCGCGCACAGAAGGCATCGATCGGATAACCCTCGCCGGTGAAGTGGATGCCGCCACCGAGGCTGACCCACTCGACCTGGGCAATCAGGTGGCCGAAGCGCTCCTCGATGGTGCTGAGCATCTTGTCGAACAGCTCGAAGCTGCCGTTCTCGCAGTTGTTGTGGAACATGAAGCCGGAAATCTGCCCCATGACCTGCTCGATCTTCGCCGGGTCCCATTCGCCCAGGCGGCTGAACGGACGCGCCGGGTCGGCCAGCAGGTAGTCGGAGCTGCTCACCTGCGGGTTGACGCGCAGGCCGCGGATGGTGCCCTCGGTCCGCTCGGCGAAGCGTTCGAGCTGGCCGATGGAGTTGAAGATGATCTTGTCGCAGTTGGCGACCATCTCTTCGATCTCGTCATCGGCCCAGGCCACGCTGTAGGCGTGGGTTTCGCCAGCGAACTTCTGCCGGCCCAGTTTCAGCTCATACAGCGACGACGACGTGGTGCCGTCCATGTATTGCTGCATCAGGTCGAACACCGACCAGGTGGCGAAGCATTTCAGCGCCAGCAGCGCCTTGGCACCGGAGTTCTCGCGCACGTAGGCGATCTTCTCCAGGTTGACCAGAAGCTTCTGTTTGTCGATGAGGTAGTACGGCGTCTGGATCATCTCGTCGCCCCAGCAAGGTCGGCCAATGGAGGGTTTTCAGCCCCCCCGGAAAAAAGTGGACGCGAATTGTGCCGATAACCGGCGCATATCGAAAGGGCATTGGAGATTTTTTGTACAACAGGCGATGACCATTATTCGGCCTGCCTGGGCTGACAGGCTAGGAAAGCCTGGTTACAGCCCGATGACGTCACGTCGCGATGAGCTTGTCCCCGGCAGCGCTGCCCAATGCCTCTGATCGATTGGGACTCAAAACAGGCATCGCGCTTGCAGTACAATCCTCCCCTTTTCACTTGCCTGGACCCGGCGCCTCGATGATCGATCCCAAGCGCGTATTGCGCGCCCTCGCCGAACACTGGACGTTGCTCGAACCGCTGTGCGAGCGCTTCGATGCTGGCACCCTGAGCCTGGTCGAGCTGCGCGGCCAACTCGCCGCGCAAATGCCCAACGCCACGCCCAGCGACACCACCGCCCTGCTCGACACCTGGATTCGCCTGGACATCCTGGTGCCTGTGGCCAAGAGCCCCAACCGTTTCGAGCTCAATGCACAGATTCATGACTTTCTCGCCTACCTGCGCCGCGAGCACCGCCTCGGCCTGTGCCTGGAGATCGAAGCCTACCTGCGCCATCTGGAGCGCCTGGCCGGCTATATCCAGGACGCCTTCGAGGTGCGCGATGCCAACGACCTGGCACGCCAGCTGCGCCTGCTCGACATGCGCGTGCGCGACGTACTGAAGAAGCTGGCCAACGACGAACAGGCGCTGGTCAGCGTGGCCGACCGGGCCAAGACCAGCGACCGGCAAATTCCCCTGCGCCAACGCTACGCCGAAGTGCTGGCCACCTGGGACGAATACGTCGAGCCGATGATTCAACTGGTCGCCGCCGACGGCGCTTTCGAGCAGGGCGTGCGCCGCGTCGAACAGGTGCTGCTGCGCCTGCTCGGTGACCAGCAGCGCCTCGGCCAACTGGTCGACGATGACCTGCTGCTGCGCACCCACGCGCGCATTCTGGAAATGCAGACCACCGCCCAGCTGACTCTGCGCAAAGCGCGCGAGTTGCTGCTGCCATTGCGCGAGGAAGCGCGCCGGCACAACGCCGTGACCCGTGGCGCCGCGCTGGCGCTGTCGGTGATCCGCAAGAAGGGCATCGACGCCGTACCGCAGGCGGCGATGCCGCTGTTCACCCGGCCGCAGAGCAACTTCCTCGGCAGCGCCAGCCAGGTCGAGGCCTACGTTTACGCCCTGGCGCGCTTCGAAGCCAAGCCGGCGCACTTCCCCAAGGCCAGCGGCAGCCGCAAGGGCGGCGCGCCCAAGGCACCGAAGACCGCGCGGGAAATGATCGAGCGCTGCGAACAGGCCCTGCCGCTGCCGGATCTGATGGCCTGGCTGCTGGAACAGGAACCGGAAGGCGCCACCGACGAGCTGCTCTACTGGTTCTCGCGCCTGTCGCGCGAATCGCGCTTCCAGCGTGAACGCTTGGAACGCCGCCAGTACCTGACCCGCGAGCACGAGGTCAGCCTCGCCTCCTTTGCCCTGGTAGGCCAGCCCAATGGCTGAGCTGCCCGTAGGGTGCGCTGTGCGCACCGCAACCGACGACAGAGTGCGCACAGCGCACCCTACGACTGCCCGTGAGCATTGCGTATGAACATCGATCTGAAAGAAATGACCCAGCTCGCGGCTGCCTTCCGCGACCTGTTCAAGGGCTACCACATCTCGCGCAGCGAGCCGGAGTGCTACGCCCAGCTGTCGAGCATGCAGGATCAATATCGCGCGCTGTTCCGCGCCCTCGGTTTCGAGCTGGTCTGCGACCCGCGCGGCTTCTACTACTTCGTCCCCGAGCAGGTGGCGCCACAGGTGAACAAGACCGCCCAACGCCTGGCGCTGTTCACCTTCATTCTGGTCGAGCACCTGGCCGACCAGGGCCGCGATCCGCTCTCCGTACTCGACGGCGGCAGCATCGGCCGTGACGAGCTGCCGGCACTGCTAGAGAAGTACCGCGACCTGTTCCTGCAGGCCGAAGTCACCACCTTCGAGGAGCTGGAAGACAAGATCATCCGTCGCCTCATCCAGCTCGGCTTCGCCGAGGACAGCAACGGCGTGTACCGTTTCCTGCCGCCGATGCACCGTTTCCTCGATGTCTGCCTGTCGGTGCAGCACGACCGCGACCTGGCCGCCAGCCTGCACAGCAGCGACCTGCCGCTACCGGCGCCGGTGCTGCTGGACGATGATGGCGACACCGATCCGCTCGAAGCCGTGGACGTCGAAGAATCCGAGGAAGACGCTCTGGCCCGTGCCATGGCTGAAGAACGCGCCGCACAGGAGATGGACGCATGAGCCAGGAACGCTACGGCATCCGCCGCTTCGCCCTGCTGAACACCGCCGGCTACAGCCTAGGCCTGTTCCCGCTGGAAAACCCGCTGTCGGTCTACGGCGCCAACAACCTGGGCAAATCCGCCTCGATCAACGCCCTGCAGTTCCCGATCCTGGCGCGCATGTCGGACATGAGCTTCGGCAAGTACAGCCTGGAAGCCTCGCGCAAGTTCTACTTCGCCAGCGACACCAGCTACATCCTCGTCGAAGTTGCCCTGCCACATGGCCCGCACGTAATCGGCGTCGCCGGTCGCGGCCCGGGCGGCGGCTTCGGCCACCAGTTCTTCGCCTACGCCGGTGAGCTGGATCTGGAGCACTATCAGCAAAACGGCACCTGCCTGCGTCAGCGCGAACTGTTCAAGAACCTCGGTCAGGCCGGCATCACCGCCTATGAGCTGAAGCCCGACGAACTGCGTCGCCTGCTGGTCGGCGGTCACACCAGCATCCCGCTGGATCTGACCCTGATCCCGCTGCGCTCGACCAGCGAGCAGAGCCTGAAGACCTTCCGCGCGCTGTTTATCAACCTGCTGCACATGCGCGAGATCACTGCGGCGAAACTCAAGCAGCTATTTCTCGATGCCTTCGAGCACAGCCTGCGCTCGGGCAGCGTCGACTATATCGCCGCCACCGAGGAAGCCTTCCGCGACGTGCGCCGCATGGAGCAGGACTACCAGGCCCTGGTCACTGCCGGCCCGCTGATCGAGGCACTGGCTTCGGGCGTAGCCCAGCGCGAAGTGCTGCGCGGCAAGCTGCATCGCCTCTCGCCGCTGCTCGACAACCTGCTCGGCACCTGGCACGACTACGCCGATGCACGCAAGGAAGAGCTGGTGATCCAGGCCGAGCACTACAAGAACGAGCAGGACGGCCTGCAGAACGAACAACGCGGCGGCACCGCCGAGCTGATGCGTCTGGAACGCGAGATCAGTGAAATCCAGCGCTGGCTGGGTGAGCTGGCGGTACTGAAGAACCGCTTCGCCCTGGTTGAAAACGCCAAGGTGCTGGAGGAGCAACTGCTCGCCGCCAAGGATGCCCACGACGAACTGGCCGGTGCCCTGGCGCAGTCGCGCCAGTTCTCCAGCGAAGACCTGGACGAGCGTCTGCGCGATCTGGAAAAACGCCTCAAGTCGGTCAAGCAGCAGCTCGACCACGCCGACAACAACAGCTACTCGCGCCTGCGCGAGGAGTTCAGCCAGCAGGACGTCGACCGCCTGATGCGCCTGTTCAACGGCCAGTTGTTCAGCCTGCCGCTCAGCGCGAAAGGCATCCAGGCCGAGGGCGATGAATGGGTCAAGGCCGTCGAAGCAGTGCTGGATCGCTTCAAGGGCGACACCTTCGCCGTGCCGGGCCTGTCCATCGACCTCAGCCATATCGAGCCGCCGGCGCTGCAGGCACTGGCTGACCGCGCCGCCCTGCGCGACCAGAAGGATCGCCTGGAGCGCGAACTCAAGCAGCTCAAGACCCAGCAATCGGTCGCCGCCGACCGCGCCGCCAGCAAGGCCCAGGCCGAGACGCTGTACCAGGCCGTGCTGGACGCGCAGAAGGCTCTGGAAGACTTCCGCAAGAGCCAGACCCTCGCTGCCGAAGAGCCGCAGAAGCTGGAACGCCTGGCCGAACTGGAAGGCGCCCAGGATGAACTCAAGCGTGCCAGCGATGCCTTCGCCGAACGCGTGCAGCAACTCTCCGCCAAGCTGCAACTGGTCGGCCGCCAACTGGCCGATCTGGAAGCCAAGGAACGCACCCTGGAAGATGCCCTGCGTCGTCGCCAGTTGCTGCCGGCTGACCTGCCCTTCGGCACGCCGTTCATGGAGCCGGTGGACGACTCGCTGGACAACCTGCTGCCACTGCTGAACGACTATCAGGACACCTGGCAGGCGCTACAGCGCATCGACAACCAGATCGAAGCGCTCTACGCCCAGGTACGCCTGAAAGGGGTGGCCAAGTTCGACAGCGAAGACGATGTCGAGCGCCGCCTGCAACTCTTGGTCAACGCCTACGCCCATCGCCAGGATGAGGCGCTTACCCTAGCCAAAGCGCGCCGCGCGGCGGTCACCGATATCGCCCGTACCCTGCGCAATATCCGCAGCGACTACGACAACCTGGAACACCAGTTGGCGCTGTTCAACCGCGAGATCAACAAGCGCCAGGTCTCCAACCTGCAGAGCTTCCGCATCGTCCTGGCACCGAACAAGGAAGCCCTGCGCCATATCGACCAGATCATCCACAGCGCCGGCCAGTACGAGGAAGGCGAGACTTTGTCGGTGTTCGACCTGTCGCAATCGGCCGATCAGGACGCGAAGAACGAGGAGGCCAAGGACTACCTGTCGCGCCTGGTCGCGGCCAACGGCAACCAGCTGGGCCTGAAGGATCTGTTCGAACTGGCCTTCGAGATCACCAAGGTACACGGCCAGCCGGTGATCCACACCGATATCGATGGCGCGGCCTCCAACGGCACCACCATGACCATCAAGGCGCTGACCAACATGTACCTGTTGCTGCACCTGATGGATCGCGAGCAGGCCGGGCGCGTGCGTCTGCCCTACTACCTCGACGAGGCCGCGGACATCGACGAGCGCAACCAGCAGGCGCTGATCGAAACCAGCCTGCAGCTCGGCTTCGTGCCGATCCTGGCCTCGGTCAAACCGCAGGTGTCGGCGCATGTGGCCATCGACCTGGAAGGGGGCAGCGGCCCCAACGGCATCTACATCGACGAGGCGGACTGGAAGTTCATCAAGCCGCGTGAAAGTGCCAAAGCGCAGGCGCCTCAACAGGAGGAAGCCACCGAGCCGGCCTAAACGCATCGCGGCTGAAGCCGCGAGCTTTTATAGCCGCAAAAAATGAAGGGGCCGCTCACAACGGCCCCTTTCATTTCCATGATCGTCTTACTGCTCCAGCACGATCTTCGGCGCCCATTGCATCCAGGCTTCCTGCGGCTCGTCGAACAAGGCAAAGGTCTGCCCCGGCTGAGCCGGCCCACCCATTTCCGGATTGTTCGGCGTGGCGAAGGCGATGCCGCCTTCGAGCAACGCCTCCAGCGACTCGGTTCGTACCTTGACGCCCTTGAATAGCCCGGCATCGACACCGATGCCACTGGCATTCCAGAAACGGCTGCCCGAACGCACCAATGGCGCATAGCGCGGTTCGATCAGCACATGGATCAATACCCGATCCGAGGTCGGTCCCAGTTCGAAATCCACCACCTTGCCCACCGGCACCTCGCGGTAGCTGACGATCACCCCCGGCTTGATCGACCCCCGCCGTGGCGCGCTCAGCACTAGACGCAAGCCTTCCTCACGCACCGCCTGGTTCGGCGGGCTTGCCAGTGCAGTGAACTGGGTACGACGCGCGCCTTTCTGCGCGGCCGGTTGTACCTCCAGATACTGACCGCTGACCAGCGTGCCGAGGTTGGCAGCACGGGTCAGGCTCAGCTCAGGCTTCACTACCCAGAACTGCGTCCCTTCACGCGTGATCTGCTCGACCGCCTGAGTGATACGCACATTGAGGATCACGCCTTGCAGATCATCGGTCAGGCCAAGCGTTTCCACCTTGCCGACCTCCAACCCCTTGTAACGCACCAGCGTACCGGGTTGCAGGCCATCGCCATCGACCACACGGATGGTGATCTGCTTGCCCAGTTGCAAGGCGCTGTCGCGATCCGCATGCAGGGCGAAGCGCTGCACCTGGCGGTCGGATCTGGCGGCTTGCAGATCCGGCGTCTCGAAGGCAATGCCGCCTGCCAAAAGCGTCTGCAGGGATTCGCTCTTGACCTCGACGCCCGACAACCCGCCCTTGAGGGTGATGCCGCTGGCATTCCAGAAGCGCGTCGACGTATTGATCAGGTGCACGTAATCCGGCTCGATATGCACACCGAGTACCACCTGACTGTTGTCGCGTCCCAGCTGGTAACTCTGCACCGAGCCGACCTTGATCTGCCGGTAGAGCACCGGGCTACCCACTTCGATTGAGCCTAACTGATCGCTGAACAACACCAGATGCAGGCCCGGCGCGCCCAAGTCAAGAGGTGGCGCCTTGCTGCGAGCCACGAAGCTGCGTGCCGGCGGATTGCCTTTATCACCGGGACGCACGGCAATGTAGTTACCCTTGACCAAGGCTTCGAGCCCCGTGATACCGGCCAGGGAAATAGAGGGTTTGACCACCCAGAAATCCGAGCCCTCGACCAGATAATCTTCAGCCAACGGATTGATCGTCAGTTCAGCCGTCGCACTGTTCAGGTCACGGTCTATCTGCATGGTTTTCAGCGAGCCAACCTGGATGCCCTTGTACATCACCGGCGTGCGGCCTTCCTGCAAACCATCGAAATCACTGAGTTTGACGATAACCTTGATGCCTGCCTGAGCCTCGTCGTAATCCTCATACAGACGAAATGGCAGCGCAGGGTCGGTCGCCGGGCTGTCCTTGCGATGTTCAGGCGTGGCGAAGGCGATACCGCCGGCAACGATGCTGGCCAGCGATTCGCTGCGCAGCTTGAAACCCGACAGATCGGCATCGACACTGATACCGCTGGCATTCCAGAAGCGCGTATGTTTGCGCACCAGATGCGCGTATGCAGGCTCGATGAACACCTTCACTTCAACCGTGCTCTGATCATCGCCCAGGGTATAACTCTTGACTCGCCCCACCTGAATCTGGCGGTAGAACACGGGACTGTCACGATTGAGCGAGCCCAAGCGTTCGGCTTTCAGGGTGATATGCAAGCCAGGCACGTCATCGCCCATGGGCGGCTCCTGAGGCAGGGCGGTAAAACTGCGCGTCGCCTCACCCTCGCCCGGACTGAAGGTAATGTAGTTACCCGACACCAGCGTCTCCAGACCACTGATACCGGCCAGGCTGACATTGGGCTTGACCAACCAGAAGCGCGTGCCGCTACGCAGGTATTGCTCCAGTTCCTTGTTCACTTCCAACTGGGCGACCACGCCACGTTTCTCGCCACTCGAGTCGAGACTGATAGCGGTCACCTTGCCTACCGCCATGCCCTTGAACATCAGCTCGGTCTTGCCAGCCTGAATACCCTCCCCGCTGGCAAATACCAATTCGACCTGAATGCCTGCCTCGCTATAGGCGCGCCAGGCCAGCCAACCACCAATCAGCAGCGCGATAAGCGGCAATACCCAAATGGCCGACCAGTTCGAAGCAGGACGCGTCTTGGCCAGAGGAAGGTCAGTCATGATCGGTTTCCGTGTTATCCCAGATAAGGCGAGGGTCGAACGTCAGAGCAGCGAGCATGGTCAGGATCACCACACTGGCAAAGGCTGCCGCTCCCGCTCCAGCTTCGATGCTGGCCAGGCTGCCAAAATTCACCACGGCCACCAGAATGGCGATGACGAAAATATCGAGCATCGACCAACGGCCAATCCACTCGATAAAGCGGTACATGAGAATACGCTGCCGCGCGGACATCGGCTGATGACGCTGCACCGAATACAGCAGCAATGCGATACCTACCAACTTGAAAGTCGGCACCAGAATACTTGCGATAAACACCACGGCAGCAATCGGCAGCATGCCAAAGTGAATCAGCTCCACCACACCGCCCATGATGGTCGCAGGCGAGCCTCTGCCCAGGCTATTGACCGTCATGATCGGGAGAAGATTGGCTGGGATATAGAGAATCGCCGACGTCAGCAACAAGGCCCAGGTTCTGATCAGACTATTGGGGCGACGGGCATAAATCTGCCCGCCACAGCGGCTGCAGTATTGGCGCCTGACATCTGTATCAAGTGGATTGAGCTGGTGGCACTCATGACATATCAGCAAACCCGCATCAATCGCCCGCATGGACATTCTCCCCGGACAACGCTTCCCAGATCTGATGAGGGGCCATGGTCACTTCCAACCACACCTGCACCAACAGCAAGGCGATAAAGCAGAACAAACCAAGCCCCAAGCTCAGATCCGCCAGGTCCATCAATTTCACCATCGCCACCAGAATGCCCATCAGGTAGACCTCGAGCATTCCCCACTCACGCATGTGGTGGTAGATCCGATAGAGCAACAGACCGTAGCTACGACCGAAATCCATACGAATACTCAGCAGCACCAGCAGCTGGCAAAGCAACTTGAGCAACGGCACCGCCATGCTGCACAGAAACACCACAACAGCGATACCCTGCATACCGCTTTCATACAGCCCGATCACACCGCTCCAGACGGTGTCCTGCGAGGTCTGCCCAAGTAGATTGAGCTGCATGATGGGCAGGAAGTTGGCTGGGACATAGAGCAGCAGAGCCGTCAGCACCAACGCCAGGCTACGCCTTACCACGCGATGACGGTGGCTGAACAACTCATAACCACAACGCGGGCACTCGGCGCTCTCGCCATCCTGCAACACCGGCTTGCGCATCAACAGATCGCACTCATGGCAAGCGACCAACTGCTCGATCGGCAAGGATGACAAGGAGGGTTCGGACGGCGAGTCAGACATGAAAGTCCCCAGCAGAATTCGCGCATTCTACCCGAGCAAAGCCAAAGGCCGACATTATGCCGCGCGCAGCGGCGTGTCGGCGTCATCAGCGGTGCGCGCAGCGCCCCCCCCTATGCGCTTGCAGGGACTACTTCTGCCGCGAAGCTCTGTTTCCCGCACCGCAAAGACCGCTAGGCGATCTGGGGTTTCGTATAGGCGCTTGAGGAAACCCGGCCGGCGCCCCGGGACTCTCACCGCCACGCGCCATTTTTTGCGCATATAGAAGAACGCCCAGTCTGTGTTAGCAAACTGGGTGTTCGTATAGGAGCTTGACGATGACCTACTCTCACATGGTGAAGCACCACACTACCATCGGCGATGCGTCGTTTCACTACTGAGTTCGGGATGGGATCAGGTGGTTCCAACGCTCTATGGTCGTCAAGCAATTCGGTTGGGATCTCGCGATTAGGCGCTATCCCTTGGATACGTGATAGATGATTTGTAGTTCTTGCAAATTTTCGGCTTTCTGTCGACTTCACCATCTAAACCCTCTGTCTCCGGCCTATGCCTTCGCAGATTGTTTGGGTGTTATATGGTCAAGCCTCACGGGCAATTAGTATGGGTTAGCTCAACGCCTCACAGCGCTTACACACCCCACCTATCAACGTCGTAGTCTTCGACGGCCCTTCAGGGAGCTCAAGGCTCCAGTGAGATCTCATCTTGAGGCAAGTTTCCCGCTTAGATGCTTTCAGCGGTTATCTTTTCCGAACATAGCTACCCGGCAATGCCACTGGCGTGACAACCGGAACACCAGAGGTTCGTCCAACCCGGTCCTCTCGTACTAAGGTCAGCCCCTCTCAAATCTCAAACGTCCACGGCAGATAGGGACCGAACTGTCTCACGACGTTCTAAACCCAGCTCGCGTACCACTTTAAATGGCGAACAGCCATACCCTTGGGACCGGCTTCAGCCCCAGGATGTGATGAGCCGACATCGAGGTGCCAAACACCGCCGTCGATATGAACTCTTGGGCGGTATCAGCCTGTTATCCCCGGAGTACCTTTTATCCGTTGAGCGATGGCCCTTCCATACAGAACCACCGGATCACTAAGACCTACTTTCGTACCTGCTCGACGTGTCTGTCTCGCAGTCAAGCGCGCTTTTGCCTTTATACTCTACGACCGATTTCCGACCGGTCTGAGCGCACCTTCGTACTCCTCCGTTACTCTTTGGGAGGAGACCGCCCCAGTCAAACTACCCACCATACACTGTCCTCGATCCGGATAACGGACCAGAGTTAGAACCTCAAGGTTGCCAGGGTGGTATTTCAAGGATGGCTCCATGAGAACTGGCGTCCCCACTTCAAAGCCTCCCACCTATCCTACACAAGCAAGCTCAAAGTCCAGTGCAAAGCTATAGTAAAGGTTCACGGGGTCTTTCCGTCTAGCCGCGGATACACTGCATCTTCACAGCGATTTCAATTTCACTGAGTCTCGGGTGGAGACAGCGCCGCCATCGTTACGCCATTCGTGCAGGTCGGAACTTACCCGACAAGGAATTTCGCTACCTTAGGACCGTTATAGTTACGGCCGCCGTTTACCGGGGCTTCGATCAAGAGCTTCGCTTGCGCTAACCCCATCAATTAACCTTCCGGCACCGGGCAGGCGTCACACCCTATACGTCCACTTTCGTGTTTGCAGAGTGCTGTGTTTTTAATAAACAGTCGCAGCGGCCTGGTATCTTCGACCGGCATGGGCTTACGTAGTAAATACTTCACCCTCACCGGCGCACCTTCTCCCGAAGTTACGGTGCCATTTTGCCTAGTTCCTTCACCCGAGTTCTCTCAAGCGCCTTGGTATTCTCTACCTAACCACCTGTGTCGGTTTGGGGTACGGTTCCTAGTTACCTGAAGCTTAGAAGCTTTTCCTGGAAGCATGGCATCAACCACTTCGCATTCTAAAAGAACGCTCGTCATCAGCTCTCGGCTTTAAGATCCCGGATTTACCTAAGATCTCAGCCTACCACCTTAAACACGGACAACCAACGCCGTGCTGGCCTAGCCTTCTCCGTCCCTCCATCGCAGTAACTAGAAGTACGGGAATATTAACCCGTTTCCCATCGACTACGCATTTCTGCCTCGCCTTAGGGGCCGACTAACCCTGCGTCGATTAACGTTGCGCAGGAAACCTTGGTCTTTCGGCGTGCGAGTTTTTCACTCGCATTGTCGTTACTCATGTCAGCATTCGCACTTCTGATACCTCCAGCAAGCTTCTCAACTCACCTTCACAGGCTTACAGAACGCTCCTCTACCGCTCATCCAAAGGATGAACCCGTAGCTTCGGTGTATGGTTTGAGCCCCGTTACATCTTCCGCGCAGGCCGACTCGACTAGTGAGCTATTACGCTTTCTTTAAAGGATGGCTGCTTCTAAGCCAACCTCCTAGCTGTCTAAGCCTTCCCACATCGTTTCCCACTTAACCATAACTTTGGGACCTTAGCTGACGGTCTGGGTTGTTTCCCTTTTCACGACGGACGTTAGCACCCGCCGTGTGTCTCCCGTGCTGACACTTGCTGGTATTCGGAGTTTGCATCGGTTTGGTAAGTCGGGATGACCCCCTAGCCGAAACAGTGCTCTACCCCCAGCAGTGATACACGAGGCGCTACCTAAATAGCTTTCGAGGAGAACCAGCTATCTCCGAGCTTGATTAGCCTTTCACTCCGATCCACAGGTCATCCGCTAACTTTTCAACGGTAGTCGGTTCGGTCCTCCAGTCAGTGTTACCTAACCTTCAACCTGCCCATGGATAGATCGCCCGGTTTCGGGTCTATACCCAGCGACTAAAGCGCCCTATTAAGACTCGCTTTCGCTACGCCTCCCCTATTCGGTTAAGCTCGCCACTGAATATAAGTCGCTGACCCATTATACAAAAGGTACGCAGTCACCCAACAAAGTGGGCTCCCACTGCTTGTACGCATACGGTTTCAGGTTCTATTTCACTCCCCTCTCCGGGGTTCTTTTCGCCTTTCCCTCACGGTACTGGTTCACTATCGGTCAGTCAGTAGTATTTAGCCTTGGAGGATGGTCCCCCCATGTTCAGACAAGGTTTCTCGTGCCCCGTCCTACTCGATTTCATTGATAAGAGCGTTTCGTGTACGGGGCTATCACCCACTACGGCGGCACTTTCCAGAGCCTTCCACTACACTCAAATCAACTTAAGGGCTAGTCCCCGTTCGCTCGCCACTACTTAGGGAATCTCGGTTGATTTCTTTTCCTCAGGGTACTTAGATGTTTCAGTTCCCCTGGTTCGCCTCTTGCACCTATGGATTCAGTACAAGATACCTAGGTTATCCTAGGTGGGTTCCCCCATTCAGAGATCTCTGGATCACAGTCTGTTTGCCGACTCCCCAAAGCTTTTCGCAGGCTACCACGTCTTTCATCGCCTCTGACTGCCAAGGCATCCACCGTATGCGCTTCTTCACTTGACCATATAACCCCAAGCAATCTGGTTACTGTCTCAATCGTGAAGACGACATTCGCCGAAAATTTGCGTCTTGAGAACTACAAATTTTGCCTTGATTAACAACGTGCAGTGAAACACGCTGTTAGTCACTTCTATCACATATCCAAATTTTTAAAGAACGATTTTCTTACCGGTCAAAAGACCAGAAATCAGCACTCAACAGGCCAAACCTGAAGCGCTCATTTCTGAACTCTTTCCTTCACACCGCAACGCGCAGAGAGTGGTGGAGCCAAGCGGGATCGAACCGCTGACCTCCTGCGTGCAAAGCAGGCGCTCTCCCAGCTGAGCTATGGCCCCGTAATCTTCTGCACCAAGCAATTGGTAGGTCTGGGCAGATTTGAACTGCCGACCTCACCCTTATCAGGGGTGCGCTCTAACCAACTGAGCTACAGACCTATAACAGGGTCGCGTTACAGCATCGTCTTCGACTATGAATCAAGCAATTCGTGTGGATACTTATGAAGAAGCTGATGTCTTCGATTAAGGAGGTGATCCAGCCGCAGGTTCCCCTACGGCTACCTTGTTACGACTTCACCCCAGTCATGAATCACTCCGTGGTAACCGTCCCCCCGAAGGTTAGACTAGCTACTTCTGGAGCAACCCACTCCCATGGTGTGACGGGCGGTGTGTACAAGGCCCGGGAACGTATTCACCGTGACATTCTGATTCACGATTACTAGCGATTCCGACTTCACGCAGTCGAGTTGCAGACTGCGATCCGGACTACGATCGGTTTTATGGGATTAGCTCCACCTCGCGGCTTGGCAACCCTTTGTACCGACCATTGTAGCACGTGTGTAGCCCTGGCCGTAAGGGCCATGATGACTTGACGTCATCCCCACCTTCCTCCGGTTTGTCACCGGCAGTCTCCTTAGAGTGCCCACCCGAGGTGCTGGTAACTAAGGACAAGGGTTGCGCTCGTTACGGGACTTAACCCAACATCTCACGACACGAGCTGACGACAGCCATGCAGCACCTGTGTCTGAGTTCCCGAAGGCACCAATCCATCTCTGGAAAGTTCTCAGCATGTCAAGGCCAGGTAAGGTTCTTCGCGTTGCTTCGAATTAAACCACATGCTCCACCGCTTGTGCGGGCCCCCGTCAATTCATTTGAGTTTTAACCTTGCGGCCGTACTCCCCAGGCGGTCAACTTAATGCGTTAGCTGCGCCACTAAAATCTCAAGGATTCCAACGGCTAGTTGACATCGTTTACGGCGTGGACTACCAGGGTATCTAATCCTGTTTGCTCCCCACGCTTTCGCACCTCAGTGTCAGTATCAGTCCAGGTGGTCGCCTTCGCCACTGGTGTTCCTTCCTATATCTACGCATTTCACCGCTACACAGGAAATTCCACCACCCTCTACCGTACTCTAGCTCGCCAGTTTTGGATGCAGTTCCCAGGTTGAGCCCGGGGCTTTCACATCCAACTTAACGAACCACCTACGCGCGCTTTACGCCCAGTAATTCCGATTAACGCTTGCACCCTTCGTATTACCGCGGCTGCTGGCACGAAGTTAGCCGGTGCTTATTCTGTCGGTAACGTCAAAACAGCAAGGTATTAACTTACTGCCCTTCCTCCCAACTTAAAGTGCTTTACAATCCGAAGACCTTCTTCACACACGCGGCATGGCTGGATCAGGCTTTCGCCCATTGTCCAATATTCCCCACTGCTGCCTCCCGTAGGAGTCTGGACCGTGTCTCAGTTCCAGTGTGACTGATCATCCTCTCAGACCAGTTACGGATCGTCGCCTTGGTGAGCCATTACCTCACCAACTAGCTAATCCGACCTAGGCTCATCTGATAGCGCAAGGCCCGAAGGTCCCCTGCTTTCTCCCGTAGGACGTATGCGGTATTAGCGTTCCTTTCGGAACGTTATCCCCCACTACCAGGCAGATTCCTAGGCATTACTCACCCGTCCGCCGCTAAATCAGGGAGCAAGCTCCCGTCATCCGCTCGACTTGCATGTGTTAGGCCTGCCGCCAGCGTTCAATCTGAGCCATGATCAAACTCTTCAGTTCAATACTGCTTGGGTTTTGAGAAAACCCTAAACTTGGCTCAGCAATCGCAAATAAACTCTCGAATTCACGAGTGTTACTTGTGATGCTGATAATCAGTTGACTATCAGTCTTACCTCACAAGCACCCACACGAATTGCTTGATTCAGTTGTTAAAGAACAGTTGGTTAAGCTTTTCGTCTCAACCGAGGCCGCGCATTCTACAGCAGCCTTTCTACCTGTCAAGCTGTTTTTCGATTTTGTTTCCGGAGAAACTTCTTTCTACTCAACCACTTGCGCTTTCGATCAGAACTTCTTCTCTCAAGCGGGAGGCGCATTCTACAGCGTTCAAAACCGCTGTCAACACCTCTTTTCTACCGCTTTCGATCCGTTCGACCGAACCACCAACAGAGCCAAACCACACCCTGTCGACCGACGCGCATTCTACACGCCAGATCCAACTTTGCAAGCCCTTCATTCAACTTAACTTATTGATTAACAAGAAGTTTTTGAAGCGCTTCATCGCTGAAGTGGCGCGCATTCTACATCCAGCAGAATGTGCGTCAAGCCTAAATTCCAACTTTCTTCGGATTTCTCGCCAAAGGGCGCCAGCGCGCTGCAGCCCACTTGCCACTGCGGAGACGCGCATCAGTAGCAACGCCCCACCGATCAACGCATAAGCGAACCACTCACCCAAATCGGCACGCACCACCCAGAGCATATGCAGCAAGGCCAGCAGCAGGATGACGTAGATCAGGCGATGCAGCGTTTTCCACCTACGGCCCAGCTTTCTGATACTGAAACGGTTTGAGGTAATGGCCAGAGCCAATAAACCTACAAAGGTCAGTGCCCCCACGATGATATAGGGGCGCTCGGACAAATCGCGCAGTACCAGCTCCGGTCGCATACCAGCAATAAACAGTACATAGCCGAACAGATGCAGTGCCGCGTAGGCAAAGCACCATAATCCCAACTGTCGACGCACCGCGATCCAGCCAGCCCAGCGACTCAACTGCTGCAGTGGCGTCATGGCCAGGGTGATCAACAGAAGAACCAGTGCTCCGAGCCCCAGGTTGTCCACTAAAACCTTGCCAGGGTCAGGCCCCAGGAGATTGAAGACGGCGCAGTACAACCAATACAGCGGCGGCATCGATGCCGCCAGGAATACGCCGACGCGCCAAAGCCTGTAGCGCATCAGTAGTACCTCGACAGATCCATGCCCGCATAAAGGGCAGCGACCTCCCCATAACCATTGAACATCCGTGTATCGATCACATTCGGACTGAACAAGCCACTGGGCAGTCGCCGCTCGGTGGCCTGTGACCAGCGCGGGTGATCCACCTGCGGGTTGACGTTGGCATAGAAGCCGTATTCGTTCGGTGCAATGCGTTCCCAGGTCGTCTTGGGTGCCTCATTGACCAGACTGATCCGCACGATGGACTTGATGCTCTTGAAACCATACTTCCATGGCACCACCAGGCGTAGCGGCGCACCATTCTGGTTCGGCAATACACGCCCATACATCCCCACCGCCATAAAGGCCAACGGATGCATGGCCTCGTCCAGGCGCAGCCCCTCAACATAGGGCCAATCGATCAGCGAGAACCCCGAACGCTGGCCCGGCATGCGCTCACGATCGACCAGCGTCTCGAACCGTACATAGCGCGCCGACGAAGTGGGTTCGACCTGCTTGAGCAGATCAGCCAACGGAAAGCCCAGCCAGGGAATGACCATGGACCAGGCCTCGACACAACGCAGCCGGTAGATGCGTTCCTCGAATGCATGCGGCTTGACCAGATCCTCGATGGAGTAACGGCCAGGCTTGCTTACTTCGCCATCGACCATCACCGTCCAGGGCTCACCCTGCAGCTTTCCGGCATTGGCTGCCGGATCACCCTTGCCTGTGCCAAACTCATAGAAGTTGTTGTAATGCGTGGCGCCCCTGAAAGGCGTGATGCTTTCACCTTCAGCGGTTATCGCCTGCCAGCGCGCTGCTGCCAGCTTCTCTTGAAACCAGCCCGGAGCCTTCGACGGCTCGACATCGGCGTAGACACCTGCAGCGTCAGCACTGGCCAGCCCCGGCATGGCAGCCATGGCCGCCAATGCCAGCGAGCCCTGCATCAGCTTGCGGCGGGAGAGATAAACCCACTCGGGGGTGACTTCGGACTCCAGAGCCCGAGAGGAAGGGGGAACTCGGATGAGCATGGCGACTCCGCGACTACAGTTCGAGAAGCGAACTGTAGACCACGGAACGCGGAAGAAATTACAGCATCACGCCGATTTACGACGGCGTAATTGCAACAGGTACTGAATAGGCCCAGAAAACGCGTAGGCAAGGAAGATCAGAAGCAGGATACGGGGCGGATCGCTGAATACCACCGCAAACCCCAGCACAACGGCAAGAATGGCCACGAACGGCACACGGCCCTTCAGATCCAGATCCTTGAAGCTGTAGTACTTGATATTGCTGACCATCAGGCAACCTGCAGCCGCCACCAGCAACGCCACGGCGAAGGACATGTTCGAGCCCTTGATGCCGAAGTCACTGAACGCCCAAACGGTCCCGGCAACCACACCGGCCGCAGCCGGACTGGCCAGACCGATGAAATAGCGCTTATCGACACTGCCGATCTGCGTATTGAACCGGGCCAGACGCAACGCCGCCCCGGCAACATAGATAAAGGCGACCATCCAGCCTACTTTACCCATGCTGCCCAGCGCCCATTCGAACGCGAGCAGTGCCGGCGCCACACCGAAGGCGACCATGTCGGAAAGCGAGTCATACTCGGCACCGAATGCGCTTTGTGTATTGGTCAGGCGCGCCACACGCCCATCCAGGCTATCGAGCACCATGGCCACGAACACAGCGGCAGCAGCTACGTAGAAGTTGCCGTTCATCGCGTTGATGATGGAATAGAAACCGGCAAACAGGTTGGCCGTGGTGAACAGATTGGGCAACAGATAGATGCCGCGATGGCGCACCTTGCGCCCTTCGGCATCCTGCCCTTCCTCTATGTGCTCGTCGATCGGCAGCAGGCTTTCCAGGTTGTCGCCAGCCGGCTTTTGATCCTCGGGACCTTCACTCATTAACAGCACCTTGCAACGGGTTTGACGAATTTCGACCCGGGCGCCTGAACTCAGTTCGCCACCCAGTGAGCTGGCTTTATACCAGAAGCCTCGCCCCAGAATGAAAAAACGCGGCATAAAGCCGCGTTCTTTCGCACATCGCAGACCTTAGTTCTTGGTCTTGTCGACGATCTTGTTGGCAGCGATCCACGGCATCATCGCACGCAGCTTCTCACCGACCACTTCGATACCGTGAGCGGCATTGTTGCGACGGTAGGCAGTCATGGACGGGTAGTTGGCAGCACCCTCGGTGATGAACATCTTGGCGTATTCGCCGTTCTGGATGCGCTTCAGGGCGTTACGCATGGCGGCACGGGATTCGGCGTTGATCACTTCCGGACCGGTGACGTACTCACCGTACTCGGCGTTGTTGGAGATCGAGTAGTTCATGTTGGCGATACCGCCTTCGAACATCAGATCGACGATCAGCTTCAGCTCGTGCAGGCACTCGAAGTAGGCCATTTCCGGCGCATAGCCAGCTTCGACCAGGGTTTCGAAACCGGCTTTGACCAGCTCGACAGTACCGCCGCAGAGAACGGCCTGCTCACCGAACAGGTCGGTTTCGGTCTCGTCCTTGAAGGTGGTTTCGATGATGCCGGTACGGCCGCCACCCACGCCCGAGGCGTAGGACAGGGCAACGTTCTTGGCATTGCCGGAGGCGTCCTGGTAAACGGCGATCAGGTCAGGGATACCGCCGCCTTTGACGAACTCGGTGCGTACGGTGTGGCCCGGGGCCTTCGGCGCGATCATGATCACGTCGAGGTCGGCACGCGGTACGACCTGGTTGTAGTGGATGGCGAAGCCGTGGGAGAAGGCCAGGGTGGCGCCCTTCTTGATGTTCGGCTCGATCTCGTTCTTGTACAGCTGGCCCTGGAACTCGTCCGGGGTCAGGATCATAACCAGATCGGCAGCAGCAACGGCAGTGGCAACGTCAGCCACTTTCAGGCCATGGGCTTCGGCCTTGGCCACGGTCGCGGAACCTTTACGCAGACCCACGGTGACGTCAACGCCGGAATCCTTCAGGTTGCAGGCCTGGGCGTGGCCCTGGGAGCCATAACCGATGATGGCGACTTTCTTGCCCTGGATGATGGAGAGGTCGCAATCTTTGTCGTAATAAACTTTCATGTTCTGGGCTCTTTTCAATCGAAAGGGATGGGTGCGAAGCACCGCGACGAGGACACCTTAAGTGATCCACACCATTGCGTAAAATGATATATTTGCAACACAACATGCCGATTTTCGAAATATAGATGGACAGCCATTCCCTCAGGCTTTTTCTCGCCCTGGCCGACAATCTGCACTTCGGCCGCACCAGTCGCGAACAGCATGTCAGCCCGTCCGCGCTCAGCCGCAGCATCAAGCAGCTCGAAGATGAACTCGGCGCCGCCCTGTTCGTGCGCGACAACCGCTCGGTGCGCCTGACGCGCGAGGGCCAGCAGTTTCGCGAGTATGCCAGCGAGGTCATCAATGGCTGGCAGGCAATACGGCAGACCTTCATGCAGGATCAGCTCAACCTGCACGGCGAACTGTCGCTGTACTGCTCGGTCACAGCCAGCTACAGCTTCCTTTATGACATCCTCAGCAGCTTCCGCCAGGACTACCCACGCATCGAAATGAAACTGCACACTGGCGACCCGGCGAAAGCCGTCGAGCGCGTACAGCAAGGCCTGGAAGATCTGGCCATTGGCGCCCTGCCCGACAGCCTGCCCAACGGTGTGGTGTTCCAGTCGATCACCCGCTCTGAATTGCGCTTTATCGGCCCGCAAGCACCACAGCTATTGAACGAGGAACAACTCAAGCATCCGGGCGCGGAAAGCTGGAAGGACGTGCCGATGATTCTGTCCGAAGAAGGCCTGGCCCGCACGCGCACCGACCGCTGGCTGAAACATCACAACATCAAGCCACGTATCTATGCCCAGGTGAGCGGCAACGAAGCCATCGTCAGCATGGTCAGCCTGGGCTTCGGCATCGGCGTGGTGCCGCAGATCGTCCTGGACAACAGCCCGCTGACCGCCCGCATCCGAATCTACGATATCCAGCCACCGCTCACCGCTTATGACATTGGCCTGTTCGCACTGGAAAAACGCCTCAAGGACCCGCTGATCGCCGCTTTCTGGAATCGCCAGCGCTGAATTCCAAGCAAATCGGGATAGGGGGGAACCAATAAGTTCCGCCCCTCCCACACCACCCGGCATGCGGGTCCGCACCGGGCGGTTCGAGAAGTTGAGGTTTCACGAGAGTCTCGGCACTCCCAACCGATCGAAGTAGGCAATGGTCAGCACATTATGGATGGCAGATCGACTGTTATGCCACCAGCGACGGCTCAGCGCCGCCACGGATTCCGCAACCCAGGAACTCGCGCCTAAGCGGATCAGCTCCCGGTAGATCGTCTTGCCCCGTCGCCAGTGCCGGAGGTGGAGCATTCTCAGGCGGCGACGTATCCACTCATCCAGTGATCGCCAGATGCGTGGCGTTTGTGCCAGCCTGAAGTACCCTTTCCAGCCGAGCAGGTAACTGCGGAGCTTCTCCACCACCTGTGCCATGCTGCGACCACCTGACCCCCGGGTCAGTTGCCTGATCCGGAGCTTGAACGCCTGTAACGCCTTCGTTGATACCGCGCGTCGGACCTCTCCCTCCCTCGTCTGCCACAGGGCATAACCGAGGAACTGGCGACCGAACACGCTGGCGACTGCACTTTTGGATTCGTTGATCACCAAGCGCAGTTTGTTGTAACACCGGCGTAGCAGGCGCATCACCCGTTCTCCCGCCTTCTCACTGCGAACGTAAACGTTGCAGTCATCAGCGTAACGGGCGAAGCAGTGCCCCCGACGTTCCAGCTCTTTATCCACCTCGTCCAGCAGAACGTTGGCCAGCAACGGCGAGAGCGGCCCGCCTTGCGGCGTGCCCTCATGCCGATCCATGACCACACCGCCGTCCATGATGCCCGCGTTCAGGTACGCACGAACCAGCCGGATGACTCCAGGATCGTTTATGCGCCTCTTCAGGCGGTCGATCAGGATGTCGTGGTTAACCCGGTCGAAGAACTTCGATAGGTCGACATCCACCACGATGTGGCGGCCCTGTTGGGCATAGCGTTGCGCAGCCAACACCGCATCGTGGGCCCGGCGGCCCGGGCGGAAGCCGTGGCTGTGCTCGCTGAAGGTGGGATCAATCAGAGGTTGCAGCACTTGCAGCAGTGCCTGTTGAATCAGACGGTCGGTGACGGTGGGGATACCCAGTTCCCGCTCACTGCCGTCCGGTTTCGGGATGCCTACCCGACGAACGGGTTGTGGTTGGTAGGAGCCGCTCAGCAGTTGCTGGCGAAGCTCCGGCCACACCCATCGCAGGTGTTCGGCAGTCTGGGCAATATCCAGCCCGTCCACACCTGCCGATCCCTTGTTGGACTTCACGCGCTTCCATGCCCGCTGCATATTCTCTCGTGCGAACGCCTGCTCAAGCAGGCTTCGCCCTGCGCCCTCCGGTTCTCGCCGCGGGAGCCCTGTTTCATCGCTGATCGCATTCGGTAAGGCTTCACCTTCCCGTTCCGCGACCCGCCCCGCTGGCGCGGGCATCTGATGCGTTACAGCGCTCATCGACAAGGCGTTTGACGCTCCTTCTCGTTCAGCCCTTCGCCCTGACCAAGCAGCTACTATGGCTTCTGCTGACTTCTCGCTCCGTGCTTCCACGTCGCCCTTTCAGGCATGAGGCGAGATCTCCCCGGGTAAGAACACACTCCTTCACCGCACAACCGCCGGATTTACACCACCTCGCCTTGGCCACAAGAGCTTCGCGGCTTCTAGCCCGCTCGCCCTGCTTGGCAGTGCCTCGTATCCGATTCTTGTTCATCGGCTCACGGTTTACGCTCCACGCTTCCTCCCCACGGTCGGTCGCCCTTCCGCAGTTGCGCTTCGCTCCGTTCGCTGTGGCCAGCTCACGGGAGGACTTGCACCTCCAGGAGTGCGCCCGTGCCGGGCGCACTAAAAAGCCCCGCACCAGGCGGGGCTCTGCATCAAAATGACAATCAGATACTCAGTACCTTGTCGCCACGCGCGATGCCGGTGACACCACTGCGTACGGTTTCCAGAATCGACGCGGTGCCAATGGCCTGAATGAAGCTGTCGAGCTTGTCGCTGGTGCCGGTTAGTTGCACGGTGTAAACGCTACTGGACACATCCACGATCTGGCCGCGGAAGATGTCGGTGGTGCGCTTGACCTCGGCGCGCTGGGCGCCAGTGGCCTTGATCTTCACCAGCATCAGCTCGCGCTCGATATGGGCGCTTTCCGACAGATTGACCAGCTTGACCACCTCGACCAGCTTGTTGAGGTTCTTGGTGATCTGCTCGATCACCTCGTCATGGCCAACGGTGGTGAGGGTCAGGCGCGACAGCGTCGGATCCTCGGTTGGCGCAACGGTGAGGCTTTCGATGTTGTAGTTACGCTGGGAGAACAGACCGACCACGCGGGACAGTGCGCCCGGCTCGTTTTCCAGCAGCAGGGAAATGATGTGTCGCATCTTAGGTCCGCTCCGTCTTGCTCAGCCACATGTCACGCATCGCACCGTCTCTGATCTGCATCGGGTAGACGTGCTCGCTGGAATCCACCGCAATGTCGAGGAACACCAGGCGATTCTTCAGGGCGAAGGCTTCCTCCAGCTTGGGCTTGAGGTCCTTCAGCGACGTGATACGCATGCCGACATGACCATAGGCCTCGGCCAGTTTGACGAAGTCCGGCAGCGACTCCATGTAGGAGTGCGAATAACGGCTATTGTACTGCATGTCCTGCCACTGGCGGACCATGCCGAGAGCACCGTTGTTCAGGTTGACGATCTTAACCGGCAGGTCGTACTGCAGGCAGGTCGACAGCTCCTGAATGTTCATCTGAATGCTGCCCTCGCCGGTGACGCACGCCACATCGGCATCCGGGAAGTTCAGCTTGATGCCCATCGCAGCCGGGAAACCAAAGCCCATGGTGCCCAGGCCACCGGAGTTGATCCAGCGGTTGGGCTTGTTGAAGCGGTAATACTGCGCCGCGAACATCTGGTGCTGACCGACATCGGAGGTGATGTAGGCGTCGCCCTTGGTCACTTCGCACAGCGTTTCGATAACGGTCTGCGGCTTGATGATCGAACCGTCGCCCTCGTTGTAGGGGAACAGACGCCCATTGCCACGCCACTCGTCGATCTGCTTCCACCAGCTGGCGACGGTGTCCTTGTTCGGGGTTTCACCGATTTCCTTGAGGATGGCGACCATCTCGGTCAGCACGCTATCCACCGGGCCAACGATCGGAATGTCAGCCTTGATGGTCTTCGAGATCGAAGCCGGGTCGATGTCGATATGAATGATCTTGGCGTTCGGGCAGAACTTGGCCGCGCCGTTGATCACACGGTCATCGAAACGCGCACCGACAGCCAGGATCACGTCGGCATGGTGCATGGCCAGGTTGGCGGTGTAGCTACCGTGCATACCGAGCATGCCGATGAACTGGCGGTCGGTACCTGGATAGCCGCCCAGGCCCATCAGGGTGTTGGTCACCGGCAGGTTGAGCATCTGCGCCAGCTCGGTCAGCGGCGCGGAAGCGCCGCCCATGATCACACCACCGCCGGAGTACATGACCGGACGTTTGGCGGCCAGCAGCATCTCGGCAGCCTTGCGGATCTGGCCGGAGTGGCCTCGTACCGCCGGGCTGTAGGAGCGCAGCTTGACCTTCTTCGGATAGACGTACTCGAACTTCTGGGTCGGATCGCCCATATCCTTCGGAATGTCGACCACGACCGGGCCGGGACGGCCGGACTCGGCGAGATAGAAGGCCTTCTTCAGCACTTCGGGGATTTCCGAGGGGTGCTTGATGATGAAGCTGTGCTTCACGATCGGACGGGAAATACCGACCATGTCGGTTTCCTGGAAGGCATCGGTGCCGACCATGGCGCTCGGCACCTGGCCGGAGATCACCACCATCGGAATGGAATCCATGTAGGCAGTTGCAATGCCGGTGATGGCATTGGTCGCGCCCGGACCAGAGGTAACCAGCACTACACCGGCCTTGCCAGTGGCGCGGGCATAACCGTCAGCCATGTGGGTCGCTGCCTGTTCATGACGCACCAGAATGTGGGTCACTTCCGGTTCTTTGAACAGGGCATCGTAAATATGCAGGAGAGCACCACCAGGGTACCCGTAGATGTGCTTAACGCCTTCGTCACGCAGGAAGCGGACGACCATTTCAGCGCCGGATAAAAGCTCCACGTTGTTCACCTCTTGAACGCCAGTATGCCACCCGCAACGGGTAGCCCTAAGTAGGTTCTTACTGTCAGCGGACACGCACGACGGTGATCGTGGATTCGGAACATCAGCTTGACGAGTAACGGAGCAGCCCATGGTCTTGCGGGGCTGACCCTCCCAGCGCGAGGTAACGCGTAGCGGGTGTCACGGTTCGGCGCGGGTAGCGCCTCTTTTCCCCGAGCTGGAGGACGCTTGCGGCGGACTCCACTGCGGGGTAAGGCTGAATTGTTCGGGTTCGGCGAGAGCAAGTCAAGCGGCGTGTAACCTATTATTCGACTTGGCGCTGTGACGCAGCGCAGGATGAAGATTGTCGGCTTTTGGTTATAGTAGCCAGCAGCACTGCAGCTCTCGATAAAGGAAACAGCATGCGCCACATGATTCTCACTGGCACCCTGATGCTCGCCTTGAGCACCACCGCCATGGCCAGCCAGGTTTACAAGTGGGTCGATGACAAAGGCGTGACCCATTTTGGCGCGCAACCCCCACAGGGCCAGGAGGCCACGACCATCAACACCGCGACGCCGCCTCCACGCTCGACATCGAGCGCCCCGGCGCCCAGCGTCGAAGAGCAGCTCGATCCCGAGCAGGCGGCCATCGACAAGAAGGTCAAGGAAGATGTGGCCAAGCAGGAAGCCGAGCGCAAGCAGTTCTGCGAGACAGCTCGTACCAATCTGGCCCAGTTGGAAAACAACCCTCGCGTAAGGGTAGAGGACGCTGGCGAGGTACGCCGGTTAGGTGAGGATGAGCGTCAGGAACGCATCACCGAGCTGAAGAAGTCCATCGCGGAAAACTGCAAGTAACGCGTTACGCGCACGCTCTCAAGGCGTGCGCGTAAGCAGACGATCGAACTCGCCCAGCAGTTCGAGCAGCCGACGGGCAACGCCCGGCTGCTGCTGATAGACCATCTCCGCCATCGCCTGGATACCCGACACCGAGGGCAAGTTGGCGCCGCTTTCCAACAGCGCCTTCATGCGCGGCAGGAAGATCCATTGCAGCCATTGCTCGAACGTCAGCGTATCGACGCAAAACGGCTCCTGGCTGGCCAAGGCCTCGGCGCTCGGCGCCTCCTCCTGCCACCAACCCTGCACGCGCAGTTCGCGCTCGATCAGCAGCAGGTGCTCGGCCACCGCATTGAGGCGCACATCCATCAGAGGTTGACTCGGGCGCGCTCACGGGCCTGGGCCGCGCCAGCGGGATCCCCCTGGCGCTCGCGGGCGCGGGCAATCAGATCCCACAGGCTGGCCTGCAGCGCGGGACGCCCACTGGCTTGAGTCAGACCACGACGGGCCAGTTGCTCGGCCTGCGCAGCATCGCCCTGAGCCATACGTACCTCGGCGAGGCGGTAAAGCACCTGTGGCTCACGCGGAGCGATGCGTTGGGCACGCTCGAGGCTGGAAGCGGCACCATTGAGATCACCACCTCCCTGCTGCTGTTGAGCAGTGGTCAGCAGCGCAAGCACCGGACCATCCAGCTGCTCGTCAGCCGCCAGGCCGCCGCTGGGAATGCCGCTGGGCTGGCTCGGCACCGAGGAGCCGAAGCTGCCTTGACTCGGAGCCGGCGGCTGGCTGCTCATGGGCTCGTCGAAAGTCAGACCACCACTGGAGGTGATCGGCTGCGAATCGGTCTGCAACGGCGTCGAGACCGCCCCCTGCGGCACCATCACCACGACCCCGGAATCCTCTTCGATACGCTGCGGCTCTGCCGCCGGACTTTGACTGGTCGAGGGACCAGAGCCGCCGGACGACAACGGAGCACCGGCATCGATCACCGGAATCGAACCCTGCGGTACCGTACTGCAACCACCGAGAACCGCCGTTGCCAGCATCGTGGCAAGCCACTTCTTGTTCACATCCAATCCTCTTCAGGTAACACCGAGTCACTCGACCCGGTCGTCATTCCAACCAGCCCCGCACCCAGTCCATCACCGACTCGACCGGTGCCTGGATACCGCAAGCGGAGCCCGGGGCAGGTTCGCTGCCGCGAATATAAGGCATCTGCACTGCATTCGGGCAGCCCGAAGCCGAGCCCAAGCCGGTCTGCCGATCGATCCAGGCCAGGGTGACGTTATCCGGCATCGGCATGTCCAGGGGCAGCGGGTCCGCCTTGCGCATGAAGCTGGTCCAGACCTGCAACGCCCCGGTCGCGCCGGTCAGCGGGGTCGGGCCGTTATCATCGCGCCCCAGCCATACCACTGACAGCAGGTCCTGACTGAAACCGGCGAACCAGCTGTCACGCGAGTCGTTACTGGTGCCGGTCTTGCCCGCCAGATTCAGCGAGCTGGGCAGCTGGCTGTACACCGAACGCCCCGTACCTTCACGCATGGTGCGCTGCATGGCGTTCTGCAGCAGGTAAATGGCACCCGGATCGAAGCGTTGCTGGATCTTGAATGGATAACGCCCGAGCGGTTCACCATCGGCAGTCAGTACGCTGCGAATACCACGCAACGGCGTATTGAAGCCGCCATTGGCCAGGGTCTGGTACATGCCGGCCACCTCCATCGGCGTCAGCGCACCCGCACCGAGCAGCATCGACGGGTAGGCCGGCCATTTACGCTCGACCCCGAGTCGCTCCAGGGTCTTGAGCACGTTGGGTACACCGATCTCCAGGCCGAGCTTGGCCGTAGACAGGTTGTAGGACTGCGCCAGCCCCTGATACAGGTAGATGGTGCCGTGCGCCTTACGGTCATAGTTCTGTGGCGTCCAGACCTGGCCGTCCTGCCCCTTGATGGAGAAGGGTTCATCTTCCAGCCAACTGGTCAGGGTGTATTGGCTGGGACGCTCCAGCGCCGAGAGATAGATCGCCGGCTTGACCAATGAGCCAATCGGCCGTACCGCATCCAGCGCCCGGTTGAAACCAGCAAAACGCGGCTGGCGGCTGCCAATCAAGGCCTGGATCTCCCCCGTCTCGGGGTTGGTCACCACCATCCCGGCCTGCACTGCGTCCACGCCCTTGCGCCCCTCCAGGCGCTTGAGGGTTTCGGCCAGGGCCTCTTCGGCCTTGAGCTGCAGAATCGGATCCAGGCTGGTGAAGATACGCAGGCCTTCTTCGGTCAGATCCTGATCGCGATAGTCTTCGCGCAACTGACGCTTGACCAGATCCAGAAATGCCGGGAACGAGCTGTCGGCCATGCTGCCGCGCGAAGTCACGCCCAATGGCTTTTGCTTGGCTGCCGCGGCCTCGTCGGCAGTAATAGAACCCTGTTCGGCGAGCAGGTCGATGACCAGGTTACGCCGCGCCAAGGCACGTTCGGGATTGCGCCGTGGATTGAAAAAGGTCGGCCCCTTGACCATCCCCACCAGCAGCGCAACTTGCTCGAGCTTCAGCTCGGAAACCGGCTGACTGAAGAAGTACTGACTGGCCAGACCGAAGCCATGTATGGCGCGCTGCCCATCCTGACCGAGGAACACCTCGTTCATGTAAGCCTCGAGAATCTCGCGCTTGTCGTAATGCAACTCCAGCAGTACCGCCATCATCGCCTCAGTGGCTTTGCGCGCCAGGGTGCGTTCGTTGGTCAGGTAGAAATTCTTCACCAACTGCTGGGTCAGGGTACTGCCGCCCTGTACCAGACGCCCGGACGTGGCATTGACCCACATGGCACGGGCGATGCCCTTGGGCGACACGCCAAAGTGATCGAAGTAGTCACGATCCTCGACCGCCACCAGCGCTTCGATCAGATAGGCCGGCACCTGATCCAGCTTGATCAGGATGCGGTCTTCCTGATGCGCCGGATAAAGCCCACCGATCAACACCGGCTCCAACCGCGCCACGGCCAGGTTGCTGCCATTGGCCTGAGTCAAACCAGCGACGTAGTCACCGGAGAAACGCACACGCACCCTCTGCGCTGGCTCAGCCCCCTCGTAGAACTGAAAGCCGCGACTGTGCAACTCGATCGAGTTACCGGCCACGGACACCGCACCCGGCCCATTCACCACACTTTCGCGGCGGTAACCCAGCGCATCGAGTTCACGTAGGAAATCATCCTTGGCCAGTTTCTGGCCCACGAACAGCTCCAGCGGCCTGGCGTAGACCTTGGCAGGTACGGTCCAGCGCTTGCCGGAAAACTTCTCCTGCACCACGGCGTCGAGGTAAATGGCAAAGCCGGCCAGGATTACCAGACCGACAAGACCGAGTTTGAGCCCCCAGGCAAGCCAGGGACGCATGCCGGAGGAGCGGGATTTTTTGTTTGAGCGAGGGGAGCGTTTTCGAGTCATGGCGGGATTATACGCACTTTAAATGGGCGCCAGCAGGCCGCCCGAATGGTTTGCAGAGCAGCTCACAGCGGCCATAATGCCCAGCTCGAACAGCGTCTAGAACAAGGATCGAACGTGAGCCAAGCCCTGATTGCCGCATTGCAGAACCCGGCCCTGTATCCGCATCCTGTGGAGGGGTTTCAGGTCATTGAGACCCACATTTCCTGGGTTTTGCTCACTGGCCCCTACGCCTACAAGATCAAAAAACCGGTCAATTTCGGGTTTCTCGACTTCACCGAGCTCGATGCACGCCGTCATTTCTGCGAAGAAGAGCTGCGCCTCAACCAGCGCCTGGCCCAAGATCTGTATCTTGACGTGTTGCCGATCGGCGGTAGTGAAGACGCGCCCAGTCTCGACGGCAGCACGCCCGCCATCGAATACGCGCTGAAAATGCGCCAGTTCCCGCAGGAGCAACTGCTCAGCGCCATCCAGGCACGTGGCGAACTGAACGAAGCCCATATCGACGCCCTGGCCGAGCAGATTGCCACCTTTCATCTGAACGCACCGAAGGTGCCGCAGGAACATCCGCTGGGTAGCGCAGAAGCGGTAATGGTTCCGGTGCAGCAGAATTTCGACCAGATTCGCCCGATGCTCAACGAGCAGGCAGACCTGCAGCAACTCGATGCCCTCGAGGCCTGGGCCCAGTCCAGCTACGAACGCCTGCAACCACTGTTGAGCGAACGCAAGGCTCAGGGTTTCATCCGCGAATGCCACGGTGATATTCACCTGGGCAACGCCGCCAAGATTGACGGGCGAGTGGTGCTGTTCGACTGCATCGAGTTTAACGAACCCTTCCGCTTTACCGACGTCACCGCCGACATCGCCTTCCTGGCCATGGACCTCGAAGACCGTGGCCTAAAGTGCCTGGCGCGTCGTTTCATCAGCGGCTGGCTGGAACGCACCGGTGACTATGCGGCCCTGCAACTGCTGAATTTCTACAAGGCCTACCGCGCCATGGTACGTGGCAAGGTCGCGCTGTTCCGTCTGGGCCAGGAAAAGAGTTCGGTGCAACGCGCGGTGATTCTGCGCCAGTACCGCAGCTATGCCGCTCTGGCAGAAAGCTACAGCGCCATTCCCTCGCCTTTCCTGGCCATCACCCACGGTGTCTCTGCCGTCGGTAAAAGCCACGTCGCCATGCGTTTGGTCGAAGCGCTGGGCACCATCCGCCTGCGCTCCGACGTCGAGCGCAAGCGCCTGTTCGGCGAGCAGAACGCCGAAACCCGGGATCAACTGACTGCGGGCATCTACAGCACCGAGGCCAGCCAGGCCACCTACCTGCGCCTGCATCAGCTGGCGCGCCAGGTATTGCAGGCCGGCTTCCCCGTGGTGATCGATGCCACCTACCTCAAGGCTGCGCAGCGCCTGGCCGCCAGCGAAGTGGCCGAGGAAACGGGCGTGCCCCTGCTGATCCTCGACTGCCATGCGCCAGAGGCGGTGATCGCCAGTTGGCTGGCACAGCGCCAGAGCGACGGTCAGGATCCATCGGATGCGACGCTGGAAGTGATCCAGGCTCAACACGCCAGCCGCGAACCACTCGATGAACAGGAACTGAGCCACAGCAAACGCGTTGACACCCATGACAGCGCCAGCCTCGACAGCCTGGTCGAGCGCATTCGCCAGCGCCTGCCTGGAGTCTGAGCCACGGCCTACCGCTGACCAGCACCTGCCGGGCAAACCCCGGCAGGCCTTCTATACTCCCGGTGAGACCATCACCGGTATCTGCCATGAGCCAGCCACGTCAGCTTGATCATCCGCTCTACCACCTCCTGCACAACGACGATGTCAAAGGCTTCAATGCACGCAGGCCAAAGGATGTCGAGGTCGACCTCTCCGGCAGCGACTTTCGCGGGCTCGACCTGCGCAACATGGACACCGATGCCGTCAACTTCACCGACGCCTATTTTCGTGGTGCCGACCTGCGCGGCCTGGACTTTCGCAACGCCCGGATCGAAGGCGCCAGCCTGGCCCATGCGCAGATATCCGGCGCCTACTTTCCCGTCGAGCTGACTGCTGACGAAATTCTCATGTCCGTGAATTTCGGCACGCGCCTGCGCTATCGCAGCAAATGATGCTTCACGCACCACAGCGTGCGGCGCCTGGATATGTGACCACTACACTTTTGCCAGGCACGCCACCGTGAATCTTTCACTCACACGCAAGGAGGCCCGATGAACGACGAACTGCAACATTTGAAGAATCTGGGCAAAACCTCGGCGCAGTGGCTGCATGCCGTAGGCATCCACAGCGCCAGCGATCTGCGCCGGCATGGTGCCGTCAGCGCCTACCGGGCAGTCAAGGCCCGTGGTTTTCGCGCCTCCAAGGTGCTGCTGTATGCCATCGAGGGGGCGTTGCTCGATGTGCACTGGAATGAATTGCCGCCGGCACACAAGGCCGAATTGAATGGTCAGCTCGATGCCGCCCAGAATCACAACAAGAGCTAGCTCACAACAGCAGCGCAAGGTGATTTACTCGCCGGGCCGCGCAGCATATTGTTTCAGGGATCTTCGTGTGCCCAGCCAGCCCAGCCAGTTCAAGGAATTACGGTTATGTATTTACTCGGGGAGCAACCGGCTTATGCCGATCAGTTGATCAATCGCCTGCAGAGCATCCCCACTCGCCTGCTGGAAGGGCTGCAACCTACCGGGGAGCCGCTGCGACTTGAGCGTGTCGATGACCTGGCCAAGGTCTTGCCGGGTAAACAGCTGTTCATTATCGAGAATGGCCTGCTGCACGCCCTGGTCGATGAGCGCCCGCTGTTCTATCTGCAGGAAGGTGACCTGGTCGGCCTGCGCCAGGGGATCGATCTGCCCACCTGCCGCTACAGCAGTGAAGAGCCCATCAGCCTTGTGCCCTACTCGCGCACCGAGGTGTTCCAGCATATCTATGCCGACGAGCAACGCCAGGAACAGTTCATCCACTACCTGATCGGTCATACGGCCCTGCTGTCCGATGCACTGGCCCGCCTGAAACAGCCGGAGATCCGCCCGGCCACCGGCTTCCAGCATTTCGCCGCTGGCGAGGAGCTGATTCAGCAGGGCGATGAAGCCGACCACGTGTTCATCATCATCGAAGGCCATGCCGAAGCCCACGTCGACGGGCAAAAGGTCGGCGACGTGCAGAAAGATGAAATCTTTGGCGCCATGGCGGTATTCACCCGCGAGAAACGCAGCGCCACGGTGATCGCCAGCGAACCCTGTACGGTGATGGTGATACCCAAGGAGCAGTTCCTCAGCCTGATGCAGAGCAACCCACGCATCGCACACAGTCTGATCGAGAGCATGGCCCGACGCATCGACCTGCTCAACAAGGAAATCACCCAGCTGCGCCTGCCAGGATAAACGCAACTCTGAAACAACCCCGGCCCCGTGCCGGGGTTGTTTTTTCCGGGCCTGAAGCCTTCTGAGAGAAATTCTCAAAAAGGCGTTGACTATGAAATGAGAATTGTTATTATTACATCAACTGGTCGCGAGATCAGCCGATAAGCTAAAGAGACCATTCAGTCGGCCTCTTCAGATTATCTCCTCATCAGGCTAATCACGGTTATTGACCCGGCTCTTGCCGGGTCTTTTTTTGCCTGGAAGACAGCATGGCCTGCCACATTCGATACTGGAACGCTCAGTCATCGATCTGGGCCAGCCAGTCCGGCAGATTGAAATGCAGACTGATACGGCTGATCAGGCCGTCGTGGATATCGAAAAAGACCCCCACCCGCATTGCATAATGCTGCCCGCAAGCCTCCGGCAGTCCATCATCGGTGGCCAGGTATTCGCCGCTTACCAGGTATTCGCAGGCGGCATGCCGCCCTTGCGGATCGGTCAGGATCACCTGGGGTTCGAGGACTTCGCGGTAGCAGTGCAGCTGCCGCTCGAGAAATCCGGCGAAGGCATCACGCCCCTGCTCGGTAAGCCCCTGATTGGGCTGCAGAATCAGCTCGTCGCAGACCAGGGCCAGACAGGCACGAATATCCCGCTCATTGAGCGCGTTGAAATAACCTTGCAGCAAGTCGTGGACGTCAGTGGCCATAGGGCGGGCTCCAAAGCGGCAAAAAGCGGAGGATAGCGCCTGGCGGGCGAGCGAAAGGCGGCTAGGGTCGCAGTTTGGCGCAGTGATCCTGTTCAGGTTGCGCAGCCGTGAACCAGACATAGTCAGCCATGGATGCATCGACCTGACGGCCGACTTCGGCCAGTATCAGCACCGTGCTGCCCGCATGCGCGCCCAGATCAGTCAGGTGCAGCGGTACACCGAGATCCTTGCGCACATGAAAGGCACCGGCCAACAGCAGGCTTGGCTGCGGCGCCGCCAGCAGCGCCTCGGCCATGCGCCGATCACGCTGCTGCTGCACGGCGAGCATCGCCGGCAGCTGAGTGTCCGGCAGCAGGCCGCAGTGCGCGTCACGGATATCCTCGAGCAGGCGCGCCTGCACCGTCTCGGCAGTGGAATGCTCGCCTTCGAGTACAGGCCGCTGGCGGTAGATCTGCATGATCTCGGCGCGATCCAGATTGGCCGCGAGCAAGGGATAGGGCTGGCGCAACTGGTGCATGACCAGCGCCCCGTAGAGCGACCAGTCCCAGCCGGGCTGCCAGGCCAGGGTATCGAACGGATCAGCGGGCAAGCGTCCCTCACGAGCCGCGCGCTGAGCCTGATCGACCTTGGGCTGCTGCTCCGGGTTGAGCATCTCCATCAGCACGCTGCCCTGCGGCCGCTGCCGTGCCAGCTCACGCAAGAGCCAGAGCTGCAAGGCGTGATGATCGGGATTGTCATGCTGCTCACCAACCAGCACCCGCTGAGCCGACGCCAGACGCCGCAGGAGTTGCTCAGGGCTGATGTTTTGCCCAGTGGCCAGATCGACGATACGGCCCAGATCGGCATGCTCATGCCCCAGCGGTGCAAGCGGTTGCGGGGGCGGCAATATATTGCGGCCATGGCAGGCGGCCAGCAGCATCAGACAGCTCAGCAACAGAACTCGCATCGAGTGCTCCACAGGTCAACGCGCAATGATCAGGGGATGGCCGCGCTCGGGATGAGTCTGCACCAGCACTTGCAAACCGAATACGGCCTCCAGCGGTTCGGCACGCAAGACCTCGGCAGGCGAACCCAGGGCATGCGCCCTGCCCCGCTCCAGCAGCAACAGGCGATCACAGTAGCGCGCAGCCAGGTTGAGGTCATGAAGAATCACCAGTACCGCCACGCCGGATTCTGCCAGACGGCGAACCGCTTGCAGACAAGTGTGCTGATGCAAGGGATCGAGCATCGAGGTCGGTTCATCGAGCAGCAAGGTCTGCCCCTCACCGCCCGGCCACAGCTGCGCCAGCACCCGTGCCAGGTGCACGCGCTGACGTTCGCCGCCAGACAATACCAAATAGCTGCGCCCCGCCAGGTGCGCGGCATCGGCCGCCTGCAGCGCCTGCTGCACGATCTGCGCGTCGCGAACGCGCCCGCTGTCATGCGGCAGCCGGCCCATGGCGACCACCTCCTCGACGCGGAAGGCGAAATTCAGACTCGAACTCTGCGGCAATACGGCCAGACGCCTGGCTCGCTCCGGCCCGGGCCAGTCAGCCAGCGCACGCTGCTCCAGGGTCACCTGCCCCGTGCTGGCCGCCAACTCGCCGGCCATGGCCGCCAGCAAGGTGCTCTTGCCCGCACCGTTGGGCCCCAGCACGCCCAGCACTTCACCGGGACGCAGTTGCAGGTCGATACCACTGAGCACCACACAAGGCCCACGACGGACGTCCAACTGTTCGGCGCGCAGCATCAGTGGCGTCCTCGCAGCAGCAGATAGAGGAAGAATGGCGCGCCGATCAGCGCCGTGACGATGCCAATCGGCAATTCGGCAGGCGCCAGCGCCAGGCGCGCGACCAGATCCGCCAGCAGCAACAGGCTGGCACCGGCCAGTGCCGACGCCGGCAACAGCAGGCGATGATCGGGACCGACCAGCAAACGCATCAGGTGCGGCACCACCAGGCCGATAAAGCCGATCAGGCCCGCGGCAGCCACTGCCGCACCGACACCCAATGCGGTACAGAACACCAACTCACGTTTGACTCGCTCGATATCGAACCCGAGGTGACGCGCCTCCGACTCGCCGAGCAGCAGGGCATTCAATGCCCGCGCCCGTCTTGGCAGCCACAGTGCCACAGCCAAGGTAGCCAGCAGCAGCGGCCAGAGCCGTGCATAACTGGCGCCATTGAGACTGCCCAGGTTCCAGAACGTCAGGGTACGCAGGGTCGCATCGTCTGCCAGGTAGGTGAACAGGCCGATGGCCGCACCGGCCAGTGCGGTCAGTGCGATCCCCGCCAGCAGCATGGTCGCCACGTGGATCTGCCCATCGCGCCGTCCCAGGCGGTAGACCAGCGCCGTCACCAGCAAGCCACCGGCGAAGGCGCATAGCGACAACAGATAAGGAGCGAAAGCCTCGGGCAAACCGCCGAATGCGGCGCCCCCCACGATGGCCACCGCAGCACCCAGCGCAGCACCACTGGAAACACCGACCAGTCCGGGGTCGGCCAATGGGTTGCGAAACAAGCCCTGCATCGCCACACCACAGAGCGCCAGCACCGTGCCCACGGCAAGGCCGAGCAGCGTACGCGGCATGCGGATTTGCGCCAGGATCAGTTCGGCCTGCTGCACCGCGGCATCCGTCGCCAGGGGCAAACCCAGCAGACGCAGCGCGGCACGCAGGGTATCACCCAGTGGCAGGTTGACCGGGCCGAGCGCCAGCGACAACCACAGCACGAGCGTCAGCAGCAGGCCCAGCGCGATGAACAATGGACGCGTCGATAGGGTTGGAATCATGGCTCGCGCTTGGCTTCGGCAGTCAGGGGTTGGCTGGCAGGATAAAAGCCTGCGGCGAGCATCGCCAGCCCATCCGGCACACGCGGCCCCAGGCCGCCAACCAGCAGGGTCGGATCCAGCGCCAGCAAACGCCCCTCGCGCGCCGCCCTTGTGCTGGCCAGGGCCGGGTTCTGCTGCAGCAAAGCCCGCCTCGCGGCGTCGCCTTCCAGGGCACGGTCAGCGACCACCACGACCTGCGGATCGAGCGCCAACAGCGCCTCACTGGAGAGTGCCTTGTAACCACTGTGAGTGGCCAGATTGCGCCCACCGGCACGATTGATCAGCCAATCGGCTGCCGTATCGACACCGCCCACCAGCGGGCTGCCACCAGCGTGCCCGAGTAGAAGCAGCACACCGGGGGCTTCCTGACTGCGTTGGGCCTGCTCGACCCATTGCCGCTGGGTCTGCAAACGCACCTGATAATCGGCAAAGGCCCGTTGCGCCACCACCTCATCACCGAGCAACTGCCCCAGGCGCTGCAGGTTGGCCTGCAGACTGTGCAGCTCGGCGCGCGCCGTCAGGCGCTCGATATGCACACCCGCGGCTGCCAGTTGCTCGAGCACCGGCGGCGGGCCCATTTCCTCGCTGCCGAGCAGCAGGTCAGGACGCAGGGCGAGAATGCCCTCGGCCGCCAGCTGACGCTGATAACCGACGCTCGGCAGCTTGGTCAGCGACGCCGGATGACGGCTGGTGGTATCGACACCGACCAGCTTGCGCTCGCCGCCCAGCACCACCACCCACTCGCTCAGGGCACCGCCTGAACTCACCCAGCGCTGCGGCAACGGCTCGGCAGCCAGCACCATATTGGGAAACAACAGGACGGCCGCCAGGCCGCCCAGGATATTGGCAAGACGCATGGTCAGGGCTCCCTGCTCAGGCCAGTACTGGCAGCGACTCGGCCAGCTCGCGCCAATCGTCGCGCTCGGCCATACCGGGCTTGCGCGCGCCGAACAGCTGTATCACCAGTTCGCCATCGGCATCGAAGGCCTCCAGGCTGGTGATCACGCCATCGACACTGGGCTTGCGCACACGCCACAGCTCGACCACGCCGCGGGTCTGCAGGTGCAGGTTGAAGTCGGGATCGAGCACGTTGAACCAGCTGTCCATCCAGTGCAGGTTGTTCACCGGGCCGGTGTGAATCTGGATGCAGTGACGGTTGCCGACGAACACCATGATCGGCACTTCGCGGGCAGCGGCCTGTTCCATCAGCACCGTCAGCTCGGAGGTCGCCAACGGCTGCGCCCACTGCTCGCCGGCCAGGCGCAACGCCTGGGTGCGGGCAACCTCATGCTTCTTCAGCAGGGCGAAAAAATGGTGGGTGTCCTGCAACTTCGCCCAGCCATCGCGCAGCGCCTGGCTGTCGATCTCGGCATCGGCCTTGCGCAGCGGCGCAGGCGGCGCTGGCAACAGTTGCAACTCGGCGCTCTGCTCGCCGGCAAAACGTTCGATCAGCGGCTGCCAGGCGCCCAGCTCGCTGTGCTCGGTCAGGTAGACCTTATGCACAGCGACACCCTGCTGATCGAACACCTGGATACTGCGCTGGGTGCCCTTGGCGGTTTGCTCGGTGACAGCAAACACACTGGCCCAACCGCTGAGAAACAGACGCAGATCGATATCGGCCGATACCACCAGGCCCATCTGCCCGGATGCGGCAACGCTGACCTCGCGATACAGCCCCTTGAGCTCATGCACGCAATGCTCGTTACGGGTCAGCACCATGACCCGACCGAGCCCGCCAAGTGCCGGCAGCAGCGCGGCCCAGTCCGGGCGCAGTCGCAGAACTGCCACGCATGCACAGGAGTATCATCATGCTCGTTCTTCCGCCCTACGCCCGCCGCCCCTGGCTCGCGCTGCTGTTGCTGTGCCCTTCACTGGCTCTGGCCGCTACGCCGGCCGAGCTGCCCGACGTCGAAGTCACTGCTGCCGCCGTCAAGCAGCCACTGCCCACCACCACGCAGACCGATGCGCAGACCCTGGAACGTCGCCAGATCCGCAGCTTCGATGACCTGTCGCGCCGCGCCGAGCCCGGGGTGAACTTCAACCGCAGCAACAACAGCATCAATATCCGCGGTCTGGACCGCGACCGCGTGCTCACCACCATCGACGGCATCCGCATGCCCTGGCTGAATGACGCCGTGCGCGAAGTGAACGGCGGCCTGGACAGCATCGACTTCCAGAGCCTGTCCGCCATCGATGTGGTGCGTGGCGCCAACTCCAGCCAGGTTGGCTCCGGCGCTCTGGGTGGTGCCCTGCAACTGCGCACGCTGAACCCGGACGATCTGCTGGGCGATAGGGACGCGTTCGCCGGCATGGTCAAGAACGACTACGACAGCGCCGACCGCAGTTGGGGGCTCAATGCCGCTCTGGCCGGTCGCCTCAACGACACCGCCTGGCTACTCCAGGCCGGCGGGCGCAAGGGCCACGAGCTCGACACTCAGGGCAATCGCGATGTACTGGGCACCCAACGCACCGAGGCCAACCCCAGCGATACCGATGAGCACAGCCTGCTGCTCAAGGTTCAGCAGAAGCTCGCCGGCGGGCACCGCGTTGGTGTGACCGCCGAACTGTTCGAGCGCAGCGAGGACATGGACAGCCGCATCAACCAGGGCACCGCCAACTACCCTCGGCACTACGACACACGCGAGAACAACGAGCGCAAGCGCCTGTCCTTTGACCACCAGTACCGCGCCGATGACGCTGACAGCCTGCTCGACTGGGCCGACACCATCGTCTACTGGCAGAAGCTGCAGCGCGAGGATGAGGTGGATGCGACCCGCGCCGGGACGCTGGCCGGCCCCTTTGGCCGCAATAACGAGATCGAAAAGACCCAGTACGGTGTCACCAGCAGCCTGGGCAAACAGCTGGGCCAGCACAATCTGACCCTGGGCGTGGAGTGGAGCCGCATCGAGACCGAGCAATACAGCGGCGGCTACGATGCCTGCCCCAGCGTGCTGGTACCGCCCTTCCCGCCGCGCCCGGACAGCACGCCGGCCGGCATCTACTTTTCCTGCATCAACCTGCACACCAACCAGGCCGAGATGCCGAAAACGCCAGGCAACCTCTATGGCCTCTACCTGAAAGACGACATCGCCCTCAGCGACACCCTGACCCTGACGCCCGGCCTGCGCTATGACCGCTACGAGTACAAACCCAAAAGCAGCACCAACGGCTATGTACTGGCCGGCGACAGCGTGATGCTCACCGAGAACAAGGACTCCAACTGGGCCGGCAGCCTGCTGCTGACCTGGCAGGCGCACGAGCTGGCCACTCTTTATGCGCAGTGGGCACAGGGCTTCAAGGCACCGGACGTCAACGAGCTGTACAGCACCTTCACCAACTCCGGCATGGGCTACGCGCGCGTCGGCAACCCCAACCTCAAACCCGAGGAAAGCACCGGCTACGAAGTCGGCGCGCGCCTGGGTGACAGCCATCTGGGTGGTGCCATCAGCCTGTTCGACAACCGCTACAGGAACTTCATCGACAGCATCACCGCCAACGAAGAGGATTACGGCTTCCAGCCTGGCGAATTCCCGACCTTCTTCGAAGTGATGGAAAACCGCGACAAGGTACGTATCTACGGCGCCGAAGGCACCGCACACTGGCAGTTCGCCCCCGCCTGGCAGGCCTGGACCTCGGTCGCCTGGGCCGTGGGCAAGGACCGCGAAACCAAACAGCACCTGAACTCGGTCGCCCCGCTGACCGGCACCCTGGGCCTGAGCTATACCCAGCAGCGCTACGGCGCGGACCTGATGCTGACCGCCGCCCGCCGTCGCGACAAGGTCGAGAACGACAGCGACTTCAAGGCCCCCGGCTATGGCGTGGTCGACCTCACCGGCTACTGGCAGCCGGCAGCGCTGGACGGCGTGAGGCTGCAGGCCGGTCTGTTCAACCTGTTCGACAAGAAATACTGGAACGCCCTCAATGTGCCCAGCATTGGCGGCCGTACCACCCCGCAACCGGTCGACTACTACAGCGAGCCAGGTCGTACCTTCCGCGTGTCGGCCTCCTGGCAGTTCTGAGGTCCACTTGGCGCAGGGATGCGCCCTCCTGCTTCCTGCGGGATAATCGCACCACCTGAAACGGAGAACGCGATGATCCGCCTATGCGCCCCGCACGAACTGGTCGAAGGTCAGAGCCGGGGCTTTCTGATCGACCAGATGAGCCTGTTCGTCGTGCGCAGAGGCGGCCAGGTATACGCCTACCTCAACCGCTGCCCACACCGCGGCGTTGCCCTGGAGTGGCAGGTGGACGACTTTCTCGATGACAGCGGCAGCCTGATCCGCTGTGCGACTCATGGCGCGCTGTTTCTCATCGAGAGCGGCGAATGCGTGGCCGGCCCCTGCGAAGGACAGGCGCTGCGGGCCCTGGAATGCAGGGAAGACGCGTACGGGATCTGGATCGCAGGCGCTGCAGCCAGGTAGCCCGGATGCAATCCGGGGATGGGCGAAAACCGGATTCCCGGATTGCATCCGGGCTACGCCAACATCGCGCCCACCGTGCTACCGAAACAGAAGCGGGTGCGCGCAGCACGCGCTAGGTCAATACCTCCAGCCGGCGAATCAGGGCGATGCCCTCGGGGCTGACCTCGGCGCCGTAGGCCAGCACCTCGACCCCGGCAGCCTTGGCATCACGCAATCCCGCCGCGTATGCCGGGTCGATCTCCTCCGCCGCCCGCACGGCGCGAATACCGGAGAGGTTCACGCAGTACAGCTGCACGGTACGTACACCGACGCGTGACAACGCGGCCAGCTCGCGCAGGTGCCTGGCGCCGCGCTGCGTCACCGCATCGGGAAAAGCCGCCACATCGCTGCCATCGAAGCCCAGCGTCACGCTCTTGACCTCGACATAGGCCGGCCCGTCCGGGTAATCCAGACGAAAGTCGGCGCGACTGTTCTCCACCCCGTAAGCCACCTCGCGCTTGAGCGCGGTAAAACCAGCCAGTTCGCTGATCAGCCCGGCGCGCAGCGCCTCTTCCACCAGCGCATTGGCCCGCGCGGTGTTGATGCAGGCCAGGCGCCCCTGCGGCGTTTCGCTGATTTCCCAGCTGCCCGGCAGCTTGCGTTTGGGATCATTGCTGCGGCTGAACCAGACCCGGCAGCCTTCGCTCATGCAGTTGAGCATCGAGCCGGTGTTGGCGCAGTGAATGGTCATCTGCTCGCCGCTGGCGGTCTCAATATCGGCGAGAAAGCGCTTGTAGCGGCGCAGCAGGCGCCCTTCTTCCAGCGGCGGATCAAAGCGCATCGGGCTGCCAGCTCTTCAAACCACGGGCGATGCGCTCGACGGCCTGCTGCAGACGCTCGACATTCTGCGTATAGGCGAAGCGCACATGATGCCCGGCCTGGTAGCGACCGAAGTCCAGGCCCGGCGTGAAGGCCACGTGCTCGGTTTCGATGAAATGCCGGCAGAAGGCGAAGGCATCACCGCCGAAGGCACTGATATCGGCATATAAATAGAAAGCGCCTTCAGGCTCTACGGCGATGCCGAAGCCCAGCTCGCGCAACGCCGGCAGCAGGTAGTCGCGACGACGCTGGAATTCGTGACGGCGCTCCTCAAGGATCGCCAGCGTAGCCGGCTCGAAGCAGGCCAGCGCGGCATGCTGGGCCATGCTCGATGCGCTGATGTAGAGGTTCTGCGCCAGCTTTTCCAGCTCAGGCACAGCCGTCTCGGGTGCCACCAGCCAACCCAGGCGCCAGCCGGTCATGCCGAAATATTTGGAGAAACTATTGAGGACGAAGGCATCGTCGTCCACTTCCAGCACGCTCGGCGCATCGCAGCCGTAGGTCAGGCCATGGTAGATCTCGTCCACCACCAGATGACCGCCACGCTGCTTGAGGCAGGTCGACAGCGCCGCCAGCTCATCCTTGCGCAGCAAGGTGCCGGTGGGGTTGGCCGGTGAAGCCACCAGCGCGCCGACACTGTCCGCGTCCCAGTGCCGCTCGACCAGTTGCGGGGTGAGCTGGTAACGCACATCCGGGCCAACCGGCACCAATTGCGCGGCGCCTTCGACTAGGCGCAGAAAGTGGCGGTTGCACGGATAGCCCGGGTCGGCCAGCAGCCAGTGCTTGCCCAGGTCGACCAGCAGGCTGGCGGCCAGCAGCAATGCACCGGAGCCACCCGGGGTGACCAAAATACGCTGCGGATCGACCGTCAGGCGATAGCGTTCGGCATAGAAGCCGGCGATGGCTTCGCGCAGTTGCGGCAAGCCACGCGCGGCGGTGTAGCGAGTGTGCCCGGCCGCCAGCGCGGCCTGACCGGCGCGAATGATCGGCTCGGCCGTGGTGAAGTCCGGTTCGCCGATCTCCAGGTGGATGACATCGTGACCGGCTGCCTGCAACTCGTTGGCACGCGCCAGCAAGGCCATCACATGGAAGGGTTCGATGGCGCGACTGCGCGCACTGTAGAGCTTAGCCATGGTTCTGTCTTCAGGGTTGCGAGGCGCGGATTCTAGCAGGGCGGCTTCAAGCCTCGGCAAGGGCACAAAAGCACCGCTACGCTTGTTGCTCAGCCCTGTGAGGATTTCGCTCACAGCCTGGGCAGGACAGAGACAACCGGGAGTAGCGCGCCCCGATTCGATCTGGTAAGTTCGCCCGCTTGCAGCCGCAGGGCCAGGCAAACACCTGGCAACGGATTTACCTGCGCGATGGAATTGAAAGAGTGAGAGGCGTCATCCATGCCCACAAAAGAAAAAGCCCAAAGCACCAGCCAGCTGATGCGTGGTTTCGAGCCCTATCAGGAAAAGAAGGGCGAGGAATACATGAGCGAGCCGATGCGCGCTCACTTCACCAGCATCCTCAATAAGTGGAAGCTGGAGCTGATGCAGGAAGTCGACCGCACCGTGCACCACATGCAGGATGAGGCGGCCAATTTCCCTGACCCGGCCGACCGCGCCAGCCAGGAAGAAGAATTCAGCCTGGAACTGCGTGCCCGTGACCGCGAACGCAAGCTGATCAAGAAGATCGACGAGACCCTGCAGCTGATCGAAGACAACGACTACGGCTGGTGCGACTCCTGCGGTGTCGAAATCGGCATCCGCCGCCTCGAAGCCCGCCCGACCGCGACCCTGTGCATCGACTGCAAGACGCTGGCGGAAATCAAGGAAAAACAGGTCGGTTCCTGATCTGTCGACGGGGCGCTCAGGCGCCCCGCTCTGTTTCTGGCTCAGGCTCCATGAACACGTCCTACATCGGGCGCTTCGCCCCTACGCCCAGCGGTTACCTGCATTTTGGCTCGCTGGTCGCCGCCCTCGCCTCCTATCTCGACGCCCGCGCCGTTGGCGGCCGCTGGCTGCTGCGCATGGAAGACCTCGACCCCCCCCGGGAAGTCCCCGGCGCCCAGGATGCCATCCTGCGCACCCTGGAGACCTACGGTTTCGAGTGGGATGGCCAGCTGGTGCGCCAGAGTGCGCGCCACGGCGAATACGCCGCCGTGATTGCCCGGCTGTTCGCCCAGGGGCTGGCCTACGCCTGCATCTGCTCGCGCAAGCAGCTCGAAGGCTACGCCGGCATCTATCCGGGCTTCTGCCGCAACGCCTGTCATCCCGATCACGACGCGGCGATCCGCCTGCGCGTACCGGAGCTGGATTATCACTTCATCGACCGTGTGCAGGGTGAGTTCCGCCAGCACCTGGGCCGTGAAGTGGGCGATTTCGTCATTCGCCGCCGCGATGGCCTGTTTGCCTACCAGCTCGCGGTGGTACTGGACGATGCCTGGCAGGGTGTGACCGATGTGGTACGCGGCGCCGACCTGCTCGACTCCACCCCGCGCCAGCTCTACCTGCAGGAACTATTCGGGTTACCGCAGCCACGCTACCTGCACGTGCCGCTGATCATCCAGCCGGACGGCCACAAGCTGGGCAAAAGCTACCGCTCGCCGCCCTTGCCCGCCGACCAGGCCAGCCCGCTGCTATTGCGCGCCCTGCGTGCGCTGGGCCAGCAACCGCCAGTCGAGCTGCAAGGTGCAGCCCCCGCCGAGTTACTGGCCTGGGGCATCGCCAACTGGGATGCCACCCGCATTCCCCGCAGCCGCACCCTGACCGAAGCGCAATTGAAGTAGTAGTGGCCCGAACGTAATCCGGGGACGATGGTGCAGGCATCCCCGGATTTCGGGCTACGCGAGCTGGCTTCAAGTTTGTGGCTTGCGATGTGCGGCATCCTTTACCATCGTGGCATCTTTCGACGGGATGTCACATGTATATCTACCGACTGGTTCTGATCCTGGTAGTGGGGATCTACCTGTTCTCACCGGCCATCATGGACTGGTGGATCGACCCCAATGGCGCCTGGTACCGGCCTTATCTGCTGTGGCTGATCCTGATCGTCGTCACCTTCATTCTTCAGAGCCAAGGCGATGCTGACGAGCTTTAGCCTGAGCGAACTGATCCTGATCAGCGCCGGCTATCTGCTAGTGCTGTTCGGCGTCGCCTGGGCCAGTGAACACGGCCTTGTACCCCGTCGGATCATCCGTCACCCGCTGACCTACACGCTGTCACTGGGCGTCTACGCCAGCGCCTGGGCCTTCTACGGCACGGTGGGCCTGGCTTATCAGTACGGCTACGGCTTTCTCGCCAGCTACCTGGGCGTCTCCGGTGCGTTCCTGCTGGCGCCGGTGCTGCTCTACCCGATCCTGCGCATCACCCGCACCTACCAGCTGTCATCGCTGGCCGACCTGTTCGCCTTTCGTTTTCGCAGCACCTGGGCCGGGGCGCTGACCACCCTGTTCATGCTGATCGGCGTACTGCCGCTGCTGGCCCTGCAGATTCAGGCGGTAGCCGACTCCATCGGCATCCTCAGCCGCGAACCGCTGCAGGAAAAAGTGGCGCTGAGCTACTGCGGCCTGATCATCCTCTTCACCATCCTGTTCGGCGCGCGCCATATCGCCACCCGCGAGAAACACGAAGGCCTGGTGTTCGCCATTGCCTTCGAGTCGCTGGTCAAGCTGGTCGCCCTCGGCGTGATCGGCTGGTACGCGCTGTATCAGGTATTCGGCGGCCCGCGCGAGCTGGAGCTGTGGCTGGTGCAGAACCAGGCGGCACTGGCCACGCTGCACACACCGCTGCAGGAAGGCCCATGGCGCACCTTGCTGCTGGTGTTCTTCGCCTCTGCCATCGTCATGCCGCACATGTACCACATGACCTTCACCGAGAACCTCAACCCACGCGCCATGGTCAGCGCCAGCTGGGGCCTGCCGCTGTTCCTGCTGCTGATGAGCCTGGCCGTGCCACTGATTCTCTGGGCCGGCCTCAAACTGGGCGCCACCACCAACCCGGAATATTTCACCCTGGGCCTGGGCATCGCCGTCAACAGTGAGACGCTGGCCCTGCTCGCTTACATAGGCGGGCTGTCAGCCTCCAGCGGGCTGATCATCGTCAGCACCCTGGCGCTGTCGGGCATGGCGCTGAATCACCTGGTGCTGCCGCTGTACCAACCACCGGCCGAAGGCAATATCTACCGCTGGCTGAAGTGGACCCGGCGCAAGCTGATCGCCTTCATCATCATGGCCGGCTACGGTTTCTACCTGCTGCTCGGCGCCCAGCAGGACCTGGCCAATCTGGGCATCGTCGCCTTCGTCGCCACCCTGCAGTTCCTGCCCGGCGTGCTGTCGGTGCTGTATTGGCAAACGGCCAACCGGCGCGGTTTCATCGCCGGCCTGCTGGCCGGCACCGGCGTCTGGGCGCTGACCATGCTACTGCCGCTGCTGGGCAACCAGGAAGGTTTCTACCTGCCACTGTTCAACGCCATCTACGTCCTCGATGACGCCAGCTGGCACCTGGCGGCCATCGCCTCGCTGGCGACCAACGTGCTGGTGTTCACCCTGGTGTCACTGTTCAGCGAAGCCAGCCCCGAGGAAAAGAGCGCCGCCGAAGCCTGCGCGGTGGACAACGTACGCCGCCCGCAACGCCGCGAACTGGTCGCCGTGTCGCCACAGGACTTCGCCGCGCAACTGGCCAAGCCACTGGGCGCCAAGACCGCCCAGCGCGAAGTGGAGCAGGCGCTGCGCGATCTGCACCTGCCCTTCGACGAAGGCCGCCCCTACGCCCTGCGTCGCCTGCGTGACCGCCTCGAGGCCAACCTGTCCGGCCTGATGGGACCGAGCGTGGCACAGGACATCGTCGAAACCTTCCTGCCCTACAAATCCGGCACCGAAGGTTATGTCACCGAGGACATCCACTTCATCGAAAGCCGCCTGGAAGATTACCAGTCACGCCTCACCGGCCTCGCCGCCGAACTCGATGCCCTGCGCCGCTACCACCGCCAGACCCTGCAGGAGCTGCCGATGGGCGTGTGCTCGCTGGCCAAGGATCAGGAAATCCTGATGTGGAACCGCGCCATGGAAGAACTCACCGACATCCCTGCCCAGCGCATCGTCGGCTCGCGTCTGAGCACCCTGAGCGAACCCTGGAAAAGCCTGCTGCAGGACTTCATCGAACGCCCCGACCAGCACCTGCACAAGAAGCACCTGGCGCTCGATGGCCAGATTCGCTGGCTCAATCTGCACAAGGCGGCCATCAACGAACCACTGGCGCCCGGTAACAGTGGCCTGGTGCTGCTGGTCGAGGATCAGACCGAAACCCAGATGCTCGAAGACAAACTGGTGCACTCCGAACGCCTGGCCAGCATCGGTCGCCTCGCTGCCGGCGTGGCCCACGAGATCGGCAACCCCATCACCGGCATCGCCTGCCTGGCGCAGAACCTGCGTGAAGAGCGGGAGAACGACGCCGAACTGACCGAAATCAGCGGGCAGATCCTCGAACAGACCAAACGCGTCTCGCGCATCGTCCAGTCACTGATGAGCTTCGCCCACTCCGGCAGCCACCAGCGCAGCGACGACCCCGTGTGCCTGGCCGACGTGGCGCAGGACGCCATCGGCCTGCTGTCGCTGAACAAGCGCAACTTCGATATCCAGTTCTACAACCTCTGCGATCCGCAGCACTGGGCTTGTGGCGACCCACAGCGTCTGGCCCAGGTCCTGATCAACCTGCTCTCAAACGCGCGTGATGCCTCGCCCCCCGGCGGCGCCATCCGTGTACGCAGCGAGGCCAGCGAGCACACCGTCGACCTGATCGTCGAGGACGAAGGCAGCGGCATTCCCAAGGCGATCATCGACCGCCTGTTCGAGCCTTTCTTCACCACCAAGGATCCAGGCGAAGGGACAGGCCTGGGCCTCGCGCTGGTCTATTCGATCGTGGAAGAGCATTATGGACAGATAACAATCGACAGCCCGGCCGACCCCGAGCGCCAACTGGGCACTCGTATTCGGGTCACCCTGCCGAGGCATGTCGAGGCGACGTCCGTAGCGATGTAAACAGCGAGAGAGGCGCCCATGGCACCTCCGTGACCGTCGAGAGACCGAATTGATGCCACATATTCTTATCGTCGAAGACGAAACCATTATCCGCTCTGCCTTGCGCCGCCTGCTCGAACGCAATCAGTACCAGGTCAGCGAAGCTGGCTCGGTACAGGAAGCCCAGGAGCGCTACAGCATTCCCACCTTCGACCTGATCGTCAGTGACCTGCGCCTGCCCGGCGCACCAGGTACCGAACTGATCAAACTGGGTGAAGGTACCCCGGTGCTGATCATGACCAGCTACGCCAGCCTGCGTTCGGCGGTGGACTCGATGAAGATGGGCGCGGTCGATTACATCGCCAAGCCCTTCGACCACGACGAGATGCTGCAGGCCGTTGCCCGCATTCTGCGTGACCACCAGGAAGCCAGGCGCGCACCGGCGCCTGTCGCCACCAGCGATAACACGCGCAATGGTGCAACCGAAAAGGCGACGGCTAACGCCAACGGCGAGATCGGCATCATCGGCTCCTGCGCGGCCATGCAGGAGCTTTACAGCAAGATTCGCAAGGTCGCCCCCACCGACTCCAATGTACTGGTGCAGGGCGAGTCCGGCACCGGCAAGGAACTGGTCGCGCGCGCCCTGCACAACCTCTCCAAACGCGCCAAGGCGCCGCTGATTTCGGTGAACTGCGCGGCCATTCCAGAGACCCTGATCGAGTCCGAACTGTTCGGCCACGAAAAAGGCGCCTTCACCGGCGCCAGCGCCGGGCGTGCCGGTCTGGTGGAGGCGGCCGACGGTGGCACGCTGTTCCTCGACGAAATCGGTGAATTGCCGCTGGAAGCCCAGGCGCGACTGCTACGCGTGCTGCAGGAAGGGGAAATTCGCCGGGTCGGCTCGGTGCAGTCGCAGAAGGTCGATGTGCGCCTGATCGCCGCGACGCACCGCGATCTCAAGACCCTGGCCAAGACCGGCCAGTTCCGTGAAGACCTCTATTATCGCCTGCACGTCATCGCCCTCAAGCTGCCGGCACTGCGCGAACGCGGTAACGACGTGCTGGAGATCGCCCAGGCCTTCCTCGTGCGTCAGTACACGCGCATGGGCTACGAACCTCTGCACTTCGCCCATGATGCCGAACAGGCGATCCGCCATTACCCCTGGCCGGGTAACGTGCGTGAACTGGAAAACGCCATCGAGCGGGCAGTGATCCTCTGCGAGGGCACGGAAATTTGCGCCGACCTGCTGGGCATCGATATCGAGCTGGACGACCTGGATGACGAGGACTTCAGCCTCTCGGCGGCGGCTGGGCAAAGCAGCAGCAGCCACGAACCGACCGAGGATCTGTCACTGGAAGATTACTTCCAGCACTTCGTCCTCGAACACCAGGACCACATGACCGAAACCGAACTGGCGCGCAAACTGGGCATCAGCCGCAAGTGCCTGTGGGAGCGCCGTCAGCGCCTGGGCATTCCACGACGTAAAACCGGTGTAACCAGCAGTCCTTGACTTAACGCCTCGGTGACAACCTGTCTGCGCCGGGGTTCCACAGGTTGTTACCTTTTCAATATCTCGTAACAAAGGCCGGGTCTATCGGTAACGAAACCCGGCTTTCCCCTCCCCCACCCAACACCCAACCCTGCCGCAAACCCTTGATTTACAAGGAATCGCAAAAACTGGCACGGCATCTGCTTTATCTCTGGCACAACAACAATAACAAGCAATGCCCTACACAATAAGAACAAGACGTAACGACTCCAGCACAACAAAAACAACAAGGTACGGAGGCGCAGCTAACTGATTCTTTTGGAGAGGAGTTGCCGCAAGGGGTTCGCCCCAGCGACTAGGCTGAGAACAACAAAACTGCCTCAAGGCAGCGCCGGAACTGGTTGATTAAGGCAGCATCAGCGTCCAAAGAAATCCGTTTGCTATTGGCTCCCCTCTCTGAGGAGCACCCGGTAAGCCACGGCAAACCGGGAAGAGCCAACAACAAAAACAACAGGCTCTCAATAACAATAAAAAACAGCACGCACCAACTTGGGGGGGAGCTTCGGCTCCCCCAGTAGCTTCTGGCCCCAGAATTCCCCGCCTGCCGCCCTTCTACACACCTTCTCCCGACACGATGCTAGAATCCGCAGCAATCATGCGGTCATCGTTCCGCATGCAGTTGAAAAACCTTGCTATGGCAGACTGTTTCAATGCGCCAATGCCTACGCAATACGATTTTCAAGCGCATGCGCAACAGGCCGGTCACTACTCCAAACAGTGCATCCCATGCTGAAAAAGCTGTTCAAGTCCTTCCGCTCACCTCTGCGCCGTGCGCCACATCCACGCAGCACGCCCGAAGTGCTGAGCAGTCGCCAACACCCACTCAAACGCAATGAAATCAGCCGCCACGCCATCAGCGTGGTCGAACGCCTGCAGAAGGCCGGTTATCAGGCTTACCTGGTCGGCGGCTGCGTGCGTGACCTGCTGCTGGATATCGATCCCAAGGATTTCGACGTGGCTACCAGTGCCACGCCCGAGCAGGTACGTGCCGAGTTCCGTAACGCCCGGGTCATCGGTCGCCGTTTCAAGCTGGTCCACGTGCACTTCGGTCGAGAAATCATCGAAGTGGCCACCTTCCGCGCCAACCACCCGCAAGGCGAGGAAGAGGAGAACAGCAACCAGGCAGCCCGCCACGAAAGCGGCCGCATCCTGCGCGACAACGTCTACGGCACCCTGGAAGACGACGCGCAGCGCCGCGACTTCACCATCAACGCGCTGTATTACGACCCGACCCAGGAACACATCCTCGATTACGCCCGCGGCATGCATGACGTGCGCAATCACCTGGTGCGTCTTATCGGCGACCCGGAGCAGCGTTACCTGGAAGACCCGGTACGCATGCTGCGCGCGGTCCGTTTCGCCGCCAAGCTGGACTTCGAGATCGAGAAGCACAGCGCTGCGCCGATCCGCCGCCTGGCCCCCATGCTGCGCGACATTCCGTCGGCGCGTCTGTTCGACGAAGTACTCAAGCTGTTCCTCGCCGGTTACGCCGAATACACCTTCGACCTGCTGCTCGAGCACGACCTGTTCGCACAGCTGTTCCCGGCCAGTGGCGAGGCGCTCAAGCGCAACCCTGAATACACCGAGAAGCTGATCCGCCAGGCGCTGATCAACACCGACGACCGCATCCATGACGGCAAATCGGTCACCCCGGCGTTCCTCTTCGCCGCGCTGCTCTGGCCTGCATTGCCGGCCCGCGTGCTGCAACTACAGGGCAAGGGCATGCCGCCGATTCCGGCGATGCAGGAAGCCGCCCACGAGCTGATCGCCGAGCAGTGCCAGCGCATTGCCGTACCCAAGCGTTTCACCATCCCGATTCGCGAGATCTGGGACATGCAGGAGCGTCTACCGCGCCGTAGCGGCAAGCGTGCCGACCTGCTGCTGGAAAACCCGCGCTTCCGCGCCGGCATCGACTTCCTCCTGCTGCGCGAACTGGCCGGCGAAGACACCGGCGGCCTGGGTCAATGGTGGACGGACTATCAGGAAGCCAATGACAGCGAGCGCCGGCAGATGATTCGTGACCTCGCCGGCAAAGGCGAAAGCACCGGCAACGCTCCGCGCAAACGCCGCCGCAACAACAATCGCCGCAAGCGCAGCGACGAAAGCGGCGGCGAATGATGGAGCGGGTCTACATCGGTCTCGGCAGCAATCTTGCCGAGCCCCTGCAACAGCTGCGCGCGGCCTTGCAGGCCATCGCACGGTTGCCGCACAGCCAACTCCAGGCGCATTCGTCGTTCTACAGCAGCGATCCGCTGGGCCCTGCCGATCAACCGCGATACGTCAACGCCGTGGCGGCGCTGGATACCGCACTGGAGCCCTGGCAGTTGCTCGATGCGCTGCAAGGTATCGAGCAGGAACAGGGGCGCGTGCGCAAGGCCGAGCGCTGGGGCCCGCGCACGCTGGATCTGGACATTCTGCTGTTCGGTGAGCGTCTGATCGACGATGAACGCCTGACCGTGCCGCACTATCACATGCACGCCCGCCCCTTCGTGCTCTACCCGCTGGCCGAGCTGGTCGCCGAGCTGCAGCTGCCGGACGGCCGCAGTCTCGCAGCCTTGCTGCAAGCCTGCCCCTTCAGCGGCCTGGAACGCCTGCCGGAATAAGGCAGCAAGGCCGCGCAGGCTCTAGCGCGGCATTAGCGCGGTAACGCCAGTAACAGAGCGGTAACACCCGCAATTGACTTCGTGCCCCCCCATCAGGACTATAGGCGTCCCGTCGCCCTGCGCTGGGCGCACTTTTGATGCCAATCCAGGCCGGATTGCTGCCGGATAGAAGCGGTTTACCGAGCCTGAGCGAGGACCCTTGAAATGCCTGACGTTACCCTGACCACCCTGCAGAGTCTCAAGCAGAACGGTGAAAAGATCGCCATGCTGACCTGCTATGACGCCACCTTTGCCCATGCGGCCTGCCAGGCGGGCGTCGATGTGCTGCTGGTTGGCGACTCCCTGGGCATGGTTCTGCAGGGGCATGACAGCACCCTGCCGGTCAGCATCGAGGACATGGCCTATCACACTGCCTGCGTGAAGCGCGGCAACCAGGGCGCACTGATCGTCACCGATCTGCCATTCATGGCCTACGCCACCACCGAACAGGCGCTGCACAACAGCGCCCGGTTGATGCAGGCCGGCGCCCATATGGTCAAACTCGAAGGTGCCGGCTGGCTGGCCGAACCGATTCGCCTGCTGGCCGAACGTGGCGTGCCGGTGTGCGCGCACCTGGGGCTGACCCCGCAAGCGGTGAATATCCTCGGCGGTTACAAGGTGCAGGGTCGCCAGGAAGCACAGGCGCGACAGATGCGTGCCGACGCCATGGCCCTAGAGCAGGCCGGCGCCGCCATGCTGCTGCTGGAATGCGTGCCGAGCGAACTGGCTGCGGAAATTACCCAGGCGGTGAAGATTCCGGTGATCGGCATCGGCGCTGGCAGCGCCACCGATGGTCAGGTGCTGGTGCAGCACGACATGCTCGGGCTGTCGCTATCGGGCCGCGCACCGAAGTTCGTACGCAACTTCATGGAGGGCCAGAGCAGCATTCAGGGCGCCTTCAGCGCTTACGTTCAGGCCGTCAAGGACGGCAGCTTCCCCGCCGCCGAGCATGGGTTCTCCGCATGAACATGGTGAAAACCCTACGCGAGTTGCGCGCCGCCATTGCCCAGGCACGCGCCGAGGGCAAGCAGATCGGTTTCGTGCCGACCATGGGCAACCTCCACGCCGGCCACGTCTCGCTGGTACAGATTGCCGCCCAGCGCGCCGACTTCGTGGTTGCCAGCATCTTCGTCAACCCGCTGCAGTTCGGCGCGGGTGAAGACCTGGACAAATACCCACGCACCCTTGCTGCCGACCAGGAAAAACTACTGGCGGCAGGCTGCCACCTGCTGTTTCACCCCGATGTCGCGGAAATCTACCCGCACGGCATGGGTGACCAGACCCGCGTCAGCGTTCCCGGTGTTTCCGAAGGCCTGTGCGGCGCCAGCCGTCCGGGGCATTTCGAGGGTGTGGCGACGGTGGTGACCAAGCTGTTCAACATGGTCCAGCCTGATCTGGCCGTGTTCGGCGAGAAGGACTACCAGCAACTGGCGGTGATCCGCGCGCTGGTGCAGGACCTGAACATGCCGATCCAGATCATCAGTGCGCCGACTCAACGCGCCGAGGACGGCCTCGCGCTGTCTTCGCGCAACGGCTACCTCAGCGACGAACAACGCGCCGCCGCCCCTGCGCTGTATCGAGGCCTGCAAACGATTGCCGAGGAACTGCGCCGTGGCGCTCGCGACTACGCACGGCTTATCGAGACTGCTCAGGCGCAACAGCGTACCGCTGGTTTCATCCCCGATTACCTGGAAATCCGCAATGCCGTGACACTGCGTCCGGCGCAGATCGACGACCGCCATCTGGTGATTCTCACTGCAGCACAGCTGGGCAGCACCCGCCTGATCGACAATCTGGTGGTGGAACTGCCAAGCCAGTAGCTGCCTGCAAAGGCAGCCGGTTACACTCTCAAAGGCCCGGATCGATCCGGGCCTTTTGCTTTTGCGGATCAGGAGCTCCGATGGCCTATTACCAGCAGCCTCACGACGTCACCACCCTGCCCGCCTGGCAGGCCCTGCAGCAACACCGCGCCGAAATGGCCGGGTTCAGCATGCGCGAGGCCTTCGCAGCGGACGCACGGCGCTTCCAGCGCTTTTCCCTCGATAGCTGCGGGCTGCTGCTGGATTACTCGAAAAACCTGATCGATGAGCGCGGCCTCGAGCTGCTGATTCAACTGGCCGAGCAGGCCGGTCTGCAGGAGTCCATCGCCAACCTGTTCAACGGTGAGCAGGTCAATGCTTCGGAAGGCCGCGCCGCACTGCACACGGCCCTGCGCAGCCCGATTGGTCGCCGCCTGCTGGTCGACGGCAAGGACATCATTCCCGAAGTCCATCGCGTCCTGAACCAGGTCACCGAACTGGTCAGTCGCATTCACAGCGGCCTGTGGCGCGGTTACAGCGAAAAGCCGATCAAGGAAGTGGTCAACATCGGCATCGGCGGCTCCTTCCTCGGCCCACAACTGGTGTCCGAAGCACTGCGTCCGTTCACCCAACGCGGTGTGCGCTGCCATTACCTAGCCAATATCGACGGCAGCGAATTTCGCGAACTGACTGCCCGCCTCGACCCGGAAACCACGCTGTTCATCGTTTCCAGTAAGTCCTTCGGCACCCTGGAAACCCTGAAGAACACCCTGGCCGCGCGCGACTGGTACCTGGCCATGGGCGGCCCGGAAGAAGAGCTGCATCGCCACTTCATCGCCGTGACCAGCAACCGCAAGGCCGCCATCGAGTTCGGTATCGGCGAAGAGAATATCTTCCCCATGTGGGACTGGGTTGGCGGGCGTTACTCGCTGTGGTCGGCCATCGGCCTGCCCATCGCCCTGGCCATCGGCATATCCAACTTCAAGGAGCTGCTGGCCGGTGCCTACGCCATGGACCAGCACTTCACCCAGGCGCCATTGGCCGAGAACATGCCGGCGCTGATGGCCCTGTTGGGTATCTGGTACACCAATTTCTGGGGCGCGCAAAGCCACGCGATCCTGCCTTACGACCACTACCTGCGTAACTTCACCAAGCACCTGCAGCAGCTGGACATGGAGTCCAACGGCAAGAGCGTGCGCCAGGACGGTAGCGAACTGAACATCGCCACAGGGCCGATCATCTGGGGCGGCGTCGGCTGCAACGGTCAACATGCCTACCACCAGTTGCTGCACCAGGGCCGTCTGCTGGTACCGGCGGACTTCATCGTCCCGGTCAACAGCTACAACCCGCTGTCCGACCATCACCAGTGGCTGTTCGCCAACTGCCTGTCGCAAGCCCAGGCGCTGATGCAGGGCAAGACGCGTGAGGAGGCCGAGGCCGAACTGCGTGCCAGGGGCATGCCAGAAGCCGAAGTACAGCGGCTGGCGCCGCACAAGGTGATTCCTGGTAATCGCCCGAGCAACATCCTGGTAATGAATCGCATCGCACCGTTCGAGCTGGGCGCGCTGGTAGCCCTGTACGAACACAAGGTCTTCGTGCAGAGCGCCATCTGGGGCATCAATGCCTTCGATCAGTGGGGCGTGGAGCTGGGCAAGGAGATGGGCAAGGAGGTCTATCAGCGCCTGACCGGCCAGCTCGACAGCAGCGCCTCGGATGCTTCGACCCAGGGCCTGATCGCCCATTTCCGCGAGCATCACCGCGGCTGATTCACGCCTTCTCACGCTGCCCGGCCCAGCCCGCAGGGCAGCGTGAGAAGGCTCCTGCACCTCACAAACACCTATCCCCCGAATATCCCCCTTGAACCAAGCACCTGCTTGGGTGCACCCTTGTGATTGTTGCGGACACATAATTACAAGGACCCCGCCATGTTCGAGATCACCCGCCATCCCGTGCCAGATGCCGTGCGTCAGCGTGCGCACCTGGATAACGACGCCTATCTGCGCCTGTACCAGCAGTCCGTCGAGCAACCCGAAACCTTCTGGGCCGAGCAGGCCAAAGCCTTCCTCGACTGGTTCAAGCCCTGGGATCAGGTGCACGCCAGCGATCTGCAGCTGGGCCACGCCGAATGGTTCAAGGGCGGCCAGCTCAACGTCGCCTACAACTGCATCGATCGCCACCTGGAAAAACGTGGCGAACAGATCGCCATCATCTGGGAAGGCGATAACCCGGCCGAATCGGCGCACATCACCTACAACAAGCTGCACCACAACGTCAGCCGCCTGGCCAACGTGCTCAAGCGCCACGGCGTGAAGAAAGGCGACCGGGTGTGCATCTACATGCCGATGGTGCCGGAAGCGGCCTACGCCATGCTCGCCTGCGCGCGCATCGGCGCGGTGCATTCGGTGGTGTTCGGCGGCTTCTCCCCCGATGCCCTGCGCGACCGTATTCTCGATGCCGATTGCCGCGCGGTGATCACTGCCGACGAAGGCGTGCGCGGCGGCAAGTACATCCCGTTGAAAGCCAACGTCGACAAGGCCCTGCAGAGCTGCCCGAATGTATCCACCGTGGTGGTGGTCGAGCGCACTCAGGGTGATGTGGCCTGGGTCGAAGGCCGCGACCTCTGGTATCACCAGGCACTCAAGGAAGTCAGCGCGGAGTGCCCGGCCGAGCCGATGGACGCCGAGGATCCGCTGTTCATCCTCTACACCTCGGGCTCCACAGGTAAGCCGAAAGGCGTGCTGCACACCACGGGCGGCTACCTGCTTGGCGCGGCGATGACCCACAAGTACGTGTTCGACTATCACGAGGGCGAGATCTACTGGTGCACCGCCGATGTCGGCTGGGTCACCGGACACAGCTACATCGTCTACGGCCCACTGGCCAACGCCGCCACCACGCTGATGTTCGAGGGCGTACCGAACTACCCGGACGCCTCGCGCTTCTGGCAGGTGATCGACAAGCATCAGGTCAACACCTTCTACACCGCCCCCACCGCCCTGCGCGCGCTGATGCGTGAGGGCGAAGGCCCGGTCAAGGCCACTTCGCGCTCGAGTCTGCGCCTGCTCGGTTCGGTGGGTGAGCCGATCAACCCGGAAGCCTGGGAGTGGTACTTCCATGTGGTCGGTGACACGCGCTGCCCCATCGTCGACACCTGGTGGCAGACCGAAACCGGCTCGATCCTGATCACCCCGCTGCCCGGCGCCACCGACCTCAAGCCCGGTTCGGCTACCCGTCCCTTCTTTGGCGTGCAGCCGGTGCTGCTCGATGAGCAGGGCAAGGAAATCGACGGCCCCGGCAGCGGCGTACTGGCCATCAAGGCCAGCTGGCCGAGCCAGATCCGCAGCGTCTATGGCGATCACCAGCGTATGATCGACACCTACTTCAAACCCTACCCCGGCTACTACTTCACCGGCGACGGCGCGCGCCGCGACGAGGACGGCTACTACTGGATCACCGGCCGCGTCGACGACGTGATCAACGTCTCCAGCCACCGCATCGGCACCGCCGAGGTGGAGAGCGCGCTGGTGTTGCACGATGCGGTGGCCGAAGCCGCCGTGGTCGGCTATCCGCATGATGTGAAGGGCCAGGGCATCTACGCCTACGTCACCCTGATGAACGGCCAGGAACCCTCCGACGAGCTGAAGAAGGACCTGCTGACCCTGGTCGGCAAGGAGATCGGCAGTTTCGCCAAGCCGGAGCTGATCCAGTGGGCGCCAGGTCTGCCCAAGACCCGCTCGGGCAAGATCATGCGCCGTATCCTGCGCAAGATCGCCTGCAACGAGCTGGAGAACATGGGCGATACCTCGACCCTGGCCGACCCGAGCGTGGTCGACAGCCTGATCGATCAGCGCCTCAACCGCTGAGCTTCGCGCCCGGCCCTGGGTCTGTACGAAAAGTCGTCGAGCGAAGGTCAGGCAAGGCAAAAACAGGCGAGGAAGCGGAGTTTACGAGCTGTAAATGAGCATTCCGAGCCTGTTTTTAACGCAGCATCACCGAGAGCAGGCACTTTTCGTACAGAGCCTAAAAGGCTGGGCGCGCCTTGTCTTGTGCCTGCCAAGCGCCGACACTGCGCGCCATGGAAAGCCTACGTCGTCAGATCGAAAAACAGGTGCACAGCCTCACCGGCGCCTCGTTGGGCGTGCTCGACCTCGACCAGCCGCGCGGTGACGCCGGCCTGTTCGGCCCCGAGTCGATGGTCTGGGAAGTCCACGCCGACTTCACCGCGATGATGGTCGGCGGCATCTCCGCCCTGCTCCTGCAGATGCTCCACCCACTGGCCCTGGCCGGGGTGTGGGATCACTCGACCTTTCGCCAGGACATGCTCGGCCGCCTGCGCCGCACCAGCCTGTTCATCGCCGGCACCACCTATGGCGGCCTGCACGATGCCGAACAGCTGATCGACAAGGTGCGCCGTATCCACCTGCAGGTGGTCGGTCATGCGCCGGATGGCCGTCCTTACGCCGCCAGCGATCCCGAGCTGCTGACCTGGGTGCATATCACCGAGGTCAGCCAGTTCCTCGCCGGCTACCTGCGCTACGTCGACCCGCAGTTGCCGCTGGCCGAACAGGATCGCTACTACCGCGAAGTGGCGCTGATCGCCGAACGCCTCGGCGCGCAGGACGTGCCCAAATCGGCGCAGGCCATCGCCGATTACCTGCAGCACATGCGTCCGCAACTGTTGTGCGATGCGCGCACACGCGAAGTGGTGCGCCTGCTGTACGACGCGCCGATGCCCAGCCTGCTCGCCAAGCCCTTCGGCGCCCTGATGATGCAGGCCGGCGTCGAACTGCTGCCGGACTGGGCCAGCGACCTGCTCGGCGAACACCAGGCCGCCTGGCGCCGACCCCTGATCCGCGCCAGCGTGCAACGCACCGCCAACCTGCTGCGCTGGGCCGTGCGCAACAGCGCCGCGCAGCGGGCCCGGCGCCGCCTGCTGGCAGAAACGTAGGGCTGGTGCACCCGCCGCCGCTCGCGCGCCACGCTCTCGAGCGGCAGCTTTTCTTGCTAGACTGCCGCCCTTTCCTACCCCGAGATGCCGCGCATGCCCGCTCTTGATCAGGCGCTGCGCGCCGCCCTCGACGCCCGTGAAAACCTCCTTAGCCAATTGCACTCGCAAGGCACCGACTGCTATCGCCTGTTCCATGGCACGCAGGAAGGCGCACCTGGTCTGACCGTCGATCGCTACGGCCCGCAACTGCTGGTGCAGAGCTTCCACCAACCGCTGCAACATGACGCCCTGCAGGCGCTGGCCGACCGGGTTCGGGAGCAACTCGGCCTGCCCCTGCTGCTGGTCTACAACGACCGCTCGAAAAGCCATTCGCGCATCGACCGCAACCCCAAACTGCATCAGGCCGAGGCGGCTGCTTTGGAGGATATGGTCGGCCAGGAATGGGGGCTTAACTACCGGGTACGCGGCCGTCATGCCGGGCAGGATCCGCTGCTGTTTCTCGACCTGCGCAACGCGCGGGGCTGGGTCAAGGCCAACGCGGCCGGCAAGACGGTGCTCAACCTGTTCGCCTATACCTGCGGTGTTGGCCTATGCGCCGCAGCAGGTGGCGCGCGCGAGGTTCTCAACCTGGACTTCGCTCAGGGCAACCTGGCCGTAGGCCGTGAGAATGGTGCGCTGAATCCAGAGCTACCAGCCATGCAGTTCATTCAGTCCGACTATTTCCCGGCCATTCGCCAACTGGCCGACCTGCCGATCACCAGCCGCCGTGGACAGAAACTGCCGAGCTACCCGCGCCTGCAGCCGCGCCAATTCGATCTGGTGTTCCTCGATCCACCCGCCTGGGCCAAGAGTGCCTTCGGCACCGTCGACCTGCTGCGTGATTACCAGAGCCTGCTCAAACCGGCGCTGCTGGCCACTGCCGAAGGCGGCACGCTGGTGTGCTGCAACAACCTGGCGAAGGTGGAAATGAGCGACTGGCGCGCGCAGGTACTGCGCTGCGCGGAGAAGCTGGGCCGCAGCGTGCAGGATTGCCAGGTCATCGCGCCCGCATCGGACTTCCCCTCCACAGACGGCAAGCCGCCGCTGAAAACCCTGATCCTGAGGCTCTAACCAGGCGCCGCTGAAGAAAAATGCGCGGGGCGCTGCACGCCCGGAACCGAACCGTCGTGCCATACTCCAAGTCGTCTCCTCGTCTGGATAGATGACGCCAAGCCATGCCCAAAGGACTGAAGCGCGCGCTGAGCGCACTGTTGATTGCAGTTTTTCTCTATAGCCTGATCGGTTTTCTGATTTTGCCGGGTATCGCCCTGCGCATCGCCAACCAGCAACTGGCGCAATACGCCACGCTGCCGGCCTCACTGCAGCGCGTGCAGCTCAACCCCTTCACCCTCGAGCTGAGCCTGTGGGGGGTGCGTATCGGCGAGAGTAACCAGGAGCAGCTGAGCTTCCAGCGCCTGTACGCCAACCTGCAAAGCGACAGCCTGTGGAACGGCGCCCTGCACCTGAGCGATATCGAACTCGATGGCGCACGTACCGAGATACTCTTCGACAAAGACGGCACGCTCAACCTCACCCAGTTGTTCAACCTGCCGGAGAGCCAGGCCGAACCCAAGGCCGAGAACAGCGAGCCCTTCCCACTGCGCATCGACAGCATTCGTCTGCGCGAGAAGTCGCTGCGCTTCCAGGATCTGCGTCCAAGCGAGGCCGTGGAGTTCGCCTACGACGCGCTCGATCTTGAATTGCACAACCTCAGCACCTTGGCCGGCGACAACGCCGAGATGACCCTGACCGCCAGCGGCCCGCACGGCGCGCAGATCGACTGGCGCGGCCAGGTCAGCCTCACCCCCATCACCTCCAGCGGCAGCCTGAGCGTCAGCGATGGCCGCCTGAGCACCTTCTGGCCTTATGTACGCGACGCCCTGCCACTGGCGCTCAAGGAAGGCCAGGTCGATCTCAGCAGCGACTATCGCCTGGACCTCTCCAGCGGTACCGAGCTGCAGCTGAGCAAGATCAAGGTGCAGTTGTCCCCCTTCGCCCTCGACGACCCGCAAGGCAAACCGCTGGTACGCCTGCAACGCCTGGATATCGACAACAGCAGCCTCGACCTGGCCAAGCAGCGGGTGGTGGTCGGCCAGGTACGCAGCCAGGGGCTGGAAGCCTGGGCGGCGCGCGAAGCCGACGGCCAGCTGGATTGGCAGAAGCTGTTCGCCAAACCAGAAGGCGCCAAAAGCGAAGCAGCCGAACCGGCGCAGCAGCCCGGCGAGAGCAAGCCCTGGCAGGTGCTGCTGCAGGATGTGCAGCTACGCGACTACAAGGCCCACCTGGCCGACCGCGTACCACAGCAGGAAGTGGCGGTCGATGTCGGCCCACTGAACCTCGACCTGAAGAACTTCGACAGCCTTGGCGACAAGCCTTTCGACCTCAGGCTCGACACCGGCCTGGGCAAACAGGGCAAGCTGCAGGCGGCCGGCAACGTACAACTGAGCCCAACCAGCGCTCAGCTCAAGGTCGCTACCCAGGACATCGATCTGCGTCTGGCGCAGGCCTACCTGAGCCCCTTCATTCGCCTGGAACTGCGCAGCGGCCTGCTCGGCAGTGACCTCGACGTGCAACTCAAGAGTACCGAAGCGCTGGCCCTCAGCGTCACCGGCAGCGCCAGGGTCAACCAGTTACACACCCTGGATACCCTGCGTGAGCGTGATTTCGTGCGCTGGAAGCAGGTTCGGGTTAATGGTCTCGACTACCGCCACGGTGAAAGCCTGGCCATCGAACGCGTCGAGTTGGATCAGCCCTATGCACGCTTCGTGATCAACGAGAACCTGACCACCAACGTCAGCGAACTGATCGTGCCGCAGCCGGCGACGCCGAACGAGAGCAAGGCCGATGCGGGCAAACCACTGGCGATCCGCATCGGCGGCATCGCCATCAATGACGGCTCGGCCAATTTCGCCGACTTCAGCCTGACCCCCAGCTTCGCCACGGCCATCCAGCAGATGAACGGGCGCATCGGCATGCTCGACAACCAGCAGCCGCAAGCGGCCAGCGTCGACATTCAGGGCAAGGTCGACCGCTACGCGCCAATGAGCATCAAAGGTAAGCTGACGCCATTCGATCCGCTCAACAGCCTGGATATCGCCACCAGCTTCAAGAATGTCGAGCTGACCACCATCACCCCCTACTCCGGCAAGTTCGCCGGTTATCGCATCCGCAAGGGCCGCCTCAACCTCGACCTGCACTACCGCATCGAGAAGGGCCAGCTCAATGCCGAGAACAAGGTGCTGGTGGAGAACCTGCAACTGGGCGAGCGCGTCGACAGCCCCGACGCCGCGGACCTGCCGATTCGCCTGGCAGTCGCCCTGCTCAAGGACACCCAGGGGCGCATCGCCATCGAGTTGCCGGTACAGGGTGATCTGAACAATCCGCAGTTCAGCGTCATGCCCATCGTCTGGCAGACCTTGCGCAATCTGCTATTGCGCACCGCCCAGGCGCCGTTCAAGTTCATCGCCGGACTGGTCGGTGGCAGCAATGTCGACCTCAGTACCGTACCGTTCGCCGCCGGCTCTACGGAGCTGCAGGGCGATGCACGTCAGGCCCTGGATACCCTGGCCAAGGCACTGCAGGAGCGGCCCAATCTGCGCCTGGAGGTGGAAGGCCAGACCGCGCAGAGCGCCGATGGCCCGTTGCTGGCCGAGCAGCGCCTGCAGCGGGAGTTTCGCGAAACCTGGTACAAGGTGCTGCAACGCCGGGGCGATAAGGTACCGGCCAGCCCCGATGAACTGATGGTGGACGAGGACGAACAGGCCGCGCTGCTCGAAGGCATCTACCGCAGCCGCCTCAAGCAGCAACCACCGGCCGAATGGGCTGAACTGGACAGCGAGCAGCGCCAGCAGAACATGCGCCAGGCCGTACTCGCTTCCTGGGCTCAGAGCAAGCTGCTGCTGCGCCAACTGGCCCAGCAGCGTGCGGCAACGATTAAGGACTATCTGGTGGAACAGGGCGGGCTGTACGATGAGCGCATCTATCTGATCGATGCCAATCTGGGCGAGGCCGAAGCCGATGGCCACGTACTCACCACCCTGCACCTGGACAGCCAATGACCATGCGCCGCTTATCCATCATCACGCTAACCCTGAGTGCCGGTCTGTTCGCTGCGAGTGTGCTCGCCGACACGCTGCGCTGCGGCAGCGCTCTGGTCAGCCTGGGTGATCGCCCGTTCGAAGTCGAGCGCAAGTGCGGCGCACCGGTGCATCGCGATCCGATCGGTTACACCCTTGGCCCTTATGAGCGCCGCGAGTTCATCATCGAAGAATGGGTCTACGGCCCGAGCAACGGCATGCTCAGTATCCTGCGCTTCGAAGGCAATCGTCTGGTTGCCATCGAACGCCGTCGCGAACGCTGAGCAGGAGATTGTCATGCACATGTGCCGCTATCTGCTGCCCCTGCTGTGCCTGCCGCTACTGGCTGAAGCCTCGTCGACCTATCGCTGCGGCAGCGCCCTGGTCAGCAAGACGGCACCTGCCAGCGAAGTACTGAGTAAATGCGGTGAGCCCAGCAGCCGCGACTTTATCGGTTACAAGGAAGTGCTCGACAGCTATGGCTTTCGTAATGAAGTGAGTGTCGAGGAATGGGTCTATGGCCCGAAAAGCGGCATGTACCACTTTCTACGCTTCGAAGGCGGTCGTCTGAGCGAGATACGCAGCAAACGCGGCAGTTGAGGTCACGCGGCCTGCAGGAGGCACGCTGCTGATATCTTGCGAACACCGGGCACACCAATCAAGACTCCGCCGGTCATACCGGCGGGGTCTTTGCGCCTACCTACTTGGGCGGCATCCTTGCCAGCCAATCCGTACTCAGAGCTTGTCGCTGAACGCGCGCAGCTCCTGCTGGGCCTTTTCCTTGGTCCAGCTGTAACGTTCCTGCAACTTGCCGGCCAGGTATTCGCTGTGGCCCTCGGCAACGTCCAGGTCGTCATCGGTCAGGTTGCCCCAGCGCTCCTTGATGCGGCCGCCGAGCTGCTTCCATTTGCCTTTGATGATATCGCTGTTCATGGTCATTCTCCCTGTCACGCAACGTGAGGCCGGGCGCAGGCCCGGCCGGCTCGGCTATCAGTCAGCGGTTTTCAGGGCTTCAGCCGCCACGTCACGCACGCCTTCGACCTCGCGGGTCTTGGCGATGGCCAGGTCACGCTCAGCGTCGCTCGCGACCACACCGGACAGGGACACCACGCCCTGATTGGTTTCAACCTTGATATCCAGGGCACTGAGGCTCTGATCAGCGATGAAGGTGGACTTCACCTTGCTGGTGATCCAGGTATCGGAGACCGCCTGCTCAGCCTTGTCCACGGTGTCACTGGCCGTCAGCATGGTCGGCTCTGCGGCGATGGCTGCCGAGGCCAGCGACATGCTCACTACGGCAGCAGTCAGGGTGGTAGCGACAAAACGGTTGATTGGCTGTTTCATGATTCGACTCCTGTACATTCCAGACAATCTGCAAACCAACTCCTGGCTGCAGGTTCAGCAGTACTGTTGCAGGGGCTATGCCAGCTTTTGAATGATTAAAAATTACTTATAAATCAATGGTTTAATAAAATTCAGGAATTTGCTTTCAATTGCATTTCGCCGGGTTGCAGAAAAACATCCGGGCAAATTGCATGATCAGGCAACCCAATCAACGCATGCCCCGCCGGTCCACCTCGGTGTTGGCCGAGCACGCAATCGGGATAAGGGGGAACCAATAAGTTCCGCCCCTCCCACACCACCCGGCATGCGGGTCCGCACCGGGCGGTTCGAGAAGTTGAGGTTTCACGAGAGTCTCGGCACTCCCAACCGATCAAAGTAGGCAATGGTCAGCACATTATGGATGGCAGAGCGACTGTTATGCCACCAGCGACGGCTCAGCGCCGCCACGGATTCCGCAACCCAGGAACTCGCGCCTAAGCGGATCAGCTCCCGGTAGCAGGCCGTTGAAAAACTCGGCTTCAACTGCCCCAACCCGTCCGGTTTGGCGCTTTTTCAAGCGCTTTGGCCTAACGGAGTCCACACAAGGCCTGACTTCAGGCCTTTTTGACAGGTTTCAGCACCACGTTCACGCCTTTCGGTGTTTTTTGGGCGTAACTCGCCCTATACATGCGATCCTCGCCACCAACCCGACAGGCTACCCAGTCGGATCAGGTTGTAGACCGAGAAACCCAGCAATAACTGAGCACTCAGCTTGGCGCGACCGATCAGCTTGGTCTTGCGCAGGCCGCCAACCGTCTTCAGCCAGCCAAAACCTTCTTCGATCCGCTTGCGGATCTTCTGGCTGGCGGCATACCCCGGATGCCGCGTGGTGCGCCCATCGATGGCGCTGCCCTTGCGCTTCTGCGCCACATGCGGTGTCACTTTCAGCTCGCGCGCCCTCTGCACGAAACGCTTCTGGTCGTAATTCTTGTCTGCACCTACCGTGCTGCCCGGCTTGGCCGTGCGCTCCAGCATCTCCAGCGCCGCCTCTACCTCGGCACGTCCATTGAACTCGGTGCATTCCACATCCACGATCAGACCGTTGCGGTGCTCCATCATCGTGTGGGCCATGTGCGCCAGACGACTGGCATCGCCATTGCTCTTGCGCGCCAGCCGGGCCTCGGGATCGCTGGTCGATTGGTGGGTCGCGTTGCTGCGCTTCTCGCCCTTGAAGTCGGCATCGGGGTTGCGCGTGCCATCCTCCGGTGGGTCGCCGCCATCCTTCTTGATAAAGGACTTGTGCGAGGCCCAGGCGTCGATCAGCGTGCCATCGACGCTGAAATGCTCGTTGCTGGCGTACTCGGACCATGCGGCCAGCGACTTGATGCGCTGGAAGAACAGCCGCGCTACATCCTGGTTGAACAAGCGGTCACGGTTCTGGCTGAAGGTCGAGTGATCCCACATGCGCTCGTCCATCGACAAGCCGACGAACCAGCGAAACAGCAGGTTGAAATCAATCTGCTCGACCAACTGCCGCTCGGAGCGAATGGTGTAAATCACCTGCAGCAACGAGGCGCGCAGCAGCCGCTCCGGCGCAATCGAGGCCCGTCCCAGGGTGGAGTACAGCCCGTCGAAGTCCCGATCCATCGAAGCCAGAACGGTATCGACCAGGCCTCGCAGGGGACGCAGCGGGTGATCGTTCGGGATGCGCTGCTCCAGCGTCGTATAACTGAACAGCTCGTTTTGTTTGAGGTCGAGTCCACGCATCGGCTTGGGCTGGCTTCGGCAGAAGAGGATGGCCGCCATTTTGCCAGAGCCACGCAGGCTCTGGCTTTTTTCAACGGCCTGGTAGATCGTCTTGCCCCGTCGCCAGTGCCGGAGGTGGAGCATTCTCAGGCGGCGACGTATCCACTCATCCAGTGATCGCCAGATGCGTGGCGTTTGTGCCAGCCTGAAGTACCCTTTCCAGCCGAGCAGGTAACTGCGGAGCTTCTCCACCACCTGTGCCATGCTGCGACCACCTGACCCCCGGGTCAGTTGCCTGATCCGGAGCTTGAACGCCTGTAACGCCTTGGCGGATACCGCCCGTCGAACGTCTCCACCCCTCCCTTGCCACAGGGCATAGCCGAGGAACTGGCGACCGAACACGCTGGCGACTGCACTTTTGGATTCGTTGATCACCAAGCGCAGTTTGTTGTAACACCGGCGTAGCAGGCGCATCACCCGTTCTCCCGCCTTCTCACTGCGAACGTAAACGTTGCAGTCATCAGCGTAACGGGCGAAGCAGTGCCCCCGACGTTCCAGCTCTTTATCCACCTCGTCCAGCAGAACGTTGGCCAGCAACGGCGAGAGCGGCCCGCCTTGCGGCGTGCCCTCATGCCGATCCATGACCACACCGCCATCCATGATGCCCGCGTTCAGGTACGCACGAACCAGCCGGATGACTCCAGGATCGTTTATGCGCCTCTTCAGGCGGTCGATCAGGATGTCGTGGTTAACCCGGTCGAAGAACTTCGATAGGTCGACATCCACCACGATGTGGCGGCCCTGTTGGGCATAGCGTTGCGCAGCCAACACCGCATCGTGGGCCCGGCGGCCCGGGCGGAAGCCGTGGCTGTGCTCGCTGAAGGTGGGATCAATCAGAGGTTGCAGCACTTGCAGCAGTGCCTGTTGAATCAGACGGTCGGTGACGGTGGGGATACCCAGTTCCCGCTCACTGCCGTCCGGTTTCGGGATGCCTACCCGACGAACGGGTTGTGGTTGGTAGGAGCCGCTCAGCAGTTGCTGGCGAAGCTCCGGCCACACCCATCGCAGGTGTTCGGCAGTCTGGGCAATATCCAGCCCGTCCACACCTGCCGATCCCTTGTTGGACTTCACGCGCTTCCATGCCCGCTGCATATTCTCTCGTGCGAACGCCTGCTCAAGCAGGCTTCGCCCTGCGCCCTCCGGTTCTCGCCGCGGGAGCCCTGTTTCATCGCTGATCGCATTCGGTAAGGCTTCACCTTCCCGTTCCGCGACCCGCCCCGCTGGCGCGGGCATCTGATGCGTTACAGCGCTCATCGACAAGGCGTTTGACGCTCCTTCTCGTTCAGCCCTTCGCCCTGACCAAGCAGCTACTATGGCTTCTGCTGACTTCTCGCTCCGTGTTGCCACGTCGCCCTTTCAGACATGAGGCGAGATCTCCCCGGGTAAGAACACACTCCTTCACCGCACAACCGCCGGATTTACACCGCCTCGCCTTGGCCACAAGAGCTTCGCGACTTTTGGCCCGCTCGCCCTGCTTGGCAGTGCCTCGTATCCGATTCTTGTTCATCGGCTCACGGTTTACGCTCCACGCTTTCTCCCCACGGTCGGTCGCCCTTCCGCAGTTGCGCTTCGCTTCGTTCGCTGTGGCCAGCTCACGGGAGGACTTGCACCTCCAGGAGTGCGCCCGTGCCGGGCGCACCAAAAAAGGGCTCCCGCAGGAGCCCTTCTCGTTCGCACAGAGGAGTCGTGCTTAGGCGCCAGAGGCCTCGGCAGCCGCGACGTCCTTGATCGACAGCTTGATACGGCCGCGGTTGTCCACGTCCAGTACCAGTACCTTCACTTCCTGACCTTCTTTCAGTACGTCGGTGACCTTCTCCACGCGCTGATCGCTCAGCATGGAGATGTGCACCAGACCGTCCTTGCCCGGCAGGATGTTGACGAAGGCGCCGAAGTCGACGATACGCTCGACCTTGCCGACGTAGATCTTGCCGATCTCGGCTTCGGCGGTGATGGCCAGAACTCGCTGCTTGGCAGCCTCAGCGGCTTCCTTGGTTTCGCCGAAGATCTTGATCGAACCATCGTCCTCGATATCGATCGACGCCTTGGTCTCTTCGCAGATGGCGCGAATGGTGGCGCCGCCCTTGCCGATGACGTCGCGGATCTTGTCCTGGTCGATCTTCATCGCCAGCATGGTCGGAGCGTTGGCCGACAGCTCGCTGCGCGACTGGGCGATGACCTGGTTCATCTGGCCGAGGATGTTCAGACGGGCTTCCAGCGCCTGCTCCAGCGCCTGCTCCATGATCTCTTCGGTGATGCCCTGGATCTTGATGTCCATCTGCAGCGCGGTAACACCCTTGGCGGTACCGGCTACTTTGAAGTCCATGTCGCCCAGGTGATCCTCGTCACCGAGGATGTCGGTCAGAACGGCGAACTTATCACCTTCCAGTACCAGACCCATGGCGATACCGGCAACCGGCGCCTTCATCGGTACACCGGCGTCCATCAGGGCCAGCGAAGCGCCGCAGACCGAAGCCATGGAGGAAGAACCGTTGGACTCGGTGATTTCCGATACTACGCGGATGGTGTACGGGAACTCGTCAGCGCTCGGCAGCATGGCGGCAACGCCACGACGGGCCAGACGGCCGTGGCCGATTTCGCGGCGGCCAGTGGCGCCCATGCGACCACACTCACCCACCGAGTACGGCGGGAAGTTGTAGTGCAGCATGAAGGAGTCTTTCTTCTCGCCTTCGAGGGTGTCCAGCAGCTGTGCGTCGCGTGCGGTACCGAGGGTCGCCACGACCAGCGCCTGGGTTTCGCCACGGGTGAACAGCGCCGAACCGTGAGTCTTGTCCAGAACGCCGACTTCGATGTTCAGGCCACGCACGGTACGGTTGTCACGACCATCGATACGCGGCTTGCCGTTGACGATGTTCTCGCGCACGGTGCGGTATTCGATCTCGCCGAAGGCTTCCTTGACTTCACCGGCAGTAGGCTGACCTTCTTCGCCGGAGAACTTGGCCACGACCTGATCACGCAGCTCGCCCAGACGCGCGTAGCGGTCCTGCTTGACGGTGATGGTGTAGGCCTGGGAAATCGCCTCGCCGAACTCGCTACGGATGGCATTCAGCAGTGCGGTGTTTTCCGGCTTCGGCTGCCAGTCCCAGGTCGGTTTGCCGGCCTCGGCGGCCAACTCGGCAACGGCCTGGATGACCACCTGGAATTCTTCATGGGCAAACAGTACGGCGCCCAGCATCTGGTCTTCGGTCAGCTCTTTGGCTTCCGACTCGACCATCAGCACAGCGTCCTTGGTACCGGCCACGACCATGTCCAGGCTGGAAGCCTTGAGCTGCTCGTAGTTCGGGTTCAGCAGATAGCCGGTTTCCGGATGGAAAGCCACGCGCGCGGCGCCGATCGGACCGTTGAACGGGATACCGGAGATGGCCAGGGCAGCCGAGGTGCCGATCATCGCAGCGATGTCCGGATCGGTCTTCTTGCTGGTGGAAACCACGGTGCAGATGACCTGCACTTCGTTCTGGAAGCCTTCCGGGAACAGCGGACGGATCGGACGGTCGATCAGGCGCGAGGTCAGGGTTTCCTTCTCGGAAGGACGCGCTTCACGCTTGAAGAAACCGCCAGGGATCTTGCCGGCTGCGTAGGTCTTTTCCTGATAGTGCACGGAGAGCGGGAAGAAGCCCTTGCTCGGGTCAGCGCTCTTGGCGCCTACCACGGTGACCAGCACGCTGACGTCGTCATCGACGGTGACCAGCACGGCGCCGGAGGCCTGACGGGCGATACGGCCAGTCTCGAGGGTAACGGTCGACTGACCGAACTGGAATTTCTTGATTACCGGGTTCACGGTGTTTTCCTTCTCTTTGTTGCCTTGGGGGAAATTGGAAAGAGGCGCGGGAGTCGGACCCGGAGCATCCCTCGAAAAGCCAAAAGCTGGAAGCCCAGCGCCACGCGATGAGGATCACTCCCCACTCGCGACGCCGAACTCCCAGCTTCCAACTTGTGCAGCTCGCGTCTATTAACGACGCAGGCCCAGGCGACCGATCAGGGCGCTGTAACGACTGGTGTCTTTACCCTTCAGGTAGTCCAGCAGCTTGCGGCGCTGGTTAACCATACGGATCAGACCACGACGGCTGTGGTGATCCTTACCGTTGGCCTTGAAGTGACCTTGCAGCTTGTTGATGTTGGCGGTCAGCAGGGCTACCTGCACTTCCGGGCTACCGGTATCGCCTTCAGCTTGCTTGTAGTCGTTAACGATCTGGGCTTTTTCTTCAACGCTGAGTGCCATGTTGGCTTCCTCTCATCTGGAAACTGCCGAAGCAGTCTCAATAGGCCGGGAATCGCTTCCCGTGTTTTAAAAAGAGGCATGACCGTGCCTACTAACAGCCACCCTCGCTGCACCTGATGCCGACAACATCGGCGCCAGGCTTTCAGCCGTTACGGCCGAATCTATCGGTGCTACGCACCGGTATAAATCAATCGACGCGGGGCAACACGCCCATCGTCACTCACTTCACCGATCCCGATGAAGCGACCATTGTGATCCTGCACCCGCACCATACCGAACTTCGGCGCTTCAGGTGCCCGCACCGGCTGACCTTGCAGCCAGTAGAACGCGCTGTGCTCGGAGAACTGCAGCAGCGGCCAGTCCTGCAGACCGCTATCGGCCGGCAGCAGGAAGCGATCCAGCGCCTCGTTACCGCCTTCGGCGTGTGCGGCCTCCAGCTCTTCCAGCGTCACGGTGCGCGCCAGGTCGAACGGGCCTACCTTGGTACGGCGCAGTTCGGCGACATGTGCTCCACAGCCGAGCAACTGACCAAGATCCTCGACCAGCGTACGAATATAGGTGCCTTTGCTGCAATCAACCGCCAGGCGCGCCTGCTCGCCTTCGCAAGCCAGCAACTCCAAGCGCGCAATAGTAACAGAACGCGCTTCGCGCTCCACTACTTCACCCGCACGAGCCAGCTTGTAGAGTGGCTGACCGTCCTTCTTCAGGGCCGAGTACATTGGCGGTATCTGTTTGATTTCGCCACGAAAGCGCGGCAGCAGCGCTTCGATTTCGACACGACCAACGGTCACCGGACGCCGTTCGAGCACATCACCCTCGGCATCACCGGTGGTAGTGGTGACACCGAGCTGAGCGACGGTCTCGTAGCCCTTGTCGGCATCGAGCAGGTATTGGGAGAACTTGGTCGCCTCGCCGAAGCACAGCGGCAGCACGCCGGTGGCCAGCGGGTCGAGGCTACCGGTATGCCCGGCCTTCTCGGCGTTGAGCAACCAGCGCACCTTCTGCAGCGCCGCGTTGGAGGTAAAGCCACGCGGCTTGTCGAGCAGAATGATGCCGTCGACCTTGCGGCGAATACGTTTGACCTGCGCCACGCTTAGCCCTCGCTGCCGTCTTGGTGCTTGCGATCTTCCGCCACCGCACGCTCGATCAGCGCCGACAGCTCGGCGCCGCGGCGGATGCTGGCGTCGTAGTGGAAGTGCAACTGCGGGATGGTACGCACCTTCATCGACTTGCCCAGCAGCATGCGCAAGTAACCCGCTGCCTCGCCGAGGATCTCCAGGTTGAGCTTGATCTGCTCGGCATCGTCGTCCTTGCCCATCACGGTGATGAACACCTTGGCATGGGACAGGTCGCGACTCACGTCGACCGCAGTGATGGTTACCAGACCCAGGCGTGGGTCCTTGATCTCGCGCTGGATCAGCACTGCCAGCTCACGCTGCATCTGATCACCGATACGCTGGGTACGGCTGTAATCTTTGGCCATTTCTTACTTACCTTTCCTTCGTCTGCAGCCTAGCCGGCAGCGGACGTAAAAGCGGCAAACGCCCGGCCGCGCTTGAGCGGGGCCGGGCGTTGCATGATCGGGATGTCGCGCTTACAGGCTGCGCGCCACCTGGACCTTCTCGAACACTTCGATCTTGTCGCCGACCTTGACGTCGTTGTAGCTCTTCACGCCGATACCGCACTCCATGCCGCTGCGCACTTCGGCAACGTCGTCCTTGAAGCGGCGCAGCGATTCCAGCTCGCCTTCGAAGATCACCACGTCCTCGCGCAGTACGCGGATCGGACGGTTGCGGTAGACGGTGCCCTCGATGACCATGCAGCCAGCGACAGCGCCGAACTTCGGCGAACGGAACACGTCACGCACTTCGGCGGTGCCCAGGATGTTCTCGCGAACATCGCTGCCGAGCATACCGGTGAGCGCTTTCTTGACGTCTTCAATGATGTCGTAGATAACGTTGTAGTAGCGCATGTCGAGGCCTTCGGACTCGACAATCTTGCGCGCACCAGCGTCAGCACGGACGTTGAAACCGAACAGCACGGCATTGGAAGCCAGCGCCAGGTTGGCATCGGACTCGGTGATACCACCAACGCCGCCACCGACCACGCGCACTTGCACTTCGTCATTGCCCAGGGTGCTGAGCGAGCCTTGCAGGGCTTCCAGAGAACCGCGAACGTCGGCCTTGAGCACGATGTTGAGGGTTTTCTTCTCTTCCTGGCCCATGTTCTCGAAGATGTTTTCCAGCTTGCCGGCGTGGGCACGAGCCAGTTTGACCTCACGGAACTTGCCCTGACGGAACAGCGCAACCTCGCGGGCCTTCTTCTCGTCGGCCACCACCATCATCTCGTCACCGGCATCCGGCGTGCCGTCCAGACCGAGGATCTCGACCGGAATCGACGGGCCGGCTTCCTTGATCGGCTTGCCGTTCTCGTCGAGCATGGCCCGCACGCGACCGTAGTTGACGCCGACCAGGACCATGTCGCCCTGACGCAGGGTACCGTCCTGAACCAGCACGGTAGCCACCGGGCCACGGCCCTTGTCCAGACGCGACTCGACCACCACACCACGACCCGGGGCAGACGGCGTGGCTTTCAGCTCAAGCACTTCAGCCTGCAGCAGCACGGCTTCGAGCAGCTCGTCGATACCGGTACCGGCCTTGGCGGAAACCGGTACGAACGGTGCGTCGCCGCCCCACTCTTCCGGAATCACGTCCAGCGCGGCCAGGCCGTTCTTGATGTTGTCCGGGTTGGCTTCCGGCTTGTCCATCTTGTTCACCGCAACCACGATCGGCACGCCAGCTGCTTTCGCATGCTGTACGGCTTCCTGGGTCTGCGGCATCACGCCGTCATCGGCTGCGACGACGAGAATGACGATGTCGGTGGCCTTCGCACCACGGGCACGCATCGCGGTGAACGCGGCGTGACCGGGGGTGTCGAGGAAGGTGACCATGCCGCGCTCGGTTTCGACGTGGTAGGCACCGATGTGCTGGGTGATACCACCCGCTTCACCGGAAGCCACCTTGGCACGACGGATGTAGTCGAGCAGCGAAGTCTTACCATGGTCGACGTGACCCATTACGGTCACCACCGGCGCACGGGACATGGCCTCGCCTTCGAACTTCAGCGACTCGGCCAGGGAATCTTCCAGCGCGTTGTCGCTAACCAGCTTGACCTTGTGGCCCAGTTCTTCGGCGACCAGCTGGGCAGTTTCCTGATCCAGTACCTGGTTGATGGTGGCAGGCGAGCCCATCTTGAACATGAACTTGATGACTTCAGCGGCCTTCACCGACATCTGCTGGGCCAGTTCGCCCACGGTGATGGTCTCGCCGATCGACACTTCACGCACCACCGGACCGGCCGGAGCCTGGAAACCGTGCTGGTTGCGCTTCTTCATCTTGGCCTTGCCGCGACCACCACGACGGAAGCCGTCGCTCTCTTCGTCAACACTACGCGGCGCGACACGCGGCGCCGGCGCCTTTTCCTTGAGGGTCGGACGGTGCTGTGCGTGCTTGCGCTCACGGCGCTCGTCTTCGTCACTGCGCGCCTTCTCGGGGCGACGCACTTCCTCTTTCTTGCGCTCGGCGTCGACGACCGGAGCGGCAACAACCGGCTCGCTGGCCGGGGCCGGCGCAGCAGCGGGTGCAGGGGCTTCGGTAGCGGCGGCAGCCTGACGCTTGGCTTCTTCTTCGGCCTTGCGCTTGGCTTCTTCCTCGGCTTTCAGACGCTCGGCTTCGGCCTCGGCAGCAGCCTGCTGAGCTTCCAGTTCGCGCTGCTTCTCGGCTTCGAGCTCTTCCGGGCTGCGCTTGACGAAGGTCTTCTTCTTGCGCACTTCAACGCTGATGGTCTTGCTGCCAGCAACCTTGAGGGTGCTGGTGGTCTTGCGCTGCAAGGTGATCTTGCGCGGTTCTTCGACCTTGTCGCCGTGACTGCTCTTGAGATGGGCCAACAGGGCCTGTTTCTCACTATCGGTCACTACTTGTTCGGCACTGCTGTGGGACAGGCCGGCTTCGCGCATCTGCTGCAGCAGGCGCTCAACCGGAGTGTCGACCACTTTGGCCAGTTCTTTAACCGTGACTTGCGTCATGCATCTTTCTCCTCAGGCCGCAACCGCTTATTCGAACCAATGGGCTCGAGCGGCCATGATCAGCTTGCCGGCACGCTCTTCGTCGATGCCGTCGATGTCGAGCAGGTCGTCGATCGACTGCTCGGCCAGGTCTTCACGGGTAATCACGCCGCGCAGCGCGAGCTCAAGAGCCAGCGCCTTGTCCATGCCTTCCAGTTCCAGCAAATCATCTGCCGGATGGGCATCGGCCAACTTCTCCTCGTTGGCGATCGCCTTGGTCAGCAGACGATCCTTGGCCCGTGCACGCAGCTCATTGACGATCTCCTCGTCAAAGCCATCGATGCTGAGCATTTCTTCCATGGGTACGTAGGCAATCTCTTCGAGACTGGTGAAACCCTCTTCGACCAGGACTTGGGCCAGTTCTTCGTCGACTTCCAGCTCGTCGATGAAGGACTGCATGATGTCGCCGGTTTCTGCCTGCTGCTTGGCCTGAATGTCCGCCTCGGTCATCACGTTCAGCGTCCAGCCGGTCAGCTGACTGGCCAGACGCACGTTCTGACCGCCGCGGCCGATGGCCTGAGCCAGATTGTCTTCGGCGACGGCGATGTCCATGGCATGGGCATCTTCGTCGACGATGATCGCAGCCACTTCGGCCGGCGACATGGCATTGATCACGAACTGCGCGGGGTTGTCGTCCCACAGCACGATATCCACGCGCTCACCGCCCAGTTCGCCGGAAACGGCCTGAACGCGCGAACCGCGCATGCCGATGCAGGCACCCTGCGGGTCGATACGCTTGTCCTTGGAACGCACGGCGATCTTGGCGCGCGAACCTGGATCACGGGAGGCGGCCTTGACGTCGATCAGCCCTTCGGCGATTTCCGGTACTTCGATGCGGAACAGCTCGATCAGCATTTCCGGAGCGGTACGCGACAGGATCAGCTGCGGGCCGCGGTTCTCGGTACGAATTTCCTTGAGCAGGGCACGCAGACGCACACCAACGCGGAAAGTCTCGCGTGGAATGATGTCTTCGCGGGCCAGCAGGGCCTCGGCGTTGTTGCCCAGGTCGACGATAACGTTATCGCGGGTGACCTTCTTCACGGTACCGGAGATGATCTCGCCCAGACGCTCGCGGTAGGCATCGACCACCTGAGCGCGTTCGGCCTCGCGCACTTTCTGCACGATGACCTGCTTGGCGGTTTGCGCGGCGATACGGCCGAACTCGATGGACTCGACCTTTTCTTCGAGCACGTCACCGATCTTGGCCTTGGCTTCGACGGCCTGGGGCATGTCTTCGGTCAGCTGATAGGCCGGATCTTCGAATTCGGACTCGTCAACCACGGTCCAGCGACGGAAGGTTTCGTAGCTACCGTTCTGACGATTGATCGACACACGCAGATCGACTTCGTCCTCGAAACGTTTCTTGGTCGCGGTCGCCAGAGCCAGCTCCAGCGCCTCGAAAATCACGCCGGCCGGTACACCCTTCTCGTTGGATACCGACTCAACAACCAGCAGTACTTCTTTGCTCATCGTACGCCTCGCCTTTCGCAATCCATTGGTTATGCGCAATCCGCGTCACGTTCACGCCATTGGCGCTGTCGTGCGCTGCCGCGCTACCTTCGCGCCATCTGTGTCGCTCGCTCCGCACCGAAAATCGGCAGCACGGCAGCGACGCAGAATCCGCATCTCAATCAAATCGGGGGATGATATTGGCCTTGTCGATCAGGTCGATCGGCAACAGATACTCGTGGTCATCCACCTGAACCACCACGTCCTGCTCCTCCACACCGCGAAGGAGGCCCTGGAAGTTACGACGCCCATCGAAAGGCGAACGCAGCTTGATCTTCACCTGTTCCCCAACATGCGCCGCAAACTGTTCGAGGGTGAACAACGGGCGATCCATGCCAGGAGAAGAAACTTCCAGCGTGTACTCGGAGGAAATCGGGTCCTCGACATCGAGTACGCCACTGAGCTGACGGCTGACGATCTCGCAATCGTCGATCAGGATGCCGTCGGCCTTATCGATATAGACACGCAGCAGCGAATGACGCCCCTGCGACAGGAACTCGATGCCCCAACACTGATAACCGAGCGCCTCGATTACCGGGGCCAACAAGGCCTGCAACTGTTCTAGCTTGCTCGACACTTAACGGCCCTCGTGCATGCTGTGCAAATAAAAAATGGGCGAAACGCCCATCCCGTCTGCCGCGATAAAGCTGCGGACACTGTGTTTCAGCTAACAAAAAGCCCCTTAAAAGGGGCTTCTGAAACTGGTTGCGGGGGCAGGATTTGAACCTACGACCTTCGGGTTATGAGCCCGACGAGCTACCAGACTGCTCCACCCCGCGTCAAAGCTGGGCCAGAATTATACGGCCACCCCCTGGCGAGGGTCAACCAAACACTCCAGCAACAAGAAAGCCCGCGAACTGCGGGCTTTCTTGAGTATGGTACCGAGGAGGGGACTCGAACCCCTACAGCCTATGGCCACTACCACCTCAAGGTAGCGTGTCTACCAATTCCACCACCTCGGCAAAACGGTTACTGCCCTGGAGCCTCCGGCACATCCGAAGCATCGGATGCTGGAGCTTGCTCTTCGAGCACCGGCACGTCTTCGACCGCCGGCTTTTGTTGAACTTCCAGAACCGCTGGATCTGGCAGACCAACCTGAGTCAGTGCATCAGCTTTTTCTTTAGCAAAGAACGCTAAACCCAAGCTGGTAATGAAAAAACCTGCGGCGAGTATACCAGTAAACTTACTCAGAAAGGTAGAGGAACCTTGGCTTCCGAATACAGTTGCCGAAGCACCCGAACCGAACGACGCACCTGCGTCAGCACCCTTACCCTGCTGCAGCAAAACCAGCACTACAATCCCGATCGCACCCAGCAGGTGCAGAACAACAATGACTGTTTCCAGCATTCTTCAGTTTCCTGCAGCGCGACAGATCGCACCGAATTCATCCGCATTCAGAGAGGCTCCACCCACGAGCCCCCCATCGATATCCTGCATGCCGAACAACTCGGCTGCACTGGCGGCCTTTACACTGCCGCCATAAAGAATTCTCAGCTCGCCAGCGACATCAGCATTCAGCTGCGCAACCTGCGCGCGAATCGCTGCGTGCACTTCCTGAGCCTGCTCGGGCGTAGCGGTCAACCCGGTACCGATGGCCCATACAGGCTCATAGGCAACCACGGCATTTTTCAGCGCCTCGACGCCCAAAGCATCGATCACCGCAGCCAGCTGGCCGCCCACCACTCCCAGCGTTGCATTCGCTTCACGCTGCTCACGAGTCTCACCGACACAGAGCACCGGAACCAGACCCGCCGCCTGGACTGCCGCAAACTTGCGTACGATCACCTCATCGCTCTCGCCCAGAATCAGGCGACGCTCTGAGTGCCCAACCAACACCAACGCGCAACCGCAATCAGCTACCTGGCTCACAGCCAGCTCGCCGGTCAGAGCACCCTGCTCGACTTGCGCCGCGCAATCCTGGGCTCCAACTTTCACAGCCTTGCCACTCAAGCCTTCGACGACCTGAGCGATATGCAGACTGGAGGGAAAAACCGCGACATCGACATCGGCAGGCAGTACCTGCTGACGCAACCCTTCGATCAGCTCTGCGACGCTGGCGCGGGTACCGTGCATTTTCCAGTTACCGGCGACCAAGGGGCGACGCATGTTTTACCTCGTCGATCAAAGAGGGCGCAGATGTTACCCAAGAGCACTCACGGTAGCAAGCGCAATCAAGCACAGACTTCGGCAACAATCTTAGCCAATTCATCGGCATAGCCGCGAACCGAGCTTTCCTCGTCGCCTTCGACCATCACTCGCACCAGCGGCTCGGTGCCAGACTTGCGCAGCAAAACGCGGCCACGCCCAGCCATGCTCTCGGTTACCCGCGCACAGGCTTCTTTCACCGAAGGATGCTCAAGCGGATCGACCGCGCCGGAAAAACGCACATTGATCAGCACCTGCGGGCACTTCTTGACGCCCATGCGCGCCTCGGCCAGCGATTGATCACGACGCTTGAGCGCTACCAGTACCTGCAGCGCAGCAATGATGGCATCCCCCGTAGTGGTGTGCTGGAAGCACACCAGATGCCCGGAATTTTCCCCACCGAGCAACCAGTTGCGCGCCATCAGCTCGGCGATCACATAACGATCACCAACCTTGGCCCGCACAAAGGGGATGTTCAACTCGGCCAGCGCCAACTCCAACCCCAGGTTACTCATCAAGGTACCGACCACGCCGCCATGCAGGCGCCCGCGCTCCTGCAAATCACGGGCGATGATGAACAGCAGTTCATCACCATCGACCACAGTACCCGTGTGATCGACCATCAATACGCGGTCGGCATCACCATCGAAGGCAATGCCAAGGTCAGCACCCTGCGCGAGAACCTCAGCCTGCAACCCGGCGATATGCGTCGAACCGCACTCATGGTTGATATTGAGGCCGTCCGGCTGCGCCGCCATGACCTTGACATCAGCGCCCAGCTCGCGAAATACGCTGGGGGCAACCTTGTAGGCAGCGCCATGGGCGCAGTCGACGACGATTTTCAGGTGCTTGAAGTTGGTACCCGTAGGTACGCTGCCCTTGCAGAATTCGATATAGCGCCCGGACGCATCGTTGATGCGCGATGCCTTGCCAATGGCAGCAGACTCCACCACGGTCATCGGCTGGTCGAGCAGCTCCTCGATCATCAGCTCCACATCATCAGGCAGCTTGGTGCCCTCGCTGGAAAAGAACTTGATACCGTTGTCGTCGTGCGGATTGTGCGATGCGCTGATGACGATGCCCGCATCAGCCTGAAAGGTCCGCGTCAGATACGCAATGGCCGGAGTCGGCATCGGCCCGAGCAACTGCACGTCAGCGCCAGCGGCAGCCAGACCCGCCTCAAGGGCAGACTCGAACATGTAGCCGGAAATGCGCGTGTCCTTACCGATCAGGATGCGGCACTTGCCCTGCTTGCGAAACGCCATGCCAGCGGCCCAGCCGAGCTTGAGCATGAAATCCGGGGTGATGGGGAACTGCCCGACACGACCCCGAATACCATCGGTGCCGAAGTACTTTCTAGCCATAATGCTTTCCTTGTTATTGCGCTGCCTCGACCGCAGCGATCATGCGCACCACGTCGACCGTTTCAGCAACGTCGTGCACACGCAAAATATATGCGCCCTTGGTCAGGGCCAGCGCCGCCAATCCTAGACTCCCGTAGAGACGCTCGCCAACCTCATGACCGAGCACCTTGCCGATCATGCTTTTGCGCGAAACACCCACCAACAAGGGACGCCCAAGGACTGAAAGCTCATGCATGCGCCTGAACAAGACCAGATTGTGCTCCAGGGTCTTGGCAAAACCAAAGCCCGGATCGAGCAGGATCCGCTCAGCGGGAATACCGGCTGTCGCGCACGCTGCCATGCGCTCGACAAGAAAATCACGCACTTCGCTGATGATGTCCGGGTACTGTGGATTGTCCTGCATATTGCCCGGCTCACCACGCATGTGCATCAGACACACCGGCAGACCGGTATCGGCAGCCGCATCAAGAGCACCATCGCGCTGCAACGAGCGCACGTCATTGATCAGCCCCGCGCCCACTCGCGCACTTTCGCGCATGACGGCCGGAGTCGAGGTATCCACGGAGATGATCACGTCCAGATTACGCGCAATGACCTCGACCACTGGCACGACCCGCTCCAGCTCCTCGGTCGGCGAAACGGCATGGGCGCCTGGGCGAGTCGACTCGCCCCCTACATCGATCAGCGTCGCACCTGCAGCAACCATCTGCTCGGCATGACGTAACGCTGCATCGCGCGCGACGAAGCGACCACCATCGGAAAAGGAATCAGGCGTGACATTGAGGATGCCCATCACCTGCGGACGGGACAAATCAAGAAGCCGGCCGCCACAGGGCAGCCGGCTTGGGTGTAGCTGCTGGGACATAGAAACCTTAGTGCTCGGCAGCCGGCCCACCAATGGGCGCTTCCGAACGATCAGACTCGTCAGCCTTGGCCTGCGGCGCGCCGGAATCACCGCCACCATCCCAGCCACGCGGTTCACGGAGCTGACGACCGTTCATGATGTCGTCGATCTGATCGGCGTCGATGGTTTCGTACTTCATCAGCGCTTCAGCCATGGCGTCCAGCTTGTCGCGATTCTCCACCAGCAGCTTCTTGGCCGTGGCGTAGCATTCATCGATGATGCGGCGCACTTCTTCATCGATCAACTTGGCGGTTTCGCCGGAGACATTGCTGTTCTGGCTGCCCATGCTGCGACCGAGGAATACTTCACCCTCCTCTTCGGCATACATCAGCGGGCCCAGCTTCTCGGACAAGCCCCACTTGGTCACCATGTTCCTGGCCAACTGGGTGGCGCGCATGATGTCGTTGGACGCACCCGTGGTGACGCCGTCGAAGCCCAGGGTCATTTCCTCGGCGACACGGCCACCGAACAGCGAGCAGATCTGACTGATCAGTGCACGTTTGCTAAGGCTGTAACGATCCTCTTCCGGCAGGAACATGGTCACGCCCAGAGCACGACCGCGGGGAATGATGGACACCTTGTAAACCGGATCATGCTCAGGCACCAGACGACCGACGATGGCGTGGCCCGCCTCGTGGTAAGCGGTATTGAGCTTCTCCTTGTCGGACATGACCATGGTCTTGCGCTCAGCGCCCATCATGATCTTGTCCTTGGCCAGCTCGAATTCCTTCATTTCCACCAGGCGCTTGCCGGCACGAGCTGCGAACAGCGAAGCCTCGTTGACCAGGTTGGCCAGATCGGCACCGGAGAAGCCCGGCGTACCACGGGCAATGACCGCCGGATTGACGTCGTCACCCACCGGAACCTTGCGCATGTGCACTTTCAGAATCTGCTCGCGACCACGGATATCCGGCAAACCAACGACTACCTGGCGGTCAAAACGGCCGGGGCGCAGCAGCGCCGGATCCAGAACGTCAGGGCGGTTGGTGGCGGCAATAACGATGATGCCGTCATTCATTTCGAAGCCGTCCATCTCCACCAGCAACTGGTTGAGGGTCTGCTCGCGCTCGTCGTGACCACCGCCCATGCCGGCGCCACGATGGCGACCCACGGCGTCGATCTCGTCAATGAAGATGATGCACGGCGCATGTTTCTTGGCCTGGTCGAACATGTCACGCACGCGGGACGCACCCACACCGACGAACATTTCGACGAAGTCGGAACCGGAAATGGTGAAGAACGGCACTTTCGCTTCGCCGGCAACGGCCTTGGCCAGCAAGGTTTTACCGGTACCTGGCGAGCCGACCATCAGCACGCCGCGCGGGATTCGCCCACCTAGACGCTGAAACTTGCCCGGATCGCGCAAAAACTCGACCAGTTCACTCACCTCCTCCTTGGCCTCGTCGCATCCGGCAACGTCAGCGAAGGTAGTCTTGACCTGATCTTCGGAGAGCAAACGCGCCTTGGACTTGCCGAAGCTCATCGGCCCGCCCTTGCCACCGGCACCGCCCTGCATCTGGCGCATGAAGAACATGAACACGGCGATGATCACCAGAATCGGGAAACTGGCGACCAGCAGCTGAGTCCAGATGCTCTGCTGCTCAGGCAGCTTGCCTTCGATAACCACATTGTTGTCGATCAGATCACCGATCAGACCGCCGTCCTGAATGGCCGGACGAATGGTCCTGAAGCCCTCGCCGTCGGTACGCTTGCCGGTGATCACGTAACCGTCGACGGTCACGCGCTCGACACGCCCTTCCTTCACCTGCTCGATGAATTGCGAGTAGCTCAGTGTCTGCGGCTCGCTCGGGCTGGAAAAGTTATTCATCACGGTGACCAGCACCGCCGCGATGATCAGCCACAGAATCAGATTCTTTGCCATGTCGTTCAATTAGCTACCCTCTGAAGCAGGCCTCTTGGCGAAGCAGGCTTCCCATGACGACCAGTGATATACCGACCTAACTTACACCAAACGCCTGCATCCCGCAGGCACCGTCTGTAACCCTTTATGAGGTTTCCCACACTGAGACCGGCAGAGCAGGTCTCAGTTTCGTGTCATGCACCCCGAAAACCACGTGCCAGCAGGTACTGCTCGCGCAAGCGATCGCGCGACGACAGCGGCTTGCGCATCTGCACCTTCTCGAAGGTCTCACGCACCTGCTTGTGATACGCATCGAAACCTTCGCCCTGGAAAATCTTGATCAGGAAATCGCCGCCCGGAAGCAAAACCCGCCCGGCCAGATCCAGCGCCAGCTCGCACAGATACATCGCGCGCTTGGTCGGCAGTCCTTACCCCACTCATATTGGGGGCCATATCGGAAATAACAAGGTCGACCGGATTTTCACCGATAGCCTCGAGAATCCGCGCGAACACCGCATCGTCGCTAAAGTCGCCCTGAATGAAGGTAACGTCGGGGATGCTACCCATCTCCAGAATGTCGGAAGCGATCAGACGGCCCTTGTCGCCGATTACCCGGCTGGTGACCTGCGACCAGCCACCCGGCGCGGCACCAAGGTCGACCACGGTCATGACGGGACGCAGGATGCGATCCTTCTCCTGGATTTCCAGCAACTTGTAGCTTGCGCGCGAACGATAGCCATCTTTCTGCGCCATCTTCGCGTAAGGATCGTCGAAATGTTCTTTCAGCCAACGCTGGCTGGTCTTGAAACGTGCCACTGAAGCCTCGGATTCAACGGGTCATGAATAACTGCGCGGGCTCGGGTAAGATAAGCGCCGTTTTCCTGACCGAATTAGGTACTGACGATTATGCCGCTCACTCAAGAGCAGAAGAAACAATTCAAATCTATCGGCCACCACCTGAAACCTGTATTGATCGTGGCGGACAATGGTTTGACCGAGGGCGTACTGGCCGAACTGGATCGCGCCCTGAACGATCACGAGCTGATCAAGGTACAACTGCGCCTCACCGAACGCGAGGATCGCCAGGCCGCCATCGCTGCCCTGTGCGCAAGTGGACGTGCCGAACTGGTTCAGTCGATTGGCAAGGTCGCCCTGCTCTATCGCAAGAACCCCAAGCCCAATCGCAACCTGTCCAACGTGATTCGTTACCAGGGCTGACGGCTGCGTGCAGCGCCTGTCAGACGTCAGGCGCCGCGCAATTTACCCGGAACGGGCTGCAGTACCAGTAACAGCCCGCAAAAGGCCATCACCAGATAGCTGAAACGCAGCAGGCGCTCAGCATCCGGCCAGTAACGCAGCACGGCAAAATAACCCAGGGCCATGACCGCAACGGTCAACAACAACTGCCCGCGCATATCTCGCCAAAGACTCGATAACCCATCACTGCGCAACAAGGCAAAGGCCTGCAGCGCAATGCATACGGCCGTCATGCCGACCAGCAAAGGCACCAGCTGCGTAGCGATTTCCTCCACCAGCAGAGGCGCCAGGCCAATCTGGCCGATGGCCGGCAAAATGACGAACTGCAGCAACCACAAGCCACCGACCCAGAGAGTCTGGGCCAGCTGCCAGCTAACGGCAGCGGCCCGCGACGGCTGTTGTGACTTAGATGTGGCGGACTTCGACAATCTCATACTCGATCAGGCCACTGGGGGTCTGCACGGCCACCACATCACCCTCGTTCTTGCCGATCAGGGCACGAGCGATGGGCGAGCCGACAGAGATCTTACTCTGCTTGATGTCGGCTTCATCTTCGCCAACGATTTGGTAGGTCACGCTTTCGTCGGTTTCGACGTTGGCGATTTCCACCGTGGTGCCGAAGATCACCTTGCCGGTGTGCTCGATGGTGGTGACATCGATGATCACCGCGTTCTGCAGGCGACCCTCGATATCACGCACACGCGCCTCGACCATGCCCTGCTCTTCACGGGCGGCGTGGTATTCGGCGTTTTCCTTGAGATCGCCCAGCTCGCGAGCCTCGGCAATCGCCTGGCTCAGTGCGGGGCGACGCACCTTGGTCAGGTGCGCCAGCTCTTCTTCCAGGGCGCGAGCGCCCTGGACGGTCATAGGGTACTTGTTCATGCCTTGATTCCTGCATGCAGATCCTGCAGCCGGCGCACGGTCTTCTCGGGCCCGAACTTGAGCGCCTCACAGACCGCCTGACCCGCCGCGATGGTGGTGGTGCAGTAGATCTTGTGCTGCAGGGCGTTACGACGGATCGAGTAAGAGTCAGCGATGGACTGACGCCCCTCGGTGGTATTGATGATCAGGGTGACTTCGTCGTTCTTGATCATGTCGACCACATGCGGACGACCTTCGGTCACCTTGTTCACGCGGCGTACCGGCAGACCGGCGGCCTCGATCACCTTGGCGGTGCCGGCAGTGGCGACCACTTCGAAGCCCAACGCGACCAGGTCACGGGCGACCTGAACGGCCTCGGCCTTATCGTCTTCACGCACGCTGATGAACGCACAACCGGAGTTCGGCAGGATCTCGCTGGCGCCAAGCTGGGCCTTGGCGAAGGCTTCACCGAAGGTGTCACCGACGCCCATGACTTCACCGGTGGATTTCATCTCTGGGCCGAGGATCGGGTCGACGCCAGGGAACTTGGCGAAGGGGAACACCGCTTCCTTGACGCTGAAGAACGGCGGGATGATTTCCTTGGTGTAGCCTACTTCGGCCAGGGTCTTGCCGGCCATGACGCGGGCGGCCACCTTGGCCAGCGATTCGCCCACGCACTTGGAAACGAACGGCACGGTACGCGAGGCACGCGGGTTCACTTCGATGACGTAGATGTCTTCGCCCTGCACCGCCATCTGCACGTTCATCAGGCCGATCACGCCGAGCTCCAGGGCCATTTTCTTGACCTGCTCGCGGATCTCGTCCTGGATATGTGCCGGCAGCGAGTAAGGCGGCAGCGAGCAGGCGGAGTCACCGGAGTGAACGCCGGCCTGTTCGATGTGCTGCATGATCGCGCCGATGACCACGGTTTCGCCGTCACTGACCGCATCCACGTCCACTTCGATGGCGCAGTTGAGGAAGCGATCCAGCAGCACCGGGCTGTCGTTGGACACCTTCACCGCCTCGCGCATGTAGCGCTTGAGCTCTTCTTCCTGGTAGACGATTTCCATCGCCCGACCGCCCAATACGTAGGACGGACGCACCACCATCGGATAACCGATGTTCTTCGACAGGGCCAGGGCTTCGTCTTCGCTGCGCGCAGTGGCGTTGGCCGGCTGACGCAGATTCAGGCGCTGCACCATCTGCTGGAAGCGCTCGCGGTCTTCGGCGCGGTCGATGGCCTCGGGACTGGTGCCGATGATCGGCACGCCCGCTTCTTCCAGGGCACGGCAGATCTTCAGCGGCGTCTGGCCGCCGTACTGGACGATCACGCCTTTCGGCTGTTCGACGCGGACGATTTCCAGCACGTCTTCCAGGGTCACCGGTTCGAAGTACAGGCGATCAGAGGTGTCGTAGTCGGTGGAAACGGTTTCCGGGTTGCAGTTGACCATGATGGTCTCGTAACCGTCTTCACGCATGGCCAGCGCAGCGTGTACGCAGCAGTAGTCGAACTCGATGCCCTGACCGATACGGTTCGGGCCGCCACCGAGGATCATGATCTTGTCGCGACCGCTCGGGTTGGCCTCGCACTCTTCCTCGTAGGTCGAGTACATGTAGGCGGTGTCGGTGGCGAATTCGGCAGCGCAGGTGTCGACGCGCTTGTACACCGGCAGCACTTTCAGCTTGTGGCGGTGCGCGCGCAAACTCTTCTCGGAAACGCCCAGCAGCTTGGCCAGACGCGCATCGGAGAAGCCCTTGCGCTTGAGCTTGAACATCAGGTCGTAGTCGATGGCGGACAGACCCAGGGTCTGCACGGTGGCTTCGTCCTTGATCAGATCCTCGATCTGCACCAGGAACCACTCGTCGATACGGGTCAGTTCGAACACTTCGGCCACGGTCTTGCCGGCGCGGAAAGCATCGGCCACGTACCAGATGCGGTCGGCGCTGGGCACGGTCAGCTCACGACGCAGAGTGCTTTCAGCTTCCGGATCGTTCAGGTCGAGCTTAGGATCGAAGCCGGCAACGCCGACTTCCAGGCCGCGCAGGGCTTTCTGCATGGACTCCTGGAAGGTACGGCCGATGGCCATGACTTCACCCACGGACTTCATCTGGGTGGTCAGGCGCGCGTCGGCTTTCGGGAATTTCTCGAAGGCAAAACGCGGCACCTTGGTCACCACATAATCGATGGCCGGCTCGAACGACGCCGGTGTACGACCGCCGGTGATGTCGTTGGACAGCTCGTCGAGGGTGTAACCGACGGCCAGCTTGGCGGCGATCTTGGCGATCGGGAAGCCGGTGGCCTTGGAGGCCAGCGCCGAGGAACGCGACACGCGCGGGTTCATCTCGATCACCACCATGCGTCCGGTGTTCGGGCAGATGCCGAATTGCACGTTGGAGCCGCCGGTTTCCACGCCGATCTCACGCAGCACCGCCAGCGAGGCGTTGCGCATGATCTGGTATTCCTTGTCGGTCAGGGTCTGCGCTGGAGCAACGGTGATCGAGTCGCCGGTGTGCACGCCCATCGGATCGAAGTTCTCGATGGAGCAGACGATGATGCAGTTGTCCTTCTTGTCGCGGACCACCTCCATCTCGTATTCCTTCCAGCCGATCAACGATTCGTCGATCAGCAGCTCGTTGGTCGGCGACAGGTCCAGACCACGGGCGCAGATTTCTTCGAACTCTTCACGGTTGTAGGCGATGCCGCCGCCGGTGCCGCCCATGGTGAAGCTCGGACGGATGATGCAGGGGAAACCCACCATCTCCAGCACGCCGTAGGCTTCTTCCATGCTATGAGCGATACCCGAGCGCGGGCAGGCCAGGCCGATGTCCTTCATCGCCTTGTCGAAGCGCGAGCGGTCTTCGGCCTTGTCGATGGTGTCGGCGTTGGCACCGATCATCTCGACGCCGAACTTCTCCAGCACGCCGTGACGCTCCAGATCCAGGGCGCAGTTCAGCGCGGTCTGGCCGCCCATGGTCGGCAGCAGCGCATCGGGGCGCTCCTTCTCGATGATCTTGGCCACGGTGGCCCACTTGATCGGCTCGATGTAGGTGGCGTCGGCCATCGACGGGTCGGTCATGATGGTGGCCGGGTTGGAGTTCACCAGAATGACGCGAAAACCTTCTTCCTTCAGCGCCTTGCACGCTTGTGCGCCGGAGTAGTCGAACTCACAGGCCTGGCCGATGACGATGGGGCCGGCACCGAGGATCAGGATGCTTTTGATGTCTGTACGTTTTGGCATTTTCTTACTCTCGAATCCTTGGGTCAGTCGGCAGGCTTAGCGGCGCTTGGCCATGGCTTCGATGAAGCGGTCGAACAATGGAGCCACATCGTGCGGGCCGGGGCTGGCCTCCGGGTGACCCTGGAAGCTGAAAGCGTCCTTGTCGGTACGCTCGATGCCCTGCAGGGTGCCATCGAACAAGGATTTGTGGATCGGCCGCAGATTGCTCGGCAGGCTGTTCTCGTCCACGGCGAAACCGTGGTTCTGGCTGGTGATCATCACCACGCCCGTGACGAGATCCTGTACCGGGTGGTTGGCACCGTGGTGGCCGTGCCCCATTTTCAGGGTCTTGGTGCCGGAGGCCAGGGCCAGCAGTTGGTGGCCGAGGCAGATGCCGAACACCGGAATATCAGTCTCGAGGATTTCCTTGATCGCCTTGATCGCGTAGTCGCACGGCTCAGGATCGCCCGGGCCATTGGAGAGGAACACGCCATCAGGATTCAGCGCCAGCACGTCACTGGCCGGAGTTTGTGCCGGTACCACGGTCAGACGGCAGCCGCGAGCGACCAGCATGCGCAGGATGTTCAGCTTCACGCCATAGTCGTAGGCAACGACGTGGTACGGCAGATCGGCAGCGGCGATTTCCGGATGACTGTCGTTTTCCAGATTCCACACGCTGGAGCGCCATTCGTAAGGCTTGTCGCAGGTGACTTCCTTGGCCAGGTCCATGCCCTTGAGGCCCGGGAAGCTGCGCGCCAGTTCCAGCGCCTTCTCTTCGGTAGCGTCGTCACCGACCAGGATGCAGCCGTTCTGCGAGCCCTTCTCACGCAGGATGCGGGTCAGGCGACGGGTATCGATGCCGGCGATGGCGACGGTACCGTTCTCCTTCAGGTACTCATCGAGCGGTTGCTTGTCACGCCAGTTGCTGGAGATCAGCGGCAGGTCGCGAATGATCAGACCAGCAGCCCAGACGCGGTTGGACTCGGCATCTTCCGGCGTGGTGCCGGTGTTGCCGATGTGCGGGTAAGTCAGGGTGACGATCTGCTGGGCATAGGATGGATCGGTAAGGATTTCCTGATAGCCGGTCATGGCGGTGTTGAACACCACCTCTCCGATCGTCTGGCCATCGGCCCCGATGGAATCGCCGCGAAAAATGCTGCCGTCAGCAAGGGCCAAAATGGCAGGTTTGGGGGCTGGCTTAGTCAAGAAGACCTCCGTCTCGATCAAGGCTTGAAGCAAACGCAGGTTGTAAAAAAGCGGGATGACGTGTGAAGGTCATCCCGCTTTTTTATTTGAGCCATTCTGCGTAACTTTTAGTGGACACACTAAAACAGGAAGCCTACAGGAAAACCCTTTTTCGGTCCACCCGATAAGACGCCTCAGTCACACATTCACATCAGCGCAGACCCAGAACGTCCTGCATGTCGTACAGGGCAGCCTCACGCCCCTGTAACCACAGCGCCGAACGCACCGCACCCTTGGCGAAGGTCATGCGGCTGGAGGCCTTGTGCGTGATTTCCACACGCTCGCCGTCAGCGGCGAACAGTACGGTGTGATCACCCACCACATCGCCGGCACGCACGGTGGCGAAGCCGATGGTTTCACGCTCACGCGCGCCGGTCTGGCCTTCACGGCCGTACACGGCAACCTTGTGCAGATCGCGCCCCAGCGCATCGGCCACCACTTCACCCATGCGCAGCGCAGTGCCGGACGGCGCATCGACCTTGTGCCGGTGATGGGCTTCGATGATCTCGATATCCACGTCGTCGCCCAGCACACGGGCGGCGGTATCCAGCAGCTTCAGGCAGAGGTTGACGCCCACGCTGTAGTTGGCGGCGAAAACAATGGGAATCTGCTTGGCAGCCTCATTCAGCAGCTGTTTTTCCTCAGGAGAGAAACCGGTGGTACCGATGACCATGGCCTTGCCGGCCTGACGGCAGACTTCCAGGTTCTTCAGGGTTACCGAGGGGTGGGTGAAGTCGATCAGCACGTCGAAATCGGCAACCACCGACGCCAGATCGCCAACCAGCTTCACGCCGATCTTGCCCAGACCGGCCAGCTCACCGGCGTCGGCGCCGATCAGGCTGCTGTCGGGACGATCAATGGCGGCCTTGAGCGCGGCGCCCTCGGCCTGCTGTACGGCTTCGATCAGAATCTTGCCCATGCGCCCGGCGGCGCCCATTACTGCGATACGTTGCATAACAATTCAGCTCCAAGCTGACGCATCGAGGCGCGGACGGCATCCGCGCCCGATACGCTGTTTTATACGTCGCCGAAGAAGCGCTTCACGCCTTCGAACCAGCCACTGGCCTTGGGCGAGTGGGAGTCGTCGCCCTGCAGCGACTTGCGGAACTCTTCAAGCAGCTCGCGCTGACGCTTGTTCAGGTTAACCGGCGTTTCCACCACCACCCGGCACATGAGGTCGCCAGCACCACCACCGCGCACCGGGGCCACGCCCTTGCCGCGCAGGCGGAACAGCTTGCCGGTCTGCGTCCCTTCCGGGATCTTCAGCTTGACTCGACCATCGAGGGTCGGCACTTCCAGCTCGCCACCCAGGGCGGCATCGGCAAAGCTGATCGGCACTTCGCAGTACAGGTGCTTGCCGTCACGCTGGAAGATCGCATGCTCACGGACGTTGACCACCACATACAAGTCGCCCGCCGGGCCACCATGAGACCCCGCCTCGCCTTCGCCAGACAGACGAATACGGTCGCCGGTATCGACGCCCGGCGGCACCTTGACCGACAGTGTCTTGCTCTCTTCCACACGGCCCTGGCCGTGGCAGCTGCCACAGGGGTCGGTGATCATCTTGCCGCTGCCGTGGCAACGCGGGCAGGTCTGCTGTACAGAGAAGAAACCCTGCTGCATGCGCACCTGGCCAATACCGCCGCAGGTGGTACAGGTCACCGGGCTGGTACCCTTCTTGGCGCCAGAACCATCGCAGGTCTTGCAACCAACCAGGGTCGGCACGCGGATGGTCACGGCGGTGCCACGTACCGCCTCTTCCAGATCCAGCTCCAGGGTGTAGCGCAGGTCGCTGCCGCGCTGGGCACCGCCACGAGAGCCGCCGCCGCGACCACCGCCGAAGAAGTCGCTGAACACGTCGCCGAAGATGTCGGAGAAGTTGGCGCCACCGAAACCGGCACCGCCGCCACCGCCCATCTGCGGGTCGACCCCGGCGTGGCCGTACTGATCGTAGGCCGAACGCTTGCTGGCGTCGGAGAGCACTTCGTAGGCCTCGTTGGCCTCCTTGAATTTCTCTTCGGCGTCCTTGTCATCCGGGTTGCGGTCCGGGTGGTATTTCATCGCCAGGCGCCGATAGGCCTTCTTCAGCTCGGCCTCACTGGCGCCGCGCTCGACCCCCAGGATCTCGTAATAGTCACGTTTTGCCATAGTTGTGCTGCACTCTCAGATTCGTGAGCTCCAGATACGCCGACGCGGGAGATGGCTCCCGCGCGGCGAATCCTGCCCGTCGCGAGCGACGGTGGAGCGTAAAGAAGAAGCGGCCCGCCGAGCAGGCCGCACCCCTTACTTGTTCTCCTTGACCTCTTCGAACTCAGCGTCGACCACGTCGTCACCGGCATCCTTGGCATCGCCAGCGTCAGCTTGCGCGGCACCACCTTGCGGCTGCTCGGCGTACATCTTCTGCGCCAGCGGCGTGGTGGCTTCGGACAGCGCATTCATCTTGGCTTCGATGTTCGCCTTGTCATCACCCTTCACGGCCGCTTCCAGTTCGCCGATGGCCTTCTCGATGGCCGCTTTCTCGTCAGCCGTGGCCTTGTCGCCGGCCTCGGTGAGCATCTTGCGGGTGGCATGCACAAGCTGGTCGCCCTGGTTGCGTGCAATAACCAGCTCTTCGAACTTGCGGTCTTCCTCGGCGTTGGCCTCGGCATCACGCACCATTTGCTCGATCTCTTCCTCAGACAGACCGGAGTTGGCCTTAATCACGATGGACTGCTGCTTGCCGGTGGCCTTGTCCTTGGCGGACACGTGCAGGATACCGTTGGCATCGATATCGAAGGTCACTTCGATCTGCGGCACGCCGCGCGGCGCCGGCGGAATATCGGACAGGTCGAACTTGCCGAGCGACTTGTTCTGCGCAGCCTGCTTGCGCTCACCCTGCAGCACGTGAATGGTCACGGCGCTCTGGTTGTCTTCAGCGGTAGAGAACACCTGCGACTTCTTGGTCGGGATGGTGGTGTTCTTTTCGATCAGCGCAGTCATCACGCCGCCCATGGTTTCGATACCCAGGGTCAGCGGGGACACGTCTAGCAGCAGCACGTCCTTGACGTCACCGGCCAGTACCGCGCCCTGAATGGCAGCGCCCATGGCCACGGCTTCGTCCGGGTTGACATCCTTACGCGCTTCCTTGCCGAAGAATTCGGCCACGGCTTTCTGCACCAGCGGCATACGGGTCTGACCGCCGACTAGGATCACGTCGTCGATCTTGCTCGCGTCGATGCCGGCATCCTTGAGCGCGATACGGCAAGGCTCGATGGTACGGGCGACCAGATCTTCGACCAGCGACTCCAGCTTGGCGCGGGAAAGCTTCACGTTCAGGTGCTTGGGACCTGTGGCGTCAGCCGTGATGTACGGCAGGTTGACGTCGGTCGACTGAGCGGACGACAGCTCGATCTTGGCCTTCTCAGCGGCTTCCTTCAGACGCTGCAGCGCCAGCGGATCATTCTTCAGATCCATGCCGGACTCTTTCTTGAATTCGTCGACGAGGTAGTCGATCAGACGCATGTCGAAGTCTTCACCACCGAGGAAGGTATCCCCGTTGGTGGCCAGCACTTCGAACTGGTGCTCACCATCGACTTCGGCGATCTCGATCACCGACACATCGAAGGTACCGCCACCCAGGTCATAGACGATCACGGTGCGGTCGCCCTTGGCCTTGTCCATGCCATAGGCCAGCGCTGCAGCGGTCGGCTCGTTGATGATGCGCTTGACGTCCAGACCGGCGATACGACCGGCGTCCTTGGTGGCTTGACGCTGGCTGTCGTTGAAGTAAGCCGGCACGGTGATCACCGCCTCGGTGACCGGCTCGCCCAGGTAATCCTCGGCGGTCTTCTTCATTTTCTTCAGCACTTCGGCGCTGATCTGCGGCGGTGCCATTTTCTTACCGGCCACCTCAACCCAGGCGTCGCCGTTGTCAGCCTTGACGATCTTGTAAGGCACCAGCTTGATGTCTTTCTGCACGACGTCTTCTTCGAAGCGACGACCGATCAGGCGCTTGACGGCGAACAGGGTGTTGTGGGGGTTGGTCACGGCCTGACGCTTGGCCGACTGGCCAACCAGAATCTCGCCGTCGTTGGCGTAGGCGATGATGGACGGCGTAGTGCGAGCGCCTTCGGCGTTCTCCAGCACCTTGACGCTGCCGTTTTCCAGAATGGAGACGCAGGAGTTGGTGGTTCCCAGGTCGATACCGATGATTTTACCCATGAAAATTCTCCCGAAACTTTGATTATTCCGTCGCGCCTGTCGCGGGCGCCGGTAGCACTAAAACGCTTGACTCACAAATGGGGTCGCCCCCGGAAATTTCAAGCCTGCTCGTCGATGGACGGCGGCGGCGTAGTCGGCGCCTTGCTGACCACGACCATGGCCGGGCGCAGCAGGCGACCATTGAGCAGATAACCCTTCTGGAATACCTTGAGCACCGAGTTCGGCTCGGCATGGATGCTTTCCTCCATGGCCATGGCCTGATGATGGTCCGGATTGAACGGAGCCCCATGCGGATCGATCGCTTCCAACTGGTGACGCGCCAGGGTGTCGAGGAACAGCTTGAGGGTCAGCTGCATCCCCTCACGCACAGCCTTGATGGCCTCATCGTCCGGGCTGGACAGCTCCAGGCCACGCTCCAGGCTGTCGACCACCGGCAGCAGGTCGTTGGCGAATTTCTCCAGAGCAAACTTGTGCGCCTTTTCCACGTCCTGCTCGGCGCGACGGCGCACGTTCTGCAACTCGGCCGCTACGCGCAGCGACTGATCCTGCGCGGCGGCCAGCTGCTCTTCCAGGGCCTGTACGCGAGCCGCCAGGTCATCGCTCGGCGCAGCACTCTCGGCCGCCTGAGGTTCGGGGTTCTGCGTGTCCAGGTTCTGTTCGTCAGCCATGCCTATCTCCTCTCGAATCAATCAGCGCGGCTCCAGCCCGCGCACCTGCCGGCTATATGGAGTCAATTCCACAGGTTTCAAGGGGCGATAGACGAGGATTGCCAGGAAAAGAAAAAACACTGTATAAATAACCAGACATCAACTCGGGAGCGTTCGCCATGCTGGTGCACCTGTCCATTCACAACTACGCCATCGTCGACCACCTGGATCTCGAACTGGATGCCGGCATGAGCGCCATTAGCGGTGAAACCGGCGCCGGCAAGTCGATCATGCTCGACGCGCTTGGTCTGTGCCTGGGTGATCGTGCCGACAGCGGTGTGGTGCGCCCCGGCGCCGACAAGGCGGACATCCTCGCCAGCTTCGACCTGGCGGACATTCCCGAAGCCCGCGCCTGGCTCGCCGAGCGCGACCTGGACAACGACGGCCCGTGCATCCTGCGCCGGGTGATCACCGCCGAAGGCCGCTCGCGCGGCTACATCAACGGCAGCCCCTGCCCGCAGGCCGACCTCAAGGCACTGGGCGAGCTGATCATCGATATCCACAGCCAGCACGAACACCAATCGCTGCTCAAGACCGACACCCACCGCCGCCTGCTCGACGAGTACGCCGGCAGCCAGGAGCTGGCGCGCCAGGTGCAACTCGCCGCGCAGCGCTGGAAGCAGACGCGCAACGAACTTGAGCGTATCTCCAGCCAGGGCGACGAGCAGCGCGCTCGCCATCAACTGCTTAGCTATCAACTGGAAGAGCTGGAAAATCTGGCACTCGGCGAGCATGAACTGGAGCAACTGGAACAGGAGCACAAGGCGTTGAGCAATGCCGAAGCCCTGCTCGGCGCCTGCCGCCAGGTCCTGGATCTGTGCAGTGAGAGCGACGCCGGCAACGTACTGTCGGCACTCACCGCCAGCCTCAACCGCCTTTGCGCATTCGGCGGCCAGGGCGGCGCACTGAGTGAAGCGAGCAACCTGCTGGCCAGCGCGCAGATCCAGATCGAGGAGGCCGTGGGCGAACTGAACCGCTTCGTCGATCACTTCGATGCCGACCCGCAGCGCCAGCAGCTTCTCGAAGAACGCCTGGACAGCATCTACACCCTGGCACGCAAGCACCGTATTCAGCCAACCGAACTGGCAGCCCTGCAGCAGCAACTGTTCGATGAACTGGAAGGCCTGAATGCCGATGATCAGGCCAGCGAGCGCCTGAGCGAGGAGCTGGCCGCCTACGAGCGCCACTACCAGGAAAAGGCCGCCGAGCTCAGCACGCTACGCGGTAAGGCTGCCGCATGCCTGGCCGCCGCCGTCGAGCAGGAAATGCAGGCGCTGGGCATGCCGGGCGGGCGTTTCAGCATTCAACTGCAGGCATTGAACAGCGAAGAGCCCCATGCCAACGGTCTGGAGAGCGTGGAGTTTCTGGTCAGCGCCAACCCCGGCCAGCCGCTACGTGGCCTGGCCAAGGTGGCCTCGGGCGGTGAATTGTCACGCATCAGCCTGGCCATCCAGGTGATCACCGCGCAGACCTCGCGCGTACCGACCCTGGTCTTCGATGAAGTGGACGTCGGCATTGGCGGGCCGACGGCAGAAGTGGTCGGCCAACTGCTACGCCGCCTCGGCGAGCGCGGTCAGGTGCTGTGCGTTACCCACCTGCCGCAGGTGGCTGCACAGGGCCATCAGCACCTGTTCGTGCACAAGCGGCGCGGCGAGGATGCAACCTCCACGGCAGTCAGCAAGCTGGACGAGAGCGGCCGCGTCGAAGAAATCGCCCGCATGCTCGGCGGCGTCGACCTGACCGAAGAGTCCCTGGCCCACGCGCGCAAGATGGTTACCAGCGCCCAGGCGGCCTGACCCTGTTCAGCCCGGCGTGTATCCGGGCCACTTGAAAGCAAAAAGGCGACCCGAGGGTTAATGCCGATCAGATAAGATTGCCAAAGCGGCCTTTCGTAGGAGCCCCGCCTCGGGGCGAAGCTTTTCAATTGCGCATCGCCCTGGTTCGCGGCGGGGCGCCGCTCCTACGTATTCGCAGCGGCGACGCTTAATTGACTGGCATTAACCCGAGGGTCGCCTTTCTGATTGCAGCAGAAGCATCAGCCTTTCTTGCGTACGTACAGCACCAGGTTGTGATCGACCAGCTCAAAACCGTGTTCTTTAACGATCTCTTTCTGGCGCTTCTCGATCTCGGCGTCGAAGAACTCGATGACCTCGCCCGAGTCGACGCAGACCATATGATCATGATGGCCACTGTCGGCCAGCTCGAATACGGCATGGCCGCCGTCGAAGTTGTGACGCACCACCAGGCCGGCAGCCTCGAACTGAGTCAACACGCGGTATACGGTGGCCAGACCGACATCCTCGCCAGCCTCCATCAGCGCCTTGTAGACATCCTCGGCGCTCATGTGCCGATGCTCGGCGTTATCCAGCATCTGCAGGATTTTGACTCGTGGCAGAGTCACCTTCAGTCCAGCTTTGCGCAGTTCGTTATTTTCAACCATGGTCTGCTTTCTCGTAGGGGCTGCTTTCGCAGCCTCCCTTAATACGGGTATGATCCGGGGTTCAAGTTGCCCAAGATAGTGGAAGTCACCCTCCGATGCAAAAAACCAAGCTCTTGCTGACCAGCCTGTCGCTGACCGGGCTCTTCGCACTCGCCGGTTGTTCATTCCCCGGGGTTTACAAGATCGACATTCAACAGGGCAATGTCGTGACACAGGACATGATAGACCAGCTGCGCCCTGGAATGACCCGACGCCAAGTGCGGTTTATCATGGGCAACCCGCTGATCACCGATACCTTCCATGCTGATCGCTGGGACTACCTGTACAGCATCCAGCCAGGTGGTGGGCAGCGCTTTCAGGAGCGCGTGAGCCTAGTGTTCGACGGCAATGACCAGCTGGTCGGTCTGGCCGGTGATTTCATGCCCGGCGTCAGCCGTGATCAGGCCATTATGGGCCAGACCAGCGACACCAGCAGCGCTCAGCCGCAAGCCCAAACGCAGGATGAAACGCCGCCCGCACCCGGCTCGCTGCTGGAGCAGATTCAGCGCGAAGTGGACCAGGTCGAGACCGTTCCGGTCCCTACGCCCGAGCCACTGGACACCGATCCACAGTAACAAGCAGACACGAAAAAGCCCGGACGAGTCCGGGCTTTTTTCATATCTACCCTCTGCCGAACGGCCTTGCAGTAATCAGGCTGGCTCCCCGCCGTCTTCCCGCGCCTTGGCTTTGGCTGCACGCTGCTTGCGCACTTCTTTCGGATCGGCAATCAGCGGCCGATAGATCTCGACTCGCTCCCCTTCCTCCAGCACTCGATCTTCCGGCTTGCTTACCGCCTTGCCGAAAATACCCAACGGCGCCTGGCCGAGGTCCAGTTCAGGGAAGAACTGCTGCATGCCTGAGCGCAATGCCGCTTCCCGCACCGTCGTGCCAACCGGCACCGACAGGCGCAACAGCTTCTGTCGCTCAGCGAGAGCATAGACCACCTCGATAGCGATACTGGGCTTATCCATACAGCTGCTTGGCTCGCTGGCAGAAGGCGTCGACCATGGTATTGGTCGCCTGATTGAACAACGGCCCCAGCGTGGCACGTACCAGTGGCCCGGCGTAGTCGAATGTCAGGTCCAGACTGATCTTGCAGGCCTTGTCACCCAGCGCCTTGAATTCCCAGACGCCATTGAGACTGGAGAATGGCCCTTCCTGCAGGTTCATCTCGATGCGCTGCCCGGGCAGTAGCACATTGCGCGTGACGAAGCGCTGACCGATGCCACCCTTGGCCACTTCGAGGCTAGCCAGCATATGCGTTTCGCTGGCTTCCAATATTTCACTGGCGCTACACCAGGGCAGAAACTGCGGGTAGCTGGCCACATCGTTAACGAGGTCATACAGCGCCTGCGCCGGATAAGGCAGCAACGCCGAGCGCTGGATTCGAGTAGTCATTTACTTGCTCAGCTCCGCGATGAATACGATCAGCACGCCGATTGGCGCCACGACGCGAATCAGCCAAAGACACAGATTGAACAGCAGCGGGCTTCTGATGGCCAACTCTTCGCGCACGGCGTCGCGATTCAGTACCCAGCCGGCGAACAGGGCGAAGGACAACCCGCCCAGCGGTAACAGAATACGGCTGGTGAGGTAATCGATGCTGTCGAAGAAGGTCTTGCCGCCCTCGGCGCCCCACTGCAGCAGATGGAAGCCATCCTCGGCGAAGACGAAGAACTTGGCATCAGCCCAGAGGTTGAACGAGAGCACCGTGCCCATGCCGAAAACCCAGCAGAACAGAGCCAGTACAGCGGTTACCTGGGTACGGCTGCGCCCGGTTTTTTCGACGAAGTAGGCCACGGCCGGCTCCAGCATGGAGATCGACGAACTCCAGGCAGCGACGGCGACCAGCACGAAGAAGATCAGCCCCATCACCTGGCCGAAAGCGATATTGCCGAAGGCGATCGGCAGCGTGACGAACATGAGCCCCGGCCCACCGCCAGGTTCCAGGCCCGCAGCAAACACGATGGGGAACAGCGCCATACCGGCGGTCAGCGCCACCAGCGTATCGAGCAGGCCAACGGTCAGTACCGTGGTGCCAATCGACGCCTTCTTCGGCATATAGGCGCCGTAGACCATGATCGAGCCGACGCCGACACTCAAAGTAAAGAACGCATGGCCCATGGCAGCGAGAATGCCGTCCTGCACCTTGCTCGAATCGAAATGGAAGAGAAAGTCGAAGCCTTCGCGGAAATGCCCGGTGGTGAAGCTGTACCCCAGCAGTACCAGCAGCAGCACGAACAGCAGCGGCATCATGATGCGCAGGCTGCGCTCCAGCCCGGCCACCACACCTTTGGCGATGACGAATGCGGTCCCCAGCATGAACAGGCTGTGCCACAGGGTCAGCCGCCACGGGTCGGAGGTCAGGCCGCCGAACGCCGCACCGGCACCATCGGCGCTGATACCGGTAAAGTCGCCACGGCCCATGCCAAGGATGTAATCCAGCGACCAGCCCGCCACCACGCTGTAGAAGGACAGGATCAACAGCGCCGCGACCATGCCGATCAGCGCCGCCAGCGACCAGTGCCTGGACGCCCCGGCCTCGGCCGCCAGGCTCTTCATCGCGTTGACCGGGCTCTGCCGGCCGCGACGACCGATCAGGGTTTCCGCCAGCATGATCGGCACGCCGACCAGCGCGATGCAGAACAGGTACATGACCACGAACGCGCCACCGCCGTAGACGCCCGTCATGTAGGGAAACTTCCAGATATTGCCGAGGCCTACGGCCGAACCGGTGGCCGCCAGAATGAACACCCAACGACTGGCCCACGCACCATGAATTGAAACTTTGTCGCTCGCCATTGCCGCCAAGACCCCAGACTGCGGGAAAAAAGATCGCGCATTGTCGGGGATTAGCGACATGGGCTCAAGTTTGGCTCGGTAAAGCCCCATGGCGCAGGCGCGGGAGACTCCCTATAATGCGCGGCCTATGGCTAAGCAAAAGAAACATCCCCAAGGCACCATCGCGCTGAACAAAAAGGCGCTGCATGACTATTTCATCGAGCACAAGTTCGAGGCCGGGCTGGTGCTGTCCGGCTGGGAAGTCAAAAGCCTGCGTGCCGGCAAGGCACAACTGGTCGACAGCTATGTGCTGCTCAAGGACGGCGAGGCCTGGTTGATGGGCTGCCACATCAGCCCGTTGAAAACCGCCAGTACGCACGTCATCGCCGACCCGACCCGCACGCGCAAACTGCTGCTGAACAAGCGCGAGCTGGAAAAGCTGTTCGGCTCCGTGCAGCAGAAGGGCTACACCGCCGTGGCGCTGTCGCTCTACTGGAAGCAGCATCTGATCAAATGTGAAATTGCCTTGGCCAAGGGCAAGAAGGACTTCGACAAGCGCCACACCGAGAAGGAACGTGACGCCGACCGCGAAGTTCAGCGCGCCATGCGCAGCAAGGGCAAGGAAGACTAGGAGCAGCTGCAAGCCAAAGCAACGCAGGCTCTTACTGGCAGCTTGTGGCTTGCATCTCGCCTTACATCCCCAAGCGCCTCTGCGCACGCGCCACGCGCCGGGCCTCAAGTTGCACTTCCGAGAGCACTTCCTGCACGTAGTCGATATGTCGGTTCGATAGCGCGCGCGCGTCTTCCGCACGGCCTTCGAGGATGGCTTCGTAAAGTGCGCGGTGCTGGCTGATCAGCATGTCGCGAGTTTCCTCGCGCTGGGCGTACATGCCGCCGATATTGGTCACCACGTTGCGCTTGAGCAGGTCGAACAGACCCCGAATGGTATGCAGCAGTACGGCGTTGTGGCTGGCCTCGGCAATCGCCAGGTGAAAACGCGCATCGGCTGCCCCCTCCTCGGCACGTGTCACCTTGCCAGATCTCTCATAGCAGTCCTGCAGGGCCGCGAAAGCCTCGGTCAAACGCTGTCGGTCGATATCGGTGGCACGCTTGGCCGCGTAGTAGGCGCACGAGCCTTCCAGCGTGTGACGAAACTCCAGTAGGTCACGCTGGGCATCCTCCTTGTGCTCCAGCAGTTGCAGCAGCGGATCACTGAAGGTCGAGCCGAGTGATTCGGCCACGTAGTTACCGCCGCCCTGGCGACTGACCAGCAAGCCCTTGGCCACCAGTTTCTGGATCGCTTCGCGCAGGGACGGGCGGGAAACACCGAACTGCTCAGCCAGCGCACGCTCGGCAGGCAGCCGCTCGCCGGCACGCAAGGTGCCCTCGAGAATCATGGTTTCCAGCTGCGCGACGATGTCATCCGAAAGACGTCGCTGCCGCACCTGACCTACTTCCATCACCCGTATCTCCATTGGTTTGACCAGACCAGAAGTCTGAGCGCAAGCCTATAGCGCCCGCTCTCACTGAACAAGCAAGCACCATACGACCAAAGTCTTAATGGCTCGATTTGACAGCCTGCTGAGCAACTTTTAACCTGCCCCCTTCACCCTGTAAGTTGGTCTTACCAATTTAGCCCAGAAGAATAACAATCCTTCGAGGTTCGCCATGACAGCCCAACACGCTGCCAGCCAGTTCGATAACGCCTCATCCCTGCCGCGCCAGACGCGCACTCGTGTGGAGTAAGCCCTGATGTCCAACGGAATTCTCGCCCTGCTGGCGTTCTCGCCGATCCTGCTCGCCGCCATCCTGCTGGTCGGCCTGCGCTGGCCGGCCAAGCGCGCCATGCCGCTGGTCTACCTACTCACCGCCGGCATCGGCCTGTACGTATGGGACATGAGCCTCAACCGCGTGCTCGCCTCCACCGTGCAGGGCCTGATCATCACCGTCGGCGTACTGTGGATCATCTTTGGCGCAATTCTGCTGCTGAATACCCTCAAGCATTCCGGCGGCATCACTGCGATCCGGGCCGGCTTCACCACCATCAGCCCTGATCGCCGCATCCAGGCCATCATCATCGCCTGGCTGTTCGGTTGCTTCATCGAAGGCGCCTCCGGCTTCGGCACCCCGGCCGCCATCGCGGCACCACTGCTGGTGGCCATCGGCTTTCCGGCCATGGCCGCCGTGCTGATGGGCATGCTGGTGCAGAGCACTCCGGTGTCCTTCGGCGCCGTGGGTACGCCGATCATCGTCGGCGTCAACACCGGCCTGGATACCGCCAGTATTGGCGCACAACTGGTCGAACAGGGTTCGTCCTGGGGGCAATTCCTGCAGCTGATCACCAGCCAGGTAGCGATCATTCATGCCACCGTTGGCGTGGTCATGCCACTGATCATGGTCATGATGCTGACACGCTTCTTCGGTCAGGAGAAAAGCTGGAAAGCCGGTCTGGAAGTGCTGCCGTTCGCCCTCTTCGCCGGCCTGGCCTTCGTCCTGCCCTACGCCGCCACCGGCGTGTTCCTCGGCCCGGAATTCCCCTCGATGCTGGGCGGTCTGATCGGCCTGGCCATCGTCACCAGCGCCGCCCGCTTCGGCTTCCTGGTACCGAAGAAGACCTGGGACTTCGCCCCGGCCGACAAGTGGCCGAGCGAGTGGCTGGGCACCGTCGAGATGAAGCTGGACGAGCTGACCGCCAAGCCGATGAGCGCCCTGCGCGCCTGGCTGCCCTATGTACTGGTCGGCGCCCTGCTGGTGATCAGCCGCGTATTCCCGGAAGTGGGTAATGCACTGAAAGCCGTGGTGGTGAACTTCCCCGACCTGCTTGGCGAAACCGGCATCAGCGCCAACTTCCAACCGCTCTACCTGCCGGGTGGCATTCTGGTCGCCGTGGTGCTGGCCACCTTCTTCCTGCATGGCATGAAAGCACGTGACCTGGGCAAGGCCGTGAAGGAATCGTCCAGCGTGCTGCTCAGCGCCGGCTTCGTGCTGCTGTTCACCGTGCCGATGGTACGCATCCTGATCAACTCCGGCGTCAATGGCGCTGAGCTGGCCAGCATGCCCATCCTCATGGCGCGCTGGGTGGCCGACAGCGTTGGCGGGATCTATCCGCTGCTGGCGCCAAGTATCGGCGCACTGGGCGCCTTCATCGCCGGCTCCAATACCGTCAGCAATATGATGTTCAGCCAGTTCCAGTTCGGTGTAGCCAGCAGCCTGGGTATCTCCAGCGCACTGATCGTCTCCGTTCAGGCCATCGGCGCCGCGGCCGGCAACATGGTGGCGATTCACAACGTGGTTGCTGCCTCGGCCACCGTCGGTCTGCTCGGGCGCGAAGGCAGCACCCTGCGCAAGACCATCTGGCCGACGCTGTACTACGTGCTGTTCACCGGCATCATCGCGATGATCGCGATCTACGTGCTGGGTGTGACTGACCCGCTGGTGCACTGAACCTCGTCACGCGAAAGCGCCCCGACCCTGTCGGGGCATTTTCCGTCAGGCTACGCTTTCTCTTTTCAGTAACAGGATGAGCCCATGATCATTTCTGCCTCTACCGACTATCGCGCCGCCGCGCAGCGCAAGCTGCCGCCCTTCCTGTTCCACTACATCGACGGCGGCGCCTACGCCGAGCACACCCTGCGCCGTAACGTTGCCGACCTGTCGGACATCGAACTGCGCCAGCGGGTGCTGAAGAACATGTCCGACCTGAGCCTGTCCACCGAGCTGTTCGGCGAACAGCTTTCCATGCCTGTCGCCCTGGCTCCGGTCGGCCTGACCGGCATGTATGCCCGTCGCGGTGAAGTGCAGGCGGCCAAGGCCGCAGCAGCCAAAGGCATTCCCTTTACGCTGTCCACCGTTTCGGTGTGCCCGATCGAGGAAGTCGCGCCGGCCATCGACCGGCCAATGTGGTTCCAGCTCTACGTGCTGAAGGATCGCGGCTTCATGAAGAATGCCCTGGAGCGCGCGAAGGCGGCCGGCTGCTCGACCCTGGTGTTCACCGTCGACATGCCCGTACCCGGTGCGCGCTATCGCGATGCCCACTCGGGCATGAGCGGCCCGAACGCGGCGCTGCGCCGCATGCTGCAGGCCATGACTCATCCGCAGTGGGCCTGGGACGTCGGCCTGATGGGCAAGCCGCACGACCTGGGCAACATCTCCGCTTACCGCGGCAACCCGACCGGCCTGGCCGACTACATCGGCTGGCTGGGCGCCAACTTCGACCCGTCGATTTCCTGGAAAGATTTGGAATGGATCCGCGACTTCTGGGACGGTCCGATGGTGATCAAGGGCATCCTCGACCCTGAAGATGCCCGCGACGCGGTGACCTTCGGTGCCGATGGCATCATCGTTTCCAACCACGGCGGACGCCAGCTCGACGGCGTGCTGTCCAGCGCCCGGGCGCTGCCGGCCATCGCCGATGCCGTCAAGGGCGAGCTGAAGATCCTCGCCGACTCTGGCATCCGTACCGGTCTCGATGTGGTACGCATGCTGGCCCTGGGTGCCGACACCGTGCTGCTCGGCCGCGCCTTCATCTACGCCCTGGCGGCAGCCGGTGGCGCCGGTGTGAGCAACCTGCTCGATCTGATCGAGAAGGAAATGCGCGTGGCCATGGTACTGACCGGCGCCAAGTCCATCGCCGAGATTACCTCGGATCTGCTGGTCAAAGAGCGCTGATCCCATGACTGCTGCCGCAACCACCGTCACCCGCGATGCCCTGCTGGCGCAGATGCGCCAGATCGTCGGCAGCAGCCATGTGCTGACCGACGAACACGCCACGCGGCGTTTTCGCAAGGGCCATCGCACCGGTGAGGGCAATGTCCTGGCGGTGGTACGCCCAGGCTCGCTGCTGGAACAGTGGCGCATCCTGCAGGCGGCGGTGGCGGCTGATCGCATCGTCATCATGCAGGCGGCCAACACCGGCCTGACCGGCGGATCGACGCCCGATGGCGACGACTACGACCGCGAGATCGTGTTGATCAGCACCCTGCGCATCACCGGCGTACAACTGATCAACGATGGCCAACAGGTGGTGTGTCTGCCGGGCGCGACCCTGGATCGCCTGGAACAGGCATTGGCGCCGCTGAATCGCGAACCGCATTCGGTGATCGGCTCGTCCTGCATCGGCGCCTCGGTGCTCGGCGGCATCTGCAACAACTCCGGCGGTGCCCTGGTACGCCGTGGCCCGGCCTATACCGAGCTGGCGCTGTATGCGCAGGTGAAGGATGACGGCTCGCTGGAACTGGTCAACCACCTGGGAATCGAGCTGGGCGACACCCCGGAGGACATTCTTACCCGCCTGCAGAACGGCGATTACACGCCGCAGCAGGTGCGCAACGAGGAAACGGCCAAGGCCTCCGACGCCCGCTACGGCGAGCATGTGCGCGATGTCGATGCTGACACCCCGGCGCGTTTCAATGCCGACCCCTCGTGCCTGTTCGAGGCCTCCGGCTCGGCCGGCAAGCTGTGCCTGTTCGCCGTGCGCCTGGATACCTTCCCGAAAGAGCCGAGCACGGTGTTCTACATCGGCAGCAACGACCCGCACGACCTCACTGAAGTGCGCCGCCACCTGCTAGCCAAGTTGCCGCGCTTGCCGATTGCCGGTGAGTACATTCATCGCACGGCCTTCGATATCGGCGAGAAATACGGCAAGGACACCTTCCTGGTGATCGATAAATTCGGCACCGCCAAGGTGCCGGCCGCCTTCGCCATGAAGAGCCGGGTCGACGGTTTCTTCGAGCGCTTCGGCCTGCGCGGGGTGACCGACAAGGTGATCCAGGCACTGATGAACCTGCTGCCCAGCCACCTGCCGGCGCGCATGCGCGAGTACCGCGATCGCTACGAGCATCACCTGCTGGTGCGGGTCTCCAACGACACACTGGAGCAGACCCGTGCCTTCCTCAGCGAGTATTTCACCGGCAGCGACAGCGGCGCCTATTTCGAATGCGATGCCGATGTGGGACGCAAGGCCTTCCTGCATCGCTTCGCCGTGGCCGGTGCCGCGATCCGCTACCGCGAGGCGCACCGCAGCAGCGTCGAGGATATCCTCGCCCTGGATATCGCCCTGCGCCGCAACGACCGTGACTGGGTCGAAACGCTGCCGCAGGAACTGGAAGACAGGATCATCCACAAGCTCTACTACGGGCACTTCTTCTGCCATGTGTTCCACCAGGACTACATCGTCAAGAAGGGCAATGACCCGCTCGCCATGGAACATGCCATGTGGAAGCTGCTGGACGAACGCCGCGCCGAGTACCCAGCCGAGCACAACGTCGGCCATCTCTACGTGGCCAAACCGGCACTGGCGGGGTTTTACCGCGAGCTCGACCCGACCAACACCTTCAACCCCGGCATTGGCCATACCTCGAAGAAGAAGCATTGGGGTGGTTGCTGCTGAAACGCTGAAGCACCGTAGCCCGGATGCAATCCGGGGCAACCTGACGCTGACTTCCCGGATTGCATCCGGGCTACAAACGCAAAGGCCCGCCAATTTGGCGGGCCTTTGTTTTAACGCGACACTCGATCAGGCGAAGACGATTTCCTCACCTTCGACCTTGGCATGTACCACCGCCCCCGGCGCGAAGTCGCCCGCAAGAATGCGCTGCGCCAGCGGGTTCTCGACCCAGCGCTGGATCGCACGCTTGAGCGGACGTGCGCCATACACCGGGTCGTAACCGACCGCGATCAGCTTGTCGAGCGCCTCCGGCGTCAGCTCCAGGCTCAGCTCACGCTCGGCCAGACGACCACGCAGACGCTGCAACTGGATCTCGGCGATACCGGCGATCTGTTCACGGCCCAGCGGCTCGAATACCACCACCTCGTCGATACGGTTGATGAACTCGGGGCGGAAGTGGCTGCTCACCGCATCCATCACCGCCGCGCGCTGCGCTTCCTTGTCGCCGACCAGCTCCTGAATCTGCGCCGAACCGAGGTTGGAGGTCATCACGATCACGGTGTTCTTGAAGTCGACGGTGCGGCCGTGGCTGTCAGTCAGACGGCCATCCTCCAGCACCTGCAACAACACGTTGAACACGTCCGGATGAGCCTTCTCCACCTCGTCCATCAGCACCACCGAATAGGGTTTGCGGCGCACGGCCTCGGTCAGGTAACCGCCCTCTTCGTAACCGACATAGCCGGGCGGTGCACCAATCAGGCGAGCGACGCTGTGCTTCTCCATGAACTCGGACATGTCGATGCGTACCAGCGCCTCTTCGGTATCGAAGAGGAACTCGGCCAGCGCCTTGCACAGCTCGGTCTTGCCCACCCCGGTCGGGCCGAGGAAGAGGAACGAGCCGCTCGGCCGGTTGGGGTCGGCCAAACCAGCACGGGAACGGCGCACGGCGTTGGCCACGGCGATCACCGCTTCGTCCTGGCCGATCACGCGCTGGTGCAGCAGGCCTTCCATCTTCAAGAGTTTCTCGCGTTCGCCTTCGAGCATCTTGCTCACCGGGATGCCGGTCCACTTGGATACGACTTCGGCGATCTCCTCGTCGGTGACCTTGTTGCGCAGCAGCTGGTTCTCGCTCTTGCCGTGCGCATCGACCATCTGCAGGCTGCGCTCCAGATCCGGAATCACACCGTACTGCAGCTCGGCCATGCGATTGAGGTCGCCCTTGCGCCGCGCAGCCTCAAGCTCGGTCTTGGCCTGCTCGATCTTCTGCTGGATCTGCGCCGAACCCTGCACTTCGGCCTTTTCCGACTTCCAGATTTCTTCCAGGTCGGCGTATTCCTTCTCCAGCTTGGCGATGTCTTCTTCCAGCTTGACCAGGCGCTTCTTGGTCGCCTCGTCGTCTTCCTTCTTCAGCGCCTCACGCTCGATTTTCAGCTGGATCAGGCGACGATCCAGACGATCGAGTTCCTCGGGCTTGGAGTCGATCTCCATGCGAATACGACTGGCGGCCTCGTCGATCAGGTCGATGGCCTTGTCCGGCAACTGGCGATCAGTGATGTAGCGATGGCTGAGCTTGGCCGCCGCGATGATCGCGCCATCGGTGATGGTCACGCCGTGGTGCACCTCGTAGCGCTCTTTCAGGCCACGCAGGATGGCGATGATGTCCTCTTCGCTCGGCTCGTCCACCAGCACCTTCTGGAAGCGACGCTCCAGCGCGGCATCCTTCTCGATGAACTGGCGGTACTCATCCAGCGTGGTCGCACCGACGCAGTGCAGTTCACCACGAGCCAGGGCCGGCTTGAGCATGTTGCCAGCGTCCATGGCACCCTCGGCCTTGCCGGCCCCGACCATGGTGTGCAGCTCGTCGATGAACAGGATGATGCGCCCTTCCTGCTTGCCCAGTTCATTGAGCACCGCCTTCAGACGCTCCTCGAACTCGCCACGGAACTTGGCACCGGCGATCAGCGCGCCCATATCCAGCGACAACAGACGTTTGTCCTTGAGGCCATCGGGCACCTCACCGTTGACGATGCGCTGGGCCAGGCCTTCGACGATGGCGGTCTTACCGACGCCGGGCTCGCCGATCAGTACCGGGTTGTTCTTGGTGCGGCGCTGCAGCACCTGGATGGTGCGGCGAATCTCGTCGTCACGGCCGATCACCGGGTCGAGCTTGCCCTCCTCGGCGCGCTTGGTCAGGTCGACGGTGTACTTGTCCAGCGCCTGACGCGATTCCTCCACATTGGGATCGTTCACTGCCTGGCCGCCGCGTAGGTTGGCGATGGCGTTTTCCAGCGCTTTCTTCGACACGCCCTGGCCGAGCAGCAACTTGCCTAGCTTGGTGCTCTCATCCATGGCAGCGAGCAGCACCAGCTCGCTGGAAATGAACTGGTCACCCTTCTGCTGCGCCAGTCGGTCGGCCTGGTTGAGCAGGCGTGCCAGATCCTGCGACAGATTGATGTCGCCGGTGGGGTTCTGCAGTTTGCCGAGCTGATCCAGTTCGCGGGTCAGGCCCTGGCGCAGGCTGTTGATGTCGAAGCCGACCTGCATCAGCAACGGCTTGATCGAGCCGCCCTGCTGCTCGAGCAGCGCCTGCATCAGGTGCAGCGGCTCGATGGCGGCGTGATCCATGCCCACGGCCAGGGATTGGGCGTCGGAGAGTGCAAGTTGCAACTTGCTGGTCAAACGATCGATACGCATAAATGTCCTTCCTCCAGGATGGCGAGCCGGGACAACTTCCCCGAAAAAAGAAACTCGCTCAGATGCAGACTAGATAAGGACGATTACGCCGTATTCAAGAGACGGCGACTTGATCCAGATCAGCGCCAGAGTCACCTGCTGCTCCAGCGGGAAGCGCAAACGCGGGTTGTACACCCCCTTCTCGCCCTGCCGCCCGACGGCCAGCAGCATGATGGGGATGGCCTGGCGCGGGATATCCAGCACACGACGCAAACGCGGCTCGTCGAAGCCTTCCATCGGACAAGTGGCATAACCATGGCTCTGGAAGGCCAGCATCAGGTTCTGCGCCGCCAGCGCGGTGGATTTGACCGCCCACAGGCGCATGTCGGCCTTGCTGTTGGGCGTGCGCATCAGCGGCTTGCGCAACGCCATCAGCCGTACCAACTGACGCTTGAACAGCCCCAACAGGCCCAACGGCCCCTGGTTGTACTGAAACGGCGCAGTCTTGCTGTAGAAGTGGCGGATGCGCGCCGGCACGTCGGCCTCGGGCCACTGCTCGATGATGTTCTGGCAGGCCTGGCGCCAGGTATCCGGACGCGCCAGCACGGCGATGATCAGCGGCGCACGGGCAGCGTTCTGGCTCATGCAGACTGGATGCAACTGCGCCAGCAGCGCCGCATCGCGAATCACCTGAAAGCTCCAGGGCTGCAGGTTGCAGGAATTGGGCGCCAGCACGGCCAGTTGCAGACAATCACGGATCACATCCTCGGGCACCGGCTCGGGCGTGAAGCGACGCACGGCGCGGCGACTTTCGATCAGCGCGCGCAACTCGGCCGGCGTGGCCATGGCAGGTAGTTGCTCGTTGGCAAAGCGGGTCATCGGCACACTCCTCGGCAAGTCGCCCGATTAAGCAAGCGGGCGACCACGCGAACAAGAGCAAAAGAGGAAATGGCCGTCAATTTGGCTGATTCGCCTCACCTGCTTCTCGGTTCGAGAACGCAGGTGTCAAACGCTTACAGGCCGAGGGCTTTCTCGATGGCCTGGATCAGTGCCGGATCGTCCGGTGTGGTACGCGGCGAAAAACGCGCCAGCACACGCCCGTCCTGGCCGACCAGAAACTTCTCGAAGTTCCAGGTGATATCGCCGGGAAATTCCGCGCCCTCGCCAGCCAGCAGACGATACAGCGGATGGCGACCGGGGCCGTTGACCTCCAGCTTGCTGCCCAGCGGGAAGCTCACGCCATAGTTGAGGCTGCAGAACGAGCGGATCTCGTCCTCGCTGCCCGGCTCCTGAGCGGCGAACTGGTTACAGGGCACGCCGAGCACGGTGAAACCATTGCCCTTGTATTGCTGATAGAGCTTTTCCAGCCCGGCGTATTGAGGTGTCAGGCCGCATTTGGAGGCGACATTGACCACCAGCACTACCTGCCCCTTGTAGGGCGCCAGCGGCAGCTCCTGACCGTCCAGCGCGCGCAGATTGAGATCGTGAAAGGCACTCATGACGAACTTCCTCGGCGAATTCAGTGCAACGGGCGCAAGGCCCGTAAACCTTCAAGGCGGCCGCGAATGAGCACGCCTACCTACATGAAAAAGGCGCCGTGAGGCTAATGCCAGTCAATTAAGCATCGACGCTGCCAATGGGTAGGAGCGGCGCCCCGCCGCGAACCAGGGCGATACGCGATTGAAAAGCTTCGCCCCGGGGCGGGGCTCCTACGAAAGACCGCTTTGGCAAGCTTATCTGATCGGCATTGGCCGTGAGGCGCCTTGATCGCAAGCTTGAGCTTAGCAGCGGTTGCTCCGTTCGGAACGACCGCAAGTCGCCTGACAGACGACTCAGTGGTGGTGACCACCTTCGCCGTGGATGTGACCGTGAGCCACTTCCTCTTCGCTGGCGTCACGCACGCTTACCACCGTGACCTTGAAGTTCAGGCGCTGGCCGGCCAGTGGGTGGTTGCCGTCGACGGTCACGTCGTCGCCATCGATATCGCGGATGGTGACGATCTGCATGCTGCCGTCCGGGCCGGAGGCATGGAACTGCATGCCGACTTCCAGGGTGTCGACGCCTTCGAACATGGCGCGGCTCAGAGTGGCAACCAGCTCGGCGCTGTATTCGCCGTAGGCTTCTTCCGGCTCGACGGAGACTTCGACGTCGTCACCGGCTTTCTTGCCGACCAGAGCCTTTTCCAGACCGGCGATGATGTTGCCGGCACCATGCAGATAAACCAGTGGCGCGCCGCCAGCGGAGCTGTCGATCACCTCACCGGCATCGTTGGTCAGGGTATAGTCGATGGAGACAGCCTTGTTGGCGGCGATCAGCATGGGGAGACCTTTTGCGAAAGAGAAATGAACGAGCAAGTCTAACCAAGGCCGGCCTGGATTGCGACCCGAGCCCGGACAAACGGGCTGTGCGTATCGTTGATTTTCGTCAGGACGAGCACGGCGACTGGGTGGCAGTCTTGTCCTGTGGTCACACTCAGCATGTGCGCCACCGACCACCCTGGCAGAATCGGCCCTGGGTACTCGACCCCGAACAGCGCCAGGCCAGACTGGGCAGCCCCTTCGTCTGCGGCTGGTGTGCCGGGGAGCGGTCGCACGATGAATTCAAGGAAATCTAAATGCCTGCACGCAACATTCTGGTGATCAACTGCGGCAGTTCGTCGATCAAGTTCGCCTTGGTCAACGAAGCCCAGGAGCACTTCCCCCTCAGTGGCCTGGCCGAACGCCTGGGCAGCCCCGAAGCCATCCTGCACTGGCAGCAGGGTGATGAGCGCGACAGCCTGGTGATTGCCGGCGCCGACCATCGCCTGGCGCTGTCGCACCTGCTGCCTATCGTGCAGCGCGTCGCCGCTGGCGAACTGCATGGCATCGGCCATCGCGTGGTACACGGCGGCGAGTATTTCTCCGGGGCCACGCGCCTGGACACTATCAGCCTGCAGGCTATCCGCCAGGTCGCGCCGCTGGCGCCCCTGCACAACCCCGCCAACCTGCTGGGCATCGAAGCGGCGATGAAGCTGTTTCCCGGCCTGATGCAGGTTGCCGTGTTCGATACCGCCTTCCACCAGAGTCTGCCCGAACACGCCTATCGCTACGCCGTACCGGCCGCGCTGTACCGTGAGCATGGTGTGCGCCGCTACGGTTTTCATGGCACCAGCCATCGCTACGTCAGCCAGCAAGCGGCACAGATGACCGGTCTGCCGCCAGAGGCCAGCAGTTGGCTGGTGGCCCACCTGGGCAATGGCTGCTCGACCTGCGCCGTGGAGAATGGCCACAGCCGCGATACCAGCATGGGCCTGACCCCCCTGGAAGGCCTGGTGATGGGCACGCGCAGCGGTGACGTCGACCCCAACCTGCACAGCCACCTGGCGCGTACCCTGGGCTGGAGCCTGGAGCAGATCGACGCCATGCTCAACAAGGACAGCGGCCTGCTCGGCCTGTCCGGTCTGTCCAACGACATGCGCACCCTGGAACAGGCCCGCGAACAGGGCCACGCCGGCGCCACGCTGGCCATCGAGGTGTTCTGCTACCGCCTGGCCAAGTCGCTGGCGGCGATGAGTTGTGCGCTGCGCCGGCTCGACGGCCTGATCTTCACCGGCGGTATCGGCGAGAACTCGGCGCTGATCCGCAGCAAGACGCTCGACCACCTCGGCCTGCTCGGCTTTACCCTCGACCCTGCGGCCAATGCGCGCTGCATTCGTGGCGTCGGCGGGCCGATCCAGGCAGCGCACGGCCCACGGATACTGGTGGTGCCAACCAACGAAGAGCGGCAGATCGCCCTCGATACCCTTGCCCTGCTCGACTGAGGCCTTTACATGCATACCTTCTTCATCGCCCCCACCGGTTTCGGTGTCGGCCTTACCTCCATCAGCCTCGGCCTGGTCGGTGCGCTGGAGCGCAGCGGTCTCAAGGTCGGCTTCTTCAAGCCCATCGCCCAGCCGCATGCCGGCGACCTCGGCCCGGAGCGCTCCAGCGAACTGATCGCCCGCACCCATGGCCTGCACTCGCCCAAGCCGCTGCCGCTGAGCCATGTCGAGCGCATGCTCGGCGACGGCCAACTGGATGAATTGCTGGAAGAGATCATCAGCCTCTATCAGCAGGCCGCCGTCGACAAGGACGTGGTCATCGTCGAAGGCATGGTGCCAACGCGCCACGCCAGCTACGCCGCGCGGGTCAACTTCCACCTGGCCAAGAGCCTGGATGCCGACGTGATTCTGGTCAGCGCACCGGAGGATGAGAGCCTCACCGAGCTGTCGGATCGTATCGAGATCCAGGCGCAGCTGTTCGGCGGCCCGAAGGATCCCAAGGTACTCGGCGTGATCCTCAACAAGGTGCGCAGCGAAGACGGCATCGAGGCCTTCGCCGAACGCCTGCAGGAGTTCTCGCCGCTGCTCAAGACCGAGGACTTCCGCCTGCTCGGCTGCATTCCCTGGCAGGACGAGCTGAACGCACCGCGCACCAAAGACATTGCCGAGCTGCTCGGCGCACGCATCCTCAATGCCGGCGACTACGAACAGCGGCGCATGCTGAAGATCGTGCTCTGTGCCCGCGCCGTGGCCAACAGCGTGCAGTTGCTCAAGCCCGGCACCCTGGTGGTGACACCCGGGGACCGCGACGACATCATCCTCTCCGCCAGCCTGGCGGCGATGAATGGCGTGCCGCTGGCCGGTCTGCTGCTGTGCAGCGATTTCGCCCCGGATCCGCGCATCATGGAGCTGTGCCAGGGTGCCCTGGCCAGCGGCCTGCCGGTGATGACCGTCAGCACCGGCTCCTACGACACCGCCACTCACCTCAACCGCCTGAACAAGGAAATCCCGCTGGATGACCGTGAACGCGCGGAAAAGGTTGCCGACTTCGTCGCCGGGCATATCGATCACGACTGGCTGACCACCCGCTGCGGCACGCCCCGCGAGCTGCGCATGTCGCCACCGGCGTTCCGTTACCAACTGGTGCAACGGGCCAAGGCAGCGGCCAAGCGCATTGTCCTGCCCGAGGGCAGCGAACCACGCACCGTTCAGGCGGCCGCCATCTGCCAGGCACGCGGCATTGCCCGCTGCGTGCTGCTGGCCAAGCCGGAAGAGGTGCATGCAGTCGCCCGCGCGCAAGGTATCGAGCTGCCGGATGGTCTGGAAATTCTCGACCCGGACCTGATTCGCGGTCGCTACATCGAGCCGATGGTCGAGCTGCGCAAGGGCAAGGGCCTCAACGCGCCGATGGCCGAGGCGCAACTGGAAGACACCGTGGTGCTCGGCACCATGATGCTGGCACTGGACGAGGTGGACGGCCTGGTCTCCGGCGCCATTCACACCACCGCCAACACCATTCGCCCGGCGCTGCAGCTGATCAAAACTGCACCGGGTTACAACCTGGTGTCCTCGGTGTTCTTCATGCTGTTGCCGGATCAGGTGCTGGTGTATGGCGACTGCGCGGTGAACCCGGACCCGAACGCCGAGCAACTGGCGGAGATCGCCCTGCAAAGCGCTGACTCGGCGCAGGCCTTCGGCATTCCGCCGCGGGTGGCCATGATCAGCTACTCCACCGGCGACTCCGGCAGCGGTGAGGAGGTGGAAAAGGTACGGGCCGCGACCCGCCTGGCTCGCGAGAAACGCCCGGACCTGCTGCTCGACGGCCCACTGCAGTACGACGCCGCGGCCATCGAGAGCGTCGGCCGGCAGAAGGCACCCAACAGCCCGGTGGCCGGCCGCGCCACGGTGTTCGTGTTCCCCGACCTGAACACCGGCAACACCACCTACAAGGCGGTGCAGCGCAGCGCCGACTGCATCAGCGTCGGGCCGATGCTGCAGGGGCTGCGCAAGCCGGTAAACGACCTGTCGCGCGGTGCGCTGGTCGACGACATCGTCTTCACCATCGCACTGACGGCGATTCAGGCGGCCAATCTGCCGAACTGAAGCGCCTGCCGGGCGCGCCGTGGCGCACAGGCGTTGCCTGCGGCGCGCTCGGCGCCCCACACCATGGCACCCATTGGTCATGGCTGGCACTTGCAGGTCAGTGCACAACCGTTACCCTTGGCGCCGAACCCGCTCGCTGCACGGAACGCCGCAGCTTTTTCGACAGATACGGGGCGCAGAGAACGCCCCATTCTCAGGCTGCCCAACGGGCGTATAGCCTGCTTACGGAGGCATTAGCCCGATGCTGCACTTTCTTCCCGCGCCGCTGCGCGGCCTGATCGCGAGCCTGCTGCTGGCACTGAACACCCTGTTCTGGTGCTGGCCGCTGTTTTTCGTCGCCCTGCTCAAACTGCTATTGCCCTTCGCGCCGATACAACGGGCGCTGCGCTTCGTCATGCATGGCATCGCCGAAAGCTGGATCGGCCTCAACAAATTCTGGATGCGCCTGGTGGGTCGTATCGACTGGCAGGTCCAGGGGCTTGAACGCTTCGATACCCGCCACTCCTACCTGGTCACCAGCAACCACCAGAGCTGGGTGGACATTCTGGTGCTGCAGTACCTGCTCAACCGGCGCATGCCACTGCTGAAATTCTTCCTCAAGCAGGAGTTGATCTGGGTACCGGTGATCGGTCTGTGCTGGTGGGCGCTGGAGTTTCCCTTCATGAAGCGCTTCAGCAAGGAGTACCTGGCCAAGCACCCGGAAAAACGCGGCCAGGATCTGGCCACCACACGCAAGGCCTGTGCACGCTACAAGAGCAATCCGGTGGCGGTGTTCAACTTCCTCGAAGGCACACGCCTGACGCCGGCCAAACATGCCCAGCAACAGTCGCCGTTCAAGCATTTGCTCAAGCCCAAGGCTGGCGGTATCGCCTTCGTGCTCGACGCCATGGGTGAACAGCTGCACGCCATCGTCAACGTCACCATCCACTACCCCCATGGCGTACCCGGTTTCTGGGATCTGCTCTGTGGGCGCCTGGATGCCGTGCAGGTGAACTTCAGGCAGGTCGATATCCCCCGCGAGTTCATCGGCCGCAACTACGACCAGGACGATGACTACCGCCTGGCTTTCCAGCAGTGGGTCAACCGTCTGTGGGAAGAGAAGGACGCCGAACTCGCGGCTTTGCATCAGCAAGCCTAAAGCGCCTGCGGCGCTTCAGGGGCTGCGCGGCAGGGGCAACGTACTCCAATCCAGTTGCGCCGGCATCTGCATGGCCGTGCTGGCGGGCACCCCTGGCGCTACCAGAAAGCCCTGCATGATGTTGCAGTGATGGCGCGTCAACCACTCGCGCTGCGCCTGGGTTTCAACGCCTTCGGCGATAACCTCCAGGCCCAGATGACGCCCGAGATCGATGATGGTGCTGACCACCGCCGCGTCGCGCGGTGAGTCGAGCATGTTAGCAATGAACAGGCGGTCGATCTTCAGCGTATCCAGCTCGAAATGACGCAGATACGCCAGTGACGAGTAGCCAGTGCCGAAGTCGTCAATGGCGATCTTCACCCCCAGCTCGCGCAGATGACGCAACTGCGCCTGGGTCAGCTCCAGATCCTGCATCAGTGCACTCTCGGTCAGCTCCAGATCCTGCATCAGTGCACTCTCGGTCACCTCCACCTCCAACTGACTGGGCTGAAGGCCGTGGGCGTCGAGTACGCGCTGCAGATCGGCGACCAACTGCGGCATGCCAAACTGCACCGGGCTGACATTGATGCTGAGCACCATGTCTGCGCCGAACTGCTGCCGGAACGCGGCCAGCTGCATGGCTCCCTCGCGGAAGCTCCAGTCAGCGAGGCGGTTGATCAGGCGGGTTTCTTCGAGCAACGGAATGAACACGTTCGGCGCGACGATGCCGGCAACGCGGTGCTGCCAGCGCAGCAGTACCTCGAAACCACGCAGGCGCCCCGTGCCCAGGTGGAACTGCGGTTGGTAGACCAGCACGAAGTCATCGTTCTCGATGGCATGGCGCAGGCTTTCTTCGAGCATCAGCCTCGAGCGCGGACGGCCGTTCATCTCTTGCGAGAAGAAACAGTATTGCTGGCGACCGGCGCGCTTGGCTTCATACATCGCCATGTCGGCGGCACGCAGCAAGCCTTCGACGCTTTGCCCGCACTCGGGAAAGCAGGCAATACCCACACTGGCACCGAGGGTAAAATCCACGCCATCGAGGGTGTGGCGTACCGAGACCAGTTCGATCAGTTTTTCCGCAACCTTGGCGGCATCCTCGGGATGGTTGAGATTGTCCAGCAGCGCGGTGAACTCATCGCCGCCGATGCGTGCCAGGCTGTCATAGGGTGCAGGCAGGCCTTGAGCTGTTCGCCGACGCGGCGCAGCAACTGATCGCCGACATCATGGCCGAGCGAGTCGTTGATGCGTTTGAAGCCATCGAGATCCAGATACAGCACCGCCACGCGCTGACCGCTGCGTTCGATGCGCGCCAGTGACGACTCCAGAGCGCGATGAAAGCCTCGACGATTGAGCAGGCCGGTCAGCGCATCGGTAACGGCTTGCGACTCCAGTTGCGCGTGCAGGTTGCGCACCACCGACATGTCCAGGGCGATCACCACCATGGCGTGCTGTTGTCGCGGCAGCGGCGAGCAGGACAGCGCTATCGGCAGACAGCCGCCCTTGAGGGTACGCATCATCGCCTCATGTACGCGATAGGTCGCGCCGCGCCTGAAGTGTAGGTAGAACTCGGAGTGCAGCCAACCGTCTGCGCAAAGAGGATTGTCGAGAAACGCGAGCAGCTCGGCGCCCTCCATATCGCTCACGTCACCCTCGAGCATCTGCGCCATGGCGGGTTGGCGTACTGGATACGCCCGTCCTCGCCCACCACCAGAATGCCCTCGGCAGCGTTGGCCAACACCGAGGCGTTGAAGGCTCTGGCACTTTCACTCTCACCTTGCGAAACCTGGTCACTGCCAATCATCAGGCCGGATACGCCGCCCCATTTCATAGGTGCGCATGCGATCCAGAACCCGCTGGCCGATCTCCTGCGACTCCAGTTGAAAACGTCGCTGGCTTTCCTCCTGCTCCAGCACTTGCAGGGTATTCCATTGCCAGAAGATCAACCCACCCAGCCCTAGCAGCAAGGCAATCGCGACCAGCAGCGGCGTCCAGGGCCGCGCCGGCCGTGCGACAGCTCTGTCGTCCATTCGCTCTCCTTCGGTCATCCAGAACCAACGCGCACGAGTCATCCGCACGCGGACTTCACAGAACCACAGCAAGCAGTCTAGCCAGGATTGGAACAGGTGGCTTTTGCCAGAAGAGATGCGACAGGCGGTCGCATAGGTTGTCAGAAATGCCTGCGGATAAGGCTCCGAACGCCCGCACAACGATGATTGCAGACCTTAAAAAGCCTCCCGAAGGGAGGCTTCGTACAACGCGATACGGCTTTAAAGCGGACGCAGGTTGATCTCGACGCGGCGATTTTGCGCGCGCCCCGCTTCGGTGGCGTTGCTGGCGATCGGCTGGCTCGGGCCGGCGCCGTACGCGGAGATGCGCTGCCCGGGGACGCCGTTGGCGGTCAGGTAGTTGGCCACGCTCTGCGCGCGACGCTGCGACAGGCTCTGGTTCAGCTCCTGGGAGCCGGTGCTGTCGGTGTGGCCGACGATGTTCACGCCGTTCTTGTCGAATTCCTTGAACACCAGCACCAGCGAATTGAGGGTCGGGTAGAAGCTGCTGGAAATATCCGCCGAGTTGCTGGCGAAGGTGATGTTGCCCGGCATGATCAGCTTCAGGTCATCGCCGTTGCGCTGCACCTGCACGCCAGTCCCCTGCAGGGTCTGACGCAGCTTGGCCTCCTGGGTGTCGACGTAATAGCCATAACCACCACCGGCGGCGCCGCCGACAGCCGCACCGATCAGCGCGCCCTTGGTACGGTCCTTCTTGCTCGAGGTGGCCGCGCCGATCACGGCCCCGGTCGCAGCGCCGATGCCGCCATAGATACCGGCCTTGCTAGCCTGGCTTTCGCCGGTATAGGGATTGGTGGTACAGCCAGCCAACAGGGCCATGACCGCAGTGGCTGCGATCAGATTACGCCTGGTCTTCATAGGATTTCCTTGCAGATTCTTGGTATGGGCAGACTTGCCGCAGCCTTCGAGCTAACAGGGCGCGGCGAAGTTCCGCCCAAGCTTAACAGCCTGGGCGGACGAGAACTGCGATCTGCAGCAGGTCCGTGGCGCGTGCGTCACTGCACGCCCGGCAGCGGCCGCAGGGTGACCTCGACACGACGGTTTTGTGCACGCCCTTCGGCAGTGGCATTGCTCGCCACCGGCTGGTCAGGCCCCATGCCACGCGTGCTGACCCGGCTGCCATCCACGCCCTGGGCGATCAGATAGCTGGCCACGCTCTGCGCGCGACGCTGCGACAGGCTCATGTTGTAGCTGTGCGAGCCGGTGCTGTCGGTATGGCCGACCACCTCGATGCTGTTCTGGTTGTACTGACGGAAGGAGTTGGCCAGGTTGTTCAGCGGGGCGTAGAAGCTGCTGGCGATTTCTGCCGAATCGGTGGCGAAGGTGATGTTGCCGGGCATGATCAGCTGGATGACGTCACCCTGGCGCTGCACCTCGACCCCGGTGCCCTGCATCTGCCGGCGCAGCTCGGCCTCCTGCCTGTCGGCGTAGTAGCCATAACCGGCACCGGCCGCACCGCCCACCGCAGCGCCGATCAGCGCGCCCTTGCCGCGGTTGTCGTGATTGATCAGGGCGCCAGCGGCAGCGCCGGCCAGGGCGCCCAGACCGCCATAGGTGGCCGTCCTGTTCGAACTCGGGGCGCTCTGGTCATAAGGATTCTGCGAGGCACAGCCGGCCAGCAGCAGTGCAGCGGAGCAAGCAGCGATCAGGGATAGACGGGGCATGGCGATTTCTCCTCGAGGGACGGCAGAATGCCAGTGTAGACAGTGCCCGCGACAGCGGGTTCAGGCACGGATAAACGGGTTCTCGCGCATCTCGTCGCCCAGGCGCGTGTCCGGGCCATGGCCGGTGACCACGGTCGCGTCCTCGTCGAGGCGATACAGGCGCTGCCTGATCGAACGCTCGATGGTGGCGTAGTCGCCGCCCCACAGGTCGGTACGGCCGATACCGCGACGGAACAGGGTGTCACCGGCGATCAGCAGCTTGGCATCGGCGAACCAGAAGCTCATCGAACCCGGCGTGTGCCCGGGCGTGTGCAGGGCTACACCACAGCCGCAGGCCAGCTCCTCGTCATCGGCCAGCCACTGGTCCGGCGCCGGCACCGGCGTGTAGGGCACGCCGAACATGCGGCACTGCATCTCCAGGTTGTCCCAGAGGAACTGATCCTCCTTGTGCAGGTGCAGCGTGGCGCCGGTCTTCTCCTTCATCTGCCCGGACGCAAGGAAGTGATCGAGATGGGCGTGCGTGTGAATGATGCTCACCACCTTGAGGCCATGGGCCTCCAGACGCGCCATGATCAGATCGGGATTACCGCCCGGATCGACCACGATGGCCTTCTTCGTCACGGGATCGCCAATGATCGTGCAGTTACACTGCAAAGGGCCGACGGGGAAGGTTTCACGGATCAGGGCGGGGCGTTCGGTGGTAGTCATCAGGAGACCTCGTAACGAAAAGATCAGCAGTTTACCCTGTCATGGCTGCAATGCTGGCCAGCTCCGGAAGCATGCTGAAAACCTGAATGGGCGGCGGTTACAGCCGCACTGCAGCCTCAGTGCAACAGGCCAAGCGCCTTGGCGCGTGCCACGGCCTGAGTGCGGCGCTCGACATCGAGCTTGCTGTTGATGTGCCGCGCATGGGTCTTGACCGTATGCAGGGAGATGAACAGGCGTTCGCTGATCTGCTGGTTCGAGTAGCCACGGGCGATCAGCTGCAAGACAGCCAGTTCACGCGTACTGAGCCTTTCGCTCGGCGCTCCTGCCTCGGGCTCGGGTGACTCCGCAACCGGCTGCTCCTGTGGCAGTGCAGCAAGCAGGCTATCCCGAACCTGACATGATGCACCCCGCCCCCGCAGGCTCTCTCGTAGCCACTGCGGCTGGTGCTGCAGCAACTCGACGAAAGGCAGCAGCGCGCCACCCTGAGCCAGGTCCAGGCAATTGTCGAGCAACTCACGGGCCTCTCGCTCACGGCCAGTCTGCTTAAGCAACTGCGCGAGCTGAGCCTGCGCCATCAGCCCCACCAGTTGCCCTCCCAGCCCGTGGGCTCGCTGCTGCAACGCCCGCAGGCGGCGCTCGGCCTGCTCCAGCCCGCCGGTCAGGCGCTCCAGAGCCGCCAGTTGCAAGTCGATGTGCAATGCCAGTTGCGGGTGAAACTCGGGAGCCAGGGCACGCCCTTGCTCGCCATAGGTTTCCGCCAGTTGCGGTAGCCAGGCGGCGGCCAGTTCAACCTGGCCCTGGCGTAACCACAACTCGCACTTCATCAGGGTGATCATCGCCAAATAATAAATCGCCGGCACATCCCAGATATGCATCAGCCGCTCGGCCTCACCGAGCAGGGCAAATGCCTCGGCAGAGCGGCCTTCACGGCCTTCCAGGCTGGCGAGCACGCAGTAACCGATCAGCGCCGCGACATCGCGACAGGCCCTGGCTTCAGCAACCCCGGCGCGCACCTGTTCGGCGGCTTGAGGCTGCAGTCGCAGGCTGAGCAGATAGCCCTCGTAAATGGTCAGGCGTGCCCGTACCGAGTAATGCCGCTGGGCTGGCAGACGCTGCGCCAGCAGCAAGCCCTGGTGCACCTCATCCTGCGCCCGCGCTATTTCGCTGCGAGCCTGCAACACCCGAGCGCGTTCATAGTGCGCCAGGGCTTCGAACAGTGGATTACCGATGCGCTGCGCCAACTCCAAGGCGTCACGATTGAGCCCGCGTGCGCGCCAGAGATCCCCCCGCACCACGGCCAGATTGGACAGGGTGGACAGACACATGTAATGGGGGCCGTAACGTTCCACAGGCAGGCATGCAAGCGCCTCGCTGCACTGCTGCTCGGCACGCTCGCCATCACCACGGCCACGCGCGATGACACCATCGAGCGCCTGCCACTGGGCCAGCATGCTGCGCTGGGTCGTGGCATCGGCCGCCGGCAGGAATCGCCCGAGCTGACCGAGCAACTCCTGCGCAGCATCAAGCTGACAGGCCAGTGCCAGCGCCCAGCCGTAGATCATGATCAAACGTGGCGTGCTGGCCAGCAAATCGTCCGGCAGATTGGTTTTCCAGCGCAGCAGCATGGCAATGTTCTGCTCGGCCAGCATCTGCTCTTCGGAGAGGTTCTGCACCAGGCTGGCGGCCACATCCACCTGCCCCGCCAGCAGCGCCTGTTCGATGGCATCGTCGAGCATGCCCTGCGCCGTGAACCAGCGACAGGCTCGCAGGTGAGCATGGCCGCGGGAATGACTCAGACGCTCGGCCGGGCGGGCATTGAGCAGATCGGAAAACAGGTGGTGGTAACGGAACCAGTGCCCCTGCTCGTCGAGTGGCACCAGAAAGACCTGATTGGCCTGCAACTGTCGGATGATCGCGGCACTGTCATGGCTGTCCCGCACGGCATCGCACAGCTCAGCGCAAAAGCGTTCCAGGCAGGCGGTATCGTAAAGAAAGTGCTGCACATCAGCGGGCTGACGCTCGATGACCTCCTCAAGCAGGTAGTCACGAATCAGCCCGTCACCACCGTACAACCGCAGCCCATCGCCAGCGTCCCTGTGCTCTTCGAGCGCCAGCAGCCAGAGGCGCAAACCGGCAATCCAGCCCTCGCTGCGCTGCAGAATGCCGATAGCTTGCTGCCGCTCCAGGCACGCGCCCTGACTCGCCAGCAGGGCATCGAGCTCGGCAGCCGTGAGGCGCAGATCCTGCTCGTTCAACTCGAGCAATTGCCGTGACAGGCGCAAACGGGCCAGATGCCAGTCAGGACGCTGGCGGCTGGTGACCAATAGCAATACACCAGGCGGCAGATGATTGAGGAAGAATTGCAGGCAACGATCGAGCACCGGACCCTGCGCCAGGTGATAGTCATCCAGCACCAGCAACAGCGGCTGACCATCGTCAAGGCGTTGAGTGAGCTCATCGAGCAAACCGTCGAGCCATTGCTCGAAGGCGAAGGGCTGGTGACGCTGGCGCATTTTCAGCAGGCTGAGAGCATCCTCGCCCAGACCAGGGTGAAACTGCTGCAAGCCCTGCAGCAAACGCTCGAGAAAACGCCCCGGATCATGGTCGCGTTCACTGAGCCCGAGCCAGAGGCTGTGCCAGTGATCGGGTAAGCGCTCACAAAATTCGATAGCCAGAGAACTCTTGCCAAACCCTGCCGGAGCACTAACCAGTAACAGGCGCCCCTGCAGTCCCTCTTCGAGACGCTCGCACAGCCGGGGGCGCGGCACATGCCCCTCAGGCAGCGGAGGACGATAGAAACGCGCTTCCAACGGCGTGGCCGGCGTAAAAGGGCAACCTGGCGAGCGAGAAAGGTCTGTCATCAGCCTGTTCTTGAAATTCTTCTGTCTGCATCGGCGGGTTCTGGCTGAACCCAGACTAACGAGTTGTTACGGGCATTTGAAGCACCCGCTACAGTCCGTAACGAAAAAGCCGGCGCAAGGCCGGCTTCATCGTGTTGCCCTGGACAGGTTTTAGCGAACGCCGGCCTGACGAAGAGCAGCCGGAGTATAGTCGCTGCTGGATGGCTTGTAGTTGAAGTCGTAGGCCTGTTTCTCCTCGTTCTTCATACCCATGGCCAGGTAGCGACCGGACAGCAGGTCGTACAGGGTTTCCACGGTGTACCACGGCACTTGCTTGTCGTAGTAGTACTGGGCATGGGCCTCAGCTACGCGCCACAGGGTGCCACGGCCATCGTAGTGGTCGATCAGAGCGGCTTGCCAGGTATCCTCGTCGAGGTAGAAGTCACGCTTGGCATAGATGTGACGCTCGCCCGATTTCAGGGTTGCAGTGACATGCCAGACACGGTGCAGCTCGTAACGAGTCAGATCCTGATTGATGTGACCAGCCTTGATGATGTCCGCGTACTTCAGGTTCGGCGAATCCAGCTTGTAGGCGTTGTAGGGGATGTAGATCTCCTTCTTGCCAACCAGCTGCCAGTCGTAGCGATCCGGCGCACCGTTGTACATGTCGAAGTTATCGGACGTACGCAGACCATCAGCAGCGGTACCCGGACCGTCGTAAGACACCTGCGGGGCACGACGCACACGACGCTGACCAGCGTTATAGAGCCATGCCAGACGCGGCTCCTTCACCTGGTTGAGGGTTTCGTGCACCAGCAGCACGTTACCGGCCAGACGCGACGGAGCGGTTACGCGCTGCTTGAAGTAGAACAGGACGTTGCTTTCCTTGCTCGGGTCGAAGTCGGTCAGGGCATCGCGGAAGGTGAACTCATCCTGGAAGTAGACCAGCGAGTAGGAACCATTCGGCTGCGGAGTCGCCTGGGTTACCACGCGACGCAAGCTACCGCCACGATAACGGGTGATGTGGTTCCAGATCACTTCCAGGCCGTTCTGCGGGATCGGGAAGGGGTTGGCGGTCTGGAAGTTCTCCAGGCCGTTGCCACCTTCCACCATCCTGGTGTTCACCGCATTCTGCTTGGTCGCCTCGAGCACCGCAGCCGGCAGAGTGGCCGAACGGTGAGTTGGGTAGACCGGCATCTTGTAGCTTTCAGGGTAGCGCTTGAACATCGCCAGCTGACCAGGGGTCAGCTTGTCCTTGTACTGCTCGACGTTCTGCGCGGTGATGGTGAACAGCGGCTGCTCGTTGGCGAACGGATCGGCCAAAAAGCCACGCGGATCGACCGCACCGGCATTGGTCGGCAGGCCGCCAGTCCAGGCCGGGATCGAGCCATCGGCATTGCCTGCCATCTCGGCGCCCACCGGGGTCAGGGTGGTGCCCAACTTCGCAGCCTCGTCAGGCGACACTGCCGCCATCACGCCGGTCGCCAGCAGAGACAGGGTCAGCACGCCGGATTGCAACAGGTTTTTTTTCACGTTCATCTGCATAGTGTCCTTATTCCTCGTTCGCATTTAGAAGCTCACGCCGAAGCTGACGGCCAGGAAGTCGCGGTCGACCAAAGTGTTGTAGTCGCCGCCGAAGAAGTTGGTGTAGGAGAGGCTGGTGGTGTAGGTGTTCTGGTATTCGGCATCGAGTCCGATGCTGATGGCCTTGGCGCCTTCGTTGAACACCGGCCCATAGCCGTCCACGTCATGGGACCAGGCTACATTCGGCTTGAGGTTGATACCGGCGAACACGTTGTTGTAGTCGAGGATGCCACGCGCCCGGTAGCCCCAGGAGCCGGAGGTGTAGAAGCCATGCCGGCCGTTCATGGCGATGGCGCTCGCATCGTTGTAACCGCCGTAGATCGCATCGCGGCCATAACGTACCTTGTCCAGGCTTTCCAGGCCACCGATGCGGGTGTAGCCGATCTCGCCGACCAGGGTCATCCGCTCGGCGCCGAGTACCTGATCGATGAAGTGGGTGAAGGTGGTCTGCAACTGGGTGACTTCCTTGCGGTTGTAACCTCGGTGCGCCTGCCCGGCCTGGGCCTGCGCCGCCGATACGTTGCCGACGGCCAGCGCACCGCCGATGCCGCTGGCCAACCAGCCGGTAGTGTCGACTGTATTGATCTGCAGCGGCATGTTCGGCCGGTAGCTGATCTCGCCCTGCCACGCGGTGCCGGTGGGCAGGGTGGTCGAGAAGCTGGCGCCATACAGGCGGATGTCTTCCGGGTAGTCCAGGAAGTAGCTGCCGGTTCCCAGCAGGCCCAGGGAAACGAATGGCGTCCGGAAAGCCGCCGGAAGACGTCCCGCGGTAGTCGCGATGGCGGCAATGGATGCCGCATCGGCATTGATGTAGCTCACGTTCGGCGTGCGGCTATGGTAGTTGAGCGCATACAGGCCGTATTCGGCCTCGTCGCCCAGCCAGCGCAGGGCCACGCCCCACTGGCCGCTGTCGCGCGCATCGTTGTCTCCGGCACGGCGCAGCATGACACCCTCGGAGCTGCCGGCGGCTCCCACGGCGCCCAGGGCGCCGGCCAGTCCCGCGGGATAGCTCTGCACATGGTAGTTGCTGGCACAACCATCCTGCAGCACGTCGACGGCGAAGAAGGTACCGCAGTTGTCGACGACCGTCTGGTCCCACTCCAACTGGTAGAAGGCCTCGGCAGACAACCGGTCGGTCAGACTCTGAGCCACATAGAGCATATTGACCGGGATCAGGCCTTCCTTGACCTCGGCACCTGGGCGGCGGAAGGCGGCGACGTCGACCGGGTTGATCGCGTTGATGCCGTTGATGATGAAGGTGCTCTCACCCCAGCTCACCACCTGCTTGCCCAGACGTACCGATCCAGGCTGGTCACCGATCGCGTAGTTGTGGTAGATGAAGGCGTCGAGAATCTCGGCCCCCGATGACTGTGCTCCCTCCTTGCGGTTGCTATCGCTGATGTCCTTGAAAAGGCGGCTTTCGTCCTTCAGTTCGAAGTCATACCAGTACTTGCCGCGCCCGAATACGCCGGTGTCGCCGTATTTAAGTTCAAGATCGTGGATACCCTTGAAGATCTTCGAGAAGGTCTCGCCGCGCTTGAAGTTCAGGCGGCCGTCGTCACCGGTCTGGGTGAAGCCGGTACCGCCATTGGACGAACCGATCAGGTCACGATCCCGTTTGGCGGTCGACAAGCTCGCCCCCACCGACAGCGACGAGTCGAACTGCCCTTCGATCTCACCGATATTGAAAGTGACGCCGAATGCCGGAGCGGCAAGGGTGGAAGCGAGGCTGACGGCCAACGGCAGTTTTGCCAGGCGCCAGTAGGGTTTTGTTTTTGTTGTCATCGACGCTACTCCATGTGTTTTTTGTTATGGATGCTTTGACTATAGCCAGCGGCTGCTACTGCTTGATCCCTCGAAAGTGTGATTTGCAGCTTCCACCACTCTGGCTCGCAGGTTTCAGACCCTGTGTCTAGCAAGCATGGACGTGAAACAGCAATTAGCAAGCCAAACGCTTGTTTGACTGGGCGGTCACTTTCGCCGCCCAGTCAATTCGCACCTCACAGCGTGGACAGGAACGCGCTGCCAGCCTCCTGCCACTGGGCGATTTCGACGCGGATGCGCTTCTTGTCCAGTTTGCCGACGCTGGTCTTGGGAATTTCAGTAACAAGGGCGATCTGCGTGGGAATCGCCCACTTGTTGATGTGACCTTGCTCGACGAAAGGCTTGAGGTGCTCCTTCAGCCCCCTGGCATCCAGCCCCTGCTCTTCGCGCAGCACCAGCAGTGCGAACGGTCGTTCGCCCCATTGCGGATCAGGCACCCCCACCACCGCCACCTCACGCACCGCCGAGTGACGACTGATCAGGTCCTCCAGTTCCAGCGAGGAAATCCACTCGCCACCGGTCTTGATCACGTCCTTGATGCGGTCACGGATTTCGATGAACCCCATACCGTCGATGGTCGCCACATCGCCAGTGTGCAGCCAACCATGTGCCCAAAGCTCTTCGCCCTTCTCAGGCTCACGGAAATAGCCCTGGGTCAGCCAGGGCGCGCGCAGCACCAGCTCGCCCTGGGATTCGCCATCGCTCGGCAATAGCTTACCCTCGGCATCCATGATCGCAGCCTCCACCAGCGGCACCGGAATACCGGCCTTGATTCGATAGGTGGTGCGCTCGTCCTCGCTACCCGCGCGCAGTTCCTCGTTGAGGTAGGCACAGGAGATCAGCGGGCAGGTCTCGGACATGCCATAAGCCGCCGTCAATTGAATACCCCGCTCTTTCGCCGCTTCGTACAGCGAGCGATTGAGCGCGCTACCGCCAATGATCATCTTCATGCCGCCGAAATCATGGCCCTGCGCACCTGGTGCGCCCAGCACCATCTGCAGAATGGTCGGCACGCAGTGGGAGAAGGTGACCTTTTCTTCCTTGATCAGGCGGCAGAGCATGTCCGGCTCATAGCGACCGGGGTACACCTGCTTGACCCCGAGCATGGTGGCCACGTACGGCACACCCCAGGCATGCACATGGAACATCGGCGTAATGGGCATGTAGACATCGTCGTTGCCCAGCAGACGGATGCTGTCGAGTCCGCCCATGGTGGTCGCCATGGACATGGTGTGCAGCACCAGTTGCCGATGAGTGAAGTACACGCCCTTGGGGTTGCCAGTGGTGCCGGTGGTATAGAAGGTGGTGGCCACCGAATTCTCGTCGAAATCGGCGAAGTCATAGTGCGGGCTGGCGGCTGACAACAGGCTCTCGTACTCGCCAACGAGGTTCGGCAACTCGGCGGTCTTGTCCTCACCATCGGTCAGCAGCAGGGTCTTTTCGACGGTGGTGAGTTGCCCGGCAATGCCGTTGTAGAGCGGCACGAACTCACTGTTGACCAGCACGAAACGGTCTTCGGCATGGTTCATGGTGTAGAGGATCTGATCCGGCGACAGGCGGATGTTGATGGTATGCAGCACCGCGCCGAGCATGGGAATGGCGAACATGCATTCGAGGTAGCGGTGACTGTCCCAATCCATCACCGCCACGGTATCGCCGGCCTTGACCCCGGCTTCGCTGAGCACATTGGCCAACCGTGCGACACGCTCGTTGAAGGTGGCGTAGCTGTAGCGCAGCTTGTCGCGATAGACGATTTCGCGGGTTTTCTCGTAGCGACTGCCAGATAACAGCAGGCGCTTGATCAGCAACGGATAGGCATGAGCATTGTCGGCGGGGGGAATCAGTCGGGTTTGCAGCATGAAATCACCTTGAGGCACGCTAGAAATTGGTATGCAGCGACTCTAGAGCGGCTCGCGCAGCACTCAATCAGCCCAAAGAATGATTTGCCATGTGACCCTATGGCCATTTTTAGTCACAGGTTAGAATCAAGCCAACCTGCCAGTCCTGAAAAAGACTGTATTCCACGACAATTTCAATTCGAGGTAACAGCATGTCCGATATCGTCATCGTCAGCGGCGCACGCACCCCCATGGGTGGCTTCCAGGGCAGCCTGGCCAGCGTACCGGCTGTCGAACTGGGTGCCGCCGCCATCCGTGAAGCCGTCAAGCGTGCCGGTATCGAGCCGGCCGACGTACAGGAAGTGATCATGGGCTGCGTGCTGCCCGCCGGCCTCAAACAAGGCCCGGCCCGTCAGGCATCGCTCAATGCCGGCCTACCCGCCGCCACGGGCTGCACCACCATCAACAAGCTGTGTGGCTCGGGCATGAAGGCGGTGATGATGGCTTTCGACTCGCTTAAAGCCGGCAGCAATCAGGTGATGATCGCCGGCGGCATGGAAAGCATGTCCAACGCGCCTTATGTGCTGGAAAAAGCCCGTACCGGCCTGCGCATGGGCCATGGCGAGATCAAGGACCATATGTTCCTCGACGGTCTGGAGGACGCACGCACTGGCCGCCTGATGGGCTCCTTTGCTCAGGAAACGGCCGACCAGTACGGCATCACCCGCGAGGAAATGGACGCCTATGCCATCGAATCGCTACGTCGCGCGCAGGCGGCGATCAAGGACGGCTCGCTGGACGCCGAGATCGTCCCGATCACCGTTACTTCGCGCAAGGGCGAAGTGGTGGTCAAGGATGACGAACAGCCGCTGACGGCCAACCTGGACAAAATCCCGACACTCAAACCCGCTTTCAAGAAAGACGGCACCATCACCGCCGCCAACGCCAGCTCGATTTCCGATGGCGCCAGCGCGCTGCTATTGATGACCGCTGATGAAGCCGCCAAGCGCGGTCTCAAGCCGCTGGCCAAGGTGGTTGCCCATGCTACCCAGAGCCAGGCCCCGAGCGAGTTCACCCTGGCCCCCATCGGCGCCATGGGCAACCTGCTGAAAAAAACCGGCTGGAGCAAGGACCAAGTCGATCTGTTCGAGATCAATGAAGCCTTCGCCATGGTGACCATGCTGGCCATGCGCGAACACGGCCTGGATCACGCCAAGGTCAACGTCTTCGGCGGTGCCTGCGCCCAGGGTCACCCGGTCGGTTCTACCGGCTCGCGGATCATCCTCACCCTGATCAACGCCCTGCAGAAAAAAGGCGGCAAACGCGGTATCGCCTCGCTGTGCATCGGCGGCGGCGAAGCGACAGCAGTGGCCATTGAACTGCTGTAAACCAGCCCATCACCAAAGAGCCCCGCAGTTGCGGGGCTCTTTCGTTTAGCGCATCTCGCTCAGCGCCAGCTTCACACCAATCCCCACCAGCACTGCCCCCATCAGCCGATCGAACCAATGCCCCATGCGGGCAAAGCCGGCGCGCACGCGTTGCTGGCTGAACAGCCAGGCCACCAGGCAGAACCAGAACGCCGTCGCCAATGCCAAATAGAGGCCGTAACCGGCCTGCACCGCCACTGGCGTATGCGGGTTGATCACCACGGTGAACAGCGACAGGAAGAACAGCGTTGCCTTGGGGTTCAAACCATTGGTGATAAAACCCGTGACGAAGGCACCACGACCGCTGCGCTCGCCTGCTGCCAGGTTCAGCTCGGCACTGGCCGGATCGGCCGGTCGCGCGCGCAGCGCCTTGATGCCGATATACAGCAGGTAGGCCGCCGCCAGCCATTTCAGCGCGTTGAACAGGACAATGGACTGCGACACGATCAGGCCGATACCGAGCAACGAATAAGTGACGTGGACGAGAATCCCGCTGCCCACACCCAAAGCCGTGAACACCCCGGCACGGCGACCGAAGCCAACGCTCTCACGCACGACGATGGCGAAATCCGGCCCCGGACTGGCCACCGCCAGCAGGTGAATCAGGGCAACAGTGAGAAATTCACTCCAGTACATGGCGGCTCCGCATCGACGATTAAGGTCTGGTAGGCTCGCCAATCTACTCCTGCGATCTTCCTGCGAAAAGATACAGCTGATGAGCAAAAGCCCACGCGCCGTCTTCCTCGACCATGCCTCCCTCGACCTGGGTGACCTCGACATGCAACCGCTGCATCAGGCCTTCGCCGAGCTGACCCTGCACGCGAACACGCGTCCGGATCAGGTCGCCGAACGCCTGCAAGGGGCCCAGGTCGCTATCAGTAACAAGGTGCCGTTGGACGCCACCACCTTCACTGCCTGCCCAGAGTTGAAACTGGTTCTGGTAACCGCTACCGGCACCAACAATATCGACCTGAAAGCCGCCAGTGACCATGGTGTGACCGTGTGCAACTGCCAGGGCTACGGCACGCCATCGGTGGCACAGCACACCTTGATGTTGCTGCTGGCCCTGGCCACGCGCCTGCCCGACTACCAGCGCGATATCGCTGCCGGTCGTTGGCAACAAGCCAGTCAGTTCTGCCTGCTCGATCACCCCATTGTCGAACTCGAAGGCAAGACTCTGGGCATGCTCGGCCATGGCGAACTGGGCGGCGCCGTCGCCCGCCTGGCCGAAGCCTTCGGCATGCGCGTGCTGCTCGGCCAGTTGCCCGGCCGCCCGGCGCGCGCCGATCGCCTGCCGCTGCACGAACTGTTGCCGCAAGTCGATGCGCTGACCCTGCACTGCCCACTCAACGAGCAGACGCGCAACATGATCGGCGCCGAGGAGCTGGCGCTGATGAAGCCGCGCGCGTTCCTGATCAACACCGCGCGTGGCGGCATGGTCGACGAACAGGCCTTGGCCGATGCCCTGCGCAGCGGTCATCTGGGCGGTGCGGCCACCGACGTGCTGACGCAGGAGCCGCCGAAAGATGGCAACCCACTACTGGCCGCCGACATCCCGCGTCTGATCATCACCCCGCACAGCGCCTGGGGCAGCCAGGAAGCGCGCCAGCGCATCGTCGGCCAGGTCGTGGAAAACGCCGCTGGCTTCTTCGCCGGTGCGCCGTTGCGAGTGGTCGGGTAAGCTGCGCAGCTTTCTTGTAGGAGCGTGCGTCGCGAGCGAACACGGTCAACAGCAAAATCTTCGCGAGCAGAGCTCGCTCCTACACCGCGCGCCGTAAACAGATTCTCAGGAAATACCATGGACCCGCGAAGCGAAGTTCTCCTGCGCCAGGCTGAATTGTTCGGTGGCGAACTGCTGTTGGCCGGCCTGCCGGCTGACGACCTGCTCGGCGCACTGCCACAGGCACGCGGCTGGAACTGGCATGCGGGCGACCAGGCATCGCTTGCCGCACGTTTTGCCGGGCGCTGCCAGTTCGCCACAGGCATGCCCGAAGGTGACTTCCGCGCTGCCGTGCTGTTCCTACCCAAATCCCGCGAACTGGCCGATTACCTGCTGCAAGCGCTGGCCTCGCGCCTGGGCGGCAAGCCGCTGTACCTGGTCGGTGAAAAACGTGGCGGTATCGAACGTGCGGCAAAACAGCTGGCAGCCTATGGCAAGCCACGCAAGCTCGACAGCGCGCGGCACTGCCAACTCTGGTGCGTCGAGGTGGAGCAGGCACCGTCTGTGCCGGATCTGCACGCCCTGGCGCAGAGCTACTCATTGCCGCTGGCCGACGGTGCCCTGGAGATCGTCACCCTGCCCGGTGTGTTCGCCCATGGCCGCCTGGATCGCGGCAGCGCATTGCTGCTCGAGCATCTGGATGACCTTCCCAGCGGCCACCTGCTCGATTTCGGTTGCGGTGCCGGCGTACTCGGCGCTGCGCTCAAAAGGCGTTACCCAGACAGCGATCTGAGCCTGCTGGATGTTGACGCCTTCGCCCTGGAAAGCAGCCGCCTGACCCTCGCCCGCAATGGCCTGTCAGCCAACCTGATCGCCGGCACGGGGATCGAATCGGCACCCGAGGGACTCAGCGCCATCGTCAGCAACCCGCCGTTCCATCAGGGTGTGCACACCGACTACCAGGCCAGCGAGAACCTGCTGAGCCAGGCGGCTCGCCACTTAGTAAAAGGTGGCGAGCTGCGCCTGGTGGCCAACAGCTTCCTCAAGTATCCGCCTCTGATCGAGCGCCATCTCGGCCCCTGCCGCACCCTGGCCGAGGCAGACGGTTTCCGCATCTACAGCGCCCGTCGCTGAATTGAGGTTGCTCCCAACGCGGCGCTTGGGCACAATTGCGCCCGTCCTAGGGGAGTAGTCTCCCGCGAGCGCCCTGCTCGCCCGGCATGCGTCAACACACTTGCTCCGCAGAGCATGGCGCATGCGACCCAAGGCCCTCATAGAGAGGCCTGAGGTTTGACAAGACCTATGACACGTACAACCTCACCCGGGGCGGGAAGGTCGTTCGTGTCATAAGCCGTGTCGACCCGCCCCTTTAGGAAACCTGATGCTGGAATCCCTGTTCGTTCCCACCCTGATCGTCGCCCTCGCCGAAATCGGTGACAAAACCCAGCTGCTCGCTCTGCTGCTGGCCGCACGTTTTCGCAAGCCCTGGCCGATCATCTGGGGCATCGTCGTCGCCACCCTGGCCAACCATTTCGCTGCCGGCGCCGTGGGTAATTGGGTTGCCGGCTTCTTCTCGCCCGCCACGCTGAGCTGGATTCTCGCTGCGAGTTTCGTCGCCGTGGCAGCCTGGACCCTGGTGCCGGACAAACTCGACGACGATGAAGCATCCGGCCTGAAGAAATACGGCCCCTTCCTCACCACGCTGATCGCCTTCTTCCTCGCCGAGATGGGCGACAAGACCCAGGTCGCGACCGTGATGCTGGCCGCGCAGTACCCGCACTTCATCCTGGTGGTCATTGGCACCACCCTGGGCATGCTGATCGCCAACGTACCGGTGGTGCTGGCGGGCAATTTCGCCGCCGATCGCCTGCCGCTGACGCTGATCCGCCGCCTGGCCGCCTGCGCCTTCGCTGCACTGGCAATCTATGCTGGCTACCAGGCGCTGAAACTGAGCGGACTGGCCTGACCGATTGCCGACGCCGACACTCGGACACCTTGGCCAATCCCAGCGTCCTGACTGCTGCTAGAGTATGTGCACGTCACGCAACTTCGGTCAGCAGTCAGGAGGCAGCATGTCATTGGATGATCGCAAGAGAATGGTGTGCCAGCACATCGACCTCACCTGGAACAGGGGCCACCTGGCGCTGGCAGAACAGCTGCACAGCCGCGACTTCATCTACAAGAGTTCATTCGTCGGCCATCCGCTGAACAGCGCCGGCTTCGTGCAACTGGTACAGAGCATACGCCTGGCGATGCCGGATCTGCAGATAGTGGTCGAAGACTGCATCGCCGAAGGCTACAAGGTGGTGACCTGGAGTACGCTGATCGGCACCATCCAGAAACCGGCACTGGACTAGGCCCGAGCGACAAGGTGCTGAGCATTTCAGCCATGGCATTCTGGACACTGAACCCCAGCAATGAGATTCAGGAAATCTGCACCATGTTCGACATGGAAAGTTTTCGTGCTCAACTGGGCATGCAGACCCGCCCGCTTGCCGAAACCGCGCAACCCTGAAACGCCAACAGCGCGGCGTGCAGTCTCACGCCGCGCCGTTTTCATCGCGAACTCAGCGCCCGGCCCTGGCCTGCTCGTAGAGTGGCATCACCTTGGGTATGGCTGCCTGTAGCGAGGCGATCCGACTGCTGGACGATGGGTGAGTGCTCATAAACTCGGGCGGTGCACCACCACCGGCGGCCTCCATCTTCTGCCACAGGCTGATGGCTGCATTGGGGTCATAGCCTGCACGAGCTGCCAGCTCCAGGCCAATCAGGTCGGCCTCGTTCTCGTTACTGCGGCTGTTGGGCAAGGTCAGGCTGTACTGCACCACGGCATCGGCCAGAGCCATGCTCGTCTCGCCCAACCCCAGCAGGGCGCTGGCCCCCTGCCTGGCGACCTGAATACCATACGCCTTGGACATCGCTTCACGGCTGTGCTCACGCAGTGCATGCGCCATCTCGTGGCCCATGATCGCGGCGATCTCGTCATCGGTCAGCTTCAGCTTCTCGATGATGCCACTGTAGAAAATGATCTTGCCGCCCGGCCCACAGTTGGCATTGAGCTCCGGGCTCTTGATCAGGTTGACCTCCCACTGCCAGTTGGCGGCATCCGGGCGAAAGCGCGGCGCCTGCGGAATCAGGCGATCGGCGACGGCCTGCAGGCGTTTGGCGTTGTTGCTAGTCTTGTCCAGCACGCCCTTGCTCGATGCCTCGCTTAGCGTCTGCTGATAGGACTGCGCGTACATCTGATTGACTTCGTCGGCTGACAGCATGCTGAACATGTACTGCTTGCGCTCCACGCCAACCGCACCGCCGCTGGTGGTGTTGACGGCCTGACAGCCAGCCAGCAGCAGCGCCGCCGCCAGGCCACCCAGGGTAAGAACCTTGTTCATCGAACGATCTCCTTTATCGACCGACATATGCTAGGCCGCCGCCTCGGCGCGAGCAACCACGCCACTTGCACGATGACCGCGGGCCATCTTTGCCAAGCGATGAAACCGCCAAAACGCCGCCCGAGAGCTTATCCACGACAGTCCGCTAAGGTTTTCCGCCGGCGCTGCCGATAGCCTTTACAGGCCACCTCGCGCCCCGGAGCCAACATGAAGTTCAAGTCAATCCAATTTTCCGTCGCCTTCCTCGCCGGCGCCAACGTGCTGGCCGTGGTCGTGGTCCTGGTGCTCTACGCCCTGTTCGCCAGCGGCCGCACCCAGGCGCTGGTGGAGCAACGCACCCAGGCGCTGCTCGAACAGGTCATCGAACAGCGCCTGATGGCATTGGCGCGCGCCCAGGTCAGCGAAATCCAGCGCGAGCTGGAGGCGCCGCTGCAGATCACCGCCGACCTGGCGCGGGTCAACGCCCTGCTCGGCCAAAGCGACGCCAGCGGCACCCCGCTGCTGACCGTCAGCCGCGAGGAACTGGCCAATCTGGTGCGCGAAACCACGGTGCAGAACCCCAAGCTGCTGGGCAGCTACATCGGCTGGGAACCGAACGCCTTCGACGCTAGCGACGACCTCTACGCCGGCAGTCGCGAAAACGGCTACGACGGCAGCGGCCGCTTCCTGCCCTGGTGGTATCGCAACGCCGACGGCAGCCTGGGGCTCGACGCCATCAGCTCGATGGAAAGCGAGAAACTGCTGCCCACCGGGGTACGCGAAGGCGAGTACTACCTGTGCCCCAAGGAACGCAAGCGCCCCTGTGTGATCGACCCGGCGCCCTACGACGTCGGCGGCAAGATGACCATGCTCGCCTCCTTCACCTCGCCGATCCTGGTGAACGGCGAATTCCGCGGCATCGCCGGCGCCGACCTGGCGGTCAACTTCATCCAGGACCTGCTGACCCAGGCCGACGCCCAGCTCTACGACGGCGCCGGCGAACTGGCACTGATCGCCAGCAACGGCCGCCTGGTGGCCTCGACCCAGGCCCCGGATAAACTCGGCGAACCGGCCACCGCGCTGCTCAACGCCAACGAACTGAGCAACCTGAGCGGCCTGCAGCCGGGCCAGCCGAAGTACGACATCCACGTCGAGGACAACCCCGCCGACAGCCATATCGAGCTGTTTCTCAGCTTCGCCATCGGCCAGGCCGAGACCCGCTGGGTGCTGATGCTGGTGCTGCCGCTGGAGACTGTGATGGCCGACCTGCGCCAGCTGCAGAACGAGCTGGCCGCGCAGCGCGAAGCCGATACCCTGGGCATGAGCCTGGTCGGCCTGCTGATCGCCGCCCTCGGCCTGCTGGTGATCTGGTTCGTCGGCTACGGTATCGCCCGCCCGCTCAAGCAGATGGCCGGCATGCTCGACGACATCGCCAAGGGCGACGGCGACCTGACCGTGCGCCTGCGGGTCGAGCGCAGCGACGAACTGGGGCAGATCGCCCAGGGCTTCAACGCCTTCCTGGCCAAACTGCAAAGCATGATCGCCGCCGTGGTCACGTCGGTGCAGCAGGTCAGCGACTCCTCGGAGCACACGGCGGACATCGCCATTCGCACCAACCAGGGCGTGCAGAAGCAACTGGCCGAGATCGAGCTGGTCGCCACCGCCGTGCACGAAATGACCGCCACCGCCCAGGACGTCGCGCGCAACGCCACCCATGCCGCCGAAGCCGCCAACCACGCCGACCAGGCGGCCAATCAGGGCAAGCAGGTGGTGCAGGAAACCTCGGCGGCCATCGCCGCACTGGCCAGCGAGATCGGCCGCGCCGTGGGCGTGGTACAGAACCTGGCCAAGGACAGCGAGAACATCAACGCCATCCTCGTCGCCATACGCGGCATTGCCGAGCAGACCAACCTGCTCGCCCTCAATGCCGCCATCGAGGCAGCCCGCGCCGGCGAGCAAGGCCGTGGTTTCGCCGTGGTTGCTGACGAGGTACGCAACCTGGCGCAGAAGACCCAGCAAGCCACCGAAGAAATCCAGAACATGATCCAGCAACTGCAGCAGGGCACCCGCGAAGTGGTCAAGGTGATGGAGCAGAGCCAGAGCAAGACCGACGACAGCGTGGAGCACGCCAACCAGGCCGCTCAATCGCTGGAGTCCATCACCCAGGCGGTGTCGGTGATCAATGACATGAACACGCAGATCGCCAGCGCCGCCGAGGAGCAGAGCGCCGTGGCCGAGGACATCAACCGCAACGTCACCAATATCGGCCTGGTCGCCAACGAGGTGGCCAGCGGTGCCGACGAAGCCAGCCAGGCCAGCGCCCAACTGATCAAGCTGGCCGAACAGCAACGTAGGCTGATCAACCAGTTCAAGGTGTAAGGGACTTCATCAGGTAGGGTGCACCGCATGCACCGGCTCTAGGCCAGCCGCGGCGTGCACAGCATGGACGACCCTCGAGACCCTGCGCAGGCTCAAGCCGGAGTCAGACACTCCGGCGCATCCAGCTGTGGATCGTTGACCAACGTTGCCAGCGCGCGCTCACGCAGCGCCATCTGCGGCTTGAGCAGCAGCGCTGCCAGTTGCTCGGGTGGCGTGTCGTTGCTCAACCACAACGCCTGTTCGTGCTCACCCAGAATCAAGGGCCGCCGCAGCGTGGCAGCTTCCTGAGTAATCAGCGCCACGCTCAGGTATTCATGCCCGCCCACCGGATACAGCTCCCACAACGCCGCGAAATGCATCAGCGAATCGCCATTGCTCATCCAGTACGGACGCTTGCGCGCACCACCGCGCCATTCGTAGAAACCGTTGGCCGGCAGCAGCGCGCGGCGCAGGCGAAAAGGCTCGCGAAACATCGGCTGCTCGGCCAGCGTTTCGGCGCGGGCATGGGCCGGTGTCTTGGACAGATCCTGGAGCCATGCCGGCGTCAGCCCCCAACGCGCCGCTGCCGCTTGCGGGCCTTGCTCGCCAGCACGCAGCATCAACACCTGCATACCGGGCGCCAGATTCCAGTGCGGTTTCTGGTCAGCAGGAAAGCCGGGCAGCGCTGCAAAAGCGGGCGACCAGCGAAACAGGGCATAACGTCCACACATGAAACGACTCGACAGACAGGGGGCGCATCAACAAAGCAATACGCCCTGAAAGGACTCTGGCTCGTCGCCAGGTACGGGTTGCGCCGCATTGTACTCAGCGATCAGCATCCGCGCCCGCCCTGCATCGTCATCCGCGACCACCATGCCGAGCACACCGCAGGCCGGCAGTTCACCCATCGCGCCGACCAGGTGCTGGCCGAGCAAGTGCGCCTCGATCCCTTCGCTGGCCAGCATATCCACCAACATCTGACCCTCCAGCAGATTTTCCGGCTCGTAGATTCGCTGCATCAGTCGTTCTCCGCACGCACGTCCAGCTGCCAGTCGACACCGTCGGTGCGCAGCTCGAACTCGATCGGTCGGCAGCACACCGGGCAGTCCTCGATGTAAACCTGATCACCGCCGGACAGATCCAGCACGGCCTCGGCCGGCTCCCCACAGTAAGGGCAATAATACGACTCGCTTTCCAGCATCGCGGCCTCCTTGTGACTTGGCGGTATAATCGCCGGCCTACTGCTCACTCTGTTAAGCAGACCTCACTTCAACCTTAGCCGTTCCAGAACACAAGAGAGCATGATGGGCGCATTCGATGCCATCCGACCCTATGCCGACGCAGAAGTACGCCCCGTGCTGGCGCGCCTGCTCGCCGATCCGGCGTTTCTCGGCACCCTTACCCGTTTTCGCTTTCCGCGCCTGGCTGGGCCTTTAGGCTGGCTGCTCAAGCCGCTGATCGCCGCGCGCCTACGCAGCGAGTTCGCCAACGTCGACTCGGTGGCCAAGCTGCAGGAGAAGATCGAACCCTATATCGATCGCATCATCGAACATGCCAGCGATGGCATCAGCTACTCCGGCCTGGAACACCTGCAAACCGGTAAGCCGTACCTGTACCTGGCCAACCACCGCGATATCGTCATGGACCCGGCCTTCGTCAACTACGCCGTCTACCATGCCGGCCTGCAGACACCACGTATCGCCATCGGCGACAACCTGCTGCAGCGCCCCTTCGTCAGCGACCTGATGCGCCTGAACAAGAGTTTCATCGTGCACCGCTCGATCAGCGGCCGACGCGAGAAGCTGGCGGCTTATCAGCTGCTGTCGGCGTATATCAATCACTCGATCCGTGAAGACGGCGAGTCGATCTGGATCGCCCAGGCCGAAGGCCGCGCCAAGGATGGTGATGACCGCACCGACTCGGCCATCCTCAAGATGTTCCACATGAGTCGCAAGGACGAGCCGTTCGCCGAGGTCATCGACTCGCTGAATCTGATCCCGGTATCGATCAGCTACGAGTACGATCCCTGCGACCTGGCCAAGGCCCGCGAACTCTGCGTGCGCGCCGCCACGGGCAGCTATACCAAGGCGCCGGGCGAAGACGACGCCAGTATCGCCCTGGGCATCACCGGTTACAAAGGGCGCGTGCATCTGCACTTCAGTCCGCCTGTCGCCGGTCTGGAGGACACCAAGCAGCTTGCTCAGGAGATAGATCGTCACATTCTCGGCCAGTATCGCCTGTTCCCCGTGCACTACCTGGCCTACGCCATGTGGGAAGGGCGCGAGGCCGGGCTGAACGTGCCAGCAGCAAGCGACGTATTCGATGCCGCGGAACTGGCCAAGGCCGAAGCGCAGTGGAACAAGCGCCTGGCCGCCTGCAGCGCCGAGGAGAAACCGTTCCTGATCCTGCAGTACGCCAATCCGGTGCGCAATCAGTACCGGATCAAGGCGGGTCTGCCTCTGTAAGAACCCCGCGCTACAAACGAAAACGGCAGCCATCAGGCTAATGCTGATCAGATAAGTTCGTCACCACCCCCTCCTACTTGCAGTAGAGGGGGCGCTTTTCGTAGGAGCCAGCTTGCTGGCGATGCTTTTTATGGCGGACCGCCGGCAAGCCGGCTCCTACAAAGATCGAGTGCAACGGCTTAACTGACTGGCATTAGCCATCAGGCTGACGTTTTCGTTTATCGCTCAAGCATCAAAGCCGCGTGCTGAGCCAGGACAGCAGCAGGGCTGCGCCCAGGCAGATGGCCCCGAAACGGTAGAAGAAGCGGTTGATGCGCACAGTGCGCTCATCCTGTGCTTCGCTATCGTCCAGCTCACCCTGAGCCAGCACGCGCGCCATGCCGCGCTGCTCGCGCAGGCGGGTCATCAGGCACAGCCAGGCACCGGCCACAGCGAAGAACAATGCCAGCGAATTGACCGCGCTGGCCGGATGAGCAAGGAACAGCAACCACAACACCTGCAACGACATGCACCACCTCGAGAACAGCATGGTGCAGTGAGCGCGTCACCGCACCAGAATGGGGATTGCGACTGAAACAGATCATTTCAGCCCCCGAAAAGCCGTCGCGCAGTGTACTGAAATCCCGCTTTTATAAGGTTCGTTTCCGACGAACGCAGCCCGCTATCCCGAAATCGTCTGAAAACTGTCACATGCCTGGCCTAGGGTTTGTATATCTCAGACTGACCAAGCAGTCACGACTGTGCTGGAGCCAAACCTCAATGTCCGTGGAGGACCCGCCATGCTTAATTGACAACCGCTGGTTCGCGATTACCTGATCGACTCGCTGGATGAAGTGGACGCCGTGGTCGACGAACTTTCCTTCAACGTCCAGGACCAGCACTGGCTGGTGTACTGCGCCCTCGGTGGCCATGAGCATTACGACCTGCCGGACATCGACAACCGCACCGGTATGAGCCTGCAGGAGTTCTATGCCGAAGCCGCATAAACCCGGTACATACGAAAACGCCCCGCAGTGCGGGGCGTTTTTCGTGGCGTTATAGCCAATTACTGCAGCAAAACCTGGCCAATGGTCGGGTCCTTGAAGGCGCGGGTCAGCGCATCGCTGAGCACATCACTGACCAGCTTGGTGTTGGTCTGCTGGTTCGGTGCGGTGCCGAAGCGCTGGTTCAGCGAGGCACCGTAACGGCCGGTATAGCGGCGACTGCCGCCCTGTACGTCAGCACGAATGGAAGCGGAGATGTCCGCCTCGGTGACGTACATGCCCTCTTTCGGCGACTGATACTTCAGCTCCGCCAGGGTGATGGTCAGCTGCGGCGCGTTATAGGCATTGGGCGACGGAGTAAAACCCAGCAGACGCACGGCTGCTTCGGCCTCGGCCTGCAGCTTGGGCAGCACATGCTCAGCGCTGACACTGATCGAGCTGGTTTCCGGATACAGGCCGCCACGGGTGCCAAGCACCGGCGAAGGACGACCATCGACCACGCGCACCACCACCGGCTGGCCCTGCCCCACCGGGGTCAGCGAGCTGGTGAGTTTGGGTTGCGGGGTGAGTTGCTGAGGGCTGAGGGCGCAACCGGCCAGAGTCAGGCTGGCGGCAGCAAGCAAGGCGATCAACGCGCGGTGCAGCATGCTCATCTCTCCGAGTGAGGTAAAAGTGGCCGGCAGTATACCCAGCGCGGCCTGAGGCCGACAGTAGTGCTGGTTAAGACCGCCAGCGGGCCGGTGCGGTTCCTGTCATCAGGCTGTCACCACGCCCAGGCCTAAAGACAGCGTCACTCGCTGGAGCCTTCGCCATGCTGTTGCGCCGCCTGTTCAGCCGCTCTCGTCCGATGCGCCATTTTGCCCTGATCGATGCCCAGGGACTCTGTCGCGCCCTGCGCCAGATGCAGGAGCAACCGAGCCAAGCCGGCTGGGTGGAAGTGCGTGAGCCAAGCCTCTCCTGGCTCGGCGCTCCCCTGCCTGCTGGAGCCCGCATTACGCCGGTCGTCACACACGCACGGGCCGTTCACCCGTTGGCGGCCTGACCGATGGAAGAATAAAAGTCACGCAGGGGCGATCAATTCCTCTCATTCACCGTTATAATCACGCCCCGATTATAAGGACGTCTCCTGATCGGGCCGTACGACCTCGCCGATGCAGCGTCATCGCCCCGCCCCAGAGAGTCGCCCACTTCGCGCTGCCAAGTCTGGCCAGCCGCTTTTAGCCCATATGCAGAGCCGATAGCAGCCATGCATTGCATGTTTTGCACGGGCAGAAGCGCGCCTAGGCAGTCGAGCTTTTGAGGTTCACCGCTCCAAAAGAGCGTGAAAAAACGGTTTTTACAAACTTCACAAGAGTGTGGCGAACAGATGAACAGTTTTGCGTCCGCAAACCCCAGCCTTGACCCTCCCCTCCGAACGACAGGGCATTACGCCTGAGTCTACCGGTATCGCCCTTACAGGCCGCACGGCCGTCCATCTGGTGCAGTTTTTCTTGGAGAGAGGTTAATGGCGCACAACGATTCCCAAAGCGTAGATGTGGTGCTGGTTGGCGCCGGCATCATGAGCGCGACCCTGGGCGTATTGCTCAAGGAACTCAATCCCAGCCTCACGCTGGAAGTGGTAGAGCTGCGCGAGTCCGGCGCAATGGAAAGCTCCAACCCCTGGAACAACGCCGGCACCGGTCACGCCGCGCTGTGCGAGCTGAACTACACCCCGGAAGGGGCTGACGGCAGTATCGACATCAAGAAGTCGGTCAGCATCAACGCCCAGTTCGAAGAGTCCAAGCAGTTCTGGGCCTACCTGATCGAGAAAGGTGCGATCAAGGCGCCAAAGACCTTCATCAACCCGGTGCCGCACATGAGCTTCGTGCGCGGCAACAGTGGTATTGCCTTCCTCAAGAAGCGCTTCGAGGCGCTGCGGCAACATCACGCCTTTGCCGAAATGGAATACACCGAGGATCGCGCCACCATCGCCGAATGGGCACCGCTGCTGATTCCGGGCCGTGACGCCAACGAGCCACTGGCGATGACCCGCGTACAGGCCGGCACCGACGTCAACTTCGGTGCCGTCACCGAGCAAATGCTCGCCCACCTGACCAATCAGCCCAACGCCAAGGTCACCTGCAACCAGAGAGTCACCGACCTCAAGCGTGATGGCAAAGGCTGGCTGGTGGACATCAAGGACACCCGCTCCGGCGCCACCCGCCAGCTCAGAAGCAAGTTCGTCTTCCTCGGTGCCGGCGGTGGCGCGTTGCCGCTGCTGCAGCGGTCCGGCATCCCCGAAGGTAAAGGCTTCGGCGGCTTCCCGGTGAGTGGCCAGTGGCTGCGTTGCGACAACCCGGAAATCGTCAAGCAGCACCAGGCCAAGGTCTACAGCCAGGCTGCCGTGGGTTCGCCGCCGATGTCGGTGCCGCACCTCGATACCCGCGTAGTCGATGGCAAGAAGTCCCTGCTGTTCGGCCCGTATGCCGGCTTTACCACCAAGTTCCTCAAATACGGCTCGTTCCTCGACCTGCCGCTGTCGGTACGCCCCAACAACCTCGGCCCAATGCTGGCAGTGGCGCGCGACAACATGGACCTGACTCGCTACCTGATCAAGGAAGTGATGCAGTCCGAAGCGCAGCGCCTGGAAACCCTGCGCGGCTTCTACCCCGAAGCCAAGGCCGAGGACTGGCGCCTGGAAGTGGCCGGCCAGCGCGTGCAGATCATCAAGAAGGATCCGAAGAAAGGCGGCATCCTGCAATTCGGCACCGAACTGGTAGCAGCTGCTGACGGCACCATCGCTGCCCTGCTTGGCGCCTCGCCGGGCGCTTCGGTGACCGTGTCGATCATGCTCGACCTGATTCGCCGCTGCTTCCCCGAGCAGGCCAAGAGCGAAGAATGGCGCAGCAAGCTGGACGAGATCTTTCCGGCCATGGCCGACGTCCTGTCGCAGGATGCTGAGCGCTTCCATGCGGTGCAGAAGCAGTCGAACCAGCGCCTGCAACTGGACATACCTAGCTGATCAGCAGGTATTAAAAAACCGCCCCTCGGGGTAATGCCAGTCAGTTAAGGCTGTACGCGTTTGGCTCCCCTCTACCGTTTACGGGAGAGGGGCTGGGGGAGAGGGCCGAAATACCGCGAAACGGCCATTTACCCCTCTCCGAACATGGCTCGCCAGAGGGGCGAGGGGACTGATCGTAGGCAGCCGGCGCTTAACTGATCAGCATTAGCCCCTCGGGGCGGTTTTTTATGGGTGCCGTTCGAGCTACTGCTGCCCCCAGGGCAGGATCGGAATGGCCGTCACCGCATTCTGCGGGCTGCCTTCGATCACCCGGTCGCTATAGACCAGGTACACCAGGGTATTGCGCTTGGCGTCGAAGAAACGCACCACCTGCATGGTCTTGAACACCAGCGAGGTGCGCTCCTTGAACACCTCCTCACCATCCTTGAGTTTGCCCTTGAATGCAATGGGGCCGACCTGTCGGCAGGCGATGGAGGCTTCGGCACGGTCCTCGGCCAGCCCAAGACCACCCTTCACCCCGCCGGTCTTGGCCCGCGACAGGTAGCAGGTCACACCGTCCACCTTGGGGTCATCGAAGGCCTCGACGACGATCTTGTCGTTCGGCCCCACCCATTTGAACACCGTCGACACCTCGCCGATGGTTTCGGCCAGTGCCAGGCTGGGCAGCATCAGCAAACCCAAGGCAATGCCCTTAAACAGCCGCATACAACTCTCCTAGAACCTGTTCACGATTTCGCGAGCTAGAGCCATACAAGACAAAAACAGGCGAGGAAGCGGAGTGTACTTCTGTACATGAGCATTCGACCGGGCTGGCGCTCCAGCCTGTTTTTAACGCAGTAGGGCCGACGCGCGCAAATCGTGTACAGGTTCTCAGACGAGGATCAGATTGTCGCGATGCACCAGCTCCGGCTCATCGACATAGCCCAGCAGCTTCTCGATGGCATCGGACGGCTGGCCGATGATCTTTTGCGCTTCCAGCGCACTGTAGTTGACCAGACCACGGGCAATCTCACGACCGTCAGGCGATACGCAGACCACCATCTCGCCACGCCGGAAGCTACCCTGCACCGCCTTCACGCCGACCGGCAGCAGGCTCTTGCGATCCTGACTCAGCGCCTTCACTGCACCAGCGTCCAGCACCAGGGTGCCGCGGGTCTGCAGGTGGCCGGCCAGCCATTGTTTACGGGCCGCCAGCAGGCCACGCTCGGGGGCCAGCAAAGTACCCAGGCGCTCGCCGGCCTTGAGACGAGCCAAGACCTGCTCGATGGCACCGCCGACGATCACCGTATGCGCACCGGAACGCGCCGCCAGGCGCGAAGCGCGCAGCTTGGTCTGCATGCCGCCACGCCCCAACGCACCACCAACGCCACCGGCCACGGCATCCAGCGCCGGATCATCCGCACGCGCTTCGAAAATCAGCTCGGCATCCGGATTGTGCCGCGGATCGGCGGTGTACATGCCGTCGCGATCGGTGAGGATTACCAGTAAATCGGCCTCCACCAGGTTGGCCACCAGCGCTGCCAAGGTATCGTTGTCGCCGAAGCGGATTTCATCGGTGACCACGGTGTCGTTCTCGTTGATCACCGGGATCACATCGAGATTCACCAGCGTGCGCAAGGTGCTGCGTGCATTGAGGTAGCGCTTGCGGTCGGACAGGTCGTCATGGGTCAGGAGGATCTGTGCGGTGCGCATGCCATGCTCGGCGAAGCTCGACTCCCAAGCCTGCACCAGGGCCATCTGGCCAATCGCAGCAGCGGCCTGCAGCTCGTGCATCGCGCTAGGTCGGCTGATCCAGCCCAGGCGGCTCATGCCGGCCGCCACCGCACCGGAAGACACCAGCACCAGCTCGACGCCCTGCTCACGCAGCGCCACCATCTGCTTGACCCATACCGCCATGGCCGCACGATCCAGGCCACGCCCGTCAGCGGTCAGCAGCGCACTGCCGATCTTCACCACCCAGCGCCGCGCGCCGGTCACCTTGTCACGCATGATCTTCCAACCTTAGCCAGAACGCCCACTTAGGAAACCCTGAAAAAGCCTCAGCGTCACTCCCGCGAAGGCGGGAGTCCAGGTGCTGCGATGTTTCTGGATTCCCGCTTACGCGGGAATGACGACTGCTTCAGAGCATCCCTTACAAAAACGCCGCAATTAAGCGGCGTTGGAAATTTGCTTAATCCCGGACGTAAATGATTTCCGGGCCGTCGTCGTCTTCTTCGTCGAAGAAATCATCGTCTTCGTCGATATCATCGACACTGCGCACACCGGATTTACGCAGCGCACGCTGGTCGTCCAGCGCCTGCAGACGGGCACGCGCCTCGTCTTCGATACGCTGATCCAACTCGGCCAGCTCCTCGGCGAAGACCGGGTCCTCGGCGATGCGCTCGGCGCGCACTTCCAGGTAATGCATGATGTCGCGGCTGATGCGCTCGGTACCGTCGCGGCTGATGGCCGAAACCACGTAAACCGGGCCCTGCCAGTTCAGGCGAGCCACGATATCGGCCTTGCGTGCCTCGCGCTCGTCCTCGGGCACCTGGTCCATCTTGTTCAGCACCAGCCAGCGATCACGCTCGGCCAGTGCCGGGCTGAAGCGTGCCAGCTCGTCGATGATCACCTGCGCCGACACGGCCGGGTCGCTCTCGTCCAGCGGCGCCATGTCCACCAGATGCAACAGCAGACGCGTACGCGCCAGGTGCTTGAGGAAGCGAATGCCCAGACCGGCACCCTCGGAAGCGCCTTCGATCAGACCGGGGATGTCGGCGACGACGAAGCTCTTGAAGCGATCGACGCTGACCACGCCCAGGTTCGGCACCAGGGTGGTGAAGGGGTAATCGGCGACCTTCGGCTTGGCCGCGGAAACCGCGCGGATGAAAGTGCTCTTGCCGGCATTGGGCAGACCGAGCAGACCGACGTCAGCCAGCACCTTCAGCTCCAGCTTGAGATCGCGCGACTCGCCCGGCTTGCCCGGCGTGGTCTGACGCGGCGCACGGTTGGTGCTGGACTTGAAGCGGGTGTTACCCAGGCCATGCCAGCCGCCCTGGGCGACCATCAGGCGCTGACCCGGCTTGACCAGATCACCGATCACTTCCTGGGTGGCCACGTCGATCACCGTGGTGCCGACCGGTACCGGCAGAATCAGATCCTCGCCCTTGGCCCCGGTGCAATCGGTGCTGCCGCCCTTCTCGCCATTCTGCGCGTGGAATTTGCGCGTATAGCGGTAGTCGATCAGGGTGTTGAGGTTGGCGTCGGCTTCGAGGAATACCGAGCCGCCGTCACCGCCGTCACCGCCGTTGGGGCCGCCCTTCTCGATGAACTTCTCACGACGGAAGCTCATCATGCCGTTACCGCCGTCACCGGCCTTTACAAAAATCGAAACTTCGTCGACGAATTTCATCAGTCTGCCTCCCGCTTCATCTGCGGGCTGGGGGAACGCTTGCCGGATCATCCAGAACTAGCGGATCGGGCAAGCGAACCAAAGATACATAAACAAAAAAGCCCCGTCCTACGGACAGGGCTTTTCCAGCGCGTAGGCGATTAGGCCTGAACGACGCTCACGTAGCGACGGCCAAAAGCGCCCTTCACTTCGAACTTGACCACGCCTTCGACTTTAGCGAAGAGGGTGTGATCCTTGCCCATACCCACGCCGAAACCCGGGTGGAACTCGGTGCCGCGCTGACGAACGATGATGTTACCGGCCTTGATGACCTGACCACCGTACATTTTCACGCCAAGGCGTTTACTTTCGGAATCGCGGCCGTTACGGGTAGAACCGCCAGCTTTTTTGTGTGCCATGAGTCAATACTCCTATAAAGGATCGGGGCCGACGAATCAGGCCTGGATACCGGTGATTTTGATCTCAGTGAACCACTGACGGTGGCCCTGACGCTTCATGTGGTGCTTACGACGGCGGAACTTGATGATGCGCACTTTGTCGTGACGGCCTTGCGACACGACTTCGGCAACCACTTTAGCGCCGTCTACGACCGGAGCGCCGATTTTAACGTCGTCGCCGTTGCCGATCAGCAGAACGCGATCGAAAGTCACGGCTTCGCCGGTGGCGACTTCGAGCTTCTCGATCTTGAGGAATTCGCCTTCGGTGACTTTGTATTGCTTGCCACCAGTAACAATTACTGCGTACATGGTAAATCTCCGTTGATCCTGCTCACCCAGCGCTTTAGAAAAGTCGTTATTGGCTGGCATGGCTGCTTGGGGCCGGAAGTGACACCCTTGCAATTGCGTAAGGCAGGGAAATGCCCAGGGGAAAGTTCAGGGTGCGCGATTGTACGCAAGCGCCGAACGCCGCGCAAGGGCCGCAAGTGCTCGCCTTGACAGCCCCCACCCAGCCACCTAGCATGCCGCGCAACCTCAAAGGAGCACCAGTCGCCGATGCAACCCCAGGCTTTCTACCGCGCGGTAGCGGACGATTTCACCGCCGTCGATGGCATCATTCGCCAACAGGTGGTTTCCCGCGTGCCGCTGGTGGAAAAGATCGGCGACTATATCATCTCCGCTGGCGGCAAGCGCCTGCGCCCATTGCTGGTACTGCTCAGCGGGCGTGCATTGGGTTACCAGGCCGATGACCTGCGCCTGCTGGCCGCCACCATCGAATTTCTGCACACCGCCACCCTGCTGCATGACGACGTGGTCGACATGTCCGACATGCGCCGTGGCCGCAGCACCGCCAATGCCCAATGGGGCAACGCACCGAGCGTGCTGGTGGGCGACTTCCTTTATTCACGCTCGTTCGAAATGATGGTCGAGCTCGGCTCCATGCCGGTGATGAAGATTCTCTCTCACGCCACCCGCGTGATCGCCGAAGGCGAAGTGCTGCAACTGTCCAAGGTACGCGACGCCAGCACCACGGAAGAGACCTACATGGAAGTCATCCGCGGCAAGACCGCGATGCTATTCGAGGCCTCGACCCATAGTGCCGCCGCCCTGGCCGGCGCCAACGAGGCGCAGCGCGAAGCCCTGCGCACCTTCGGTGATCACCTGGGCATCGCTTTCCAGCTGGTCGATGACCTGCTCGACTATAAGGGCGATGCAGCCGAACTGGGCAAGAACGTCGGTGACGACCTGGCCGAAGGCAAACCGACCCTGCCGCTGATCTACACCATGCGTGAAGGCACCGAGGAACAGGCCGCCTTGGTACGCCGCGCGATTCAGAAAGGCGGCATCGAAGACCTGGAAAGCATCCGCGTCGCCGTGGATGCCGCCGGCGCTCTGGAATACACCGCTCAGCTCGCTCGCGACTACGCCGAACGTGCCATTGCCTGCCTGGACGTGCTGCCGGCTGGTGAGTATCGCGACGCGCTGATCGAGCTGAGCCGTTTCGCCGTCGCCCGCACGCACTAAGAAGTAGCCCGGATGCAATCCGGGAAAGCCTTACCCCAAACGATTCGCCCCGGATTGCATCCGGGCTACGGGTTCGCGATACACCGCGCTGGCACAAACAAAAACGCCCCGAACCAGTCGGGGCGTTTTTCGTTCAGGCCTGGTGGATTACAGACGCAGGCCGCCGTCTAGCTCCAGAATGCGACCCGTGTAGTAGTCGTTTTCCAGAATGTAGGCCACCGAATGGGCGATCTCGGCCGGCTTGCCCATGCGCTTGAGCGGAATACCCGAAGTCATCTTCTCCAGGGCTTCCGGCTTCATGCTGGCGGTCATCTCGGTCTCGATGAAACCTGGCGCCACGCCTGCGACGCGGATGCCGTAACGCGCCAGTTCCTTGGCCCAGACCACGGTGTCGGCAGCCACGCCCGCCTTGGCTGCGGAGTAGTTGGCCTGGCCCATGTTGCCGGCACGGGAGATCGAGGAAATGTTGACGATGGCGCCCTGGTTGCCCAGCTCGATCATCTTCGCCGCCACTTCACGGGTGCAGAGGAACACGCCGGTCAGGTTGACATCGATCACCGCCTGCCACTGCGCCAGGCTCATCTTGGTCATTTCGCCATCCTTCACACGGATGGTCAGGCCATCGCGCAGGATGCCGGCGTTGTTGACCAGGCCGTTGATGGCGCCGAAGTCATCGGCCACCTGGGCGACCATATGGGTCACCTGCTCTTCATCGGCCACGTTGCACAGGTAGCTGCGAGCATCGCCACCGGCAGCCTTGCAAGCGGCCACGGCTTCGTCGAGTTTTTCCTGGTTCAGATCGACCAGCGCCAGCCTGGCGCCCTTGCCCGCCAGGTACTCACCCATGGCGCGACCCAGTCCCTGGCAACCGCCAGTGATGATGATGACTTTGTCTTTCAGTTGCATCGCTTTATCCCCTCAAGGTGCAGCATTTACCGACCCCGCCGATGCCCGCTAGCCGCTATGCTAGGGCGTCTGTCCGTTTCTGACGGATTCTTTGCGAGGAGTCATTAAGGTGAGCGTGAAAGCCGGCAAGCATGCACGAGAATTGCTGCTCAAGGAATACCGTGGCGTGCTCAGCACCCACTCCAAGGCCATGCCGGGTTTCCCTTTTGGATCGGTGGTGCCCTACTGCCTGGACGCCGAGGGCCGGCCGCTGATCCTGATCAGCCGCATCGCCCAGCACACCCATAACCTCGGGCAGGACGCCAAATGTTCGCTATTGGTCGGCGAGCGTGGCGCAGAGGATGTGCAGGCGGTCGGCCGCCTCACTTTGCTCGCCGAAGCACGACAGTTGCGTGACGAGGACGAAATCGAAGCGGCCGCACAGCGTTATTACCGCTTTTTCCCCCAGTCGCGCGACTACCATCGGGCGCATGATTTCGATTTTTGGCGGCTGGAGCCGGTGCGCTGGCGCTTCATCGGCGGCTTCGGCGCCATTCACTGGCTCGATCAGGTGGCCCTGGCCAATCCTTTCGCGGCGGACGGCAGCGAAGCGAGCATGGTCGAGCACATGAACGACGACCACGCCAGCGCCATCGCCCATTACGTCGAACTGGCCGGCCTGCCGCAGCACGAACCCGCGCAGATGGTCGGTGTCGACAGTGAGGGCTTTCATCTGCGCATCGGCCAGAGTCTGTACTGGCTGCCCTTTCCTGTACTCTGCAGCAATCCCGGTGCCGTGCGCCAGGCGCTGGTACAACTGGCCAGAGCCGAGAGCTGGCCGATCAATGGCGAGTCTTCAGCTTGAATTAAGCGCGAAACGCCATACTTAACCCCTACGGGAAGTCTGTCTTCCGCCAAGGACTCTTCGACCCATGCGTGCGTTTCTGTTCCTCTTTCTGCTCTTTCCCATCATCGAGCTGGCCCTGCTGATCAAGGTTGGCAGCGCCATTGGCGTGCTGCCCACGCTGTTGCTGGTGATTGGCACCGCCATCCTCGGCAGCGTGCTGCTGCGCGTCGCCGGAGTCGCCACCGCCTGGCGCGTCCGCGAAAAGCTCGCACGCGGCGAGCTGCCCGAGCAGGAAATGCTCGAAGGCCTGCTGATTGCCGTCGGTGGTGGCCTGCTGCTGCTGCCAGGCTTCATCAGCGACATCTTCGGCGTGCTCTGCCTGTTCCCCTTCACCCGCCGCCTGCTGGTCGGCAAGATTCGGCGCCGCGCCCAGGAACAAGCCATGCGCCAGCGCGCCTTCTTCGACGACCAGGCCGCCCGCAGCGGCAAGACCAACCCCAACGTGCTCGAAGGCGAGTACGAGCGCCGCGACTGATCCCTACAGCTCTGGAGTCGGCTTGCCGGCGATCTCTCTCGGACTGATCACCTGCAAGCCGGCGCCTACGCAAATCCGCCCCCATCTGCAGCACAAAAAATTTCACCCCCGCCCCTTGAAATACCCTTGCCCGCCCACATGTAGCAGTCACCGCAAGGTACCTGCCCACTGAGGCAGTCCAACTTTCGCGGTACGCCCAGCGTGCCGCACCCGGCCTCGCCGGATTTTACAAACCCGCCGACCACACAGAGTCGGCAAGTTGGCCATCAATTGTTAGGAGAGATCGACAATGAAGCTTCGTCCTCTGCATGACCGCGTCGTGATCCGTCGCAGCGAAGAAGAGACCAAAACCGCAGGTGGCATCGTGCTGCCGGGTTCGGCCGCCGAGAAGCCGAACCAGGGTGAAGTCGTTGCCGTCGGTACCGGTAAGGTTCTGGATAACGGCGAAGTCCGTCCGCTGGCCGTCAAGGTTGGTGACAAGGTGGTATTCGGCCCCTACTCCGGCAGCAACACCGTCAAGGTCGACGGCGAAGACCTGCTGGTCATGGGCGAGCACGAAATCCTCGCAGTCATCGAAGCCTGATTTCCACGCATCTCCGTTTAACCTTCAAGAATTTGAGGACTGATCAAAATGGCTGCTAAAGAAGTCAAGTTTGGCGATTCCGCCCGCAAGAAAATGCTCGTTGGCGTCAACGTACTGGCCGACGCCGTCAAAGCCACCCTCGGCCCGAAAGGCCGTAACGTGGTTCTGGCCAAATCCTTCGGCGCTCCGACCATCACCAAAGACGGTGTGTCGGTTGCCAAGGAAATCGAACTGAAAGACGCCTTCGAAAACATGGGCGCCCAACTGGTCAAAGACGTTGCCTCCAAGGCCAACGACGCTGCCGGTGACGGCACCACCACCGCCACCGTTCTGGCTCAAGCCATCGTCAACGAAGGCCTGAAGTCCGTCGCTGCCGGCATGAACCCGATGGACCTGAAGCGTGGCATCGACAAGGCCACCGCGGCCATCGTCGCTCAGCTGAAAGAGCTGGCCAAGCCGTGCACCGACTCCAAGGCCATCGCCCAGGTCGGCACCATTTCCGCCAACTCCGACAACTCCATCGGTGACATCATCGCCGAAGCGATGAACAAGGTCGGCAAGGAAGGCGTCATCACCGTTGAAGAAGGCTCGGGCCTGGAAAACGAACTGTCCGTGGTAGAAGGCATGCAGTTCGACCGCGGCTACCTGTCGCCGTACTTCATCAACAAGCCGGACACCATGGTGGCCGAGCTGGACAGCCCGCTGCTGCTGCTGGTTGACAAGAAGATCAGCAACATCCGCGAACTGCTGCCTGTTCTGGAAGCCGTTGCCAAGGCTGGCCGTCCGCTGCTGATCGTTGCTGAAGACGTCGAAGGTGAAGCCCTGGCTACCCTGGTCGTCAACAACATGCGCGGCATCGTCAAGGTCGCTGCCGTCAAGGCTCCGGGCTTCGGCGACCGCCGCAAGGCCATGCTGCAGGACATCGCCATCCTGACCGGCGGCACCGTGATCTCCGAAGAAGTTGGCCTGTCCCTGGAAAGCGCCACTCTGGAGCACCTGGGTAACGCCAAGCGTGTCGTGCTGAACAAGGACAACACCACCATCATCGATGGTGCTGGTGCCCAGGTCGACATCGAAGCCCGCGTTGCGCAGATCCGCAAGCAGATCGAAGAAACCTCTTCCGACTACGACAAAGAGAAGCTGCAAGAGCGTCTGGCCAAGCTGGCCGGCGGTGTTGCCGTGATCAAGGTTGGCGCTGCCACCGAAGTCGAGATGAAAGAGAAGAAAGCCCGCGTTGAAGACGCCCTGCACGCTACCCGCGCAGCAGTGGAAGAAGGCGTGGTACCTGGCGGTGGCGTAGCCCTGGTGCGCGCTCTGCAGGCCATCGAAGACCTGAAGGGCGACAACGAAGACCAGAACGTCGGTATCGCGCTGCTGCGTCGCGCTGTTGAAGCGCCGCTGCGTCAGATCGTCTCCAACGCCGGCGGCGAGCCGAGCGTCGTGGTCGACAAGGTCAAGCAGGGTTCGGGCAACTTCGGCTTCAACGCCGCGACCGACACCTACGGCGACATGATCGAGATGGGTATTCTCGACCCGGCCAAGGTGACCCGTTCGGCCCTGCAAGCTGCAGCCTCCATCGGTGGCCTGATGATCACCACCGAGGCCATGGTGGCCGACGCGGCTGACGACAAGGCTCCGGGCATGCCTGACATGGGCGGCATGGGCGGTATGGGTGGCATGGGCGGCATGATGTAAGCCGACCGGCTCCCTCGCTGTACCAAGAACCCCGCGCTCGTCGCGGGGTTTTTTATGCGCGCCGTTCAGTGAAAACGTCATGTCGCCGTATCGGCTAATGGTCTGTAAGCGAACGGGCATTACACCTTGCCGACGGATACCCAGTAGTGCGGCAGCAGCTCGGCCAGAGCGCTGGCCTTCTGCGTCGGCAGTCGCGTTAGCACATCCTTGAGATAGGCATACGGATCATGCCCATTCATCCGCGCCGACTGGATCAGGCTCATGATTGCCGCCGCCCGTTTGCCGCTGCGTAGCGACCCGGCAAACAGCCAATTGGAGCGACCTAGAGCCCACGGGCGGATCTGGTTCTCGACTTGGTTGTTGTCGATGGGCACAGCGCCATCGTCCAGGTAGCGCGTCAGCGCTACCCAGCGTTTGAGGCTGTAATCCAAAGCTTTCGCCGTGGCTGAGCCGTTGGGCACAAGATCACGCTGGGCCAGCATCCAGTCATGTAGTGCGTCGAGGAGCGGTGAAGCCTTTTCCTGCCGTATTCGCCAGCGTTCTTCATTGCTCATGTCGCGCACTTGGCGTTCGACTTCGTACAGCCCAGCGATAGAGTGCAGCGCCTGTTCGGCCAGTTGGCTTTTGTTCGCCGCGTGCAGATCGAAGAACTTGCGCCGGGCGTGAGCCATGCAGCCGATTTCGGTGATGCCTTGCACGAAGCTGGCCTTGTAGCCAGCGAAGTCGTCGCAGACCAGCTTGCCATTCCACTGGCCAAGAAAATTGCGCGCATGCTCGCCGGCACGGCTGGGGCTGAAGTCGTAGACCACGGCCTTCAGATCGGCGAAGGGCGTGGTGCTGTAGGCCCAGACGTAGGCACGGTGGGTCTTCTTCTCGCCGGGCGCGAGCATCGAAACCGGGGTTTCGTCGGCATGGATCACGCGCTGGGCAAGCACCGCTTCGCGCAGCGCATCGACCAGGGGCTGGAGCTGCACGCCGGTTTGCCCGACCCACTGCGCCAGTGTCGAACGAGCGATGGCCAGGCCGGCACGGCCAAAGATCTTCTCCTGCCGGTACAGCGGTAGGTGGTCGGCGAACTTGGTCACCATCACGTGAGCCAGCAGGCCGGCGGTAGGGATCCCCTTGTCGATCACCTGGGCCGGCACGGGCGCCTGGATCAGCGTTTCGCATTGGCGGCAGGCCCATTTCCCACGCACGTGCTGTTCGACGGTGAACACGCCCGGCGTGTAGTCGAGCTTTTCGCTGACGTCTTCGCCGACGCGCTGAAGCTGGCAACCGCAGGCGCACTGGGTGTTCTCCGGCTCGTGACGGATCACGGTGCGCGGAAATTGCGGTGGCAGCGGTGTGCGCTTGGGTTGTTGGCGTGGTTCGGCTGGGGTAACCGGAGGATTGACGGCTTTCAGCTCGGCCTCGGTGGCGGCGATGTCGGTGTCGAGCAGGTCATCAAGCAGGCTGCCCTGATCAGGGCTTAGCTGCTCGCTGCTCTTGGCGAACTTGTGCCGTTTGAACCATGCGATTTCGTGGGTGAGCTGCTCGATGACTGTTTGATCGCGGTGGATCTTTTTGCCCATCGCAGCGACTTGCGTGAGCAACTGCGCGGCCAGTGTGCGCAGCTGGTCAGGTGTCAGTTGGTCGAGATTGGGCGAGGAAGTCATGCCGCTGATTGTGCCAGAGCAGGCGGTCAGCGGAGATAAACCGATGGGCTAATGGCAGGTGCTACAGCACTGTGATCGTGCCGGCTGCGCCGACTCGCTGCCAGGGCAACCCCAGTACCAAAGCCTGAAGTTGCTCGGTGTCGAGTTCGACTTCCGAGCCGTGCCGGATGCCTGGCCAATGAAACTTGCCCTGGTGCAAGCGCCGCGCGGCGAGCCAGATACCCACGCCGTCATGCACCAGAACTTTCATGCGGTTGGCGCGGCGATTGGCGAACAGATAGGCGCAGTGCGGCTTCGCCGCACCGAACACCGCCACCACGCGGGCCAACGCGGTTTCAGTACCCGCACGCATATCCATCGGCTCGGTGGCGAGCCAGATACTATCCACGCGGATCACTGGGCGAGCCCACGGACAAAGCGGGCGCAACCTTCAGGATCGGAGGCTGGCCATTTCACCGTGACCGATTGCGCGCCCAGCGGTAGCTCGATAATCACCGCTGCTTCAGCTGGTCGTTTGGGCGTAACCCTCGCAGGAACGAACGCCGGCAACGCCGCTGGCAGTTGATCCCGATAAAGCGGTAGCCACTTGCGAATGACGTTGGCGTTGATGCCATGGCGTATGGCCACGCTGGAGACGGTCGCACCAGGTTGCAGGCACTCCTGAACAACCTGGGCCTTGAACGGTTTGGGGTAAGAGCTTCGTTGGCGCATGGAAATCCCGGCGATAAGGGCTATCGCGTCCGCTTAAAAATACGCGGACACCATCGCCCTTAATGCGGGATTGCGGAAGGTGACTTGGCTGGACGCTTACGGCCTTGAGCCACGGCCTCAACGCCAATCTCGTGCACAAGTGGATTCGCCGCCAGCAGGCACAGCTGCCCGCGGTACCCTCAGGTTTTATTCCAATTCCTCTCGTCCCGAGCGTGCCGGCTACCCCGAGTGCGGCCGACAGGGCCATCCAGATCGCCATTCCCCATCGGGCCGGCAAGCTGTCGGTGCAGTGGCCGGGCAACGACCCTGAAGGCTGCGCCCGCTTTCTGCGCGAGCTGCTGAAGTGATCCGCATCGAGCGCATCTGGCTCGCCACCGAGCCGCTGGACATGCGCGCCGGCACTGAAACTGCGTTGGCCCGGGTGGTGCAGGTGTTCGGATCGGCGCAGCCGCACTGTGCCTACCTGTTCACCAACAAGCGCGCCAACCGGATGAAGGTGCTGGTGCACGATGGCTTCGGCATCTGGCTGGCCGCTCGCAGGCTGAATAAGGGGCGCTTCGTCTGGTCGGGCAATGGGCAGGGGCAGCCGTTGGAACTCAGTACCGAGCAGTTGCAGGCCCTGGTGATCGGCCCTCGCAGCGTCTTGGGCCCAATGCCGAGATCAGGCTCCTGTAGCCGACGTGCAATTAGGCCAATGGCCTATCGCCGAGGGCGCCGGGATTCCTCACACTCGACGCCATGAACCCTGCCGCTTTCGATCACCTGACGCCTGAGCAACTGCGCCAACTGGCCGCGCAGTTGAGTCAGCGCGTCGGTCATCTGGAAACGCTCAACCAGCGGTTGAACCACGAACTCGCCGTGCTGCGGCGCCACCGCTTCGCCCGCCGCAGCGAGCAGCTCAATGCCGACCAGCTCAATCTGCTCGACGAGATGATCGATGCCGACATCGCCGCCATCGAGGCAGAGCTTGAGGCGGTCCGACCAAAGTCCGCCAAGCGCGAGCTACGGCAGCAGCCCAAGCGAGCGCCTCTGCCGGCCGAACTGCCGCGCACGCTGATACTTCACGAGCCGGACAGCACCCAGTGTGCCTGCGGCTGCCAGCTCAAGCGCATCGGTGAAGACGTCAGCGAGAAGCTCGACTACACCCCGGGCACCTTCACCGTCGAGCGGCATATCCGTGGCAAGTGGGTCTGCGCCCAGTGTGAAACGCTGATCCAGGCCCCAGTGCCGGCGCAGGTGATCGACAAGGGCATCCCGACTGCCGGGCTACTGGCTCAGGTCATGGTGGCCAAGTTCGCCGATCACCTGCCGCTATACCGCCAGGAAAAGATCTTCGCCCGCGCCGGGCTTGCCATCGCGCGTTCCACGCTGGCGCAATGGGTCGGCGCTTGCGGCGTCCAGCTGCAACCCCTGCTCAATGCCCTGCGCGACTGCCTGCTCCAGCAGGACGTCATCCTCGCCGACGAAACCCCGGTGCAGATGCTCGCCCCGGGCACGAAGAAGACCCAGCGGGCTTACGTCTGGGCCTATGCACCCAGCCCCTTCGCCGACCTCAAGGCCGTGGTCTACGACTTCAGGCCGAGTCGGGCTGGCGAGCACGCGCGCAGCTTCCTGGGCGACTGGCAAGGCAAACTGGTCTGCGACGACTTCGCCGGCTACAAGGCCAGCTTCGAGCAAGGCGTGACCGAGATCGGCTGCATGGCCCATGCACGGCGCAAGTTCTTCGACCTGCATGCCGCCAACCAGAGCCAACTGGCCGAGCAGGCCCTCCAGTACATCGGTCAGCTCTACGATGTGGAACGCGAAGGGCGAGAGCTACTCGCCGAACAGCGACGGCAACTGCGCCAGGACAAAGCCAGGCCAATCATCGATGGCCTGCATAGCTGGATGCTTGGGCAGCGGCAGAAGGTGCCGGAGGGCAGCGCGATCGCCAAAGCACTCGACTACAGCCTCAAGCGCTGGGCAGCGCTGGTGCGCTACCTGGATGACGGCAACCTACCCATCGACAACAACTGGATCGAGAACCAGATCCGCCCCTGGGCCCTGGGACGCGCCAACTGGCTGTTTGCCGGCTCGCTACGCAGTGGCCAGCGTGGCGCAGCCTTGATGACGCTGATCCAGTCAGCCCGCCTGAACGGGCATGATCCGTACGCCTACCTGAAGGACGTGCTCACGCGCCTGCCGACGCAGAAGGCCAGCGCTCTGGCCGAGCTGCTGCCGCATAACTGGGTATCCGTCGGCAAGGTGTAATGCCCGTTCGCTTACGATAAATCTCCCCGGATTGCATCCGGGCTACCCGCTGGCTGAAGTCGTCCACCTTGTACGAGCGCCGCCCCGGCGCGAAGCTTTTCGCCTCAGCGCTGCCTTAGAACCATTCGCCGCGGGGCGCGACTCCTACAAGGGGGCGGGGCGCATCGTGTTCGCATCACATCGAAATCCCCCTACAATCGCGCCCTTGAGCAATAACGAGGCTGCACTGGCGTGACGAAACCCTGGATACTCGGCCTGACCGGCGGCATCGGCAGCGGCAAGAGCGCGGTGGCGCAAGGCTTTATCGAGCGTGGCGTGCATGTGGTCGATGCCGATCATGCGGCGCGCTGGGTGGTGGAGCCGGGCCGGCCGGCGCTGACGAAGATCGTCGAGCATTTCGGTAAGAGCGTACTGCAAGCCAGTGGCGAGCTGGATCGTGCGGCACTGCGTAGGCTGGTGTTTGCCAACCCCGAACAGCGGCGCTGGCTGGAAAGCCTGCTGCATCCGCTGATCGGCCAGGAAATCGCTGAGGTACTGGCGCGCGCAGAATCGCCCTATGCCATTCTGGTGTCGCCATTGCTGATCGAGTCCGGCCAGCGGCATATGACCCAGCGTGTGCTGGTGGTCGATACACCCGCAGAGTTGCAGGTGCAACGCACCATCGCACGCGACCAGAGTTCGGAAGAGCAGGTGCGCGCCATCATGCAGGCCCAGGCCAGCCGCGAAGAGCGCCTGCGCCATGCTCACGACGTGCTGGTCAATGATCGTGATATGGCCTGGCTGGACGCGGAGGTCGAGCGCCTGCACAACTTCTATCTGACCCTGCGTGGAGGCCAGCCATGACCATTACCGTTCAATGCCCAACCTGTAGCGCCCCCGTCGAGTGGAAAGCCGAAAACACCTACCGCCCCTTCTGCTGCGAGCGCTGCAAGCTGATTGACCTGGGCGCCTGGGCCGCTGAAGAGCATGCGATTCCCGGCAATGACCTGGAAGACGAGATGTTCAGTGGCGATCTGCCGACGCGGCCGCATTGATCCATCTCGCCCTGTAGGAGCCCCGATCCGGGGCGAAGCTTTTTGACTTTAGCGTCGCCCCACAGCCATTCGCCGCGGGGCGAAGCGTTTGACTTTGGCGTCGCCGCCGCAGCCATTCGCCGCGGGGCGCGGCTCCCACACAAGCAGAATCGGGAACGTCAGGGGCGCATAAAGGCGTAGTCGCGGTCATCATCGAGGTTGTCGGCGAGAAACTGCAGTTCGTGCGCCAGCTCCTGGGGATCACGCAGCGCCCTGCTCCGCAGTACGACTTCCGATAGCAGCGCACGCAATGCCACGATAGGCTCATGACCCTGCACGTCGGCGTCATGCAAATCGTCCTGAACAGTGCTTCTTGCCCAGCTGTGAACACTCATCTCAAGTCCCTCGCAGGCGTTTTTCACAGCATGGCGTCAGGCCCGCTCCGATCATTGACGAGGATCAATCTCGGCCGCGCCATTCAATCGGCCAATACAACGCCATTCACTCGCCGTGATCACCCTCCTTCCAGGGCGCCTGCAGATAGCGGCTGCGATTGAAGGTTTCCAGCCAGTCCGGGTAGAACACCACCAGCGCGGTGATGATGGTGCCGTTGATAAAGGCTTCGGGGAACGCCACCAGCCACAGGTAGCCGGCGAAATCGTCGAGCCAGGGCGGCATTGGGAACAGCCCATCCATCCACAGCAGGGCAAGGCCGCCGAGCAGCGTCATCAGCGTAGCCAGTGCCGCCGGAAAAAAGCCGCAGAAGAAGATGTAGACGAACAGGTTGCGCGGCTGCGCGCGTTCTACACGGATGGCGCACAACTCGGTGACCAACACGGGGATCAGCACCAGTAGCACGCCGTTGATACCGAGCGAAGCCAGGTCCATGCGTCCGACAGCCAGCAGACCAAGCTGCGCCGCCAGGCCCGCCAGCACGGCCAGTGGCCAGTCGAGCAGCAGGGTTACAGCCGTCATACCGATGAAGTGATAGGAAAGCCCGGAGTCGAAATCGCGACGCACCAGCCACAGCAGAAACAGCGCCAGCATGGTGCCGAACAGCAGATGCTGACGGCGCAGATCACTGAACAGCTCGACCCAGGGCGCCCGCGCCACCGCCCAGAGCAGAGCTAGCCCGTAGATCAACCAGCCCCCGAGCAGGGTGGAGAAGGCCAGCAGGTTGGAAGCGATCATGCGTACGCACCCTTTTCTCATTCGTCGGCGTGCCGGGGAGTTTACACCGGCCTCGTGGCGAAGCGGACCGCCGCACAAGCAGCACCCGGGAAACCGGCTCTGCCATTGCACGGTGCCGCATGGCTACATGCCTGATTCGTCCCTGCACGGAAGTGACGCTGGTCTTCGGTGTTCAAGCCCCGCTGAGCACTGGCACGTGATGCAGCGCTGCGGCTAAGCTTTGGCCATGGACGACTCCGACTACCTGCGCCTACTCACGCATCAGGCCGAACAGGCCAACGCCTTCCTTTCCAACGCGAAGAAATGGGAGCGCGAACGCTGGGTTTGTCAGCGCCTGCTGCAGGCGCTGAACGTGCGTCATCACAACGACGACTTCATGCCCAGCGGCCAGGAGCCGCCGGACGTGCTGTTTCGCGACGCCAATTTCGAGGTGTTCTTTGTCCTCGATGAAGGGCGGCGCCTCAATGATGAATGGCGTGCCGAACTGGAACGACGCCGCAGCGCCTTCTCCCTGAGCCAGCTGGTGCGTCGCGAGGCCCGCCCAAAACGTATTCCCGCCAGCGAAATGCAGGCGCGCCTGGCGCCGACCCTGCGCAAGAAGGCGCATAACTACCGCGAGCGCGGCATCGACCTCGGCGAACTCGATCTGGTCGCCTTCGTCAGCCTCAAGCGTGCGGTGCTCGACTGCAACAGCCACTTCCCGCCGCCCACCGAGTACCTGCGTCAGGGCTGGCGCTCGCTGTCACTGGTTGGCCCGCGCTTCGCCCGTGTGCTGTTCGCCCACCCGGATGCCCCGGATTTTCTGCGTCAGAACCTCGGGCGCAGCCTGCTGTTCGACATCGGAATCGGCCTGTGAATACACTGCCGCAATTGCTCGCCGACGTACCGCAAGTTGGCCAGGTGCGCTGGCTGGGTGTACGCCCCAGACCACGCGAGGCGATGCTCGAAGTCGAGGCCGTGGAAGCCCGCCGCGAGGCCGGCCTGACCGGCGACCACAGCCGCCCCGGAGCGCGCAATGCACGACAGGTGACCCTGATTCAGTGGGAACACCTGGCCGTGGTCGCCGCCCTGCTCGGTCGTGGTGCGCCCATGCCGCCCGGCGAGCTACGCCGCAATATCGCGGTTGCCGGCATCAACCTGTTCAGCCTCAAGGGCCGGCGCTTTCGCATCGGCCAGGCACTGCTGGAAACCACCGGTTGGTGCCAACCCTGCGCAAAACTGGAGGAACGCCTTGGGCGCGGCACCTTCCAGGCCATGCGTGGCCATGGTGGCATCACGGCACGGGTGATCGAGGGCGGCATCATCCGCCTGCACGACAGCATCAGCGTACAACCCCTGCATGCACCCCTTGACCTGCAGGACAGCAGCGCTCGCCAAGGCTGGCGACCACGCCTAGAATAAGCGCATCACTGCAGAGGCCCACCTCATGACCAGCCGCCTGAGCCCCGAAGACCAGCAGAAAGTCGACCAGTACCTGAGTGCACCGCAGCACCAGGTGGAGCGTCAGCCCTTTCGCGTCTGGCGCCTGCTCGGCGTGGTGTTGCTCATCGTCATCGGCCTGGGCCTGCTGAGCCGTTTTCTGAGTGGATTGGTGCTATGAGCTGCCTTGCGCTCGCCCTCTCGCACTCACACCGTCTTTTTCAAAGCCTTGTGAGCAATATCCATGTCCCATCGCATCGTGATTGTCGGCGGCGGCGCCGGCGGTTTGGAGCTGGCCACCCGTCTGGGTAGAAAACTGGGCAAGAGTGGCGCGGCCCGAATCATTCTGGTCGACGCCAACCTCACCCACATCTGGAAGCCCCTGCTGCACGAAGTGGCCGCCGGCTCGCTGAACTCCTCGGAAGACGAACTGAACTACGTGGCCCAGGCCAAGTGGAACCATTTCGAGTTCCAGCTCGGGCGCATGTCCGGCCTCGACCGCGCCAGCAAGAGCATCACCCTGGCACCGACGCTGGATGAAGATGGCCAGGTACTGATGCCTGAACGCCGCATCACCTACGACAGCCTGGTGATCGCTGTCGGCAGTACCACCAATGACTTCGGCACGCCTGGCGCTGCTGAGCACTGCATTTTCCTCGACACCCGCGCGCAGGCCGAGCGCTTCCACCGGCGCATGCTCAGCCACTACTTGCGGGCGCATGCCAATGAAGGCGCGGATGGCTCGCAGATCGATATCGCCATCGTCGGCGCGGGTGCTACGGGGGTCGAGCTGGCCGCCGAACTGCACCACGCTGCCAAGCAGCTGGCCGCCTATGGGCTCAATCGCATTCGCCCCGAGGACATGCGCATCACCCTCATCGAGGCCGGCCCGCGCGTGCTGCCGGCGCTACCCGAGCGCATCGCCCGCCCGGTTCATCAGACCCTGGAAAAACTCGGCGTCACCGTATTGACCGGCGCAGCCGTCAGCGAGGTGACGGCCGAAGGTTTGCATACCGCCGACGGCAATTTCATCCCGGCTAGTCTGAAAGTCTGGGCTGCCGGCATTCGCGCCCCCGGTTTTCTCAAGGACCTCGATGGTCTGGAGAGCAACCGCATCAACCAGCTGCAAGTACGCCCAACCCTGCAAACCACGCTGGATGACGATGTATTTGCCTTCGGTGACTGCGCAGCCTGCCCACAGCCAGGCCAGGAAGGCCGCAACGTGCCACCACGCGCCCAGGCCGCTCACCAGCAGGCATCGCTACTGGCCAAATCGCTGCGCCTGAAGATCGCCGGCCAGGCATTGCCGGAATATCGCTATCGCGACTATGGCTCGCTGATCTCGCTGTCGAGCTTCTCGGCAGTCGGCAACCTGATGGGCAATCTGACCGGCAGCGTGATGCTCGAGGGCTGGCTGGCGCGGGTGTTCTACGTGTCGCTTTACCGCATGCACCAGATGGCCCTGTACGGCGTAGCACGTACCCTGCTGCTGATGCTCAGCGACCGCCTCGGGCGCAGCACCGAACCGCGCCTGAAGCTGCACTGACAGTCTCGTAGGGTGGGCCGGGCGGCGATCCGCTTCAGCCCACGTCCACCACCGCTGGCGGGCTAAAGCCCGCCCTACGAGCTGAAGCGCCCGCACGGAGAATGTTGGAATTGCCGCTGCAGACAGCCGGTTGCCCGGATGCAATCCGGGGCAATCTTTCAGCGCGAGAAAGCCCCGGATTGCATCCGGGCTACGCAAAGCCGATACGCAAAAACGAAAAAGCCCGCACTAGGCGGGCTTGTTCGTTGTAGTGGTGGGTCGTGTAGGATTCGAACCTACGACCAATTGGTTAAAAGCCAACTGCTCTACCAACTGAGCTAACGACCCAAATATGGTCGGGGTAGGGGGATTCGAACTCCCGACATCTTGCTCCCAAAGCAAGCGCGCTACCGGACTGCGCTATACCCCGTTAGGAAGTTGGCTCCGCGACCTGGACTCGAACCAGGGACCCAATGATTAACAGTCATTTGCTCTACCGACTGAGCTATCGCGGAACTTCGGTCTTCCAGCTCTGCTGCGTTTGGCTTTCGCTTTACTGCTTCAGAGGCGCGCCATTTTACGTAGCAAAATTTCCCTGTCAACCCCTGCAAACTGCTTTTATGACAATGCTTTGCAGCCAGACTATGAACTACTATAGATGGCATCGAACTGCGGCACGACGCAGGACGCGCCAGCCGACGACGTAGCCAGGACAGTCCATGAGCACCCAGGGCAAGCCACCCTCAGACCCCAAGGTAGTCAGCCTCGCCAGCCGTGGCATACAGCCACGCTTCAGCGATCTGGTGCAGGCGTGCCGCAAGCTGGTGATGAACCGCCTGGCGGAACACCTGAGCGGTGTGTTCGGCCAGGTCGACGACACCCTGTTCGAGTGCGCGGAAAAAGCCGAGAACAACAAGGTGCAGACCCTGTTCTTCGACAGCATGCGCGAAATCCGTCGGCAGCGACCGCAGATCGAGCGCAGTTACCACCAGACCATCGCCAACAACTTTTCCGACTTCCTCGACGGCAAGCTGCAGAATCAGACGCAGGCGGAACTGGATCCCGAGCAGCTGGCACTGGTGCAGAACGAGGATTACGAGGAGACCCTGCAGGTCACCAACATGGTCAGCCGGGTCAAGGCGCGCTGCACCCAGCCCCTGTTCGCCCTCGATCAGCGCCTGGCGCTGCTCAACAACGGCCAGAAGCTCGGCGAGGACAGCAACCCCTTCGGCCCGCAAGCCATCGCCCAGGCGTTTCGCGAAGCGTTGGCGCCCTGCCCTTTCCCGCTGCAGATCAAGACCATCCTCTACATGCTCTTCGACAAGCATGTGATGCAGAGCCTCGATTCGCTCTATGGTGCGCTCAACCAGCGCCTGATCGATGCCGGCGTGTTGCCCAATCTCAAGTACAACGCGCAGATCAATCCGAGCGTGAGCCGCCCCGCAGCCGCCAAGCCAGAGCAACCGGCGAACAAGCCGCCAGCTACGGGCACGCCCACGACCAACGCAGGCCCTGCACTGCTCGACCTGGACCTCAGCGCACCGCCCCCGAGCGATCCGGGCGCGCTCTTCAGCGGCCTGTCCAGCCTGCTCGACGAGCATCGCCACAGTCACCCGGATGCCCCGCTGCTCGGTGGCACACGCAGCATCGTCAGTTTCTCGCCACGCCAGGCCAGCCGCACCTACAGCGCCAGCGAACTGCTCGCCGCGCTCAACCGCATGCAGCAGCAATCCGCCCACGAGCTGGCTCAGCGCCTGCACAAGCCACAGCCGGTCGAAGGCCTCAAGGCCGACCTGCAACAGCAGCTGGAGTCGCACAGCAGCCTGCCGGGCGACAGCAAGGTGGCCGATCAGGAAGCCGACGTGATCGACCTGGTCGGCATGCTGTTCGACTTCATTCTCGATGACGAGAACCTGCCGGACGCCTGCAAGACCGCGCTCTCGCATCTGCACACGCCCTATCTGAAGATCGCTCTGCTGGACAAGGCCCTGTTCACCCAGCACCACCACCCAGCCAGACGCCTGCTCAACGCAATGGCCCAGGCCGGCGTGCTATATGGCAACGAAGGGGACGAACGCGGCCTGCTGGCCAAGATGCATTGGGTGGTCGAGCGGGTGATCCACGGTTTCAATGGCGATCTGGGGCTGTTCGACAGCCTGATCGAAGAGTTCAACGAGTACGTCGTCACCCTGCGCCACAAGGTCGAGCTGCGCGAGCGCCGCGCGGTCGAAGCGGCCAAGGGTCGGGATCGCCTGCTCGGCGCGCGCGAGCAGGCACTGGAAGTGATTCAGGGTTGCGTGGGCCAGCGCGACCTGCCGGCGATCATCCGCAACTTCCTCGAGCTGACCTGGGCCGATGTGCTGGTTTTCATGCTGCTGCGCCATGGCGAGCAGAGCGCGGAATGGCAGCGGGCCTGCGAGGTGGCCGAGCAGCTGGCCTGGAGTGGCACCCCGCTTAGTGACGACGACAAGCAGCGCCTGCAGGAAATGCGCGTGCCCATGCTCAGCGACCTGCGCAAGGGCCTGGAACTGCTCGGCGGCTACCACGAAGACGGCATCCGCCGCCTGCTGCAGGACCTGGTGGCCTGCCAGCACGCGGTGCAGGCCAAACAGCCGCAACTGGCGGCACAACTCAAGCCCAACCTGCCGGAAAGCCCGCTGGGCGCCATGCTCGGCGAGGATGCCGACCTGGCTCGCCAGGCGCCCTCACGCAGCAAGCTCTCGCCCCGAGCACAAGCACTGACCAAGGAGCTGGCCAACGTCGAGTTCGGCACCTGGTTCGAGTTCGTCGAAGGCAACAGGAGTCGCGTGCTCAAGCTTTCCTGGTTCAGCCCGACCACACATAACTACATGTTCGTCGACAACAGTGGCCAGCGCGTGGCGATCAAGCCGCTGACCCTGCTGGCCAGCGAAATGGAACAGGGCCTGGCCCGCATCGTCACCCCCGAACGCGCGCCCCCGCTGGTGGATCGCGCGCTGACTGCCATCTATCGCGTGCTGCAGCGTTTCACCGGACGCACAGCCGAACCCCGCTGAGGAATATCCATGGAAGAGCGTCGCCAACACAGCCGCCATGGCACCGAAATGCAGCTGGAGGTCTTCGACCTGAACAGCGGCCAGCGCCTGGGCCGCATCGTCGACCTGTCCGCCGATGGTTTCATGCTGTTCAGCGATACGCCGCATACCGCCGACGCCGTGCTGGAATGCCGCCTGGTCTGCACCTCGAGCGCCACCGAGGTACAGGAAGTACGCCTGGGTGCCGATTGCCTGTGGAGTCGCCCCGGGGCTGATGGCCAGCATTGCTGGGCAGGTTTCCATATCATCGATCTGGCCGAGGACCAGGCCAAGGCACTGGAAAGCCTGCTGGCCAGGCTTTAATGCGGCAGAATGCAATAAACAGCCTAGCGTAGGAGCCCCGCCCTGGGGCAAAGCACTTTGGGTCCGAGTCGCACCCATTCGCGGCGAGGCGCCGCTCTTACAGATATCCCGCGATCCTAATGAAAAACGGAGCCCTGAGGCCAATGCCGATCAGATAAGCTTGCCAAAGTGGTCTTTCGTAGGAGCCCCGCCCCGGGGCGAAGCTTTTCAATCGCGTATCGCCCTGGTTCGCGGCGGGGCGCCGCTCCTAACCATTGGCAGCGGCGACGCTTAACTGACTGGCATTAGCCCGCAGGCTCCGTTTTTCATCTAGCACGTACTTACTGCGCCAGCTTCTTGTAACGCACGCGGTGCGGCTGCGCGGCGGCATCGCCCAGGCGTTTCTTGCGGTCGGCTTCGAACTCGGTGTAGTTGCCTTCGAAGAAGTTGACCTTGCCGTCGTCCTCGTAGGAGAGGATGTGGGTGGCGATACGGTCGAGGAACCAGCGGTCGTGGGAAATCACGATGGCGGCGCCGGGGAAGTCCAGCAGCGCTTCTTCCAGCGCACGCAGGGTTTCCACGTCGAGGTCGTTGGACGGTTCGTCGAGCAGCAGCACGTTGCCGCCCTGCTTGAGGGTCAACGCCATGTGCAGACGCCCACGCTCACCGCCGGAGAGGTCCTTGACGAACTTCTGCTGGTCGGCGCCCTTGAAGTTGAAGCGCCCGACATAACCACGCGACGGCACCTCGTAGTTGCCGACCTTGATCATGTCGAAGCCATCGGAAATCTGCTCCCACACGGTCTTGTTGCCGTCGAGCATGTCGCGGCTTTGCTCGACGCTGGCGATCTGTACGGTTTCACCGATCTCGATGGTGCCGGAGTCCGGCTGCTCCTTGCCGGTGATCATGCGCAGCAGGGTCGACTTACCGGCGCCGTTACCACCAATCACGCCGACAATGGCGCCTTTGGGGATGCTGAAGGACAGGTCATCGATCAGTACGCGGTCGCCGAAAGACTTCGACACATTGTGGAAATCAATGACCTTGTCGCCCAGGCGCGGGCCGGCCGGGATGTAGATCTCGTTGGTCTCGCTGCGCTTCTGGAATTCCTGCGACTGCATTTCCTCGAAGCGCTGCAGACGCGCCTTGGACTTGGCCTGACGCGCCTTGGCGCCCTGTCGCACCCATTCCAGTTCGGCCTTCATCGCCTTGGCATGCGAGGCCTCGGCCTTGGCTTCCTGGGCCAGGCGGTTGGCCTTGGATTCCAGCCAGCCAGAGTAGTTGCCCTCGTAGGGGATGCCGTGGCCGCGGTCGAGTTCGAGAATCCAGCCGGCGACGTTATCGAGGAAGTAACGGTCGTGAGTAATCGCTACCACGGTGCCGGGGAAATCGTGCAGGAAGCGCTCCAGCCAGGCCACCGAGTCGGCGTCCAGGTGGTTGGTCGGTTCGTCCAGCAGCAGCATGTCGGGCGCCGACAGCAGCAGGCGGCACAGCGCTACGCGACGCTTCTCGCCACCGGACAGGTGTTCGATCTTGGCATCCCATGGCGGCAGGCGCAGGGCGTCGGCGGCGACTTCCAGCTGGCGCTCGAGGTTGTGCCCGTCGGAGGCCTGCAGGATGGCTTCGAGCTTGGCCTGCTCGGCGGCCAGCGCATCGAAGTCGGCATCCGGCTCGGCATAGGCGGCATACACCTCGTCGAGGCGCGCCTGGGCCTGCTTGATCTCGCCTACGGCCTCTTCGACGATGTCACGCACGGTCTTGCTCGGGTCGAGCTGCGGCTCCTGTGGCAGGTAGCCGACCTTGATCCCCGGCATCGGACGGGCCTCGCCGTAGATCTCGGTGTCGACGCCGGCCATGATGCGCAGCAGGGTCGATTTACCGGCACCATTGAGACCCAACACGCCGATCTTGGCGCCCGGGAAGAAGGACAGGGAGATGTCCTTGAGAATTTCACGCTTGGGCGGGACAACCTTGCTGACCCGATGCATGCTGTAGACGTACTGAGCCATGGAAAACCTGACTGGTTAGAATAAAGGCTGAAATAGAGTGGGCCCGGCGTTACGGCGCAACGCTGCAGTAATGCAGACGGCAAACCGCTGGCGTCTGCTGACCTGCCCGCCGTGACCGGCTGCGGGTAATTTTCATTGCCCTGGCAACGACACGCTGACGAAGACGGTAGCCCCTGACAGGACGAACGCCAAGTGTCGCGCGGAGCGTTCACGCGCGCGGCACCAAAGCTACCGGAATGCGCGAGGCAGGGCAAACCCACGCTCGTCGGCGCAACTGGCACTTCACCATATTTACAGGCATTCTACGCGGCTGGCGCGCATTCATGCAGACTCGCACGCCCAACTGCTCAAGACAGCCCCGCACCGTCAGCAGGTTCACCAGACGTGTCAACTCCCTCCTCCCTGCCTTCCTCCTCCACGGGCGAATCGCGCGTGGCGTTGCGGCGCGCGCTGGTCACACTGATAATGACGATCCTGGGATTGCTGGTCTGGCAGTTGGCTCAGGAATATCGCCAGTTGCTCGACAGCCAAAGGCAATTGCATCAGGCCTATGCCACGCAACTGGCCAGACACCTGAGCCAGAGCATGTCACTCAAGGCGCAGACGGTGCAGGTCATACTCCAGAGCCGTGAGGTTGCAAGTGAGGGGTTCGATCAGCGCATCGGCAACCTGCGCGAGGTTTTTCCGACACTGAGCAGCGTGGCCTGGTTCGACAGCAACGGGCAGTTGCGGGCGGACAGCGCAGGCCCATCACGCGACCAGGCCTTTATCCGCCAACTGCTGCGGCATAACGCTTCGCACGACTATCACTACGCCTTCAGCCCCCGTGAAGGCGGCACGCTGTACCTGTTGCTGCGCCAGCCCGACGACAGTCATCACGTGCTGCGCCTGCAGCCCCAGGTATTGGACGACTGGCTGCGTGATCAGGAGCGTGGCGAACATCAGTGGCTGCTCGAGGACAGACTGAGTCAGCGGGTCATTGCACGCGCTGACGACGCGCCACGAACAGGCTTCAGCGCCACCCCGGTTACCGCCGCAGAACAGGCGCACAGTCTGGAGGCATTCGCCCTGTCCGGTAGCGACTGGCAACTGCGCGCCCTGTTCGACGCTGAACGCGCCGGCAACCAGCTGATGCCAGCGCTGGCCGGTAAATTTCTGCTGTTCATTCTCTGCAGCCTGCTCACACTGCTGGCGCTCTATGGCCTGCAGCGCGAACAACGCCGCCTGCAACGTCTGAACACCGAATCACGCCGCTCGCTGCGCCAGGCTGCCAGCGCGCTTAGCGCCGTCGAGGAACGGATTCTGGTTACCCAAGCCGATGGCAAGGTGCGCTACCTGAATCCGCAGGCCGAGGCCCTGTTCGGTTTCAGCAGCGAAGGCGCTCGCAACCTGCATCTGCTGGAATTGCTGCCGGATCTGGATCCCCTGCTGCTCAACAGCCCGCAGCAGAGCAGCGACCTCGGCGCAGAGCTGGTCAGGGTAACCCGTGAAGGTCGCGAACGGCTGTTTGCCGTGACGCGCAGCGATATCAGCGATAACGGATACCAGGCCGGCTACGTCTGGGTGCTGCGCGATGTGACCGATGAGCAGCAGGCCATGCGCGTACTGCAGGAAACCCGCAGGCGCTATCAGGACATCTTCGACGGCACCGGCGTAGCCCTGTGCGTCCTCGATCTCTCCGGCATGCGCAGCCTGCTGTTGCAACACAAGCTGCGCGACGAAGCCGGCCTGCAGCGCTGGCTGCGTGCCGATAGCGCACACCAGGAGCAGCTGATCGAGCACCTGCACCTCACCGAAGCCAACCAGGTGGCGCTCAACCTGCTCGGGGTCAAGTCCACCGAACAGGCCTGGCAGCAACTGATCGACAACGGTCCGGTACAGCCCGACGATCTGTGTTACCGCCTGGCTGTGGCCGTGCTCGAAGGCCCCAATCTGGTGGAGTTGGAAACCCAGCTGGTCACCGCACAGGGCCTGCAGCGTCATGTATGGCTGGTACTGCGTCTGCCGGAAATGATTGAGGATTATCAGGCCGTCACCCTGAGCATCAGCGATATCACCAGCCGCAAGCGTATCGAGCTGTCGCTGATCGAGCGTGAGCGTTTCTGGTCCGAGGTGGTGCGCTCGGTTCCTGATCTGCTCTACGTACATGACATGCAGAACCGGCAAGTGCTGTTCAGCAACCACAGCCTGGGCCTGCAGCTGGGTTACAGCAAGGCCGAGCTGCGTGCGATGCGCGAAGACTTCTGGGTACAGGTGCTGCACCCGGACGATGCCGAATACTACTGGCGCATCCGCAATCTGCAGCAGGTGGTGGGCGACGGCGTCCTGCTCGAATCCGTGCTGCGCTGGCGTCACCGCAATGGCCAATGGCACTGGTTCAGCATCCGTGAGCAGGCTCTGGCGCGTGATGAGCGCGGTCGCGTCAGCCGGCTGATCGGCGTGGCCAAGGACATCACCGAGCAGATCGAGCGCAACCAGTCATTGCGTGACAGTGAGCAGCGCTATCGCCTGCTGGCCGAAAGCATCAGCGATGTGATCCTCTCCACCGACAGCCTGCTCAATCTCAACCACGTCAGCCCTTCGGTCGAACCCCTGCTGGGCTATTCGGTCGACTGGGTGATGAGCAACAACATCTTCAGCCTGGCAGCCAACCCGCAACAGCTCAGCGGGCTGAACCTGCTGCTCGAACGCATCCGCGATTCCCTGGGTGAGAGCGACCGGCTCGATCGCTTGCGCGAAGAGCTGCCGGATCAGCTCTTCGTCTTCGACTGCCTGCGCGCCGACGGCCACAAGATTCCGGTGGAGCTGCGCCTGGTGCTGATGTGGGACGAGTACGGACGCTTCGAAGGCATTCTCGCCGTGGGCCGCGATATCAGCCAGCAACGCCGCGCGGAAAAGGACCTGCGCATGGCCGCCACGGTATTCGAGCATTCCACGGCGGCGATCCTGGTAACCGACCCGGCCGGCTACATCGTGCAGGTCAACAAGGCCTTCAGCCGTGTCAGCGGTTACTCGCCGGCTCAGGTGCTCGACCAGTTGCCAGGCATGCTCACCGCCGACCGCCAGCAGGCGACCCATGTGCAGTACATCCTTGGCCAACTCAACCAGCGTGGCAGCTGGGAGGGCGAGGTATGGCTCAAGCGCAGGGGTGGCGAGAACTTCCCGGCCTGGGTCGGCATCACCGCCGTGCATGACGAGGAAGGTGATCTGGTCAGCTACGTGTGCTTCTTCAGCGACATCAGCGAGCGCAAGGCCAGCGAGCAGCGCATCCATCGCCTGGCCTACTACGATGCCCTGACCCACCTGCCCAACCGCACCCTGTTCCAGGATCGTCTGCACAGCGCCCTGCAGCATGGCGAACGGCATGACGAATGGGTGGTGCTGATGTTCCTCGACCTCGACCGCTTCAAGCCGATCAACGACTCACTCGGCCATGCTGCCGGCGACCGCATGCTCAAGGACGTGGCCGTGCGCCTGTCGGCCTGCGTCGATGGCGACGACACCGTGGCACGCATGGGCGGCGACGAGTTCACCCTGCTGCTGCAGCCACGTGCCAACCGCGACAGCGCACTGAACCGCGCCATTCATGTCGCCGAGCAGATTCTTTCCAGCCTGGCTCGCCCCTTCATCCTTGAAGGTCGCGAGTTCTTCGTCACCGCCAGTATCGGCATTGCCCTCGCCCCGCAAGACGGCAACGAACTGAGCCAATTGATGAAGAACGCCGACACGGCGATGTACCACGCCAAGGAACGCGGCAAAAACAACTTCCAGTTCTACCAGGCCGACATGAACGCCAGTGCCCTGAAGCGCCTGGAACTGGAAAGCGATCTGCGCCACGCTCAGGAGCAGGGCCAGTTCATCCTGCATTATCAGCCGCAGTTTGCCGGCGACGGCAATCGCCTCACCGGGGTCGAGGCGCTGTTGCGCTGGAGTCACCCGACACGCGGCCTGGTGCCGCCGGATGAGTTCATCCCGGTGCTGGAGGAGCTCGGTCTGGTGGTGCAGGTCGGTGAATGGGTGCTGGAGGAGGCCTGCCGGCAGCTCAAGGCCTGGCACGAGGAAAAGATCCGCATCCCCAAGATTTCGGTCAATCTGTCGGCCCGGCAGTTTGCCGAAGGCGATCTGAGCGCACGCATCGCCGCCATTCTGGACAGAACCGGAGTAGCCCCGGCCTGCCTGGAGCTGGAGCTGACCGAAAGCATACTGATGCGTGACGTCGCCAGCGCGATGCAGACTCTCGGCAACCTCAAGCGTTTGGGCCTGTGCATTGCCGTGGATGATTTCGGCACCGGCTACTCATCGCTGAACTACCTCAAGCAGTTCCCTATCGACGTCTTGAAGATCGACCGTAGCTTCGTCGACGGCCTGCCCGATGGTGAGCAGGATGCGCAGATCGCCCGCGCGATCATCGCCATGGCGCACAGCCTGAACATGATGGTGATCGCCGAGGGCGTGGAGAGCCAGGCACAACTGGACTTCCTGCGTGAACACGACTGCGACGAAGTACAGGGCTTCCTGCTGGGCAGGCCCATGGCTGCACGTCAGCTCACCGCCCAGTTCAGCGGCGCAGCGCTGTTCATCCTCAGTTGACGGGCGAGCCCTGGGCCCAACTCAGCATGTAGGCCATTTGTCAGGCTCATGACCGACCTTCATATGCCTGAATGCGACCTTTGCGGTAGAATCCGCCCCCTCTTTCTACCGCCCAGCTGATTTCAGGGGACCGCCATGTTCAGCCGTGATTTGACCCTCGCTCGTTATGACGCCGAACTCTTTGCCGCGATGGAGCAGGAAGCCCAGCGCCAGGAAGAGCACATCGAGCTGATCGCCTCGGAAAACTACACCAGCCCGGCGGTGATGGAAGCCCAGGGTAGCGTGCTGACTAACAAGTACGCCGAAGGCTATCCGGGCAAGCGTTACTACGGTGGTTGCGAGTACGTCGACGTGGTCGAACAACTCGCCATCGACCGCGCCAAGGAGCTGTTCGGCGCCGACTACGCCAACGTCCAGCCGCATTCCGGCAGCCAGGCCAACAGCGCCGTGTACATGGCCCTGCTCAACGCCGGCGACACCGTGCTGGGCATGAGCCTGGCCCACGGCGGCCACCTGACCCACGGTGCCAGCGTCAGCTTCTCCGGCAAGATCTACAACGCCGTGCAGTACGGCATCAACGACCAGGGCCTGATCGACTACGACGAAGTGGAGCGCCTGGCCGTCGAGCACAAACCGAAGATGATCATCGCCGGCTTCAGCGCCTACTCGCAGGTACTGGACTTCCCGCGTTTCCGCGCCATCGCCGACAAGGTCGGTGCCTACCTGTTCGTCGACATGGCCCACGTCGCTGGTCTGGTCGCCGCCGGTCTGTACCCGAACCCGTTGCCGTTCGCCGACGTGGTTACCACCACCACGCACAAGACCCTGCGCGGCCCGCGCGGTGGCCTGATCCTGGCGCGCAAGAACGAAGAGCTGGAGAAGAAGTTCAACTCCGCGGTATTCCCGGGCGGCCAGGGCGGCCCGCTGGAGCACGTCATCGCCGCCAAGGCGGTGTGCTTCAAGGAAGCGCTGCAACCTGAGTTCAAGGCTTACCAGGCACAGGTGATCAAGAACGCCCAGACCATGGCCCAGGTGTTCATCGACAACGGCTACGACGTGGTCTCCGGCGGCACCGAGAACCACCTGTTCCTGCTCTCGCTGATCAAGCAGGACATTACCGGCAAGGATGCTGACGCTGCCCTGGGCCGCGCCTTCATCACCGTCAACAAGAACAGCGTACCGAACGATCCGCGTTCGCCGTTCGTCACCTCCGGCCTGCGTATCGGCACCCCCGCCGTCACCACTCGCGGCTTCAAGGAAGACGAGTGCCGTCAACTGGCAGGCTGGATCTGCGACGTACTGGCCAACATCGGCAATGATGAAGTCGAAGGCCGCGTGCGTGAGCAGGTCAAGGCGCTGTGCGCGAAGTTCCCGGTATACGGCAACTGATACGCTGCCTGAAATGAACAAGCCCGCCAAATTGGCGGGCTTGTTTTTGCCGGGGATTAATCTCAGGCCGGCTGTTTCACGTAGCGCGCCAACTGCGCGTCACGGCTCATCACCTCGAGAGTGGCAGCCAGCACTTGCTCGCTGGTGGCGTCAGCTTTGCTGAAGATGCTGCCGAAATTCTCGTGGGTGACCTTGGCGAAATGCGCGCGGTCTGGCGCGGCAACGCCCAGCAGCGTGGCGTAGGCATCCAGCGCTTCACCCTGGCCCACGGCCATGTCTTCAGCGATGGAGTCGAGCATGCCATTCATTGCCAGCATGGAGCGACCGTTGTAACCCAGCGCGCCGCTGGTATCGCAGCCGTTGGTACCGGAAGTCATGCCGAAGGTGGCATTACCCGAGGTGCCGTTGGTAGTGGTGGCCAGGAAGTGCGGGGCCATGCCGCGCTGCCCTTCGAACAGCATGTTGCCCCAGCCGCAGCCATTACCGCCCGCAGCATCGGCAAACGCACCAACACTGGCCATGCTCAACAGACCGAAGACCAAACCTTTACCCAGCAGTCGCTTGCTCATATGTGTCGCTCCGCAATATTGAGTAATAAAAACTACACAAGGAGCTTTGGCGAAACTTGGCCACCTGTCAAACTGGTGTGTCTCAGCTGTGCGCTGCGACACAGCGGCAAAGCACGGGGCCGTCAGCCTTGGCTATAGTGATGTAAATCCTTCAGGAGTATGGGCATGAGTGAATCAGCCAACGAGCGTCGGCGCTTTCAGCGCATCGCCTTCGACGCCCCCACCGTCATCGCTCAGGGTGAGCGACAATGGTCGGCAGCTCTGCACGATATCTCTCTCAAGGGCCTGCTGATCAAGACCCCGCGCGACTGGAACGGGGACCCGAACCAGCCCTTCGAAGCCCTTATCGAACTGGGGGACGAAGCCAAGGTGAAGATGGAAGTGGTACTGACGCGCACCCAGCCGCAGTCGCTCGGCTTCGTCTGTCGGCATATCGACCTGGAATCGATCAGCCACCTGCGCCGCCTGATCGAGCTCAATCTTGGTGATGAGCAACTGCTGGAACGTGAACTGGCGGCATTGGGCGACGACTACTAGCAGTCAGTGGCGCAGGCAGGCAGCCTCTGCCTGTTCACGACGCTGGCGACGCGCCTGAATACGCTGCGCCTGACGACGCGCATCGCGCGACTCAATGGCCTTGGCGTCGAAGTTGAAAGCCCGGGAAAAGAAATCGAAGAACAGGAACATGATGGCGTCTCCTTCAGTGGATACGCCTTCATGCTGCGCGTCGATAGCCTGCTACTTATTGACCTCGGTCAATTTCCACCGGCACCTGATCGCGACAGAACGCCGCAGTCCAGTAGCCCGGATGAAATCCGGGAAGAACAGCACCGCAAAGCCCCGGATTGCATCCGGGCTACGCCCTCCTCTATTCGAACAGCGCATCCAGCGCCTGCTCCAGGCGCGTTACGGCGATGACCTGCAACCCAGCCGGCGCTTCCTTGGGCGCGTTGCCCTTGGGCACGATGGCGCGCTTGAAGCCATGTTTGGCCGCCTCCTTGAGACGCTCCTGACCACTCGGCACCGGGCGAATTTCGCCGGACAGACCAATCTCGCCAAACACCAGCAAATCATGTTGCAGCGGCCGGTTGCGCAGGCTGGAGATTACCGCCGCCATCAGTGCCAGGTCGGACGCCGTTTCCAGCACCTTGACCCCACCGACCACGTTGAGGAACACATCCTGGTCATAGGTCGGGATGCCGCCATGGCGGTGCAATACGGCCAGCAGCATGGCCAGGCGGTTCTGATCCAGGCCCAGGGTGACGCGGCGCGGATTCGCCAGGTGGCTGGTGTCGACCAGTGCCTGCACTTCCACCAGCATCGGCCGCGAGCCTTCCCAGGTGGCCATCACCACGCTACCGGGCACCGCTTCCTGGGCGCGAGTGAGGAAGATCGCCGAGGGGTTGGAGACTTCCTTGAGGCCTTTGTCGGTCATGCCGAACACGCCCAGTTCGTTGACTGCGCCAAAACGGTTCTTCACCGCCCGCAACAGCCGCAAACGGCCATCGGACTCGCCCTCGAAATACAGCACGGTGTCGACCATGTGCTCCAGCACGCGTGGGCCGGCCAACGCGCCCTCCTTGGTGACGTGGCCGACGAGAAAGATCGCCGTGCCGCTCTGTTTGGCAAAACGCACCAGCAGCGCCGCACTCTCGCGCACCTGGGCAACGCCACCAGGAGCCGACTGCAGTTGTTCGGTGAAGATGGTCTGGATCGAGTCGATGACCATGACCTTGGGTTTTTCCTGGCGGGCGGTGGCGATGATCGACTCGATGCAGGTTTCGGTCATCACCTTGAGCTTGTCCTGCGGCAGGTCCAGGCGTCGCGCGCGCATGGCCACCTGCTGCTGTGATTCCTCGCCGGTGACGTACAGTGCCGGGAAACGCTGGGCGATGTTGCACAGGGTCTGCAGCAGGATGGTCGACTTGCCGATGCCGGGGTCGCCGCCGATCAGCACCACCGAGCCATCGACCAGGCCACCACCGAGCACCCGGTCCAGCTCGCCGGAAGCGGTGGAAAAGCGCGGAATTTCTTCGACACTGACCTCGGCCAGGGTCTTGATATTGGCCTTGTCGCCGGCCCAGCCAGTGCGGCCACTGGGCGTCGCGCCCTCGACCACGGTTTCCACCAGGGTGTTCCAGGCGCCGCACTCACCACATTGCCCGGCCCATTTGGGAAAGGTGGCGCCGCACTCGGTGCAGCCGTACATGCGTTTAGCCTTGGCCATGGGAAAATCGTCCTGCCTGTTGAGCGAAGGCTGGAACGATACCGAACTACTGGATAGATTTACAGACCACACCACACCGCGCGGAGCACATCCATGCAGATCCAACTGCTGCCCACCAGCGCCGAACAATTGCCGCTACTGGCCAACCTCTACCAGTTCTATGCCTACGAAAGCTCCGAATGGGAGCAGGAGGACGTGGAGACGGACGGCCGCTTCTACATCCATCACCCCCATCTGCAGCGCTATTGGCAGGAGCCGGGCTGGAGCGCACAGCTGATCCTGGCCGATGGCTTTATCGCCGGCTTTCTGTTGGTCGAACGCAGCGAATTGCCGGGTATCGAGGCGCCGGAATTTGCCGACCTGTTCATCCTCAAGAAGTATCGCCGCCAGGGCATTGGCCGCGCGCTGGTGCAACAGGTCATGGGCGATGGCAGCCCGTGGTTGCTGCGCTACTACCGTCAGGATGAACTGGCCTGCGCATTCTGGCAGCAGCTACTGAGCGAGTGGCCCAGGCCAGCGCGCCCCGTGTGGACGGAAGAAGAGGCGGACGGGCTGCTCACCTACCTGATCAACCCGCCCGTACATTAATAACGCCTGAGCGCAGGAGCCCGACTGCGGGCGACCAGTCTGTACCAGGACCGCCGGCACTCAGCCCTTGCAGCCATTACCGCAACCGCAGCACTGCCCGGCAGCGCGCTTGAGCTGGCGCGCCAGCTCGTCCTTCATGGCGACACGATTGAGTTTCAGCGCGCCGAGCGTGACGTCATCGAGCAGCTCGATACCGTCCTCGATGCGGCAAATACGCTTGTCCAGCGCTTCGTATTCCTCGGCCTGGCGCGCGAAATGCTCATCACTCTGGCGCAGACGCTGCAGCTCGCTGCGCAGTTCGGGAAAGTCATGAACCAGCGGATGATGGTCGACGTGCATGATGAAGCCTCTGACAGGAAAGATGGCTCCAGCCTAGCGCCACAGAACAGCCGCTCACTTGATCAGGATCAAGCACTGCCCGCTTGGCGCAACAGTTCGGCGATCTCGTCCTTGAGCGCCACCCGCTGCAACTTCAGGCCCTGCAGGATCAGATCATCCGCCGCCTCACGCCCCGCCTCGATGGCGTAGATGCGCCTGTCCAGCGCTTCATAGTCACTGGCCAGACGTGGAAAGTGCGGGTCGCTGTGCAGCAACCTGCGCAAGGCATCGTGCTGCTGCGGAAACTCTCGACTGAGCGGATGGTGTTCGAGCGGCATGGAGGATTCTCCGGAAGGGGTTTCCTTAGCCTAGCAGGCCGTTGAAAAACTACCTGCGTTGCCATTGCTGCGTTAAAAACAGCCTCAAAATGCTCATTTACAACACGTAAACTGCGCTTTTTCGGCTGTTTTTGCCTTGCACTGGCTGCCTCGCCTACGTTTTCAACGGCCTGCTAGTCGAAGCTGCACCGAATGCTGCAGCGCAAGCAATTGCCAGCCCTGGCGTCCCTGCGCAGCCTCCTGAAATAAAATGTTGCAGCCTTGCTGCAATATCACCTGTTTTTTGCGTTAGCTTTATCGGCCGTTCGTCACTAGCCCACCTACATGACACTCCTGATAGCGTTCGCTGTCCTCTCCATTCTGGTTTCGTTCATCTGTTCCATCCTCGAAGCCGCCCTGCTCTCCCTAACTCCCAGTTACATCGCTCAGCAGAAGGTCGAAAAGCCTCAGCTGTACGAAAGGCTGAAAGAGCTCAAAGACAAGATCGACCAGCCGCTGGCGGCCATCCTGACCCTCAATACCGTGGCACATACCGTTGGTGCGACTGGTGTCGGTGCGCAGGTGGCAATCGTCTTCGGTGACGGTTACCTGGGTATCGCCTCGGCGGTCATGACCCTGCTGATCCTGGTGCTTTCGGAAATTCTGCCGAAGACCATCGGCGCACGTTACTGGCGCGCCCTTGCTCCCTTCCTGCCGAGCCTGCTGCGGGCAATGATCCTGCTGCTCAAGCCGTTCATCGTGCTCTCCGATCTGATCATGCGCCTGTTCGGCGGCAAGGAGCCGGAACATGATATTCGCCAGGAAATCAAGGCACTGACCCTGCTCGGCCGCGAAGTGGGCAAGCTCGACGAAGACGAACATCGAGTGATCAGCAACATCCTAGACCTGCATGAGATTCGCCTACGCGACATCATGACGCCGCGCATTGTCTGCGAGTCGGCCGCACCGGATGAGTCGATTGCCGCATTCAAGGCACGTGCCCGGGAAAGCCAGTTCTCCCGCTATCCGGTCATTGGCGAAGACGAATCGCCGCTGGGCGTGGTGTTCCGCTACGACGCCCTGGCCGCCGAGAACGATGCCGAGCCAATCACCCGCATCATGAAGCCGCTCAAGGTCGTGCCGGAAAGCATGAACGTGGAGAACCTGATGACCCTGATGATGCAGGAACGTCAGCACATGTGCCTGGTGTACGACGAATTCGGCAGTTGGCGCGGCCTGGTGACCCTGGAAGACATCATGGAAACCATCATCGGCAAGCCGATCCTCGATGAGACCGATGACATTCCCAATATGCGCCGCTTCGCCAAGCGCCGCTGGGAGCACCGCATCAAGGCCATCCGCGAGGACTGATCACCAGTAGTTCTCCACCGCCACCTGGCCCGGCCTGCGGGTCAGGCTCAGGTTGAGGCCGCGCGCTTTCAGACGCTGGCGAATGTCATCGATCATCTGCGGGTTGCCGCAGATCATCACCCGAGAATGCTCGGGCGTCAGTTCCAGCCCGGCAGCGCGCTCCAGCTCGCCGCTGTCGAGCAGGTCGGTGATCCGCGCATGCAGGTAGCCCGGCGCCTGTTCACGGGTAACCACCGGAAAATAGGTGAGCTTGTGCGCGAACTCGGCCAAATGCTCCAGTTCAGCGAAGCTTCTGATCAGCGGCTGATAGGCCAGCTCGGCGCTGGTGCGCGCGCTGTACACCAGCACGATGCGCGCGAAGCGCTGCCACACCTCGAAGTCCTGCAGGATCGACAAAAATGGCGCGATGCCGGTGCCGCTGCCCAACAGCCACAGATCGCGGCCATCGACGAAGCGATCCAGGGTCAGGTAGCCGGTGGCCTGCTTCTCCACCAGCAGGCTGTCGCCAACCCGCAGGCGGCTCAGCTCGCGGGTAAATTCACCGCCAGGCACCACGATGGAGAAGAACTCGAGAAACTCGTCATGCGGCGCGGACACCAGCGAATAGGCACGCCAGACCACTGAACCATCGACTTTCTCGACACCGAGACGTACGAACTGCCCGGCGCGAAAGCGAAAGCCCGCATCCCGCGTGGTACGCAGGGTGAACAGGCTCGGCGTCAGGCTGTGAACCTCGAGCAGCGTCTGACGGGTGAACTTGTCGTCACTGACGGTCATAATCTCCCCCCTTGTCCGAATCTGCTGTCAGTGTCGCTCATTGTGCGACCGGCAAACACCGACGGTTTCCATGCCTATTTTTACAACCCCCTTCGCCAGCCTCGAACTCCAGCGCCAGCCGCATCAGGCCAACGAGCCGCTGCAAGCTTTCGACGCAGCCGACGAATACCTGCTCGCGCACCTGCACGAGCACGGCATCGAAGCCGGTAGCCGCGTGCTGCTGCTCAACGACAGCTTTGGCGCCCTCGCCTGCTCACTGGCCGGGCACTGCCAGGTGACCAGCAGCAGCGATTCGCACCTGGGCTTTCTCGCCCTGCAGAAAAATCTCGCCAGCAATGGCCTGAGTGGCGACGCAGTCACTTTTTTGCCGAGTAGCGAAACGCCGCAAGGGCCGTTCGACTGGGTGCTGATCCGTGTGCCCAAGACCCTGGCGCTGCTGGAAGAACAACTGATCCGCCTGCACGGCCAACTGGCGCCGGGCGCTCGCGTGGTCGCCGGGGCGATGATTAAGCACCTGCCACGCGCCGCCGGTGACCTGCTGGAGCAATACATCGGCCCGGTGCAGGCCTCGCTGGCGGTGAAGAAAGCCCGCCTGCTCAGCGCCACGCCTGAGGTCAAGGCTGCGCCACGCTCGCCCTACCCGAGCCGCTATCGCCTGGATAAACCGGCGCTGGAGCTGATAAACCACGCCAACGTGTTCTGCCGCGACGGCCTGGATATCGGCACCCGCGCCTTCCTGCCGCACCTGCCACGCCACCTCGACGCACGCCGCGTCGCCGATCTGGGCTGCGGCAACGGCGTGCTCGGCATCACCTATGCCCTGGGCAGCCCGCAGGCACAGCTGACCCTGGTGGACGAGTCGTATATGGCCGTGCAGTCAGCGCGGGAAAACTGGGTAGCGGCGCTGGGCGAGCGGCCGGCGACCATTCGCGCCGGCGACGGTCTGGCCGAGCAACCGGCCGGCTCGCTGGACCTGGTGCTGTGCAATCCGCCGTTTCACCAGCAGCAGGTGGTCGGTGATTTTCTCGCCTGGCGCATGTTCCAGCAGGCCCGCGCGGCGCTGGTGACCGGCGGAGAACTGTGGATAGTCGGCAACCGCCACCTGGGCTATCACGCCAAGCTGGCGCGCCTGTTCCGCGGTGTCGAGCAGGTGGCGGCCAACCCCAAGTTCGTGGTGCTCAAGGCGAGCAAGTAGGCCGCCTATAACGTCAGGGTAAAGCGCGACAGCAATGCCCCCGGCAGCGCCATCGAGCCGGTCTGCCGGGCGCCGTAGGTGCCGCCGGGCAGCAGCAGTTCGGGCTCGCGGGTCAGGGCTTCGAGCTGCGCGCCAAGCACATCGAACAGCGAGTCGTCGAAGCGCATGGTGTTGACCGGCGCCTGGATCTGCCCATCCTCGACCCAGAAGGTGGCGAAGCGGGTCATGCCGGTCAGGCGGGCGGCCGGCAGATCGGAGAAGTTGCCGTACCACAGATTGCCAATATACAGACCGCTGCCCAGCCGCTGCAGAACGTCCTGCTCATCCAGCTCGCCACCGTGCATGCGCAGGGACAGCGGGTACTCGCCGCTGCAGGCGCCATTGGCGATCAGGCCGTACTCGGCGGCATACCAGCCGAACGCGCCCCAGGAACTGGCGAAGCCCTGATACTGCGGGCCGACGGCGAGAAAGCCGACCAGATCCAGCCCCCTGGCCGCCGCGACGATCTGCTGCGCCATGGTCGCGCCATCCAGCACAACCGTTTCACCCATGGATTCGCTGCGCCAAGCGTCACGGTTCAGGCGCAGATAAGGGTCGTCACTCAGGGTCGGCAGCACGTCACGCAGGTGCTGCAAAGCCTGCTGCAGCAGGGGCAGATCCTCGTCTAGCCCCCCACTGAGCGCCAGCTTGCTTTCGGCATGGCGCTGCCCCTGGTACAACGACAAGGTGGCGTACACCTGCTGCACTTGTCCGGCCTGACGCACCTGTCCCTGGTTGAAGCGGATAAAGCTGGAGACCTCGGCGCCGTAGGCCAGGGTAAAGCCCTCCTCGCCCACGACTTGCGTCTGCAGATACTCCAGCAACGCAGTGAAATGCTGACGTGCGTCCATCAGGCGGCCCCTCCAAACACGTCGATATCGGCGAACACACAGGCCGGCGAGGCATGCCCGACGCGGATCACCTGATTGGGTTCGCCCTTGCCGCAATAGGGCGTGCCCATTACCTCGAAGGTGCTGGCGTCACCGACCGCCTTGAGGTTGCGCCAGAAGCGCGAGCTGATGCCGCGGTAGTTGGAGTTCTTCACCACGCCCTTGAGCTCGCCGTTTTCGATCAACTGGCCCCACTCGCAGCCGAACTGGAATTTGTTGCGCGCATCGTCGATCGACCAGGAGCGGTTGTTGCTCATCAGGATGCCGCGTTCGATACCACCGATCAGCTCGGCCAGGCTCTGCTCACCCGGTTCCAGATTGAGGTTGGCCATGCGGTCGATGGGCGGTCGGTTCCAACTGCAGGCACGGCTGTTGGCCACACCCGGCAGGCCACTGCGCCATTGCGACAGCGCGCCGCCGAGCGGACGCTGGAGGATGCCATCGCGGATCAAGTATTCGCGCTGCGCTGGGGTGCCGTCGTCGTCATGACGGTAGCTGGCCAGCTCGCCGGGTACACCCGGATCGAAGGTCACGTTGAGCAATGACGAGCCGTATTGGTAATGACCGAAATCCTCCTGGCGAATGAAGCTGGTACCGGCGAAGTTGCGCTCGTCGCCGAGGATGCGGTCCAGCTCCAGCGGGTGGCCGATGGATTCGTGAATCTGCAGGATCATCTGATCCGGCATCAGCAGCAGATCGCGCGTACCGCTCGGCGTGTTTGGCGCCAGCAGTAGTTGCAACGCCTCGTCGGCGATACGCGCAGCGCTGCCGATCACGCCCAACTGCTGCAGCACCTCGGCACCACCCTGCCGCGCCAGATGGGTGCCGCCGAAGCTGCGGCTCTGACTGTCATGCGCGTCGCTGGCGGTAACGCCCACCTGCGGGAAGACATAACGCTGGGCGCGGCGCAGGCAGGCGCCGGCGCTGTTGAGGTAGATCTGCTCGTGATCGGTGAAGGTCAGCCCGATGTGGCTATCGACCAGGCGCGCATCGCGGGGAATCAGCGCCGACTCGGCCATCAGCAGCTCGAACCAATGCGCGGCCCTGGCCTGCGGCTGCTGGTAACCGAGCATCACATCGTCGCTTTGCTCGACTGGGTGTGGCAGGTCGCTGAGGTCGAGCAGGTTATGCCCAGCCAGCGCCCGCGCCATCTGCTCGGCTCGCTCCAGCGCGGCCTGCAAGCCGGCCTGGCTGAGATCGCTGGTGGCCGCATAGGCTTCGACACCGCCAATGCGTACGGTGAGCATGGCACCGCCATCGTCGACGAAAGAAGGCGCCTGCGCCACATGCCGCCTCACCCAGTAGGATTCCCGGCTCTCCTGCACATAACGCAGCGACCAGAAGTCGGCGGTGGATTTCAGCGCAGCAAAGCGACGCTGCAGGGTGTCGCTGAGGGCGAACATCGGGCCTCCCGGATTGCGGAGAAAGGAGGCCAGTATGGGAACAAGCGGGGTGACGGATCAACCAGGGTTCAGCCCGGTGTACCCAACCCCGCCGCACTCATGAACTGGCGCAACAGCCAGGCCACCACGCCCAGCGTGGCGACGCTGCCGGCCCAGATCAGCACCAGCCAACCCAGGCGCTGCCATAGCGGCTTTTTCTCTTGCTCGACCTTGGTCATGACTCGCACCTCAATGGTAGCCATCGTTCTGGGTAACCTTGCCTCTGAACACGTAATAGCTCCAGGCGGTGTACATGAGAATGAAGGGGATGATGAACAGCGCGCCCACTAGCATGAAGCCCTGGCTCTGCGGCGGCGCGGCGGCGTCCCAGATGCTGATCGACGGCGGGATGACGTTCGGCCACAGGCTGATGGCCAGGCCGCTGTAACCGAGGAAGATCAGCACCAGGGTAAGGATGAACGGCGCGTAGTGTGCGTTATCGGCCACGACCTTGAGCAGCGCCCAGGTACACAGCAGCACCAGTAGCGGCACCGGCATGAACCAGAACAAGTTGGGCAGGCTGAACCAGCGCTCGGCGATGTCCGGGTGAGCCAAAGGCGTCCACAGGCTGACGATGCCGGTCACGCCCAGCAACACCAGCACCAGCGGCCGCGCCATATCGTGCATTTGCTGCTGCAGGCGCCCCTCGGTCTTCATGATCAGCCAGGTGCAGCCGAGCAGCGCGTAGGCAGCAATCAGCGCTAGGCCACAGAACACCGAGAACGGCGTGAACCAGTCGAAGGCGCCGCCGGCAAAGCGCCGGTTGACCACCTCGAAACCATCGATATAGGCGCCCAGCGCCACGCCCTGGAAGAAAGTCGCGGTCAGTGAGCCACCGATGAAGGCCTTGTCCCACAGATGGCGTTTGGCGGCCTTGGCCTTGAAGCGGAACTCGAAGGCCACCCCCCGGAAGATCAGCCCCAGCAGCATCAGGATCAGCGGCAGGTACAGCGCATCGAGCACCACCGCGTAGGCCAGCGGGAAGGCGCCGAACAGCGCCGCGCCGCCAAGCACCAGCCAGGTCTCGTTGCCGTCCCAGACCGGCGCCACGGTATTCATCATCACATCGCGCTCGCCCTCGTCACGGACGAAGGGAAAGAGAATGCCGATACCCAGATCGAAGCCATCCATCACCACATACATCATCACACCGAAGGCGATGATCACCGCCCAGATCAGCGGAAGGTCGATACCCATGTTCAGTTCCTCTGCGGCAAGGTGTCGGTTTCGCCATCGTCCAGGCCTTCTTCGGCAGCCGACAACGGCCGTGCCGGCGTACGCGGCTGACCAGGGCCACCGGACGACACTTCCTTGCCCTCATCGATCTTCGGCCCCTTGCGCACCAGGCGCAGCATGTAGCCGATACCCGCACCGAACAGGACGAAATAGACCACCACGAACAGCACCAGGGTGATGCCCAACTGCGTCGCGCTGTGCCCGGACGAAGCATCGGCGGTGCGCATCAGGCCATGGATGATCCACGGCTGGCGGCCGATCTCGGTGGTGTACCAGCCGGCGAGGATGGCGATGATCCCGCTCGGCCCCATCCACACCGCCAGATGCAGGAACGGCCGGCAGGTATAGAGCCGGTCGCCGCGACGCAGCCAGGTGCCCCACAGGCCGACGAAGATCATCATCAGGCCCATGGCAACCATGATGCGGAAAGTCCAGAAGACGATGGTGGAGTTGGCGCGGTCTTCCGGCGGGAAGTCCTTGAGCGCCGGCACCTGCTTGTCCAGGCTGTGGGTGAGGATCAGGCTGCCGAGTGCGGGGATCTCCACCTTGAAGCGGGTTTCCTCGCGCTCCATATCCGGCCAGCCGAAGAGGATCAGCGGCGTCGGCTCGTCACCGACATTCTCCCAGTGCCCTTCGATGGCGGCGATCTTGGCCGGCTGGTACTTCAGGGTATTGAGGCCATGCAGATCGCCGATGAAGGCCTGCACCGGTGCGACGATCAGCGCCATCCACAGTGCCATCGAGAGCATCTTGCGGATCGCCGGGTTGTCACGCCCGCGCAGCAGATGCCAGGCCGCCGAGGCGCCGACGAAGAAGGCGGTAGCCAGGAACGCCGCCGTGGCCATGTGCGCCAGGCGATAGGGGAACGAGGGGTTGAACACCACGGCGAACCAGTCCACCGGAATCACCCGCCCGTCGATGATCTCGAACCCCTGCGGTGTGTGCATCCAGCTGTTGGAGGCGAGAATCCAGAAGGTCGAAATCAGCGTGCCGATGGCCACCATCAGCGTGGAGAAGAAGTGCAGGCCCGGCCCGACGCGATTCCAGCCGAACAGCATGACGCCGAGGAAACCGGCCTCGAGGAAGAACGCGGTGAGCACTTCGTAGGTCAAGAGCGGCCCGGTGACCGCCCCGGCAAAGTCGGAGAAGGCACTCCAGTTGGTGCCGAACTGATAGGCCATGACCAGGCCGGAAACCACGCCCATGCCGAAGTTGACCGCGAAGATCTTCGACCAGAAGTGGTAGAGATCGCGGTACAAGGTATTGCCGGTTTTCAGCCACAGCCCTTCGAGCACCGCCAGGTAGCTGGCCAGGCCGATGGTGATGGCCGGGAAGACGATGTGAAAGGAAATGGTGAAGGCAAACTGGATTCGGGCGAGATCAAGCGCCTCTAGACCGAACATGTGGTGTCCTCATTCAGGGTTATCTTGGCCCCGGCACGCAAAGCCGAGCCACAAACTCCAGGTGTTGGAGTCACACGAGCTGAAATTGTTCTTATGAAATGCCATGCAGCCGAATGACTGCGGGGTGAAGCGCAAAATGCCGTATTGATTTGGATCAATGCACACTAGAAGACTAGCAGGCCGTTGAAAAAAGCCAGAGCCCGCGTGGCTCTGGCAAAATGGCGGCCATCCTCTTCTGCCGAAGCCAGCCCAAGCCGATGCGTGGACTCGACCTCAAACAAAACGAGCTGTTCAGTTATACGACGCTGGAGCAGCGCATCCCGAACGATCACCCGCTGCGTCCCCTGCGAGGCCTGGTCGATACCGTTCTGGCTTCGATGGATCGGGACTTCGACGGGCTGTACTCCACCCTGGGACGGGCCTCGATTGCGCCGGAGCGGCTGCTGCGCGCCTCGTTGCTGCAGGTGATTTACACCATTCGCTCCGAGCGGCAGTTGGTCGAGCAGATTGATTTCAACCTGCTGTTTCGCTGGTTCGTCGGCTTGTCGATGGACGAGCGCATGTGGGATCACTCGACCTTCAGCCAGAACCGTGACCGCTTGTTCAACCAGGATGTAGCGCGGCTGTTCTTCCAGCGCATCAAGTCGCTGGCCGCATGGTCCGAGTACGCCAGCAACGAGCATTTCAGCGTCGATGGCACGCTGATCGACGCCTGGGCCTCGCACAAGTCCTTTATCAAGAAGGATGGCGGCGACCCACCGGAGGATGGCACGCGCAACCCCGATGCCGACTTCAAGGGCGAGAAGCGCAGCAACGCGACCCACCAATCGACCAGCGATCCCGAGGCCCGGCTGGCGCGCAAGAGCAATGGCGATGCCAGTCGTCTGGCGCACATGGCCCACACGATGATGGAGCACCGCAACGGTCTGATCGTGGATGTGGAATGCACCGAGTTCAATGGACGTGCCGAGGTAGAGGCGGCGCTGGAGATGCTGGAGCGCACGGCCAAGCCGGGCAGCACGGTAGGTGCAGACAAGAATTACGACCAGAAGCGTTTCGTGCAGAGGGCGCGCGAGCTGAAAGTGACACCGCATGTGGCGCAGAAGCGCAAGGGCAGCGCCATCGATGGGCGCACCACGCGGCATCCGGGGTATGCCGCCAGCCAGAAGATCCGCAAGCGGATCGAAGAAGGTTTTGGCTGGCTGAAGACGGTTGGCGGCCTGCGCAAGACCAAGCTGATCGGTCGCGCCAAGCTGAGTGCTCAGTTATTGCTGGGTTTCTCGGTCTACAACCTGATCCGACTGGGTAGCCTGTCGGGTTGGTGGCGAGGATCGCATGTATAGGGCGAGTTACGCCCAAAAAACACCGAAAGGCGTGAACGTGGTGCTGAAACCTGTCAAAAAGGCCTGAAGTCAGGCCTTGTGTGGACTCCGTTAGGCCAAAGCGCTTGAAAAAGCGCCAAACCGGACGGGTTGGGGCAGTTGAAGCCGAGTTTTTCAACGGCCTGCTAGAAGACTAGCCCCTGAAGGCGCAACTGGCGCTGTGGTGATTTGCCGCGCGACAGGCCACCACAGCCATCTGGCGATAGGGCGTTACAGCAGAAGCGTCTATTCGGGCGTGCCCGTCATTTGCGCATCGATGCCGCCTACGCTGTCGAGATTCGGGCCGCCTGCCATTAGCAATTACGCACCGAGGCAGGACGCCTGCACAGAGCAGCCCGATAGCAGGCCAACACGTGACAGCCCCGGATCACCCGCGCTTGCAGAGCAGTCCGTTCAGGCCGAAGCTATGCGGCTCGACAGGAGCCGCACCATGAACATCGCTGCACTCACCGCGCGCATGCACGCCATTCGCGACCACAACGACTGGCGCCGTTACCAGAGCCCGAAGAACCTGGCCATGGCCGCCAGCGTGGAAATGGCCGAACTGGTGGAAATCTTCCAGTGGCTGAGCGAGGAGCAATCCCGCCAGTTGCCGCCCGAACAACTCGTCCATGCCGGCCAGGAAGTGGCCGATGTGGTGCTCTATCTGCTGCAACTGTGCAGCGAGTTGGGGATCGACATGAACCAGGCGGTGCTCGACAAGCTCGCCGACAACGAACGGCGCTTCCTCACATGAGCGACCGCCACTTCGACGAGCTCGCCACCCGCTTCGCCGAGAAGATCTACGGCGGCGCCAAGGGTGCCATCCGCCTCGCCGTGCTGCAGGCCGACCTGGCCGAAGCGCTGCCGAATCGTCCGCTGCGCGTACTCGACGTGGGCGCCGGGCTCGGCCATATGAGCCTGTGGCTGGCCCAACGTGGCCATCAGGTCACCCTGGCTGAGCCGGCCGAACCCATGCTCGAAGCCGCGCGTCAGCGTTTCGCCGAAGCCGGTCAGCATGCCACCTTCATCCAGGCGCCCTGGCAGGAACTGCCCGGCCAGTTGCAGGAGCCCTTCGACCTGGTGCTGTGTCACGCCGTGCTGGAGTGGCTGGCCGAGCCGGCCGCCATCCTGCCGGTGCTGCACCAGTTGACGAACAAGGGCGGCTGGCTGTCGCTGGCCTTCTACAACAAGGACGCGCTGATCTACCGCAACCTGCTTAAGGGCCACTTTCGCAAGCTGCGCAAGGCGCAGTTCGCCGGCGAGAAACAGAGCCTGACGCCCCAACAGCCGCTCGACCCACGCGAATTGGCCACGCAACTCGCCGCCTACTGGCAGGTCGAAAGCCGTAGCGGCGTGCGCGTATTCCACGATTACATGCCGCAGCCATTCCAGGCCAAGGCCGAACTGATCGACCTGCTGGAAATGGAGCTGGCCCATCGGCGTCACCCCAGCTTCGAGGGGCTGGGCCGTTACCTGCACTGGATCTGCCGGCCGATCTGAACGCGTTGGACGAAGCCAGCAAGCCGGCGTAGCCTGAAACCACCCGGAATGTCGCGCGCGACCACGGAGCCCACCATGCGCACCGTCATAGCCATACTCATCCTGCCGCTGCTGGCCGCCTGTCAGAGCCAGAATCCCTATCGCGCCGAATCGCTGCCCATGCCACCGGCCCCGCCGGAAGCGGCCACCACTTTCGACCGCAGCGCCTACCCGGCCGCACCGCGCGATTACGGCCGTTATCGCAGCTGGAGCTGGCTGGACGGCCGGGCGCCCAGCAGTGAACTGGCCGACAGCGTCAGCGCCGGTCTCGACCAGTACGGTCTGCGCCCGGCACTCAATGGCCCCGGCGACGTGCTGGTCAACGCCCGTATCAGCCAGGAAACCCGCCTGCGCCAGTATCAGGACAATGTCGGTGGCTACTACGGCACCGGCAGCCACTGGGACCGCCGCTACGGCGCCTACGGTAGTGTCCCTATCATGCGCACCTACGAACAGAAAGTGGCGGTAGTGCGCATCGAACTGATCGACCCACGCGACCGCCAGGTCGTTTGGTCCGGCAGCGGTGAAGCCCTGGCCGGCAAGGACCAGGCGACGCAGGCCGACGCCATGCGCGCGGCCATCCGCAGCGCGCTGGACGGCTATCCCCCCTATTGATGGACTGCCCCGGAGAACATCATGCGTAACCTGTCCTACCTGAGCCTGGCCCTACTGTTGAGTGGCTGCGCCAGCGTCAACCTGGAGCGCGACTTCGACCCCAGCCGCGACTTCGCTGCCTACCGCAGCTGAAGCTGGATGGGAAAGTCGCCGGTTTCGCCAATTTCTACCAATGGCAACACAGCGAGTTCTGTGCCCTTGGCAACCTGATGGTGGCGCCCTGGGCGCGCAGCCAGGGCGTGGCTCAACACCTGCTGGAAGTGATGGAACAGATCGCCCGCGAGCGCTACAAGGCATCGCTGATGAAGATGTCCTGTTTCAACGCCAACGCTGGCGGCCTGCTGCTCTACACCCGTCTCGGCTACCAGACCGTCGGCATCGTCGAACGCCGCGCCCCGGACGGCAGCCGCGTGGCACTGGTGCAACTGGAAAAAGCCCTGCCGTAACGCCTCGCCCCATCCTCCCTTCCTCGCTGGAGTTACCCATGAACCATATCAGTGGCTGGCTACTGGCCCTGCCCCTTCTCGCCGGCGCTGTGCTGCCACTGCAGGCCGGTATCAACGGCCAACTCGCCCGCCAGCTGTCCAGCGTCTTCGCCGCGGCGCTGATCTCCTTCGCCGTCGGCAGCCTGGCGTTGTTGCTGATGACCCTGAGCCAGCGCGAGATGCCCGGGCTTGGTGCACTCAAGGCGCTCACCTGGTGGCACTGGAGCGGCGGCCTGCTTGGCGCCTTCTTCATCGCCACCGCCGCCTTCGCCGGGCCACGCGTGGGCGCGCTGCTGTTCATGGTGCTGGTGATCGCCGGGCAGTTGGCCATGGCCATCACCCTCGATCATTTCGGCTGGGCAGGCTTTCGTGAATCGCCGATCACCTTCGGCAAGGTGGCAGGCCTGCTGTTGATCGTCGCCGGTATCTGGATGATTCGTCGCGGCTGACGGGTGGCGGCAAGTACTGGCAAATCGACATCCTCGCGTTCACGAAAAGGCGCTATGCTCTGGCAAGCAGTTTCTGTGATCACAAACCTCCTGGATGAAGGTTCTGACGTCGCCTGCGACGGCCCGGAGGTGGCCGCCAGCGGTCGCAGGCTGAAAGAGATGACCGACGCCGAAGTACCGCGCCAACCCAATACCTTCGCCCTGTGGCGTGAAGTGGATGACACCCGCATCCGCACGCACCTGGGAGGTTTCTTCTACGTCCTTGCCTGGCTGCTGACCTGGGTATTCAGTGCGGCACCGGGCAGCCTGATGGTCAGCGGCGTGCTGGGCTGTACGGTATTCGTCGTACTCCTGGCTGCGCGCCTGCTGCACCGCCCCGATGGCCTCGACAGCCCTGAACAGTTGCAACGCTGGCTGGATCATCACTGGAGTCTGATCCTCCTGACTTCGTTGTGCTGGGGCCAGGCCCATGCCCTGGCACTGTACAGCGATGCCTACAACAACTCGGAAATGATCGCCACTCTGGCCACGGTGGCCTTCAGCACGGCGATGACCTTCAACTTCGCCATGCGCCGGGGGCGCGCCCTACTGGCACTGGCCCTGCTCTACCTGCCGGGCCTGGCGGTAATGGCGCTGAATTGGCAGCAGAAGCACGCGATGCTGATCACCCTGACCTTTTACCTCGGCTATCTGATTCTGGTGCTGGGGCGCAATCACCGTGAATACCGCGCCACCCTCGATCTGGAGCTGAAGCTGCTGGAGCAGCAGAGTCAGCTCGATCTGCTCAGCCGCACCGACAGCCTGACCCAACTGGGCAACCGCTATCAGTTCAACAACCTGTTCCCCAGCCTGGTGGCCAATGCGGTACGCCAGGGCGAGCCGCTGTCACTGGTGCTGATGGATATCGACTTCTTCAAGAAGGTCAACGACGAACACGGCCATGCCGGTGGCGACGCCTGCCTGAGCGCCTTCGCCGAACACATGCGCAAGGTGTTCCGCCGCGATGGCGACGCACTACTGCGCCTGGGTGGCGAAGAATTCGGCGTACTGCTGCCGGGCACCACCCTGGCCCAGGCGTTGGATCTGGCCGAGCACTTTCGCCAGGAACTTGAAACAGAAGGCCTGCTGCTGGCCGGCCAGCGCCTGGAACTGACCACCAGCCTGGGCGTCGGCTGTTTCAGCAGCAGTCATGACGGCGACGCCGATGCCTTTTTCAAGCGCGTCGACGGTGCGCTCTACCGTGCCAAACGCGAGGGCCGCAACCGCCTGGTTGCGGCCGATCACTGAGAGCGGACCTCAGGATTACAGCCTGAACTTGCCCATCTGCCCGGCCAGATCATCGGCCAGGCGGCTCAGGGTCTGGCAATCCTCACGGCAAGCACGCACCTCGCCGGCGGTGGCGTGCGCCAGGTCGGCGATGCCCTGCACGTTGCGGTTGATCTCCTCGGTCACCGAACTCTGCTCTTCGGTCGCCGCAGCCACCTGGGTGTTCATGTCGCTGATGCGCTCGACCTGCTCGGTGATGGCGCTCAGCGACTGCCCAGTGCGCTGGCTGGATGCAACGCCAGTGCCGGTGGCCGACTGGCCTGCATGCATGGAACTGACCGCCGTCTCTGCACCCTGCTTGAGGCGCTGAATCATCTGCTGGATCTCGTCCGTCGACGCCTGGGTACGACTGGCCAGGGTGCGCACCTCGTCTGCCACGACGGCAAAGCCGCGACCCATCTCCCCGGCGCGCGCGGCTTCGATGGCCGCGTTGAGCGCCAGCAGATTGGTCTGCTCGGAAATACCGCGGATCACCGCTAGCACCTGATCGATCGACGCGACCTGCTCGGCCAGCTCGGTCACCGCTCCCGCCGCGCTGCCAATATCGGCGGACATGCGCTCGATATGGGCGATGGACTGGCCCACCACCTGACGCGCACTCTGCGCCTCGTCGCGTGCGCTGTGCGAGGACTGCGCGGCGTTGCTGGCGTTGCGCGCGATCTCCTGCACGGTCAGCCCCATCTCGTGCACGGCGGTGGCCACCATGTCGGTCATTTCCTGCTGTTGCACAGCACGCCCTGCGGTGTTCTCCACCACCCGTGCCACCTGACCGACCGCGGTACGCAGTCGCTCGCTGGTGGCCAGCACATCGCCGATCAGGTCGCGCTCGGTCAGACGATTGACCACCGCCGAGTAAATGCCGACGACGATCAGAATACTGGTCAACAGGGCAGCGCCCATGCTGAGGATCAATTGCCACTGAATACTGCGTTGCCAGAGGCGCATGGAGGTTTCTCCCGTTGCTGGCTGGAGCCTGAATTTTATTGGATACAAAAATGTATACATCTAAAAAGATAATTGCAGACAAATTTAACATCCATAGCCCACGGCCAAACCCTGGCCACTCCTGGCGGGAGTACTTGGCAATGCGGATCAAGGCGCTGACCAGAACGGTCGGCGTCGGCACATCCCAGCGAGTCGCTTTACGGCCCGACGCTGAACTCCAGACGAGCGGTCTGGCCGCCTTCGTCGAGCACGCTCAGTTGATGCCTGCCACTGCCGAAGGCATGACTGAAGGGCGCATCCGGCGCACTGTCACCCAGCGGCTGACCATCGAGGAACCACCAGCGCCGGCCACTACCGCCCAGCGCTGAGAGGCTGAGACGCAGTGGCGCATGGCTGCCCTGCGGCCGACGCAAACGATCACCATCGCGTACGCCGACGATGGACAGCGGCGCTACCTGGCTGCTGCCCGGCGGTGGACAGCCGGGATCGATACCCGGCAAGCGCGCGGCACGCCGCTCCCGGCGCGGCAACCAGGGCTCCAGCGGAGCAGGCCACAACACCAGCTCGCGCGCCTCGGCGCCTGCGCAGCTGGGCCCGACACGATGCCCCTCGGCATTGACCCAATAACGTTCGCGCAGGCCGCTGCCCAGCGGCTGGTCGGCGGCCTGCAGGGTCGGCGGCGAGGTGCCCTCCAGCGTCCAGGCAAAGCGCAGGCGACGACAGTTGGAGTCATCCCTGCTCATCGGCTGCCCCAACGGCCAGCAGATGGCGGCCACGCCGACCTCGGCTGGCTGTGGATCAGGCGGCGCAGCGATGCCACGCTGACTGTCGCGATTGACCAGCAGATCATGCACCTGCAACAGCAGCGGCGCTGCCGAGGCCAGGCCGAACTGGCCGGGCACCGGGGTACCGTCCGGTCGGCCGATCCAGACTCCGATCAGATGTCGCGGCCCGACGCCAATGGCCCAGGCATCGCGAAAGCCGTAGCTGGTGCCGGTCTTCCAGGCCAGGGTCGGGCGCTGCGCCATCTGTGCGCGCGGGTCGCGATCCGGTCGCGCCTGGCCGCTGAGGATACGGCGGATGATCCAGGCCGAACCGGGTGACAGCAGCCGGCGCTCGCGTAGTTCATCGTCTGGCTGCAGGCGCGGGCGGGCCGCCATACCACCGCGGGCGAAGGCACTGTAACCGGCCACCAGGGACTCCAGCCGCGAGCCACCGCCACCTAGGATCAGCGCCAGGTTGGGCTCGGCCAGTGCCGGCAGACGGATCGGCAGCCCAGCGCTGCGCAGCTCGCCGGCAAAACGTTTCGGCCCGTAGGCTTCGAGCAGTTGCACGGCGGGCAGGTTGAGCGAGGTGGCCAGGGCTTCGCTGGCCGACACCGGGCCAATGAAACCGGAGGCGAAGTTGCCGGGGCGGTAGTCGCCGTAGTGCCGCGGCACGTCCTGCAGCAGCGATTCGGAGTGAATAAGCCCGGCATCCAGGGCCATGCCGTAGAGAAAGGGTTTCAGCGTCGAACCGGGCGAGCGCAGGGCGCGCACCATGTCGACGTGGCCAAAGCGCGAGGTGTCGCCGATATCCACCGAGCCGAGATAGGCGCGCACCGCCATGCTTTCGTGCTCCACCACCAGGATCGCCGCCGAGGTGCGTTCCGGCAGTCGCGCACGCCAGCCCAGCAGCAAGTCTTCCAGGCGCTGCTGCAAGCCGGCATCGAGGGTGGTGCGAATCAGCGGCGGGCTGCCGCCGCGGTTCAGCCGCCGCGCCAGCAAGGGCGCGAGGCTCGGCTCGCGGCGCGGGGCGAGGAATACCGGCTCTTCCAGCGCTTCGTCCACCTGCGCCTGCGGCCACACCTGAAACTCGCCCAGGCGACGCAGCACCTTGTCACGCGCCGTCTGGGCGCGCTCGGGATGGCGATCCGGGCGCAGCCGGCTGGGGGATTGTGGCAGCACGGCAAGCAGCGCGGCATCGGCGCGGGTGAGCTGGCTTGGTGGCTTGCCCAGGTAACTCCAACTCGCGGCGGCCACGCCTTGCAAGGTGCCGCCAAAAGGCGCGCGATTCAGATACAGCGCGAGGATTTCGTCCTTGGACAGATGCCACTCCAGCTGCGCGGTGCGCCATAGTTGCTTGAGCTTGCCTGGCAGGTCACGGCCATGCGGATCAAGCAGCCGCGCCACCTGCATCGACAGCGTGCTGCCGCCAGACACCACGCGTCCGCCGGTAAGGTTCTGCCAGGCGGCACGCCCGAGCGCCAGCGGGTTGACCCCGGGGTGCTGACGAAACCAGCGATCCTCGTAGGTCAGCAGTGCCTCGAGGTAATAGGGCGACACTTCGTCCGGCGTCACCGGGTAGCGCCACACACCGTCACGGTCGGCAAAACGCCACAGCGGCGTGCCGTCCTCGGCCAGCACCACGCGGGCCAGGTCGTCCTCGGGCAGGGGCAGTGGGAAGAGGTGGTCGGCCAGCCAGAGCAGGGCTAAGGGTACGCAAGCGACGATAAGCCAGCGACGTAGGCGGTTGAGTCGCATGGTCAGCACAAGCTCCCGGATTGCATCCGGGCTACAGATATCGCGTAGCCCGGATGCAATCCGGGGAATACCTCATTCACCAGCATCTTCGATCTCGACACCTGCTTCGCCGGCCCAGTCGATGGGTAGCAAGCCTTGACGCACATAATGATGAAAGCTGGAAAACGGCCAATCCTGTACGCGAGCGACCAGACCATGCTTGAGCGGGTTGATATGGATGTAATCCACATGATTGCGGTAATCCTGCTCGTCACGGATCAGATGCTCCCAAAAACGTCGCTGCCAGATATTGGCCTCACCTTTGGCGTTGGTGCGCACTTCGCTGCCAACCTGCTGGCGTAGTGCTCCCACGAAAGAGGCCTTGAGCATACGGATTCGCGCAGAGAAATCGGCGTCATCAAGTGGTAGCACCATCAGCATGTGAACGTGATCTGGCAGCACCGCCAACGCAGGTACGCGAAAAGGCAGTCGAGCCTGCGTATCCTGCAAACATCGACGTAATAGCGCCGCGTTTTTGAACAGCAGATCACTACGTCTGTCTTGCAGAGCCAGCGTCAAGAAATAACAGCCGCCGGCTACCTTGGCTCTTCGGTATTTCACCATTCGGCACCTCCTTGTGCTCGAAAATCCCCGGATTGCATCCGGGCTACGCAACTCCTGTAGCCTGGATGCAATCCGGGACAGCTTTTAGCGCCCCCTGACGACCAAACTCTCCGGCGCACTACCCAGCGCCTGCCAGCTCGGCCGGTACATGGACTCCACCTGCGGTGGCGGTACCCGATAGCTGCCAGGCGTCACCGCACGGGCCAGATAGAGCAGATGGGTAGTGCCGTAGCCCTCCACGTCCACCGCTGCCACATAGCGATCACCACGGTATTCCTGGTGTTTGATCCGCGCGTTCTGCATGGAGCGGCGCCATTCCTTGACGTTGCTGCCGGCGTCATCGAGGCTCGCCGCGCTCTGCGCCAGGTTCTGGTTCTCCAGCTCCAGGCCGGCCGGCAGCAGGTCCACCACCAGGGCATCCGGTACGCGCTGCTTGGCCCGCACGGCCAGGTGCACCAGCACCAGCTCGCCGCTGTCCAGGCGCTGCAGGTCGAGCGGGCGGCCATCCATGCCCAGGTACTCGCGCTCGATGCTGAGGTTCTCGCCACCGGCGCGTGGCGCCTGGCTCGGATAACCGGACAGGGTCAGCTGCTGATACAGCTTGGTGCTGCCGGCATTGCTCACGCTCAGCGGTTCGGCCAGTTCGCCACGCTCCAGCTTGATACCAGGCTGCTGGTTGCTCAGCTCGAACTGGAAGGTGCCGCTGGTAAGCGCAGCGCTCCAGGTCTGCTCCGGCTTGCCGAGAATGCCGCGACCGGCGAGGAACAGCGAATTGCGCTCCTGGGTCGACAGCCAGCGCTGGCCGGCCAGCTCATCGGCCAGGTTGAACAGACGCTGCTCGCGCTGGCCAGCCGCCAGGTCGTGCTCCTCCAGCAGGGCGAGGATCAGCGCCTGGTCGCGCAGCGGGCTGCCGTAATCGGCCATCCAGCGCTCGCCATCGCGCTGCTGGACCAGCCCCTGATTCAACGCCTGCTCGGCACGCGGCGCATCGCCCATCAGCTTCAGCGCCGCTGCCAGTTGCACCAGCGGCAGGCCGGAACGCGCATCGCTGCGGCGGTCGAACAGACTGCGCAGCGCACCCAGCGGCGCCTGTTGGCTGCGCGCCAGCACGTAGCCGGCGTATGCCTGCACGGCGAAGCGGGTGTGGGCGAAGTCCTGGCTGTAGCTGGCCTCGATCAGGCTGCTCTGCTGCAGGTAGCGCAGCAGGCGATCACTGGCCTTCTTCAGTGCTTCCGGCGGTACGCCGAAGCCCTGCTCGCGAGCACGCAGAAGGAAATCGGTGACGTAGGCGGTGAGCCAGTATTCCTCTTCGCTCTCGGCACTCCACAGGCCGAAGCCGCCGCTATGCCGCTGCATACCAAGCAGACGCTCGATACCCAGCTCGATGCTCTTGCGTCGCTGCTCGTCAGGTTCACCCTCAAGGCCAAGGCGCTTGAGACTCGCGGCATCGGCGTAGAGCGACGGATACAGGCCACTGGTGGTCTGCTCCAGGCAGCCATAGGGGTACGCCTTGAGCGCACGAATCTGCTCGCCGAGGTTAAGCGGCGGTCGGCTCGACAGCGCCAACACGGCCTCCAGCCCGGCAGGTTCGAACTGGTTCAAGGTGCCGGCCGGCAGGGTCCAGGGCTCGCCCTCCCCCAGTACCGCACGGAAGTGCTGCAGCTGCGCCGGATAGGCCGGACGGATGCCCAGTGTCCACTCGCGGCTGAAGTCACCCAGCGTCTCGTTCGGCAGCGCCAGGCCCTGCACCTCGACATGGATGCGGCCCTGGCCCAGACCGCCCTCGGCGCGTACCGGAATGCGCAGAGTGGTGCGCTCGCCATCCTTCAGGCTGATCGGTGATTCACCCTTGCCGAGCAGGCGCAGCTGGCCTTCTACGTCCAGTTGCACATCGAGCTGCTGCTCGGCACCGGACAGGTTGGTCAGGTCCAGCGCCAGGGTGGTTTCGTCGCCACCGGCAAGGAAACGTGGCATCGACAGCTCGGCGATCAGCGGCGCAGCGACCACCGTCTTGGCCTCGGCCATACCGAAGCGCTCGTCGGTCCAGGCCTGGGCCATCAGGCGCAGTTCACCGTTGAAGTCGGGAATGTCCAGGCTGACTTCGCCTTCGCCCCAGTCGTTCAGCTTCAACACATCGCTCTGCAGCGCGACGATCAGCACGCTGGTATCCGGGCGCTTGCCACCGGCGGCAAGGCCGGCGTCACCACCGAAGGCCAGGCTGGCGACGCGCCCCTGGGCCTCGATCAGTTGGCCGTAGATATCCAGCTGGTCGGCGCCATAGGCCTTGCGCCCGAAGAAATTGGCGAAAGGATCGGGGGTGGCGTAACTGGTGATATTGAGGATGCCCACGTCGACCGCAGCAACCAGCACATGCACCTTGTCAGGAATGCTGCCGTCGGCATTACGTGCGCTGACCTTGACCTTCAGCGGCTGTTTGGGCCGCATCTTCTCTGGCGCCTCCAGGCTCACCGCCAGCTTGCGCGGGGCACGTTCCAGCGGCAGGTGCAGCAGGCCGACCGCACGTTTCGGGGTGACCTGCGCCTTGCGCTCACCCGGACGCACCACCAGGGCGCTGAGGTAGAGGTCGTGGCGCGCCCATTTCTTGTCGATGGGCAGTTCGAAGGTCTTGCCTTCGGCCGGCACGCTTATTTCCTCCCACCACAGCGGCCCCTCGCTGGACTCGACCAGCAGGTAGCCGTTGCCGGCAGCGGGCGGGGTGACGGTGACCCTGGCCACATCACCGGCGGAATAGGCGGGTTTATCCAGCGCCAGCTTGACCTGGTCCGGGCGCACCGCGCCGCCATCGGCGTTGTCCTGCCAGCGGTAGCCGGCCCAGAAGCGCAGGCTGCTGACCAGGCCGGTCTGGTTGTCCACCACCTCGACCCGATAAGGGCCCCACTCCACCGGGAAGCTGACCTTGGCGGTACCGCCCGCGGCGACCTTCAGCGGCTCGTCGCTGAGGGTGAGGAATTTCTCGTTGTAGTTGTGACGCCAGCCTTCACCGTCGGAGAAGCTCCAGAAATAGTCGCGGCGTTCGCGCACCAGGCGCACGTTGAGGTTGTCGGCGGCCAGCTTGTTGCCGGAGGCATCGGCCACCAGGATTTCGAATTCGGCCAGGCTGTCGGCGTCGACTTCCTCGCCGTCGAACAGGCCACGCAGGCCCGGCAGGCGCTCGGCAGGCCATACCGGCTGGACGATGCGGCGGGTGATCGGGCGGCCACCGGACTCCTGCAGGCTGGCCTGGAGGATCAAACGCAGCGGCGACTTGGCGTCACCCCAGCGGTTTTCCGGGCGCAGCACGGCACGGCCCTGGTCGTCGAGATTGATCTCGTCGAGCTCCTGATCCTGGCTCAGATCAGCCTCGGTGACGTCGCCGAACTGATAGCCCGGCAGGCTCGCCACCGCTTCACGCAGCGGACGTACATAAAGTTGCCCGGTCAGGCGATTGCCAGCGGCCGGCGCACCATAGAGGTAGCGTCCGGTCACCGCGAACTCGGCGCTGTCGCCCGGCGCATAGGGCTGCTCCTGGCCCTTGAGCTCCAGGGCCATGCGCTCGGGCAGGAAGTCCTCGACGAGAAATTCGTAGAGCTGCGGGTTGCCGTCGCCCAGGTCCAGCAACAACTGCCAGCGGCCGGTCGGTGCATCTTCGGCCAGCGGCAGTTGATACTGGTAGAGACCATCATCGCCGGCATTCCAGACGAACTTGCGGCTGATCTGCTCGTCCGGACGGCGCACCTCGACGCTCACCGGCTGAGCCTTGACCGGACTGCCGTCGGCATCGCGCAACAAGCCGTTGAGCAATACGGTCTCGCCGGGACGATACAGATCACGCGGGCCGAACACGAAGAACTGCAGGGCATGCGCTGTCGGGCCGGTGATGTCGAACTCGGCCAGATCAAGCGCAGGCGTATTCAGGCGCAGCAGGCTGGTCTGCTCGTCCTGCTTGGCCAGCAGCACCTGGGCCTTGGCCGGCAGCGGCAACTGCGCATGGCCCGCCGAGTCGGTCTTGCCCTCGGCAAGCAGCGCACCGTCGCCGTCGAGCAGTTCCAGCTGCACCCCGGACTGCGCCTTACCACCTTCCAGCGCCTGGGTGAACACATCCAGACGGTCACGATAGCGATGCGCAGACAGGCCGATATCGCTCAGGGAAAACAGCGTGGCCGGCTGCGAATAGTTGTAGCTGCCTGCCTCGCGCATCACCGCCAGGTAGACGCCAGGCTGTTTGAACGGCTCCAGGCCGGCAATGGGTAGCAGCAGGGTTTCACGGGTATTGCGCGCCGGGTTCAGGTCGAAGCGGCCGCCATAGACCAGCTCAGCCATCGGCAGCAGCTCGCGCGCCTCCCAGGTATCCAGATTGCTGGCCCGGCCCCAGCGCGCGAGGAAGTTCGGCAGCGCCTCGGGCTTGATGCGGAAGAACTCGACGTTGACCTTGTCGACGTTCAGCGCGATCACCGGTAGGCCTTCGGCCAGGCGGGTCGGCAGCAGCGAGCCACGGCTGGCGAAACCGACGCTGGCCTGCAGGTCGCGGGTCTCGAAGCGGCTGACATGCTCTTTGGCGAGTTTGCCGCCGTTGATCGACTTCAACCCGGCATCGATGGTCAACGAGAGCTTGCGCTTGGGCTCCAGGTGACGCAGGCGCAACTCACTGAGATTGTCGGTCAGCTCCCAGGCGCCATCGACCTTGCCCGAGACGCTGTCGACCAGATGCAGGCGTTCGGCGAAGGGCTGGTCGGGGTCCAGAGGAATGGAGAAGGTCACCGACAGCGCGCTGGCACCATCGAGCTGTACTTCGGAAACATCGACCACCTCCAGCTCGCGCCCGGCGTAGCGCTTGGCCAGCGCCTCGCGGTCGACCGCAGGCTTGGGCGCCTGCGGCTGTTGCGCGGCCGGAGCGGCTGGGGTCACCGTGGCAGGGGGCTGGGAGGAATCACAGGCGCTGAGCAGGCTCAGCACCAAGGCCAGAAGCAGTCCTTTGTTCGGCATTGCGGGCTCCGGAGAGTGGGGGTCGCGAAGGCCATCACTATAGCCGAGCGGCCAATACGCCGACGAGGCGAGGCGATGAAATCCGCCAAGCTGCGCACACTCCACGGCATGCCTATAATCGGCCCTTTGCTGGAAAAGAAGCCCCCGCATGCACGCGCTGATCGAAGCCTGGCGCCACACCCCGACCCAGCGCAAGGTCTGGGCGCTGGCGGCGCCAATGATTCTCTCCAATTTGTCGGTGCCGATGGTCGCGCTGGTCGATACCGCAGTGGTCGGTCACCTGCCGCATGCCCACCAGCTCGCTGCGGTGGCAGTCGGCGGCAGCCTCTATACCCTGCTGACCTGGGCCATGGGTTTTCTGCGCATGGGCAGCACCGGTTTCGCCGCTCAGGCAGCAGGGCGCGAGGATGGCGGCGCGTTGCGCCAGGTGCTGGTGCAGGGGCTCGGTCTGGGCGTGTTCATGGCCCTGCTCCTGGGTCTGCTGGCCCTGCCATTCAGCAGTGCCGCACTGAGCCTGATGCAACCCTCGGCGGAGCTGGATCAGTTGGCGCGCCAGTACTTTCAGATTCGCCTGTTCGGCCTGCCCGCCAGCCTGGCGACCTATGCGCTGATCGGCTGGCTGCTCGGCACGCAAAGCGCCCGTGGCCCGCTGGCCATTCTGCTCACCGCCAACCTGATCAACGTATCGCTGGATCTATTGTTCGTGCTCGGCCTGGAATGGGGCGTGGCCGGCGCGGCCTGGGCCTCGGTGATCGCCGAGTGGAGTGGCGCCCTGCTCGGCCTGTGGCTGGCCCGCGGTGCACTCGCACACTATCCCGGCCGCCTCGACAGTAGCGCGCTGAAACGCTGGAGCAACTGGCGTCCGTTGCTGGCGGTCAACCGCGATATCTTCATCCGCACCCTGGCCCTGCAACTGGTGTTCTTCCTGATCACCGTGAAAGGCACGCGCCTCGGCGATGCCACGGTGGCGGCCAACGCGCTGCTGCTCAATGGTCTGACCCTGACCGCTTACGCCCTCGACGGCCTGGCGCATGCCGTCGAAGCACTCTGCGGTCATGCCCTGGGCGCGCGTGATCGCGCTGCGCTGCGCCGCTCGCTACTGGTGGCCGGCACCTGGTCGCTGCTGGCCAGCGCCGGCTTCGCGCTGTTCTTCCTGTTTGGCGGGCACTGGTTCGTCGGCATGCTCACCGATATTGCCGAAGTCCGCGAACTGGCGCTGACCTTCCGGCCCTACCTGGCCGTGCTGCCGCTGCTAGCGGTGTGGAGCTACCTGCTCGACGGCCTGTTCATCGGCGCCACGCGCGCCCGCGAGATGCGCGACGCCATGCTCATCGCCCTGGCATTGACGCTGCCGCTGGGCTGGTGGCTGCAAAGTCTGGGCAACCACGGGCTGTGGTTGGCATTTCTGGCGTTCATGGGGCTGCGCAGCATCATACTGGGTGGCTATGCTTGGCACTTGAGTCGCCGCGACCAATGGTTCCCCCCACTGCCAGCAGGAGAGACCGCCCATGCTCAGCGCTGAGCTGCCGCACAACGAAATACAACGTCAACAGGCCCTGGAGCGCCAGGACCTGCTCGACACCCCGGCCGATCCCTACCTGGACACCCTGACCCGTATCACCCGTGAGCTGTTCGCGGTGAAGACGGTGCTGATCAGCCTGATCGACAACGACCGGCAGTGGTTCATGGGCCGCCAAGGCCTGGAACTCGCCGAGACCCCAAGGTACATTTCCTTCTGCGCCCACGCCATCCTGCAAGACGACGCCCTGGTGATCGAGGACACCCACCTGGACTTTCGCTTCGCCGACAATCCGGTGGTGCTGCAATCGCCCTTTATCCGCTTCTACGCCGGCCAGCCACTGCATGACGAAAACGGCCAGACCCTCGGCACCCTGTGCCTGATCGACCCACAGCCGCGCGGCTTAGATACCCGCGAGCGGCGCCAGCTGCGCGACATGGCACAACTGGTGGAGGGCTATCTGCGCCTGCGCCACAGCTCGCGCCAGGCCGAACAGCTGCGCGCAGCACTGAGTCGCGCGCAGCGCAAGGCCATGCTCGACTCGCTGACCCAGCTGTGGAATCGCGCCGGCCTGCTGCACTTTCTGCCCCAGCAGCAGGCCGCGGCCGAACGCGCCGGCCTGCGCCTGGGCCTGCTATTCTGCGACCTCGACCACTTCAAGCAGGTCAACGACCGGCATGGCCACGCCGTCGGCGATCAGGTGCTGTGGCAGAGCGCGCGACGCCTGAGCGCAGTGGTGCGCCCGCAGGACGTGGTCGCCCGCAACGGCGGCGAAGAGTTCGTGATTCTCGCCCTGGTGCACGACAGCACCGAACTGCTGCAGATCGCCGAACGCATTCGCCTGGCCATCGCCGAACCGGCCATGGAGCTGGACGGCGCCCAGTTGAGCCAGACCGCCAGCCTCGGCTGCGCCCTGCTGGCGCCCGGCGAAACCGCCGCCGACGGCCTGAAACGGGCCGACCAGGCGCTGTACCGGGCCAAGCGCGGCGGTCGCAATCGCTGCGAATTCGCCGCAACCGATCAATAACCCGCAGGGAGCACTCGATGGCCGCCGCACTCGGCGCCTATCTGCATTTTCTAGCGATCTTCGCCCTGTTCGCCCTGCTTAGCGTCGAGCACGTGCTGTTCAAGGCGCCGCCTACTACATGGGCAACAGCCTGTTCCACGCCAAGCTCGGCCTGTTCATCCTGGTCGGCTTGCTGTCGATCCTGCCCACCCTGGTGTTCATCAAATGGCGTAGCACGGTGAAGGCCGGCCAGGTGCCCGCGCCGAGTGCTCGGCAGGTACTCCTGGTGACCTGGAGCATTCGCCTCGAACTGCTGCTGTTGCTGGTGATACCGCTGCTGGCGGCGCTGATGGCGCGCGGCTATGGCGTGATTGGCTGAACCCTGGGAGACGCCGTTAAGCGCCTCCGCAGAGCAACACCGTAGCCCGGATGCAATCCGGGAGCGGTGTCCAACATTGCGCCAGCCCCGGAGAGCATCCGGGCAGGCGGCTTACGACGCCAGGTAGGACGAACGGGTCAGCCCCAGACGCAAGGCATCGAGGAACTGCGTACGTTCACGGGCGCTGATCTTGGCGCTGGCCACCTTGTCGCGGTAGTGGGTCATCAGCTCTTCCGGCGACAGGTGCACGTAGCGCAGCATGTCCTCAATGGTGTCGTGGGTCTCGATGCCGGCATGCACCACGCTGCCATCGGCCCCCTGATAGATGTTCACCGAGTCGGTGTCGCCGAACAGGTTGTGCATGTCGCCAAGGATTTCCTGATAGGCGCCGACCAGGAAGATGCCCAGCACATAGTCCTCACCCTCGCGAATCTCGTGTACCGGCAGGCTGGTCTCGATCGACTGCTCGTCGACATACTGACGGATCTTGCCGTCGGAGTCGCAGGTCAGGTCCTGCAGCACGGCGCGGCGCAGCGGCTCTTCGTCCAGACGTGACAGCGGCAGGATCGGCAGAATCTGGCCGATGGCCCAGGTGTCCGGCAGGCTCTGGAATACCGAGAAGTTGCAGATGTACTTGTCGGCCAACTTGTCGTTGAGCTCGTCGAGCACCGCGCGGTGCGAGCGCTGGCGCGCCTTGAGCTGGTTGTGCAGGCGACGGCAGATGGCGAAGTAACACTGCTCGGCCAGCGCCTTCTGCGCCAGGCTGAGTTTGCCAGCCGAATACTGCGCGGCCACTTCCTCGATGTAGTGGGTGGCGCGCCAGTAGGTCTCGGCGACCATTTCCGGGTCGCTGTCTTCCAGTAGTTCGATCAGCACCTGCAACACTTCCGGCTGCTCGACGCTGGCATCGATCTCCGGCACCTTGTCGTTGTGGCGCTCGACATCGGTGACCTGCACCAGCAGCACGGCATGGTGCGCGGTCATCGCCCGGCCGCTCTCGGAGAAGATGTGCGGATGGGGGATTTCCTGGCGGTCGCAGAACTCCTTGAGCATGTCGACCACGGCATCGGCGTAGTCCTGCATGTCGTAGTTGATCGAGCTGGCATTGCGCGAATGGGTACCGTCGTAGTCCACACCGAGACCGCCGCCGACGTCGATGTGATCGACCGGCAGACCCATGGCGCGCAGCTCGCCGTAATAGCGGATGGCCTCGCGGAAGCCCTTGCGGTAGTCGGCGATGTTGGCGATCTGCGAACCCATGTGAAAGTGCAGCAGGCGGATGCCCTGATCCAGCCCGGCAGCGCGGAAGCGCTCGACCACCTGCAGGATCTGCGCTGCGGACAGGCCGAACTTGGACTTCTCGCCACCGGTGTCGGCCCACTTGCTCGACGCCAGCGAGGACAGGCGCACGCGCAGGCCTATCTGCGGCGCGACCTTGAGGTCAGCGGCCTCCTCGATCACCAGGGCGACTTCCGACTCCTTCTCGATGACGATGAACACGTTGTGGCCGAGCTTCTGCCCCATCAGCGCCAGGCGGATGAACTCGCGGTCCTTGTAGCCGTTGCAGACGATGGTGCCGCCCTTCGGCGCCAGTGCCAGCACGGCCAGCAGCTCGGGCTTGGAGCCGGCCTCGAGGCCGATGGAGACGTTCTGCGTGGCGATGATGTTCTCGATCACCGCTTCCTGCTGGTTGACCTTGATCGGGTACAGGGCGGTATAGCGGCTCTGGTACTCCAGGCGCTCGATACTGGCATCGAAGGCACCGGTCAGGCGGCGCACGCGATCTTGCAGAATGTCCGGGAAACGCACCAGCAGCGGCAGCGACAGGCCGCTCTGACGCAGCTCGTCGACCTGCTGATAAAGATCGATGGGCTGGCTGTCCGGCCCATTGGGGCGTACTTCGATACGTCCGGCATCGTTGATCGAGAAGTAACCGGCGCCCCAATGGCGAATGCCATAGACACTGCGGCTATCGGCTACGGTCCATTGGCTGCCGTCGTCTTTGCGGGTGCGTCGTGCGGACATCTAAGTCTCCCTGGAAATGGGTTTGCGCAACCGAAGGTCGCGTCAGAAATTAAAGGCGATAGATGACGGTTGCTCGGCGGTCGACCACCGAAACTCGTCGAAAGTTTAGAAAAAGCTGGCTCAGCCGCCGGACTTCTTCGCGGTAAACCCGCGTTTGCTCAGCTCGGCAAGCAGCAGATCGACGTGGTCACCCTGAATCTCGATCACGCCGTCCTTGAGGGCACCGCCGGTGCCGCAGCGCTTCTTCAGCGCGCTGGCCAGCTCCTTGAGCGGCTCCTCGGCCAGCGGCACGCCGCTGACGGTGGTGACGGTCTTACCGCCACGGCCCTTGGTCTCACGGCGCACACGGGCAATACCGTCGCCATCGGGAATACGTGTCTGTTTGCAGATGCAGGCATCCACCGCCTGGTTGCAATCCGGGCAATGGCGACCGCCATCGGTGGAATAGACGAGACCGCTCAGGGCGGAAAATGAAGAGGCTTTCTTGACCACCGGCTTGTCCTCGTAGGGGTCAGGATAGGCGAAGCCCTTCTGCCAGGGGCAGCGCAAGCGGACAGACGTCCGCCGAAAAGGCCGCGCAGTGTAACGGCAAAGGCCAGACTTGCTAAGACCAAATTTGCGTCATTGTGCGGCACTTTGGCGACGCCGTTCGTTATCGCGCACGGGGCGCTCGGAATCGGCGACGCGGCCTAAGAGCCAAGCTCGACGAAACAAAAGGAAGCGAGACAACCACACCCCCCGACCTTAGGGCACCCCCTCCCATAAATGGAAGAGGGCCATCAGCCGGCCGCAAGCGGCTTGTTTATGTAGCGCTCCAGCGCTGCCAGCGAATCCGGGCAATACGGCAGGTGGCGGGTTTCCTCCAGTGCCTGCTCGATGCTGATGAAGCGTGCCTCCAGTACCTCTTCAGGCTGCAGCACCAGCGGCGCATCGGACACCGCCGAGTAGGCCATGCACCACAAGCGGCTTTCCGGGGCATCGTAGAGAAAGTGCGCATGCTCGACCAACTCAGCATCGACGATGCCCAACTCCTCGGCCAGTTCGCGCTCGGCAGAAAGCCGGTAGTCCTCGCCCTCCAGCACCATCCCGCCAGCTGCGACATCCCAGTAACCGGGATACAGCGCCTTGCTCAGGGTGCGCCGATGCACGCACAGCAGACCGGCCGTGTTGAACAACAGGATGTAGGTACCACGGCCAATCAGCCGGCGCTCGCGCAGCTCGGCGCGGGAGACGCCGCCCAATGGCCGGTCGTTCTCGTCGACCCAGGCGACCCGCTCCTGATCCGAAGCGGCTCGATGCGCCGCCTCGGTCGCCGAGATCGCTTCCATCAACCCTGGCTCAGCAGCTGGCGCAGGTCGATCAGGCCGGCGTTGGCGCGGGAGATGTAGTTGGCCATCACCAGGGAGTGGTTGGCGAGAATGCCGTAGCCGCTGCCATTGAGGATCATCGGGCTCCACAACGTCGCTTGTGCTGCCTCCAGCTCGCGGATGATCTGGCGCACGCTGACGGTGGCGTTCTTCTTCGCCAGTACGTCGGCAAAATCGACCTCGATCGCGCGCAGCAGGTGAGCCAGCGCCCACGCCTGACCACGGGCCTCGTAGAACACGTTGTCGATCTGCAGCCAGGGCGTCTCATATACGCCATCTCGCCCGACCAGGCCGGACTCTTCGGCGTCGTTGCCCACCTGCAGTTTCTCGCTCAGGCGCACCTGCCCCACGCTGGCGGACAGGCGCTGGGACAACGAGCCAAGACGTGTGCCGGCATCACCCAGCCAGTTGTTCAGGTTGTCGGCACGGGCATAGAACTGCGCGTTCTTCTGCCCTGAATCGGACAAGCGAGCGAGGTAGCGATCCAGCGACTTGATGCCCTCGCGGTACTCGGACTCGGACGCCGGCAACGCCCAGCTCTTGTTGTCGAAGTGAAAACGCGGCTCGGCCTTGGCCAGGTCGGGGTCCTCGGTGGACTGCGACTGCGAACGGGCGAAGTCCTTGCGCAGCGCACGCGAGAAATCGCGTACCTGCACCAGCACGCCGTATTCCCAGCTCGGCATGTTGTCCAGCCACAGGCCGGGCGGCGCCAGGTCGTTGGAAATGTAACCACCAGGCTTGTCCAGCAGCGTGCTGGCGACCTGCTTGAGGGTTTCCACCGAGGTGTAACCGGTGACCATCTGCCGTTGCGCCTGCTGCGCCGAATTCTGCGCATGCTGCTGGACCTGGAAGGCAGACGGTTCCTGACTCCAGTACCAGCCGACCACCAGCGCGATCAGCAGATAGACACCGATCAGGCCGCCCAGAGCTCGGGTAATCAGGCTGCCGCCACTGCGACCGCCCCCTGAGGTCTTGGCGGCGCCGTCTGGCGAGTTCGTCGCACGATTCTTCCAATCCAGCATGGCAGTGTCCTTTTCAAGCGAATTCGAGTGTTCGACCACAACCCGACCAACGGGTTGCGACCTGCTACGCACTATAAGGCAAGCCCACAGCAAAACGCAGGGCAGAGGGGCAAACTTACCGCTGGTACGGGAAAACTACGACTCTGTCGCTAATCCGACAGAAAAACCGCTGTCAATTGATCGACGGCAATGCCAGCGCCTCCAGCAACTGATAGCATCAAGCCACCACTGACTTAACCACCTATAGAAGTCGGCCCATGACCGAGCACCCGGATCCCAGTCGAGATCGCCTCAAGCATCACTTCGCCCAGCGCGTGATTCACCAGGCGCGCCAGGTGCTGGAAGTCTGGCAGCGCCTGCAACGCAGCGAATGGAACGATGCCGGCATGGCCGAGCTGACCGAGGCCAACCTGCGCCTGCTGCGCTATGCCGAGCGCTTCGAGCAGATCGAGCACGCACAACTGGCGCAAAACATCGGTGCCAGCCTGGATGAGGTGGTGGAAAACCGTGGCCGCCTCAACAGTAGCCTGATCGCTCGGCTCAACCAGGCCATGCAACGCCTCTCACGCACAGGCCTGCGCCACAGCGATGCCTTCGAGCAGACGTATCCGCTCCATAAACCCCACCTGCCCATAGCCCGCAGATCATTGGAAGCTGAACTCCCGTTTTCACCGGAGTTCATCCCATGATGCGTCCCGACGCCAAGGTGCAAAAAGTCTACCTCTACCCAAAGCCCGTCGATTTCCGCAAATCCATCAACGGCCTGGCCGCTCTGGTCGAGCTGGACATCAAGGTGGAAGTGTTCAACCCCGTGCTGTTCGTGTTCCTCAACCGCACCCGCAGTCAGGTCAAGATCCTCTACTGGGAGCGCAATGGCTTCTGCCTGTGGCTCAAGCGTTTGGAAGCCGAACGCTTCAAGACCAAGCCCGATGCCGGCGACGAGGCCATCGAGCTGACGGTCGATGAGTTGAACTGGCTGCTCGACGGCATCGACCTGTGGCGCAACCGTCCGCACCAGATACTGACGCCGCGTTTCGTGACCTGAGCCGGTATAATCCACGGCCATGATCGCCGTGCCCGCCCCCCTTCCTGACGACCCAATCCTGCTCAAGCATTTACTGCTGCTGGCCAGTGAACAGGCGGCTGCGAAAGATGCTCGCATAGAACAACTTCAGGAACAGGTCGCCCTGCTGCGCCACAAGTTGTTCTCGCCCAAGTCCGAGCGCAGCCCTGAAGACGCCGACTCACCGCAGTTGGCCATGTTCAACGAGGTCGAAGAGCTGATCGAAGCGGCCGCTGCGCCAAGCGAAGCCGAAGCCGAAGCCGAAGCCGAAGCCGAAGAAATCGTTGCGCCGGTCAAGCGCCGTGGCAAGCGCAAGCCGTTGCCGGCCAACCTGCCGCGTGTCGAGGTCATCCACGACCTGCCCGAGCACGAGCTGACTTGCGCCTGTGGCGCCTGCAAACAAGTCATCGGCGAGGAGACCAGCGAGCAGCTGGAGATCATCCCGATGCAGGTGCGGGTCATCCGTCATATCCGCAAGACCTACGCCTGCAAGGCCTGCGAAGCGGCGCCGATCACTGCCGACAAGCCGGCCCAACTGATCGAGAAGAGCCTGGCCAGCCCCAGCGTGTTGGCCATGCTGCTGACCACCAAGTACGCCGACGGCATCCCGCTGTACCGCTTCGAGAAGATGCTCAGTCGCCACGGTATCGACATACCACGCCAGACCCTGGCGCGCTGGGTGATCCAGTGCGGCGAGCAACTGCAACCGCTACTCAACCTGATGCGCGACAAGCTGCTGGAGCACCCGGTGTTGCACTGCGACGAAACGCGCCTGCAGGTACTGCATGAACCGGGACGCGATCCCACCGCGCAGTCCTGGATGTGGGTACAAAGCGGTGGACCACCGGATAAGCCGGTGATCCTCTTCGACTACACCGCCAGCCGCGCGCAGGAGGTGCCGCTGCGCTTGCTCGACGGCTATCGCGGCTACCTGATGACCGACGACTACGCCGGCTACAACGCCGTGGCCGCGCAAGAAGGCATCGAACGCCTCGGCTGCTGGGCGCATGCGCGGCGCAAGTTCGTCGAGGCGCAGAAAGTGCAACCCAAGGGCAAAACCGGCCGTGCCGACATGGCGCTGAACCTGATCAACAAGCTCTACGGCATCGAGCGTGACCTGAAGGACGCTTGCGATACCGAGCGCCTGGTCGCCCGTCAGCAACGCAGCCAGCCGCTGCTCGACCAGCTAAAGGCTTGGCTGGACAAAACCCAGCCGCAGGTCGCCGGGCAGACGGCGCTGGGCAGGGCGGTGAATTACCTAGCCAGCAACTGGAGAAAGCTGGTGCGCTACGTCGAAGGTGGACATCTGCCGATCGACAACAACCGCGCGGAGAACGCCATCCGCCCGTTCGTTATCGGGCGCAAGAACTGGCTGTTCAGCGACACGCCCAAGGGGGCCACGGCCAGCGCGCAGATCTACAGCCTGATCGAAACCGCCAAGGCCAATGGCCAGGAGCCTTACGCCTGGCTGCGCCACATCCTCGAACGCCTGCCGGCCGCCAATAGCGTCGAGGATTACGAAGCGCTGCTGCCGTGGAATTGCTCGCCAGTGAGCGCATCCTGACAGACCCGCCCCATCAGCAGTAGGTGGGGTTTATGGAGCGGTTACGAGCAGACCTTCCTGCCACCACTGCGCAAACCGATCTACATCGCCCTGCAGGACGCCCAGCGCGCCGAGCGCCTGGCCCAGCAACTGCAGTTCTTCGGTCTGTCGGCCCACGCTCTGAACGATGAAAACGCCTTCCGCGCTGCCATCAGTGAACGTCACCCCGCCGCCATCGTCATGGACGTCGACTTCGCCGGCACCGGCGCCGGCCTCGAACTGGCCAATTCGCTGCAGGAAGGCCTCGAGCAAAAGATCCCGCTGCTGTTCTTCAGCCATAACGAAACCGACACCCCGACACGCCTCGCCGCGGTACGCGCCGGCGGGCAAGAGTTCTTCACCGGCTCGCTGGATGCCTCGAGCCTGCTCGAACGCATCGAGGTACTGACCCACGTCTCGCAGTACGACCCGTACAAGGTGCTGATCATCGACGACTCCAAGGCCCAGGCGACGCACACCGAGCGCGTGCTCAACAGCGCCGGCATTCTCACCCACACCCTGACCGAGCCGATTCAGGCGATGGACGCGCTGGCCGAATTCCAGCCAGACCTGATCATCCTCGACATGTACATGCCCGACTGCAACGGCACCGAACTGGCCAAGGTGATCCGCCACAACGACCGTTACGTCAGCGTTCCGATCATCTATCTGTCGGCCGAGGACGACCTGGACAAGCAGCTCGACGCCATGAGCGAGGGCGGCGACGACTTCCTCACCAAACCGATCAAGCCACGCCATCTGATCGCCACCGTGCGCAACCGCGCGGCCCGCGCCCACAACCTCAAGGCGCACATGGTGCGTGACAGCCTGACCGGCCTGTACAACCACACCCATACCCTGCAGCTGCTCGAAGACGCCTGCTTTCGCGCCCGTCGCGACGAGCAGCCGCTGGCCTTCGCCATGCTCGACATCGACCACTTCAAGAAGGTCAACGACACCTATGGCCACCCCATGGGCGACCGGGTGATCAAGAGCCTGGCGCTGTTCCTCAAGCAGCGCCTGCGCAAGACCGACCACATCGGTCGTTACGGCGGCGAGGAATTTGCCGTGGTGCTGCCCGATACCGATGAGCAATCGGCGCTCAAGGTGCTGGAAGAGATTCGCCAGCGCTTCGCCGAAATCCACTACCCGGCCCAGCCGCAGGACCTGTCCTGCACCTTCAGTTGCGGCATTGCCATGCTGCAACCGGGCCTGGATGGCAACGCACTGTCCAAGCGCGCCGACGAGGCGCTGTACAAGGCCAAGCACGGTGGTCGTAACCGGGTGGAGCTGTACAGCAGCGAATGACTCGCCGCAGAACGTGACGCAGCTCACAGCGTCATCAGCCTGTAACCAAACCGCAATAAGCTCGCGGGCATCGTTCAGTTGTCGATCGAGCCTGCCATGCGCCTCAAGCTGCTTACCAACCTCAATACCCTGTTGCTGGTCACCGTCTGCGTCGCGCTGGCGGCCACGCTCTGGTGGTCGCAGCGCGCCTTGCAACAGCCCATGCAACTGATGGCGCGCTACCTGACGCTGTCCCAGCAGTTCCAGGGCCAGGTGGCCGACAACATTCAGGCCTATCTGGCCAGTGGCAACGCGGTGCAACACAGCAGTGCGACCCAGGCCATCGACACCTTCGAGCAAGACCTCGCGCAACTCCCACCGCAACTGATCGTCGAACTGCGCCCAAGCCTCGAGCAACTGCGCGACTTCAGCGCCAATCAGCTGCTGGCGGCCGGCAAACTGGCCGGCGACCCGCAAGGGCTGCTGCTGCAGGCCGAACGCGAGATGCTCGCCACGCTGGAACAACTGAGCCAGTACGTCGCAGATGCCAGCAGCCCCGCCGCCGGTGACTACCGCAAACCACTGCAGGAAGCCGGTTCGCGCCTGCTGAGGCTGGCCCACGCCCGCGAGCGCTTCATCGGCCAGGGTCGTAGTGAGCTACTCGGCGATGTCGAACGCGAACTCAAGGCTCTTGCTCAGCTGGCAGAGGCGCTGGATAAGTTGCCGCTACTCGGCGTACAGCAGGCCGACAGCTCTGCCAGCGTCGGTTTCGCCGCACTGCTAGGTCTGGATGAGACACAGCAGGAGCAACAGGCGCAGGACCGTGGCATCGAGCTGAAGCGTGAGTTGAATGCCCTGGTACGTCGCTACCCCGGTGAACTGCAGCACACCCGTGAGCTGGTCGAGCAACGTCAGCAACTGGCCGTAACCACCACCGAACGCGTGACCCAGGTGCAACAGGCACTGGCGGCACTGGAGCCGCTGGTGCAAAACGAATATGACCGCATCCAGGGTGAAGTACGCCTGCTCCAGGGCCTGATGATTGGCCTGATCCTGCTGATCGCCCTGCTCATCGACCGTATCCAGCGCCGCCTGTCGCAGGTGCTGGGCCATCTGGTTCCCGCCCTGTCGCGCTGGGCCAGCGGCGACTTCGCCACGACGATCACGATCGATTCGCGCACCCGCGAATTGCGTGACATCGAGGATTCACTCAACCACCTGCGCCGCTACCTGGTGGAGCTGGTCGCCAGCATCCGCCATCACGCCGAACAGGTTGCCGACTCCAGCCACACGCTGGCCGACCTCACGGGAGGTCTGCACGCTGGCGCCGAACGCCAGGCCGGCGATACGGCACTGATCCGCGATGCGTTGGGCGAGCTGGAAGCAACCATCGGCCAGGTCGCCGAGGATGCCAGCCAGACCGCCGACGCCAGCCGCGACGCCGACCGCGCCTTGGTCCAGGGCCAACAGGTCATCGGCCAGAGCCTGGAAGGGCTGCATGCCCTGGTCACCGAGGTGCAGGGCAACGCCCAGGCCATCGAGCGCCTGGCCGACGAGACTGCTACCATCGGCAGCGTGCTCACGGTGATTCGCGGCATTGCCGAACAGACCAACCTGCTCGCCCTCAACGCCGCCATCGAGGCCGCGCGCGCCGGCGAGGCCGGCCGCGGTTTCGCCGTGGTCGCCGACGAGGTGCGCTCACTGTCACAGCGCACCGGCAGCGCCACCGCGGAAATCCAGGATGTAATCGGCCGCTTGCAACAGGCTGCGCACCAGTCGCTACAGGCCATGCGTGCGCAGGTCGAACACGCCGAAGCGACTGCGGGTAAGGCCGAAGCGGCCGATGGCGCGCTGGACGAGATCGTCAGCGCCATCCGCACCATCGCCAGCATGGCCGAGCGCATCGCCGAGGCCACCGCGCAGCAGAGCGATGCGGTCAGCGAGATTCGCGAACACGGCGAACGCATCCACCAACTGGGCGACGACAACCTCTGCCTGATCGCCAACGGACGCAGCGAGAGTGAACGCCTGCTGCACCTGGGTGGCCAGTTGCACAGCGCCGTACAGGCGTTTCGCGTCTAAGCGCCTGCGACACGGCAGCGCAGGCTTGATCTGCACGGGAACTCGGCAAGGCCGGCCTCCTCCAAGGTTCAGCTCATCCCCGGCATTCGACGCCCCGGCGCGGCGACGACGATACGGCTGAGCGCTTTCCGGTATCATGCCGCCACCTTTCGCCGAGATGTTCACCCAATGTCACTGCGTCGACTGCTGCTTCCCCTGCTTCTGCTCTGCCTGAGCCTGCCCGCCAGCGCCAACCTGTTCGATCAGCGTCCGGCTGCGTCGCCACTTGGTGCACCGCTGAACAACAGCAGCGATTTCCTGCCAGTACGCGAAGCCTTCAAGCTGAGCCTGGTCAGCAGCGATACACAGACCGTGACGCTGCGTTTCGTTGCCGCCGAGGGTTACTACCTCTACCGCCACCGCTTCAACTTCAGCGTCGAGCCGGCCGATCTGGCCCTCGGCGAGGCCGAGCTGCCCGCTGGCCAGGCCAAGCACGACGAGTTCTTCGGCGATGTCGAGGTTTACTACGGCGTGCTGGATATCCGCCTGCCGCTGGACAACCCGGACGAGCGCCGGCTGCGCCTGCAGGTCGGCTATCAGGGCTGCGCCGACAAGGGCCTGTGCTATCCGCCGGAGACCGAGTTCATCGAGATCGGTGATATGCCGGCCGCCAGCGGCGGCAATGCAGCGCCAGTCGCGGCAGACTGGAACTGGAAAGAATTGGCGCTGTTCTTCCTCGGCGGCCTGGCATTGACCTTCACGCCCTGCGTGCTGCCGATGCTGCCGATCCTGTCTGGAGTGGTGCTGCGCGGCCAGCTCGGCGGTCTGCGCAGCCTGACGCTGTCACTGGCCTATGTCCTGCCGATGGCCGCCTGCTTCGCCATACTCGGCATGCTGATGGGGCTGTTCGGCGCCGGCCTCAATTTGCAGGCACGCCTGCAATCGCCCTGGGTACTGGTGCCCTTCGCCGCCTTCTTCGCCGTTTTCGCCCTGGCCATGTTCGGCCTGTTCGAGTTGCGTCTGCCACGCTTCATCAGCGAACCGCTGGATCGCCTGGCCGGCAAGACTCACGGCGGTTCGCACGTGAATGCAGCCCTGCTCGGCGTCCTTTCCAGCCTGTTGGTCAGCCCCTGCGTTTCCGCACCGCTGGCCGGCGCCCTGCTTTATATCAGCGCCAGTGGCGATGCCCTGGGCGGCGGCCTGAAGCTGCTCGCGCTCGGCCTTGGCATGGGCACACCGCTGGTCCTGTTCGCCGTGGGCGGCGGCGCATTGCTGCCGAAAACCGGCACCTGGATGGTCACGGTGCGCAATGCCTTCGGTGTGCTGCTGCTGGCCGTTTCGGTGTGGCTGCTCGAGCGCGTGCTGCCGGGCAGTCTGAGTCTGGCCCTGTGGGGCCTGCTGGCCGGCGGCGTGGCGGTGTTTCTCGGCGCCCTGGAATTCGGCCCCAAGACGCACCGGCAGAAGCTCAGCCAGATCGTCGGGCTGGCCCTGCTGGTCTATGCCCTGGCCGCCTGGGTCGGCGCCTTGCAGGGCGCGTCCGATCCGCTCAAACCACTCGGCCAGTTGCAGGCCGGCGCCAGCCAGAGCAGCGCCAAGAGCGGTGCCTGGCAAACCCTGAGCAGCCCAACCGAGCTGGACGCGGCCCTGGCCGAGGCCAAAGCCGCCGGCCAGCCGCTGCTGCTGGACTGGTACGCCGACTGGTGCATCAGTTGCAAGGTCATTGAGCGCGAGGTGTTCGGCAATGCCGAAGTGGGCAGCAAACTGGCCGGCTGGCGCCTGATCCGCTTCGATATAACCGAAAGCAACGCCGCCCAGCGCGCCCTGCTGGACCGCTACCAACTGTTCGGCCCGCCAGCCATCCAGCTGTTCGCCGGCAATGGTGACGAATTACTCGATCTGCGTGTCGTAGGTGAGATCAATGCCGCCACCTTCGCCGGCCGTCTGGATCAGGCAAGTAGCCGCCTAGGAAAACGCTGAAAAAGCCCCAAACCGTCACTCCCGCGAAGGCGGGAGTCCAGGTACTGCGGGGTCTGGATTCCCGCCTTCGCGGGAATGACGACTATTTCAGACCATCCCCAGGTAGCTGAACGCCGCCAAGACGATCATCGCTAGCGCCTGGCAACGACCAAAACCAACGCTATAGTCATATTTCTGCCGCAAACAGCAGACATCGTGTCGACTATTGCCGACATCGGGCCAGCTACGGCATAGTCCTGCGCAGCCCGAACAACAAGGAACGCGACCATGGCCACCCTACTGGTGCTGCACGGCCCCAACCTCAACCTGCTGGGCACCCGCGAGCCCGACAAATATGGCGCCACCACCCTGGCCGAGATCAATCAGGATCTGGAGCGCCGCGCCCGCGAGGCTGGCCACCATCTGCTGCATCTGCAGAGCAATGCCGAGTACGAATTGATCGACCGCATTCACGCCGCAAAGGCTGAAGGTGTCGACTTTATCCTGATCAATCCCGCCGCCTTTACCCATACCAGCGTCGCATTACGTGACGCGTTGCTGGCGGTGAGCATCCCATTCATCGAAGTGCACCTGTCCAACGTGCACAAGCGTGAACCTTTCCGCCATCACTCCTACTTTTCCGACGTTGCCGTAGGGGTGATCTGCGGCCTTGGCGCCAGCGGTTACCGACTGGCCCTGGAAGCGGCACTCGAACAACTGACCGGGCGCGCCTGACACGTAGCCTGGTAGACAAGTCCTACCTCACCTCTGGGAGTTGAACCTTCATGGATATCCGTAAAGTCAAGAAACTGATCGAGCTGCTGGAAGAGTCCGGTATCGACGAGCTGGAGATCAAAGAGGGCGAAGAGTCCGTACGCATCAGCCGCCACAGCAAGCAGCCGGCCTACGCGCCGCAGCCGGCCTACGCTCAGGCGCCTGCGCCGGCTGCCGCACCTGTCGCTGCTGCCGCTCCGAACGCTGAAGCCGCTCCGGCTGCCGCACCGAAGCTGAACGGCACCGTGGCTCGCTCGCCGATGGTCGGCACCTTCTACCGCGCCGCCTCGCCGACCTCGCCCAACTTCGTCGAAGTCGGTCAGACCGTGAAGAAAGGCGACATCCTGTGCATCGTCGAAGCCATGAAGATGATGAACCACATCGAGGCCGAAGCCAGCGGCGTGATCGAGTCCATCCTGGTGGAAAACGGCCAGCCGGTTGAGTACGACCAGCCCCTGTTCACCATCGTTTGATGCGCGGGGAGCCTGCAATGCAGAAGCTGGAAAAAGTCCTGATCGCCAACCGTGGCGAAATCGCCCTGCGTATCCTGCGCGCCTGCAAGGAGCTGGGTATCAAGACGGTGGCCGTGCACTCCACCGCCGACCGCGAACTGATGCACCTGGGCCTGGCCGACGAATCCGTCTGCATTGGTCCGGCACCTGGCGCGCAGTCCTACCTGAACATCCCGGCCATCATCAGCGCCGCTGAGTTGACCGGCGCCACCGGCATCCACCCGGGCTACGGCTTCCTCGCCGAGAATGCCGACTTCGCCGAGCAGGTGGAAAACTCCGGTTTCGCCTTCATCGGCCCGACCGCCAGCGTGATCCGCCTGATGGGCGACAAAGTGTCGGCCAAGGACGCCATGATCAAGTCCGGCGTACCGGTGGTTCCCGGCTCCGACGGCCCGCTGCCGGAAGACGAGGAAGAAGCCCTGCGCATCGCCCGTGAAGTGGGCTACCCGGTGATCATCAAGGCCGCAGGTGGCGGCGGTGGTCGCGGCATGCGCGTGGTGCACAAGGAAGAAGATCTGATCAAGTCGGCCAAGCTGACCCGCACCGAAGCCGGTGCTGCGTTCGGTAACCCGATGGTCTATCTGGAAAAATTCCTCGGCAACCCGCGTCACGTCGAAGTTCAGGTGCTGTCCGACGGCCAGGGCAACGCCATTCACCTGTATGACCGCGACTGCTCGCTGCAGCGTCGCCACCAGAAGGTGATCGAGGAGGCTCCGGCCCCGCTGATCGACGAGAAGGCCCGCGCCGAAGTGCTCAAGCGCTGCGTCGATGCCTGCATCGAGATCGGCTACCGTGGCGCCGGCACCTTCGAGTTTCTTTACGAAGATGGTCGCTTCTACTTCATCGAGATGAACACCCGTGTTCAGGTGGAGCACCCGGTCACCGAGATGGTCACCGGCATCGACATCGTCAAGGAAATGCTCAGCATCGCCGCAGGCAACAAGCTGTCCATCAAGCAGGAAGACGTGAAGATCCTCGGCCACTCCGTGGAGTGCCGGATCAACGCCGAAGACCCGGACAACTTCATGCCCAGCCCCGGCAAGGTCAAGCATTTCCATGCCCCGGGCGGCAATGGCGTGCGCGTCGACTCGCACCTGTACAGCGGTTACAGCGTACCGCCGCACTACGACTCGCTGATCGGCAAGCTGATCACCTTCGGCAAGGACCGCGACGAAGCCATGGCCCGTATGCGCAATGCCCTGGACGAGATCGTGGTCGACGGCATCAAGACCAACGTGCCACTGCACCGCGACCTGGTGCGCGACAAGGGTTTCGTCAAAGGTGGCGTAAACATCCACTACCTGGAAAAGAAACTGGGTATGGACAAGCACTAAGCTTCAGGCTTCAGGCTTCAGGCTTCAGGCTTCAGGCTTGCCAGATTATGATGTACCACCTCGGAGCGGCCTCGGCCGCTCCTTTCTTTTTCCTGCGGCCTGCAGCCTGACGCCTGCAGCCGCTCCCGAAGGGAGCCCGCCATGCCCTGGTTACAAGTCCGTCTCGCCATCACTCCCGAACAGGCGGAAACCTACGAGGACGCCCTGCTGGAAGTAGGCGCCGTATCGGTGACCTTCATGGACGCCGAGGATCAGCCGATCTTCGAGCCGGACCTGGGCACCACCCCACTGTGGTCGCACACCCATCTGCTGGCCCTGTTCGAAGCCGACACCGACGAGACCGCACTGATCGCCCATCTGCAACTGCTGTGTGGCGGCTCGCTGCCGGAGCATCATGTCGAGCGCATCGAGGATCAGGACTGGGAGCGCAGCTGGATGGACAACTTCCAGCCGATGCGCTTCGGCCGGCGCCTGTGGATCGTGCCGAGCTGGCATGCCGCACCGGAGCCGGACGCCGTGAACCTGCTGCTCGATCCGGGCCTGGCCTTCGGCACCGGCACCCACCCGACCACCGCGCTGTGCCTGGAATGGCTCGACGACCAGGAGCTGCAGGGCTGCAACGTGCTCGACTTCGGCTGCGGCTCGGGCATCCTCGCCATCGCCGCCCTGCTGCTCGGCGCGCCGCAGGCGGTGGGCACCGATATCGACCCACAAGCCCTGGAAGCCTCGCGCGACAATGCTTCGCGCAATGGCATCGACCCGGCACGCTTCCCGGTCTACCTGCCAGCCGATCTGCCGCAGCAGCCGGCGGACGTGGTCGTCGCCAACATCCTCGCCGGCCCGCTGGTTTCCCTGGCACCTCAGATCACTGCGCTGGTCAAAGGCGGTGGACGCCTGGCGCTGTCGGGCATCCTCGCCGAACAGGCCGAAGACGTGCGCGCTGCCTACGCCGGGGCTTTCGACCTTGATCCGACCGCCAGCAAGGACGGCTGGGTACGCATCAGCGGCGTCAAGCGCTGATGCGCGCGCAATCCTTGCGTTAGACTAGCTGCTTGGATTTTCCGGACCCGCGCATGAGCGAAAGCCACGTTACCCAGTGCCCCCATTGCCGCACCAGCTTCCGCGTCAGCCAGGCGCAGCTGGCTGCTGCCCATGGCGTCGTGCGCTGTGGGGCCTGCCTGCACGTGTTCAACGCCGCCGAACAGCTGTTCGGCCCCGCCACGACAAGCGCCGCAGTCAAAGCACCCAGCGCGGCGGCGCAACAGTTCCACGCCGGCACCAGCAGCAAGCCAGCAGCCAAGAAAGCGATCGACGATACCCTGTGGATTCATGACGACCTGGACCTCGACAACCTCGATCTCGATGAGGAACTGGCCAGACTGGAAGAACAGGAACAGCAGCTGTCGCAGCAGTTTCTTGCCCTGGAACGGGCGCCGCGCCCAGCCGAACGCTTCGAGGGCAGTGGCGTAGACGCCCCCAAGGACATCCACGATGAATCCTGGACTGAAGCCCTGCTGCGTGACGAGCCGGTAAAACCTGAGCGCGCACGCTTCGAGCTGCAGGAAACTGACGCACTACCGCCAGCGGCGGCTGCAGCGGAACGTAGGATGGCCGAGCCCGCGCCACCCGCCACAATGCACAGGCAGCCCATTGTCGAGCCCCTAGAAGAGGCCGACGAACCGCGCCTTGGCAGCCTCGATGACGAACCGCTGGAGCAGGCGCAGACGGACGAAGCCCCGCACAGCGAACGCGAAGAGCCCAAGCTCACGCGCAACGAGCCGGGTCTGCGCGAAGAGCGCTTGTTCGACCTGGACGACGAACCCCTGCAACTCGACTGGCAGCAGCCACAAGGCACCGCCTGGGGGCGCGTGTTCGGCTGGAGCCTGCTCAACCTGCTGGCGGCAGCCGGCCTGCTGGCGCAATACGCCACCTACAACTTCGATGAACTGGCGCGACAGGATCGTTACCGACCCTGGTTCGAACAGCTGTGCCCCAGCATCGGCTGCAGCCTGCCGTCGAAAGTCGACATCGGCCAGATTCGCAGCAGTAACCTGGTCGTGCGCAGCCACCCGGAGTTCTCCGGCGCGCTGATCGTCGACGCCATTCTCTACAATCGCGCGCCCTTCGCCCAACCCTTCCCGCTGCTGGAAATGCGCTTCGCCGACCTGGGCGGACAACTGATCGCCAGCCGCCGTTTCAAGCCCAGCGAGTACCTCGCTGGCGAGCTGGCCGGACAGCGCGAAATGCCGCCGCAGACGCCCATCCACATCTCCCTGGACATCCTCGACCCCGGCCCTCGCGCGGTCAATTACAGCCTCAGCTTCCACTCGCCCGAGTAGCCTGCAGAGGCCGTGACCCGTGGTCGCAGGCTCTTTATCTAACTGCTGGCGATAAGCCCATAGCTGTTCAGAATTTGTTCAAAACGACCTTTATCCGGTCATCCAGAGCGGGTATCATGCCCACCCTTTCGCGAGCACCCGCCCCACCATCGTCTTCCCCGCCGAACACAGTGGAGGGCAGGTGTTGATCGCAATCGACCAAACCCAGCAGGGACGCCCCATGTCGGCCCCACGTATTGGCCCTTACACATTGCCCAATCGGTTGATCCTGGCTCCCATGGCCGGCGTCACCGATCGCCCGTTCCGCCAGCTGTGCCGCCGTCTCGGTGCCGGCCTGGTGGTGTCGGAGATGGTCACCAGCGATGTGCGCTTGTGGAATAGCCGCAAGTCCAGCCTGCGTTTGCTGCACGCCGGTGATCCCGAGCCGCGCTCGGTGCAGATCGCCGGTGGCGACCCGCAGATGATGGCCGACGCAGCACGCAAGAACGTCGAGTTAGGCGCGCAGATCATCGACATCAACATGGGCTGCCCAGCCAAGAAGGTCTGCAACAAGGCCGCCGGCTCCGCCCTGCTGCGTGACGAGCCGCTGGTACGGGAAATCCTCGCTGCCGTGGTCGGTGCGGTGGACGTGCCGGTGACCCTGAAGATTCGTACCGGCTGGGACCGCCAGAACAAGAACGGCATTACCGTGGCGAAAATCGCCGAAGATGCCGGCATTGCTGCACTGTCCGTACACGGCCGCACCCGCGCCGACCTTTACACCGGCGAAGCCGAGTACGACACCATCGCCGCCATCAAGCAGGCGGTATCGATTCCGGTGTTCGCCAATGGCGACATCGACTCCCCGGAAAAAGCCAAGGCCGTGCTCGACGCCACCGGCGCCGACGCCTTGCTGATCGGTCGCGCCGCCCAGGGCAGGCCGTGGATCTTCCGTGAAATCGAGCACTACCTGCGTACCGGCGAGAGCCTGCCGGCACCGAGCCTGCTCGAAGTGGAACGCATTCTGCTGGAACACCTTGCCGCACTGCACGCCTTCTATGGCGAATTGATGGGCGTACGCATCGCCCGCAAGCATGTCGGCTGGTATCTGGCAACCCTGCCGGGCGCCAGGGAGTTTCGCGCCCAGTTCAACCGTCTGGACAGCACGGACGCACAGTGCGCCCACGTTCGCGCGTTCTTCCGCGAACGGCACAACGATGAAAACGAGGTGGCCGCATGACGTTGATGACAGAGACCCTAGTGAGTGGAATTGCACCCGTGAGTGACAACACCAGCCTTAAACAGCACCTGAACACGCCAAGCGAAGAGGGTCAGACCCTGCGCGGCGCCGTGGAGAAGGCGCTGCACAACTACTTCGCCCATCTCGAGGGTGCTGACGTCACGGACGTGTACAACCTGGTGCTCACCGAAGTCGAAGCACCGCTGCTGGAAACCGTAATGAATCACGTGAAAGGTAACCAGACCAAGGCGTCCGAGCTGCTCGGCCTGAACCGCGGTACGCTGCGCAAGAAGCTCAAGCAGTACGACCTGCTGTAACCCTGAACTCCCGAAAAGGGCGGCCCGCATGAGCCGCCTTTTTTGCTGATATCCCCGCTCTGATGGATAGTGAAATGACCGACCAGACCACCCTTCTGCCCGTCCGCCGCGCGCTGATCAGCGTTTCCGACAAGACCGGTGTCCTCGACTTCGCTCGCGAACTGGCCGCCCTCGGTGTCGAGATCCTCTCCACCGGCGGCACCTACAAGCTGCTCAAGGACAACGGCGTGGCCGCAGTGGAAGTCGCTGACTACACCGGTTTCCCGGAAATGATGGACGGCCGCGTGAAGACCCTGCACCCGAAGATCCACGGCGGCATCCTCGGCCGTCGCGCCTTGGACGGCGCGGTGATGGAACAGCACGGCATCAAGCCGATCGACCTGGTCGCGGTCAACCTCTATCCCTTCGAAGCCACCGTGGCCAAGCCCGATTGCGACCTGGCCGACGCCATCGAGAACATCGACATCGGCGGCCCGACCATGGTCCGCAGCGCGGCGAAGAACCATAAGGACGTCGCCATCGTGGTCAACACCGGCGACTACGCCGGCATCGTCGCCTCCCTCAAGGCCGGCGGCCTGAGCTACGCCCAGCGTTTCGACCTGGCGCTGAAGGCCTTCGAACACACCGCTGCCTACGACGGCATGATCGCCAACTACCTGGGCACCATCGACCAGGCCCGTGACACCCTGTCCACCGAAGGTCGCGGCGCCTTCCCGCGCACCTTCAACAGCCAGTTCGTCAAGGCACAGGAAATGCGCTACGGCGAGAACCCGCACCAGAGCGCGGCGTTCTACGTCGAGGCGAAGAAGGGCGAAGCCAGCGTCTCCACCGCCGTGCAACTGCAAGGCAAGGAACTGTCGTTCAACAACGTGGCCGACACCGACGCCGCGCTGGAATGCGTGAAGAGCTTCGTCAAGCCGGCCTGCGTCATCGTCAAGCACGCCAACCCCTGCGGCGTCGCCGTTGTACCGGAAGACGAGGGCGGCATTCGCAAGGCCTACGACCTGGCCTACGCCACCGACACCGAATCGGCCTTCGGCGGCATCATCGCCTTCAACCGCGAGCTGGATGGCGAAACCGCCAAGGCCATCGTCGAGCGTCAGTTCGTCGAAGTGATCATCGCCCCGAAAATCAGCGCCGCCGCCCGTGAAGTGGTGGCCGCCAAGGCTAACGTGCGCCTGCTCGAATGCGGCGAATGGCCGGCCGAGCGCGCTGCTGGTTGGGACTTCAAGCGCGTCAATGGTGGTCTGCTGGTGCAGAGCCGCGACATCGGCATGATCGCAGCCTCCGACCTGAAGATCGTCACCCAGCGCGCGCCGAGCGAGCAGGAAATCCACGACCTGATCTTCGCCTGGAAAGTGGCCAAGTTCGTCAAATCCAACGCCATCGTCTACGCCAAGAACCGTCAGACCGTGGGCGTCGGCGCCGGCCAGATGAGCCGCGTCAACTCCGCGCGCATCGCCGCGATCAAGGCCGAGCATGCCGGCCTGCCGGTGCAGGGCGCGGTGATGGCGTCGGACGCCTTCTTCCCGTTCCGCGACGGCATCGACAACGCGGCCAAGGCCGGTATCTCCGCGGTGATCCAGCCAGGTGGCTCGATGCGCGACAACGAAGTGATCGCCGCCGCCGATGAGGCCGGCATTGCCATGGTCTTCACTGGCATGCGCCACTTCCGCCATTGATGATCGTGCCCACGCTCCGCGTGGGCACGCAGCCCGGGACGCTCTGCGTCCCTCGGACGCAGAGCGTCCGTGAGGCGTTCCCACGCTGAGCATGGGAACGATCGATTCGTAGGGTGGATAACGCTTCGCTTATCCACCAAACGGGCCAGCGGCCCGCCTCCACTGGGAGAGAGACATGAACGTACTGATCATCGGCAGCGGCGGTCGTGAACACGCCCTGGCCTGGAAAGTGGCGCAGGATCCTCGCGTCGAGAAGGTCTTCGTTGCCCCGGGCAACGCCGGCACTGCCGTGGAAGCCAAGTGCGAGAACGTCGCCATCGACGTACTGGCCATCGAGCAACTGGCCGATTTCGCCGAGCAGAACGTGCAACTGACCATCGTCGGCCCGGAAGCGCCGCTGGTCAAAGGCGTGGTCGACCTGTTCCGTACGCGCGGCCTGGACATCTTCGGCCCCACCGCCGCTGCCGCCCAGCTGGAAGGCTCCAAGGCCTTCACCAAGGATTTCCTGGCGCGTCACAAGATCCCGACTGCCGACTACCGGAACTTCACCGAGATCGAGCCGGCACTGGCCTACCTGCGCGAAAAAGGTGCGCCCATCGTGATCAAGGCCGACGGCCTGGCCGCGGGCAAAGGCGTGATCGTCGCCATGACCCTGCAGGAAGCCGAAGACGCCGTGCGCGACATGCTCGCCGGCAACGCCTTCGGTGAGGCCGGTTCGCGCGTGGTGATCGAGGAATTCCTCGACGGCGAGGAAGCCAGCTTTATCGTCATGGTCGACGGCGAAAATGTACTGCCTATGGCCACCAGTCAGGACCACAAGCGCGTCGGCGACGCCGATACCGGCCCCAACACCGGCGGCATGGGCGCCTACTCGCCGGCACCGGTGGTAACCCCTGAGGTGCACCAGCGCGTGATGGATGATGTGATCTACCCGACCGTGCGTGGCATGGCCAGCGAAGGCAACGTCTACACCGGCTTCCTCTATGCCGGCCTGATGATCGACAAGGCCGGCAAGCCCAAGGTCATTGAGTTCAACTGCCGCTTCGGTGACCCGGAAACCCAGCCGATCATGTGCCGCCTGGAAAGCTCCCTGGTGCTGCTGGTCGAGGCCGCCCTGGCCAAGGCGCTGGACAAAGTCGAAGCGACCTGGGACCCGCGTCCGACCGTGGGCGTGGTGCTCGCCGCCGGTGGCTACCCGGGCGACTACGCCAAGGGCGATGTCATCGAAGGTCTGGATGAAGCCGCCAAGCTCGACGGCAAGGTGTTCCACGCCGGTACCGCACTGAAGGACGGCCAGATCGTCACCGCTGGCGGCCGCGTGCTATGCGCCACCGCCATCGGCGCCAGCGTCGCCGATGCCCAGCAGCAAGCCTACCGCCTGGCCGAGAAGATTCGCTGGAACGGTATGTTCCACCGCAACGACATCGGCTACCGCGCCATCGCCCGCGAGCGCGGCGAAGGCTGAGGCTGAGGCTGAGGCTGAGGCGGCTCAGGGAATACGGCGCGACAGGCCATAAAAAGCCCCGCCGCGCCGTATTCCCCCGAACAAATGCTTGGCTATAATCCGGCCACTCATTTAGAAGGATTTTCCCGTGCGCCGGCTCAGGATTGCCATCGGACTACTCGCCAGTTTGCTGTTGCTCGGCCTTGCCCTGACAGCCAGTGCGAACTCAGCCCCGACAATCGCGCATGGCTGGTCCTATCTGGTCGACGCCAGCGCCCGCCTGGGCCTCGAAGAAGTACGCGCCCAGCGCCAGCAGTTCAAGCCGCTGAGCAAACAGTCCTTCACCTTCCCACCCAGTGACCACGCCGTCTGGCTTCGCGCCGAACTGGCGCCACAGCAGCAACCTGCCTGGCTGTGGATCTTCTCGCCACGGGTGCAGTACCTCGATTACTACCTGCTGAAAGACGGCCAACTGGAGCAGAACCTGCACACCGGCGAAGCCATGCCGCTGGACTCGCGACCGCTACCGTCGCGTTTCTACCTGATGCCCCTGCCGAATGACGGCCAGGCCCGCGTCGCCTATGTTCGCCTGACCTCCAACCATCCGCTGATGACCTGGTTCAAGGTCATGGACCAGGCCGAGCTGGTCAGCCTGGAAAAGCCCGCCTACCTTTACGGCATGCTCTTCGGCGCGCTGTTGCTGCTTACCCTGTACAACCTCATCCGCTTCATCTACAGCCGCAGCGCCAGTGGCCTGTGGCTGGCCGGGGTGAACATCGGCCTGGCCGTGTGCGCGTCGGCCAACCTCGGCATCTTCGCCCAGTGGTTACCCAGCCTGGGTTACAACCAGTCCCTGATCGCCGACCTCTCGGCCCTGTTCGCCGCGTTCAGCGCGCTGGCTTTCGGCCTCGGTTTCATGCACGGCACACCGGTGCAGCACAGCCCACTCAATCGCCTGCTGCAGGGCAATGCCCTGCTGATTCTGGTCTACGCCCTGTGCATCACCGTCACCGGTCTGCTCTGGTACAGCTCGCTGGTCTACCTGCTGGTGGCCCTGAGCGCGATCAACCTGCTGCTGGTGAGTGCGCTGCACTGGCGCTCGGGCTATCAGCCGGCGCGCCTGATCACCGTCGGCATGGTGGTGTTCAACCTCGGCTTCGGCTTCTTCGTACCCGTGCTGCTCGGTTTCGATCAGCTCAATCCAGGCTGGCTGGTACTCGGTGTGTTCAGTGTCGCGACCCTGGCCGGTCTGATCCTCAGCGTGTCATTGACCGAACGCCAACGGCAGATCCACAACGACACCCTGCAGGAGAGCACCGCCCTGGCGGCCAGCAGCGCCGAGCTGCGGGCCAAGGCCGAGTTCCTGGCCAAGATCAGCCACGAAATCCGCACCCCGATGAACGGTGTGCTGGGCATGACCGAACTGCTGCTGGGCACGCCGCTGTCGGCCAAGCAGCGCGACTACGTGCAGACCATCCACAGCTCGGGCAACGAGCTGCTCACCCTAATCAACGAAATCCTCGACATCTCCAAGCTGGAATCCGGCCAGATCGAACTGGACGATGTGCAGTTCGACCTCGGTGCGCTGATCGAGGACTGTCTCGACATCTTCCGCGCCAAGGCCGAGCAGCAGCGCGTGGAGCTGATCAGTTTCATCCAGCCACAGGTGCCGCGCGTCATCAGCGGTGACCCCACGCGCCTGCGCCAGGCACTGCTGAGCCTGCTGGACAACGCCTTCAAGCAGACTGACGAGGGCGAGATTCTGCTGGTCGCCGCACTGGACAACAGCGATGGCCAGCAGCGCCTGCGCATTGCCGTGCAGGACAGCGGCACGCCGTTACAGGCCGAGGAGCGAAAGGCGCTGCTCAACGTCGAACTGCAGAGTCGCGACTTCCTTTCCGCCACCCGTCTGGGCGGGCGCCTGGGCCTGATCATTGCGCGCCAGCTGGTGCGCCTGATGGGCGGCGAGTTCGGCATTCAGGGCAGTGGCCGTCAGGGCACCACCCTGTGGCTGACCCTGCCACTGGACGCCACCCGCCTGGAGCAGCCGGAACCCGATCTGGACAGCCCGCTACAGGGCGCACGCCTGCTGGTGGTGGACGACAACGACACCTGCCGCAAGGTCCTGATGCAGCAATGCAATGCCTGGGGCATGCAGGTCAGCACCGTAGCGTCCGGCAAGGAAGCGCTGGCGCTGCTGCGCACCAAGGCACACATGCGCGAATACTTCGACGCGGTGCTGCTCGACCAGGACATGCCCGGCATGAGCGGCATGCAACTGGCAGCGAAGATCAAGGAAGACCCTAGCCTCAATCACGACATTCTGATCATCATGCTCACTGGCATCAGCCATGCGCCGAGCAAGGTGATCGCCCGTAACGCCGGGATCAAGCGCATCCTGGCCAAGCCGGTGGCCGGCTACACGCTCAAGACCACCCTGGCCGACGAACTGGCGCAGCGCCCCAACGATGCGCCGGCGCAGGCCGCACCGACGCCGGTGAGCATGCCCCTGAACGTGCCGAGCGACTTCCGCATCCTGGTCGCCGAGGACAACAGCATCTCCACCAAGGTGATTCGCGGCATGCTCGGCAAGCTCAACCTCAAGCCGGACACCGCCAGCAACGGCGAGGAAGCCCTCAGCGCGATCAAGGCGCAGCCCTATGACCTGGTGCTGATGGATTGCGAAATGCCGGTGCTCGATGGTTTTTCCGCTACCGAACAACTGCGTGCCTGGGAAAAGAGCCAGAAGCGCCCGCGTACACCGGTGGTGGCGCTGACCGCGCACATCCTCAGCGAACACAAGGAGCGCGCCCGTGCCGTCGGCATGGACGGACATATGTCCAAGCCGGTGGAGCTGTCACAATTGCGCGAGCTGATCGAGCACTGGATCGCCGAACGCGAGTTGCGCCGCCAGCGTGATGCGCTACCGCATTGATCCGTCTTCCTTAATCTCTCCTGTCTTTCTGCGAGCCTGCCGCCATGGCGTCTGAGTTGTTCAGCCTGTACCTGAAGATGCTGGTGCTCTACAGCCCCTTTTTCGTCCTGTCCTGCTTTATCGGCCTGAGCCGCGGCTACACCCTCCGGGAGCGCAAGCGTCTGGCCTGGAAGGTGGCGCTGGCGACGCTGATCGCCAGCGTGCTGCTGTACCTGTTCGGCAAACACATCTTCACCCTGTTCGGCATCACCATCGACGCCTTCCGTATCGGCGCAGGCAGCGTGCTGTTCATCTCCGCCCTGGGCATGGCCCAGGGCAAATCGGCTGTGCAGAGCGATAACGTGCAGCAGGACGTGACCATCGTCCCGCTGACCATCCCCATCACCGTCGGCCCTGGCACCATCGGCGCCCTGTTACTGATGGGCGCCAGCCAGCCGCACTGGGACGACAAGCTGGTGGCCGTGGCGGCGATCTTCCTCGCCAGCCTCACCGTGGGCGTGGTGCTGTACCTGTCCAACCAGTTCGAACGCCTGCTTGGCGACCAGGGTCTGCAGATCGTCAGCCGCCTGATGGGGCTGTTCGTTTGCGCCCTGGCGGCGCAGATCATCTTCACCGGGGTGAAGAACTACCTGGTGCCCTGAAACCCCGATACCTTACGAACGCCTGCACCAACGCCCAGGGCAGGCTGTTCGCAGCAATCGCGTCTATCACGCCCCGGCCACAACTCTCAATCCGCAAACGAGCGGCGACGCGCCCTGCATCGCCTGCAACGCGAAGATTTTCTCCGGGCGCACTTGCGCCGCGCCTGGCAGGGTCGCCTGCGAATATTCGCCCGGCTCGACGCGCTCGAACTCGAAGCGGCGCGCCGTCCCTACCAGCGCCCCACGGATGAACACCTGCCTGCACCGCAGGCGCTGATTCGCACCTTAATGGTGCACAAGACAGGGCGTCGGCGTTGCCGCCTAAGCCCTGGCGCAACCGGTCACGGCCAATCACAGGCAATCACGAAAAGCCCCGCGTACCCCCCGAAATCCACGCGCAGGCGCGCATTGCGGGGCGGCTGCACCGCGTCCAGAGGCAGCGTATCGAGCTGAGCGGCGCCGGCGATCCTGACTCATCGTACGGAAGAGGCACAGCAATTGCTGAAGGGCCTTATAGAGGTCAGCAACGCAGGTGCATTTGCTCGACTTGCACAGGCGACACGGCGCTTGCCGGCGCGTAGAGCCGATGCTGGAGCAGCCAGGCCATGACCTTCACGTATGACCAATAACAACGCTGTCCACTTACTCAAGATGAGAATGGAGAACGCACCATGCAACGTCGCAGCCTGATCAAGGCCTTTACCCTTTCCGCTTCCATCGCCGCCATGGGCCTGAGCTGGTCCATCCAGGCCGCCGAGACCATCAAGGTCGGCATCCTGCACTCGCTGTCCGGCACCATGGCCATCTCGGAAACCTCGCTGAAAGACATGGCGCTGATGACCATCGACGAGATCAACGCCAAGGGCGGCGTACTCGGCAAGCAACTGGAGCCAGTGGTGGTCGACCCGGCGTCGAACTGGCCGCTGTTCGCCGAGCGTGGTCGTCAGTTGCTGACCCAGGACAAGGTCGCGGTGACCTTCGGCTGCTGGACCTCGGTATCGCGCAAATCCGTGCTACCGGTCTACGAAGAACTCAACGGCCTGCTGTTCTACCCGGTGCAGTACGAAGGCGAAGAGATGTCGCCGAACGTGTTCTACACCGGCGCGGCGCCAAACCAGCAGGCCATCCCGGCAGTGGAATACCTGCTCAGCGAAGACGGCGGCGGCGCCAAGCGCTTCTTCCTGCTCGGCACCGACTACGTCTACCCGCGCACCACCAACAAGATCCTGCGCGCCTTCCTCAACAGCAAGGGCATCGCCGACAAGGACATCGAAGAGGTCTACACCCCCTTCGGTCATAGCGACTATCAAACCATCGTCGCCAACATCAAGAAGTTCTCCGCTGGCGGCAAGACGGCTGTGGTCTCCACTGTGAACGGCGACTCCAACGTGCCGTTCTACAAGGAACTGGCCAACCAGGGTCTGGAAGCCACCGAAGTGCCGGTGGTGGCCTTCTCCGTGGGTGAAGAAGAACTGCGCGGCATCGACACCAAGCCGCTGGTCGGCCACCTGGCGGCCTGGAACTACTTCCAGTCCGTGGAGAACCCGGTCAACGAGAAATTCGTCGCCGACTGGAAAGCCTACGCCAAGGCCAAGAAGCTGCCCAACGCCGACACCGTGGTGACCAACGACCCGATGGAAGCCACCTACGTGGGCATCCACATGTGGGCGCAGGCCGTCGAGAAAGCCGGCACCACCGACGTCGACAAGGTGCGCGAAGCCATGGCCGGCCAGACCTTCGCCGCGCCGAGCGGCTTCACCCTGAAGATGGACGAGAAGAACCACCACCTGCACAAGCCGGTGATGATCGGCGAAATCCAGGAAGACGGTCAGTTCTCCGTGGTCTGGGAAACCGAAAGCCCGATCCGCGCCCAGCCGTGGAGCCCGTACATCGAAGGCAACGACAAGAAAGCCGATACCCCGGTGAAGTCGAACTAAGGATGCCCTGAAAGAACTGTTTATCGTCACTCCCGCGCAGGCGGGAGCCCAGGCGTTTCGTGGCCCCTGGATTCCCGCCTGCGCGGGAATGACGGTAATTTCAGAGCATCCATAAGGCAAAAGCCCCTCTCCCCCAGCCCCTTCTCCCATTCAGGGCGCAGGGGCAGTGGGAGAGGGCAGCCCTAACCCGGATGCAATCCGGGAAGCTCGCCCCGGACGTCATCCGGGCTACGCCAAGGACACCCTTATGCCCACTGCCCTTACCCGAATTTTCCTGAGCCTGCTGCTGTTGCTGCCATTGGCGGCGCAGGCTGGCGAGGCCGACGATTTCGTCGCTGCCAACGCCAGCAAACAGGCCAAACTGCTGCAGGACTGGGCCGCCACGCCCAACACCGAACGCATGCCACTGCTGCAAGCCCTGCAGCAGGGCCGCGTCGGCAGCGATGCCGACAAACGTGCCTTCATCGAACAGGACGGCACCTGGCAAGCCGCTGATGGCGACGCCGAAGCCAATGGCACGCCACGCAAACTGCGCCTGAACAACCGCCTGCGCGGCCTGATCGCCTTCGCCGTGGCCAGCCATCAATTGCTCGATGACGACGCCGCCGTGCGCCTCGCTGCCGCCAAGCAACTGCAACGCAACACACCGCCAGCGTTGCTGCCCTTGCTGGAAAGCCGCCAAAGCATGGAAGCCGACGAGAACGTGCGTGACGCCATCACCCTGGCCCTGGCCAACCTGCAACTGGAGGCCAGCGACCCGGCCGTGCGCCTGGCGGCCGTGGAGCGCCTGGGCAAGACCGGCGACCCGCTGGCCCGCACGCGCCTGCAAAGCCTGCTCGATGGCGAAGAAAGCGATGCCACCGTGCGCGCCGCTGCCGAGCAGAGCCTGGCCCAGGTGAAGAACAAACTGCTGATCGGCGAACTGCTCGGCCAGGCCTTCAGCGGCCTGTCGCTCGGCTCGATCCTGCTGCTCGCCGCCCTCGGCCTGGCCATCACCTTCGGCCTGCTCGGGGTGATCAACATGGCCCATGGCGAAATGCTGATGCTCGGTGCCTACACCACCTACGTGGTGCAACTGAGCTTCCAGCGCCTGGCTCCCGAATACCTGACGCTCTACCCGCTGGCCGCGTTGCCCATCGCTTTTCTGGTCACCGCCTGCATCGGCATGGCCCTGGAGCGCACGGTGATCCGCCATCTCTATGGCCGCCCGCTGGAAACCCTGCTGGCCACCTGGGGCATCAGCCTGATCCTGATTCAGCTGGTGCGCGTCACCTTCGGCGCACAGAACGTCGAAGTGGCCAACCCGGCCTGGCTGTCCGGCGGCATGCAAGTGCTGCCCAACCTGGTGCTGCCCTACAACCGCATCGTCATCATCGGCTTCGCGCTGTTCGTCGTGGTCCTGACCTGGCTGCTGCTGAACAAGACGCGCCTGGGCCTGAACGTGCGCGCAGTGACGCAGAACCGCAACATGGCCGCCTGCTGCGGCGTGCCCACCGGCCGCGTGGACATGCTGGCCTTCGGACTCGGTTCGGGCATCGCCGGCCTTGGCGGTGTGGCCCTGAGCCAGATCGGCAACGTCGGCCCGGACCTCGGCCAGAGCTACATCATCGACTCCTTCCTGGTGGTGGTGCTCGGCGGCGTCGGCCAACTGGCCGGTAGCGTACTGGCCGCCTTCGGCCTGGGCGTGGTGAACAAGTTCCTCGAACCGCAGATCGGTGCCGTGCTCGGCAAGATCCTCATCCTCGCGCTGATCATCCTGTTCATCCAGAAACGCCCGCAAGGCCTCTTCGCGCTCAAAGGCCGGGTGATCGATTGATGAGTGCGCCATCGACCGTAGGGCGGGTGAAACCCGCCACATCTACCGAACGCCATCACTGCAGCGGCGGGTTGTACCCGCCCTACGGGCTTATAGGACGAGTGATCGACTGATGAATGCGATAAATCAAACGCTGCTGGCCCGCGCCAGCGCCAAGCTCGGCCCGCAGGTATCCATCGCCATCGGCCTGGTGGTGCTGGCGATCCTGCTGGCCATGCCGTTGCTGCACCTGTTGCCGGCCGACCATGCCCTGCACGTCTCGGCCTATTCGCTGACGCTGGTGGGCAAAATCCTCTGCTACGCCATCGTCGCCCTGGCGCTGGATCTGGTCTGGGGCTACGCCGGCATGCTGTCGCTGGGCCACGGCCTGTTCTTCGCCCTCGGCGGCTACGCCATGGGCATGTATTTGATGCGTCAGAGCGCTGGTGACGGCCTGCCGGCCTTCATGAGCTTCCTCGCCTGGAGCGAACTGCCCTGGTACTGGTACGGCACCTCCAGCTTCCTCTGGGCAATGTGCCTGGTGGTGCTGGCGCCCGGTCTGCTGGCGCTGGTGTTCGGCTTCTTCGCCTTCCGCTCGCGGATCAAGGGCGTGTACTTCTCGATCATGACCCAGGCGCTGACCTTCGCCGGCATGCTCTTGTTCTTCCGCAACGAAACCGGCTTCGGCGGCAACAACGGCTTTACCGGCTTCACCCGCATCCTCGGTTTCGACATCACTGCGCAGGGCACTCGCGCCGTGCTGTTCTTCGCCACCGTGGTGCTGCTCGTGGGCAGCCTGTACCTGGGCTTTCGTCTGGCACGCAGCAAGTTCGGCCGGGTGCTCACCGCCCTGCGTGACGCCGAGAACCGCCTGATGTTCTGCGGCTACGATCCGCGCGGTTACAAGCTGTTCATCTGGGTATTGAGCGCGGTGTTGTGTGGCCTGGCCGGCGCGCTGTACGTGCCGCAGGTGGGCATCATCAACCCCAGCGAGATGGCGCCGACGCAGTCCATCGAGGCCGCCGTCTGGGTCGCCCTCGGCGGCCGCGGCACGCTGATCGGCCCGCTGCTCGGTGCCGGTCTGGTCAACGGCATGAAGAGCTGGTTCACCGTGGCCTTCCCCGAATACTGGCTGTTCGCACTGGGCGCGCTGTTCATCGTCGTCACGCTGTTCCTGCCCAGAGGCGTCGTCGGTCTGCTCAAGAAGGAGAAGGATCAATGAGAGCCACTCCGGTACCTGAAACCATGCTCGAAGCCGCTTTCGACCCCACCGGCCTGGCGCTGGACACCGGCAAGAACGTCGGCAAGGGCGTCAACGTCCGCCACGGCACCATCCTCACCCTGGAAGACATCAACGTCAGCTTCGACGGCTTCAAGGCGCTGACCAACCTGACGCTGTACATCGGCGTCGGTGAGCTGCGCTGCATCATCGGCCCCAACGGCGCCGGCAAGACCACCATGATGGACGTGATCACCGGCAAGACCCGCCCGGACAACGGCGTGGCCTACTTCGGCGAGCAGTACGACCTGACCGCCATGAGCGAGGTGGAAATCGCCCAGGCCGGCATCGGCCGCAAGTTCCAGAAGCCGACGGTGTTCGAGGCGCTGACGGTGTTCGAGAACCTGGAGCTGGCGCAGAAGACCAACAAGTCGGTATGGGCCAGTCTGCGCGCCAGGCTCAGCGGCGAGCAGAAGGATCGTATCGAGGAAGTGCTGACCACCATCCGCCTGGAAGCCTCGCGCAACCGCCCGGCTGGCCTGCTCTCCCACGGTCAGAAACAGTTCCTCGAGATCGGCATGCTGCTGATGCAGGAGCCGCACCTGCTGCTGCTCGACGAGCCGGTGGCAGGCATGACCGATGCCGAAACCGAGTTCACCGCCGAACTGTTCAAATCGCTGGCACGCAAGCACTCGCTGATGGTGGTGGAGCACGACATGGGCTTCGTCGGCTCAATCGCTGACCACGTCACCGTGCTGCACCAAGGCAGCGTGCTGGCCGAAGGCTCGCTGGAACAGGTACAGAACGACGAGCGGGTGATCGAGGTTTATCTGGGGCGCTGACAACCGTGCGCACCGCATTCGATGGTTCCCACGCTCCGCGTGGGAACCCCTCCAGGAACGCTCTGCGTTCCAGCGACGCGGAGCGTCGTCAGCTACATGTCCACGCAGAGCGTGGGCACGAGAGGTACGCCATGCTGCAAGTCCAACAACTCCACCAGTATTACGGCGGCAGCCACATCCTTCGTGGCTTGTCGTTCGACGTGAAGGTCGGCGAAGTCACCTGCCTGCTCGGCCGCAACGGCGTGGGCAAGACCACTCTGCTCAAATGCCTGATGGGCCTGATCCCGGCCAAGGACGGTAGCGTGCAATGGGAAGGTAAGGCCATCACCGCCTTCAAACCGCACCAGCGCGTGCACGCCGGCATCGCCTACGTGCCCCAGGGCCGCGAGATCTTCGGCCGCCTCACGGTGGAAGAGAACCTGCTGATGGGCCTGTCACGCTTTCCCGGCAGCCAGGCCAAGACCGTGCCGGAATTCATCTACGAGCTGTTCCCGGTGCTGCGCGAAATGAAGCATCGCCGTGGCGGCGATCTGTCCGGTGGCCAGCAGCAACAGCTGGCCATCGGCCGCGCCCTCGCCAGCCAGCCGCGCCTGCTGATCCTCGACGAACCCACCGAAGGTATCCAGCCCTCGGTGATCAAGGAGATCGGCGTAGTGATCAAGAAGCTCGCCGCTCGCGGCGACATGGCCATCCTGCTGGTGGAGCAGTTCTACGACTTCGCCGCCGAACTGGCCGACCAGTATCTGGTGATGAGCCGTGGTGAGATCGTCCAGCAGGGCCGTGGTGAGAACATGGAAGCCGAAGGTGTGCGCGGGCTTGTAGCCATCTGATGCACGGCCGCTGGCGGGAGGGGCTTTAGCCGCAACGACTCCTGTCATGGCCATTACTGCGGGCCACCACGCACCGAGTTGGTTCGAGGCACGCCTCTTGCTTGCCCACTAGGTCAACTGTCCTGCGAAAGCGCTACCCTGATATGAATCTGCCTGCTGCCCTGTTCACGCCAAGCTGGCCTGCCGAGCTGGAGCTGGCCTATGCGCGCCACGGCGAACGCACCACGCCGGTGCGCAGACGCCACCTCGGCCCACTTAGAGTGCAGAAGCACCTGTATGCCGAAGGGCCGGAGGTGTGCCAGCACATCATCGTCCATCCGCCCGGCGGCATCGCCGGTGGCGATACGCTGGACATCTCGGCCCATGCCGGCGAGAACACCTGGGTGCAGCTCACCAGCCCCGGCGCCGCCAAGTGGTACAGCGCCGCCGGTGTCGCCCGCCAGGATCTGCGTCTGCGCGTCGAGGCCGGCGCCACCTTGGAATGGCTGCCGCAGGAAACCATCCTCTATGCCGGCGCCCAGGCTGAGTTGAATACGCAGATCGAGCTGCACGGTGACGCACGCCTGTTCTATTGGGACATCATCGCCCTTGGCCGCCCCGCCGCCGACGAGCGTTTTGCCAGCGGCCACTTTCAGGCCGCGCTGGATATCCGCCGTGACGGCAAGTTGCTCTGGCACGAGCGCCAGCGCGTGAGCGGTGGCGACGGCCTGCTCGACTCGCCCATCGGCCTGAACGGCCAGCCGGTGTTCGCCACCCTGCTGGTCAGCGGCGAAGTGGACAGCGAACTGCTGGAACGCTGCCGTGAATTGAAGATCGACGGCGTGCGCGGTGATCTCAGCCAGCTCGCGGGCCTGCTGATCGCCCGCTGCCTGGCCAGCGAGGCACTCAAGGCGCGTGCCTGGCTGATCGCCATCTGGCACCTGCTGCGTCCAGCGCTGCTAGGGCGGGAAGCGGTGCTACCGCGAATCTGGAGCACATGAGCACAACGAACAGGTAGGAGCCGGCTTGCCGGCGATCCGCAGAGGCCTGATCGCCGGCAAGCCGGCTCCTACGAATTGCAGTACAGCCACGCCAGCGTGGAACAGCGCACGCCGCGTTCTACCCAGCGACCGAAACACCATTGCGGACAAGGCACGGCCTTGCCGCTCCAAGACTGGAGCCGTCATGGATTTGTCACCAAGAGAAAAAGACAAGCTGCTGATCTTCACCGCCGGCCTGGTGGCCGAGCGCCGCCTCGCGCGTGGCGTGAAGCTGAACTACCCGGAAGCCATGGCCTATATCTCCGCCGCCCTGCTCGAAGGCGCGCGCGACGGCCAGACGGTGGCCGAGCTGATGCACTTCGGCACCACCCTGCTGAGCCGCGAGCAGGTGATGGAGGGCGTACCGGAAATGATCCCGGAAATCCAGATCGAAGCCACCTTCCCCGACGGCACCAAATTGGTGACCGTTCATCAGCCGATTGCCTAAGCCATGAGCTATGAAATAACCAACGCCTGCGAAGCCGACCTGCCCGGCATCCTCGCCATCTACAACGACGCGGTGCAGCACACCACGGCGATCTGGAACGAGACCCTGGTAGATCTGGCCAACCGCCGCGCCTGGCTGACCGAACGCACGGCAGCCGGCTTCCCGGTACTGGTGGCGCGTGACGCTGGCGGCGCGGTACTCGGCTACGCCAGCTACGGCACCTGGCGCACCATCGAAGGCTTCCGTCAGACCGTCGAGCACTCGGTCTACGTACGCGCCGACCAACGCGGCCAGGGCCTCGGCCCGGCGCTGATGCAGGCGCTGATCGAGCGCGCGCGGGCTGCCAACCTGCACGTCATGGTCGCCGCCATCGAGTCGGAGAACGCTGCCTCGATCCGTCTGCACCAGCGCCTCGGCTTCGTCACCTGCGGGCAGATGCCCCAGGTCGGGCGCAAGTTCGGGCGCTGGCTGGATCTGACTTTCATGCAACTGATTCTGGAGTGAACAGCCCATGATTCCCGGCGAATACCAGATTGCCGATGGCGAGATCGAGCTCAATGCCGGTCGCCGCACCCTGACCCTGTCCGTGGCCAACAGCGGCGACCGACCGATCCAGGTCGGCTCGCACTACCACTTTTTCGAGACCAACGATGCGCTGCTGTTCGACCGCGCCAGCACTCGCGGCATGCGCCTGAATATCCCGGCCGGCACCGCCGTGCGCTTCGAGCCCGGACAAAGCCGTGAGGTGGAACTGGTCGAGCTGGCCGGCGCCCGCCGGGTATTCGGTTTCGCCGGAAGGGTGATGGGCGATCTATAGCCCTGCGCACCCTACGAGGACGCTGATGGTTCCCACGCTCTGCGTGGGAACCCATAGCGGGACGCTCCGCGTCCCTGCGACGCAGAGCGTCGCCAACTGCATATCCACGCAGAGCGTGGGCACGATCAAACGAATACAGGAAGTGCCGATGAAGATTTCCCGCCAAGCCTACGCCGACATGTTCGGCCCCACCGTCGGCGACAAGGTGCGCCTGGCCGATACCGACCTGTGGATCGAAGTGGAAAAGGACTTCACCACCTACGGCGAAGAAGTGAAATTCGGTGGCGGCAAGGTGATCCGCGACGGCATGGGCCAGGGGCAACTGTGTGCCGCAGAGGTGGTCGATACCCTGATCACCAACGCGCTGATCATCGACCACTGGGGCATCGTCAAGGCCGACGTCGGCCTCAAGGACGGCCGCATCGCCGCCATCGGCAAGGCCGGCAACCCGGACATCCAACCGGACGTGACCATCGCCATCGGCGCCGGCACCGAGGTGATCGCTGGCGAAGGCATGATCCTCACCGCTGGCGGCATCGACACCCATATCCACTTCATCTGCCCGCAGCAGATCGAAGAGGCGCTGATGAGCGGGGTGACCACCATGATCGGTGGCGGCACGGGACCTGCCACCGGCACCAACGCCACCACCTGCACCTCCGGCCCCTGGCACATGGCGCGCATGCTGCAGGCCGCCGATGCCTTCCCGATGAATCTGGGCTTCACCGGCAAGGGCAACGCCTCGCTGCCCGAGCCGCTGATCGAGCAAGTGAAAGCCGGCGCCATCGGCCTCAAACTGCACGAGGACTGGGGCACCACTCCGGCGGCCATCGACAACTGCCTGAGTGTGGCCGACGATTACGACGTGCAGGTGGCGATCCATACCGACACGCTGAACGAATCCGGTTTCGTCGAAACCACCCTCGGCGCATTCAAGGGCCGCACCATCCACACCTACCACACCGAAGGCGCTGGCGGCGGCCACGCGCCGGACATCATCAAGGCCTGCGGCTTCCCCAACGTCCTGCCGTCCTCGACCAACCCGACCCGCCCGTTCACCAAGAACACCATCGACGAGCACCTGGACATGCTCATGGTCTGCCACCACCTCGACCCAAGCATCGCCGAGGACGTGGCCTTTGCCGAAAGCCGCATCCGCCGCGAGACCATTGCCGCCGAGGACATCCTCCACGACCTCGGCGCGTTCTCCATGATCAGCTCCGACAGCCAGGCCATGGGCCGCGTCGGCGAGGTGATCACGCGCACCTGGCAGACCGCCGACAAGATGAAGAAACAGCGCGGCGCCCTGCCCGAGGACGTGCCGGGCAACGACAACTTCCGCGCCAAGCGCTACATCGCCAAATACACCATTAACCCCGCCATCACCCACGGTATCAGCCATGAAGTGGGCTCCATCGAAGTGGGTAAATGGGCCGACCTGGTGCTCTGGCGCCCGGCCTTCTTTGGGGTCAAGCCGACGCTGATCCTCAAGGGCGGGGCGATTGCCGCCAGCCTGATGGGCGACGCCAACGCTTCGATCCCGACACCGCAACCGGTGCACTACCGGCCGATGTTCGCCAGCTACGGCGGCAGCCGCCATGCCACCAGCATCACCTTCATTAGCCAGGCGGCGTTCGACGCCGGCGTGCCCGAGCAGCTCGGTCTGAAGAAGAAAATCGGCGTGGTCAAAGGCTGCCGCGAGGTGCAAAAGACCGACCTGATTCATAACGGCTACCTGCCGAATATCGAGGTCGATCCGCAGAACTATCAGGTCAAGGCCGATGGCCAGTTGCTCTGGTGCGAACCGGCCGAGGTGCTGCCGATGGCGCAGCGTTATTTCCTGTTCTGAAATAACTGGCCGAGACAACAATGGCGGGTTTCACCCGCCCTAGTCTTGGAGCCGACAGAACGACTAGCGCAGCTGGCTGTCCTTGCTGCCGCGCCGGTTGTAGCCGGTAAAGGCGGCGCTCTCCCGGTCGTGTTCGGCCTGGCAGTTGACGCACAGGCGCACGCCGGGAATGGCCTGGCGACGCGCCTCGGGAATGACGGCATCGCATTCTTCGCAATGCCGCAGGCTCTCGCCTTTCGGCAACTGGCTACGGGCACGCGCAATGGCGTCCTCGATGCTGCTGTCGATCTGTTCCTGCACCGCGTCGTCGCTTGCCCAACCGCTTGCCATGCTCGACCTCCTCGCTCTGTCCGGACAGATATGCGCCCGGAGAATGCGAAATGCAAGTACAGCCCGTCGTTACTCACGCACTTCCATGAACTCCCTGGCCCAGACGATGTAGTCCTCGGGCATGCTGTACTTGTGCGTCAGCTCGGTGGCGTTGAGGTCGCACGGCTGGGCGCCGCGCTGCTCGCGCAGGCAGTCGTAGGTGGCCTTGATCGCGGCAAAGTAGGCGGCGTGGCCGTTGACCACGATGCGCACACCCAGGCGGGCCAGACGCTGGTTGTCACGCAGCTCGGGGTTGCCGTAGGTGACCAGCATCAGCGGCACCTTGAGGCCTGCGGATATCTGCTCCAGGTGGGCGAAATCCTTGACCCCGACCAGGCAAATGCCATCAGCGCCGGCCGCCTCGTAGGCGCGCGTACGGCGGATCACTTCGTCCACCTCCAGTACGCCGGCATGGGTACGGGCGATGATCGCCAGCTCAGGATCGACGCGTGCTTCCAGCGCAGCGAGGATCTTGCCGACACCTTCCTCGATGGAGATCAGGTCGGTGGACTTACGGCCGAACTGGGCCGGCAGCAGGGTGTCTTCGATGGTCAGCGCGGCGACACCGGCGCGTTCCAGTTCGACCACGGTGCGCATCACGTTGAGCGCATTGCCGTAGCCGTGGTCGGCGTCAGCGATCACCGGCAAACGCGCCACGCGGCCGATGCGCGTGGCCTGCTCGACGAACTCGCTGAGGGTGATCAGGGCAAAGTCCGGCGCACCGAGCACCTGAAGGGAGGCGACGGAGCCGCCAAGGATGCCGACCTCGAAGTCGAGATCGGCGGCGATGCGGGCGGACATGGGATCGAAGACCGACGCGGTGTGATAGCAGCGGTCGGAAGCCAGCAGGGCACGAAAGGCACTGCGCAGCTCATGGTGGGATGCACGTTGCAGGATGGGCATGGGGGCGTATTCCAAAGTCGGTTGAATCGCTTTTTTCTCGTTTTAGTCATGGCGTAGACGTGACGAATGCTAGCGCAAGGCACTTGCTGCCAGCTTTCGGTCGGTACGCCCTGGCGGATAGCCAGCAATTTACCGGCCAGCCAGCTCCGCCGGCAGCGCCGGGAAGAAGCCGCCATCGCTCAGCAGGCCGTAGGCCATCCAGGCGGCGACCGCCAGATAGAACAGGCGCGGCAGCCAGGTCGCCAGCGACTGCTGCTGCGAGGCCAGCTGTTGTGCCTGCAGGCGGGCGAAGCGCAACAGTGCTTCGCCTGGTCGACCGGTCGCTTCAGCGGTATTGAGCACACCGATGAACATCGCCTTGCCGGGAAAGCTCAGCCCATCGAAGGCCCGAACCAGTGACTGCCCAGCCGTGATTCGCGGCGCCAGGCTGGCGAAATCCCGCCGCAAGCGCGCATTGCTTATGGCACTGCAGGCACGCGGCAGGGCGTCGAGTACAGGCATGCCGGCCTCCAGCAACAACCCGAGACTGTCGCAAAAATTACGCAAATCCGCCCGTCGCTGCAGGCTGACGAATAACGGCAGGGCCAACAACAGATCGTCGAGCAAACCGGGAGCCTCGCTCCGGCGCTGCTGCCAACGGCGCCATAGCGCGCTCACCGCCCATAACAGCCCAGACAGCCACAGCAGCGGCAACAGCACGGCGAGCAGATAGCCGAACCCACTCAGGCCACCCGCCACCAGGGCAGGCAAGGGTTTGACCACCAGCACCAGCAGCAGCACGCCCGCCGGCAGCAGCAGGCGTGATCTCAGCTCAGTCACATGACGCGCCTGCTCGTCGCAGCGCTTCGCCAGTTGCCGATAGATGTGCGTCAGCGCGCCGGCCTCCTGCGCGGCATGCACCAGGCCGCTTTCCAGTGGCGTGAAGACGCCACTCAACTGGCCGGAACTCGCCAGATCGCGACCGTTACCCACCATACTGGCGCAAGCGCTTGAGCGCGGCCTCATGGCGTGCACCGAGCGTCAGGCTGGCCAACGAGCGATCGATGGGCACACCCGCCTGTTCCATCGCCCCAAGATGGGCGAACAGGTCAGCGCGACTGCGCAGATCGAGCGTAAGGTGAAGACGCGCCATGATCGGACTCGCTGAATGACCAGCGCTCAGGGTAACCAGTCGCCGCGCCAGCCGCTACGGCTCCATGGGCGGCATCGCAGCATGCGGTAGCCAGCGCTTGAGGATGGCGGCCAGGCTGCCGTCCTCGTGCATCTGCTGCAGGGCACGCTGCCAGCGCATCACCCGCACCACAGAGGTTTGCGGGGAAAAGGCGATGTAGTAGGCCGAACGCATGAACGGCACATGCGCCGTGACATCCTGCGGTTTGAGCTCGGCGGCAGCCAGCTCGCCAGCCAGGGTCAGATCCTCGGTGGCGATCAACTTGACCCGACCATGCCTGAGCATGGTCACCATCTGCTTCGAGCTGGACACGCCATAGAGGTTGCTGAACCCCTGCGCACTCAGGGTCTCGTAGGTGTACCACTGCTTGGGCAGCGCCAGGGGCCCGCTGGCGGCGGCCTGCTGCAGGGTATCGATGACCAGGTGACGGGACTTCAACGAATAGAAGCTGGTGGTACCGACCACGATGGGGCCGACCCAGTGGAATCTATCCTCACGCACGGGCGTGCGCACGGTGGAAAACAGAGCCGTGTCGGCGGCCTGCTGAGCCAGATGGAAGGCCCGCGTCCAGGGCAGCACTTCGATCTTCCCGCTGTCGCCGGTTCGCGCCAGCAGGGCCCTGACCACCTCGACGGAAAAACCACTGGGTTCACCGTCGCGGGTGAAGCTCATCGGCGGGGCTTCCTCGGTGAGCAGGCGCAGCTCAGCCGCTACCGGCGCGCACAGCGCCAGCAACGCAAAGCACAACCATCGACGCAGGTGCCTGGCCATCATGTTTCCTCTCGTGTGCAGCCCGGCAAGCCGGGTAATGCCCTGCAGCCACCTCACTCCGACCGCAACTGATCGGTCAACGCCCGTGCGTCGGCCTCCGGCAACCAGCGTCGATAGACACGTGCCAGGCTGCCATCATCACGCATCGCCTGCAGCGCACGCTGCCAGCGGGCGACACGCGCCTTATCGGTCTGCCGGGAAAAGGCAATATAGGAGTTATTGCTCATCAGGTCGAACTGCGCCTGCAGTTGTCCGGCATGCATGCCCTGCTCGGCGAGCATGTCGTCGAGGGTCAGGGTATTAGCCAGCAGCAACTTGACGCGACCATGACGAAACATGCGCAGCATGTCCTGCGGCGTCGACACGCCATAGAGGTTTTGCAGATTCTGCTCGCGCAACAGTTCATAGCTGTACCACTGCCTGGGGACAGCAAGCGTGCCGAGTTGGCGCACATCATCGAGGGTGTCGACCCGCAGCCCGGCATCCTTGAGCGTGTAAAAACGCGTATGACCGCGCACGATCGGCCCCACCCACTGAAACTCGGCCTCGCGCTGCGCCGTGCGCACGGTGAAGAACAGCGCGCTATTGGCCTGCTGACGAACCTGATGATAGCCACGCGTCCAGGGCACCAGCTCGATCCGTGCCGGCTCGCCAGTACGACGTATCAGCTCTTCGACAACGGCCACCGCCATGCCACTCGGCTTGCCGTCCTCGAGGTAGCTGAACGGTCGATAGTCCTCGGTATACAGCCGCAACTCGGCAGCCAGCGCATGGGCGCAGGCACTGCAGAGCAGCAACAGGGCTGCGAGCGGATACTTCAGGCTCATTGCAGATCACCGTCCGCGATGCACCCTACGACGAATTCAGGGTGACCAGGCCGGCCATCATAAACGCCCGGGCGATCCATCACCAAGGCCGCCTGCTGAACCCTGCGCGGCCATCATCCGCAGTTCCGCATCCCTGCCTTACTGCGCCACCCAGCCTGTCTGCACGCTGTCGGCTCATACTTTTTCACATTCAAACCCGACGGTCGGGCTAGCCCTGGCGCGCCGGGCAGGCGATCATCGGCCTTCCTACGCAGACTCCAGTTACCATGACCGCCACGACTGACAGCCGTACCCCGACGCACAAGCCCCGCCCACTGATCGACCTGGCCATCAGCATCCTGATCCCCTCGTTCATTCTCATGAAACTCAGTGGCGAGCAGCGCCTCGGCGCCGATGGTGCGCTGATTCTGGCCCTGGCCTTCCCGCTGGGCTGGGGCGCGTTCGAACTGATCAAGTACCGCAAATTCAATTTCATCGCCCTGCTCGGCCTGATCAGCGTCGCGCTGACCGGCGGTATCGGCCTGCTCAAGCTCGATACCCAGTGGCTGGCGGTCAAGGAAGCGCTGATTCCCGGGCTGATCGGCATCGCCGTACTGGTCTCCACCCGCACCCGCTACCCGCTGATTCGTACGCTGCTGTTCAACAAGACCGTGCTCAATATCGACAAGATCCATGAGCGCCTGGAACAGGGCGGTCATGTCGAGCACTTCGAAACGCGCCTGCTGCGCGCCACCTACTGGCTCAGTGGCACCTTCTTCTTCTCCTCGCTGATGAACTATGTGCTGGCCAAGTGGATCGTGGTCAGCCCGGCCGGTACCGAGGCCTTCAATGACGAGCTGGGGCGCATGACCCTGCTCAGCTACCCGATGATCGCCATTCCCTCGATGATCATGCTGATGGCCATCTTCTACTACCTGTGGAAGACCATCCACGGCCTGACCGGGCTGAGCCTGGAAGAGATCATGGCCAACAGCGGCCAGGAATCGCAGTCCTGATCCCCGCCGGCCCAACGGCCGGCGTGCTGCCGTCATGCTGAGTCTGTCCGCCTATCCGGCGCTGTTTCTCTCCGCTCTGGGCGCGGCAACGTTGTTGCCGCTGCAGTCTGAAGCGCTACTGGTCGCCCTGCTCCTGGCCGGCCAGCATCCGCTCTGGGCCTTGCTGCTGGTCGCCACGCTGGGCAACGTGCTGGGCTCCTGGATCAACTGGCTGCTGGGCCGCTCCCTCGAGCGCTATCGTGAGCGACGCTGGTTCCCGGTCAGCCCGGCGCGGTTGGAGCAGGCGCAAGCCTGGTATGCACGCTATGGGCGCTGGTCATTGCTGCTCAGCTGGATGCCGGTAATCGGCGATCCATTGACGCTGGTGGCGGGGGTAATGCGTGAGCGCCTGTGGGTATTTCTGCTCATCGTCACCCTGGCCAAAACCGGCCGCTACGCGGTACTGGCGGCGCTGACGCTGAGCTGGACATGAGCACTGGGGGGGACAATTGTTGACACAACTCCGGCAAGCCGCAAAAGGTCTGGCAGTTGAGTACAAACGGCGCCTCGCAGATACTGCGCAGCGCGCCGCGCGGGCACGATCCACCAACGGCCATTGCCAAACGGTCTCAAGGCCGATGAATAGCGGCCTCGGATGGAGGCATGCGGCCCCGCTACCTCGGGGCCTAGCGAGCGAGGAATTGCAGTGTCTGTCGTAGAAGCCAAACCCAAACTGAAGCGCAGCGATCTGATCTGGACGCTGATCGGGCTCAGTGCCGTGGTGCTGTCTGGCTTCCTGCTCTACCGCGAGTTGCGCAATATCTCCCTCGACGAGATCAAGGGCAGCCTTGAGGCGATCTCGCACATGAACTGGATACTCGCCGCCGCCGCTACCCTTGGCGCCTATTGGGCACTGGCCTGGTACGACCGCATCGCCGTCGCTCACCTGGGCAAGAAAATTCCCTGGCGCTTCATCACCCTGTGTTCCTTCACCACCTATGCCCTGGCACACAACATCGGTGCCTCGGTGTTCTCCGGCGCGGTGGTGCGCTATCGCGCCTATCGCAGCAAGGGCCTGACGCCACAGGAAATCGGTATCCTCATCGTCTTCTGCTCCTTTACCTTCGCCCTCGGCACCCTGCTGGCCAGCGGCTGCGTGCTGATCGCCCAGCCCGATCTGATTCACCGGGTAGCCAACATCACGCCACTGGTATCGGTGGTCATCGGCAGTATCCTGCTGAGCCTGGTCGGCCTCTACGTGCTGGGCTCCTGGCGCCAGTTCAAACCCTGGACGCTGGGCAAGCTGCACGTCGAATATCCGCGCCTGCCTATCGTCAGCCGCCAGTTGCTGGCCGGCCCGCTGGAGCTGTTGTGCGCGGCGGCGATCATCTACTTCGCCCTGCCTGCCGACAATCACCCCGGTTATCTGGTGGTACTCGGCGTGTTCCTCGCCTCCTTCTCCCTGGCCCTGCTGTCCCACGCGCCGGGTGGCCTGGGGGTGCTGGAGGTGACCTTCCTCGCCGCGCTGCCGGAGATCCCCGCCGCCGATGTGCTGGCTGCGCTGATCGTGTTCCGCGTGTTCTACCTGCTGCTGCCCTTCGCCCTGTCGCTACTGGTGGTGCTGGGCTTCGAATGGAGCCAGTGGAAGGAAAAACAGCAGGGCAGCAACCTGCCGTCCTGACGACTCGCCGCCACCGCGACACTGACATAGAATACGCGGCCATTTTTTTGCGGCCCTGCGTTTCCATGTCCTTCTCCACGCCCGCCCGCGCCTGCGGCATCGACTTCGGCACCTCCAACTCCACCGTCGGCTGGCTGCGTCCCGGCCAGGACAGCCTGCTGCCCCTGGAAGACGGCAAGATCACCCTGCCCTCGGTGATTTTCTTCAACACCGAAGAGCGTCGCCCGGTCTATGGCCGTCTGGCCCTGCACGAATACCTGGAAGGCTACGAAGGCCGGCTGATGCGCTCGCTGAAGAGCCTGCTCGGCTCCAAGCTGCTGAAGAGCGAAACCACCGTGCTGGGCAGTGCCCTGCCGTTCAAGGATCTGCTCGGGTTCTTTATCGGCGAGCTGAAAAAGCGCGCCGAGACCCAGGCCGAACGGGCCTTCGAGGAAGTGGTGCTGGGCCGCCCGGTATTCTTCGTCGATGACGACCCAGCGGCCGACCAGGAAGCGCAGAACACCCTGGTGGCCGTGGCGCACAAGCTCGGCTTCAAGGACGTGTCGTTCCAGTACGAGCCCATTGCCGCGGCCTTCGACTACGAGTCGAACCTGAACCGCGAGGAGCTGGTGCTGATCGTCGACATCGGCGGTGGTACCTCGGACTTCTCCCTGGTACGCCTGGCCCCTGAGCGCCACCACCTGGCCGAACGTCAGCAGGACATCCTCGCCACCGGCGGTGTGCATATCGGCGGTACCGACTTCGACAAGCAGTTGTCGCTGGCCGGCGTCATGCCGCTGTTCGGCTATGGCAGCCGAATGAAGAGCGACGCCTTCATGCCCACCAGCTACCACCTCAACCTGGCCACCTGGCACACCATCAATGCGCTGTACGCGCAGAAGACCCAGCTCGCCCTGCAGAACATGCGCTACGACATCGTCGACGCCACCGGCATCGACCGTCTGTTCGGCCTGATCGAACAGCGCGCGGGGCACTGGCTGGCGATGCAGGTGGAAGAGAGCAAGATCGCCCTCAGCGAACAGGACGCACGCCCCATCGACCTGTCGCGCGTCGAGCCGGGCCTGGTCGCCGAGCTGACCCGCCCCTTGTTCGAGAGCGCCATCGAGCCATTGCTCGAACGCATTCGCGCCAGCCTTACGCAGTTGCTCAGCGAAGCCGGCATCACGGCCGATCAGGTCAACACGCTGTTCTTCACCGGTGGCTCCAGCGGCGTGCCGGCGCTGCGCCAGAGCGTGGCGGCGATGCTGCCGAATGCGCGCAGCGTGGAAGGCAACACCTTCGGCAGCATTGGTAGTGGCCTGGCCATCGAAGCCAAGAAACGCTACGGGTGACGGTCTGCTGCGCGTCGGCCCTGCTGCGTTAAAAACAGGCTCGAAATGCTCATGTACAAAAGTACACTCCGCTTTCTCGCCTGTTTTTGCCTTGCAGGACTCTAGCTCGCAAGACCTCCACATACGCAGGCTTTGCTTAGAGCTCACTTTTTAATTTTGAGGAACCGCACGATGAAAGCCCAGCTGGAAGAACTGATCGCCAAGATAAGCTCCGGCTGTCTGCCCGAGGACGAGATTGCGCGCATCGCTGACGAGGCCGCACAGGCCTATGCCGATCCGGCGGCCTTTCTCGCTGCCAACCCGGACGTCAACTACGACGACGAATTCCCCATCCCCCTGGGCGAATGGGTAGTGGTCGGCAGCCTGCCGGAAACGGTGCTGTTCCAGGCCGACAGCTACGAGGAGCTGTTCCAGCGCATCACCGAATCCTTCGGCCCGCAGGTGCAGTTCGTACTCAAGGCCAAGCAACTGGCCAAGACCGAGCCGCTCAAGGCGCTCAACCGTATCCAGGTGCAGCTCTCGGCACTGTCACCGGAAACCGGCGGCTACGTGCTGGTAGATTTCAGCGAGCCGTTGGATGACGAACTGCAGGCCGTGCTGGTGTACGCCAGCGATCTATCACGGGTGATGGAGCTGGCGGTGGAAGTCGGCATCTATGCCGCGCCAGCGTTGGAAGCCTTGCAGGCGGAGCAGGCTGAGGAATAAAACACAGATTCTCCCCTCTCCCCAGCCCTCTCCCATAAATGGGAGAGGGAGCCATCCGCCGCCAGTATCAGACGCTTGCTGCACTGTTCCCCTCTCCCGCTTGCGGGAGAGGGGCTGGGGGAGAGGGCCGAGCTACAAAGTCCCGCGCAACGCTTTCTCGAACAATGCGCTGTATTGCGCAGCCGTGTAGGCGATGGGGTTGGTGCCTGCCGATGGATCGACTTCAGCCATACGCCCGACCTGCTCGATACGCGCATCGTCGATGCCGATATCGCTCAGGCTGTGGGCGATACCCACTTCACAGCGCAGCGTCAGCACCCACTCCAGCACCGCATCGAAACCGCCGCCCGGCAGCGCTAGGTAGCGCGCCATCTTCTCCATCTGCGGCTCGATCACGGCGCGGTTCGCAACCAACACGAAAGGCATCAAAACCGCGTTGAGCAGGCCATGGTGAGCGTCGTACAGCGCACCCAGCGGATGGGCCAGCGCATGCATCGCGCCAAGACCACGCTGGAAGGCGGTGGCGCCCATGCTCGAGGCCACCAGCATCTGCAGCCGCGCCTCGACATCACCGCCCTTCGCCACAGCACGCGGCAGATACTGCTGCACCAGGCGCATACCCTCCAGGGCGATGCCCTCGGCCATGGGGTGGAACAGTGGCGAGCAGAACGCCTCCAGGCTGTGCGACAGCGCATCCATGCCAGTGGCGGCGGTGATTTTCGCCGGCAGGCCGACGGTCAGCTCGGGGTCGAGAATCACCAGAGCAGGCAGCATCCGCGCGTGGAAGATGATGCGTTTGATATGCGCGGCGTCGTCGGTGATCACCGACGCGCGGCCGACTTCCGAACCGGTGCCGGCAGTGGTCGGCACCGCTACCACCGGCGCCATACCGGATACCTTGACCCGGCTGGCGTTATCGCCAACGTCCTCGAAATCCCACAGCGGCCGATCCTGACCGACCATCAAGGCGATGGCCTTGCCGGCATCCAGCGCCGAGCCGCCACCGAAGGCGATCACGCCGTCATGACCGCCGGCCTTGAATGCGGCGACACCGTCCATCACGTTGCTGCCGGTTGGGTTGCCCTTGATCGCCGAGAACAGCCCGGCCTTCAGCCCGGCATCACGACATTGGCGCAGTGCCGTGTCGATCATCGGCAACGCCGCCAAGCCTGGGTCGGTGCATAGCAGCGGCGCGCGCATGCCGAGCAAGCGGCAGGCCTCGGCCAGCTCGGCAATTCGGCCAACGCCCACGCGCATCGAGGTCGGGTAGTTCCAGTTCATGCGGTACTGATTCAGGTCCATGGCGCGTGCCTCACAGCTGAGTCTTGAAGTGGAAGGATTTTGGCCGGGTCAGTTGCTCGTAGCCGACCCGCGACAGGGTGCAGCCGCGCCCCGAGTGCTTCACCCCGGTCCAGGCCAGGCCAGGGTCGAGGTAGTCGCAGCGGTTGAGAAACACCGTGCCGGCCTCAACCCGATCAGCCAAAGCCATGGCGGCGTCGACATCGCGACTGAAGATGGCTGCGGTCAGGCCAAACTCGCTGTCGTTCATCAGCGCCAGCGCTTCCTCGTCGCTGGCGACCTTCTGAATGCCCACCACCGGACCGAAGGATTCCTCGGTCATCACGCGCATTTCATGGTTGACGTTGGTCAGCACCTGCGGCGCCAGGTAGGGCGTGCCCGGCGCATCCAGGGGAAACTCGGCCGGGTCAATATGTGCCCTAGCACCCTGCTCGACTGCCTCGGCGATCTGGGCGCGGACGAAGTCGGCGGCGTCGCTGCGCACCAGCGGGCCCAGGGTGGTCTCCGGGTCATCCGAACGCCCCAGCTTGTACTGGCGCACCAGCGCCACCGCGCGCTCGACGAACTCATCGAACAATGACTCGTGCACGTAGATGCGCTCGATGCCGCAGCACGACTGCCCGGAGTTGAAAAAGGCACCGTCGATGGCGGTTTCCACCGCGTGCTGCAGATCGGCGTCAGCGCGGACGTAGGCCGGGTCCTTGCCACCCAATTCGAGCCCAACACTGATGAAGCGCCCGGCAGCAGCACGCTCGACCATGGCTCCGCCGGGCACCGAACCGGTGAAGGCAACGTGGTCGATACTGGGTGAGCGAATCAAGGCTTCGGTCTCGCCGTGGCTCAGGTGCAGGTACTGGAATACGCCTTCGGGCAGGCCAGCTTCGGCGAAGGCCTGGACCATGCGCTCGGCGCACAGCGGCGTCTGCGCCGAGTGCTTGAGCAAGACCACATTGCCCGCCAACAGCGCCGGCATCACCGCGTTGACGGCGGTCAGATAGGGGTAGTTCCAGGGTGCGATGATCAACGCCAGGCCCAATGGCTCACGGCGAATGAAACGGGTGAAGCCGGCCTTTTCCGGCAGGCGGATGTCGGCCAGCGAGCCCTCGGCGATATCGGCCATATGGCTGGCACGCTCGACGAAGCCACGGATCTCGCCAGCGGCGTAACGGATTGGCCGGCCCATCATCCAGCACAGCTCTTCGGCCAGTTGCGCCTCACGTGCAGCGAAGGCTTCGATGGCGCGCCGGCCGATGGCGATACGTTCGCGAAGTGGCGTCTGCTTCCAGGCCTGCTGCGCCAGCTCGGCCTTGGCCAACGCCACCAGTACTTCAGGATTGGACGCCAGATGTCGCTCGACGTAGACCGAGCCGTCGATGGGGGAAATGCATTGCAGCTTGCTCATAATGTGCTCCAGAAATCTTGCCCGCGTAGCCCGGATGCAATCCGGGACACTCGAAGAAACCGCCCCGGATTGCATCCGGGCTACGAACGGTGGAATCAGATGATTTCGAAGTAGCGATCCAGCTCCCAATCGCTGACATGGCGACGGTACTCGCGCTCTTCCCATTCACGGCTGGCGGCGAAATGCTCGACGAAGGCATCGCCGAACATCTCTCGGGCGGCCTGCGATCCCTTCAGGCGTTGCGCGGCGTCCCACAGGGTGCGCGGTAGCGCCAGCTCCTCGGGATGCTTGACCGCATAGGCATTGCCGCTGACAGGATCGGTTGGTTCCCACTCCTGCATTACGCCGTAAAGGCCCGAGCCGATGGCCACCGACAACGCCAGGAACGGATTGCCGTCGGCAGCGCCAAGGCGGTACTCCTGGCGCTGCGACTTGTCGCTACCGGGGATCACCCGCAGCGCTGCGGTGCGGTTCTCCACGCCCCAGGTGGCGTCGGTGGGCGCCCAGAATCCGGGGATAAGACGGCGATAGCTGTTCAGGGTCGGCGCCACCATGCACAGGAATTCCGGCATCAGACGCTGCTGCCCGGCGAGAAAATGCCGCTGCAGCTTGCTCATGTTGTGCGCCTGACTGGGATCGTAGAACGCCGACTTGTCCGTCTTGCGATCACGCAACGACACATGGATGTGGCCGCTCTGCCCTGGGTATTTGCCCGACCACTTGGCCATGAAGGTGGCCATCAACCCGTTGCGCTGGGCCAGTACCTTCATGAAGGTCTTGAACAGCGCGCCCTTGTCCGCTGCGGCTTCGGCATGGTCGTAGGCGATGGCTGCCTCGAGCACGCCCGGGCCGGTCTCGGTGTGCAGGCCTTCGATGGGAAAGTCCATCGCCTCGCCCATTTCGAGAATCTGGTGATAGAGCTCGGCATGCACCGAGTTGCGGATCATCGAGTAGCCGAACCAGTCCGGGGTGAACGGCTTGAGATCGCGAAAGCCTTTGGCCCGCGCCGACTCCGGGGTTTCATCGAACATGAAGAACTCGTACTCGAGCGCGGCGAAGGGCTCGAAGCCCATGTCCTGGCAGCGCTGGATGACCCGGCGCAGCGTGCCGCGCGGGCACACCGCCTCGGCCTGCTGGTCGAATTCGGCGAGAAACAGCAGCATGCCATTCTCGAAGGGAATCTCGCGGCAGGTGTGCGGCAGGATGCGCACCGGCGCGTCCGGGTAGCCGCTGTGCCAGCCGGTGTACTGGGCATTGTCGTAGAGCTGATCCTTGACGTCCCAGCCGAGCACCACATCGCAGAAGGCAAGCCGTGCTCGAGAGCGGAGAAGAACTTGCTGCGGCTCATGTATTTGCCGCGCATCACCCCGTCGTTATCGAACAGGCCAACCTTGACGTGGCTCAGGCCACGCTCCTCGACGATGCGTCGGGCATCGCCCAGGGTCTTTACATCCCGTGGTTTGAACATGCTAACCCCTGTGTCTTGTTGTTATCGCGGGCGGGTTAAGCGAAGAGCTGGGCATTCATGACCGGCCAGGCAAGGCCGACGACGCACGAACGCAGCGCGACGCTTGTGACAGCGTCCGTTTCAGGCTCATAGAGTGTGGTACAGGATTGCCGGGATGGCAGGCAAGCGAATGGAAAAATCTGGATGAGGCAATGCGCCGCTGGATAAAACCGCGCCCGTGTCTTTCGGCACGGGCGCTGTGGCTCAACCTATGCTCAGTTGCAATCAACCGCGATAAGGCGCCCCGGCCTTGGCCATCAGTGCGTTGTACTTCTTGAAGATGTCCACCACCTTGGCGCAGCGCGGGCTGGTCTTGGCGATTTCGTCCCAGAATTTCTGCGCCTCGGCTTCAACCGTGGCCCATTCCTCGGCCGGGATAGAGGTCAGCTCCAGCTTTCCGCCTTCGACGCGAAGTTGCGCCTCGCCGCCCCAGTACCAGTGCTGGCGGTAGTAGTTGGAGCTGTCCATGCACAGCTTGAACAACGTCTTGAGATGCTCCGGCACCTCGGCCCATTTGTCCGAGTTGGCGAAGTAGGAGCCACACCAGGCGCCGGAAATGTTGTTGGTCAGGAAGTACTTGGTGACGTTGGCCCAACCAACGGTGTAGTCCTCGGTGATACCTGACCAGGCGATGCCGTCCAGCTCGCCGGTCTGGATCGCCACCTCGACGTCCTCCCAGGGCAGGGTCACCGGAATCACGCCGAAGCGCGAAAGGAATTTGCCGGCGGTAGGGAAAGTGAAGATGCGTTTGCCCTTGAGATCATCGAGCTTTCTGATTGGCTGTACGGTGGCGAAGTGGCAAGGGTCCCAGGCACCGGCGCCGAGCCAGGTAACGCCCTTGACCTCGCCATAGGCCTCGACCCAGATCTCGTTGAGCCCGTACTGCTCGAACAGCACCGGCACATCGAGGCTGTAGCGGGTGGCGAAGGGGAAGTAACCACCGAACACCGAGACGTCCACAGGCGCGGCAATCGAGTCGTCATCACTCTGCACCGCATCGATGGTGCCGCGCTGCATGGCGCGAAACAGCTCGCCGGTCGGCACAAGCTGGTCGGCGAAATACAACTGGATCTCCATCTGGCCATTGGCAGCCTTGTTGAAGGCGTCGATCGAGGGCTTGATCACGTGCTCGGCCAGCGCCGCGCCGGCATAGGTTTGCAATCGCCAGGTGATTTTCTTCGGTTCGGCGGCGTAGATATGAGCCGAACCCAGGGCCGCAGTGCCGACTGCGGCGGTTTTCAGGAAATCGCGTCTCGTACTCATGCTGGTCTCTCCATAGTGTCGATGCCAATGCAATACAACCGCTCAATGCCGCCAGAGCTGACGGCCTTACCAGTGGCCGGACGAACCGGCTCGACTGCTGGCGCGCACGCGCCGATTTCCGTTGATCAGCCGCCGTAATGCAGTTGCGGCAACCACAGCGCCAGCTGCGGGAAGACCATGACCAGGGTCAGCGCCAGGACCATGATGAAGACGAAGGGTATGACCGAGACGTAGATGTCGCGCAGGGACACTTCAGGCGGAGCCATGGCTCGCATGAGGAACAGGTTGTAGCCGAATGGCGGGGTCATGTAGGCGATCTGGCAGGTGATGGTGTAGAGCACGCCGTACCAGATCAGATCGAAGCCCAGGGCACCGACCAGCGGGATGTAGAGCGGCGCGACGATCACCAGCATGGCGGTGTCGTCGAGGAACATGCCCATCACGATGAAGGAGATCTGCATCAGGATGAGAATCTGCCACGGCCCCAGGTGCAGGCTGTCGACGAAGAAACCTTCGATGGCCCTGACCGCACCAAGGCCATCGAACACCGCGCCGAAGCACAACGCGGCGAGAATGATCCACATGAACATGCAACTGATGGCCAGGGTCTTGCGCAGCGTTTCCTCCATCACCTTGCCACTCAGCCGCCCCTTGAAGAGCGCTGCCAAGGTCGCTGCCGCTGCACCGACCGCCGAGCTTTCCACCAGGCTGGTGTAGCCCATCAGGAACAGCCCGGTCATCGACAGGAAAATGAACACCGGTACCAGCCCGGCACTGAGCAGGCGCAGCTTCTCCTGCATGCTGATCTGCTCGCGCTCGGCCTGTGACAGCGCTGGGCCGAGCTGCGGCTGCAAGCGGCAGCGAATGGCGATGTAGAGCATGAACATGCCGGCCATCATCAGTCCGGGAATCGCCCCGGCCAGCCACAACTGCCCCACCGGCTGACGCGCGATCATGCCGTAGAGCACCAGCACCACGCTGGGCGGAATCAGAATCCCCAGCGAACTGCCCGCCTGGATCACCCCGGTGATCATGATCTTGTCATAGCCACGCCTGAGCAGCTCGGGCAAGGCGATGCTGGCGCCAATGGCCATGCCGGCCACGCTCAGGCCGTTCATCGCCGAGATCGCCACCATAAGGAAGATGGTGCCGATGGCCAGGCCGCCCGGCAGCGGGCCCATCCATACATGGAACATCTTGTAGAGGTCTTCGGCGATGCCCGACTCGGAGAGCATGTAACCCATGAACACGAACATCGGCAGAGTCAGCAGCGGGTACCACTTCATCAGTTTCATGGCCGCGCTGAAGGCCATCTCCGAGCCGCCATCACCCCACAACAGCAATGCAGCAGCCGCAGCGACGAAGCCGATGGCGCCGAAGACTCGCTTACCGGTCAGCAGCAACAGCATCATCGAGGAGAACATCAGCATTGCGATCAGCTCGTAGCTCATCAAAGCGTCTCCCCACGGGCCGCGTACAGATCCTTGAAGAAGGTGGCGATCGCCTGCAGCAGCATCATGACGATGCCCAAACACATGACGATCTTGATGGGAGCCATGTAGGGCGACCACGCCGAGTAGCTGGTCTCCTTGTATTCAATGGCGTACTCGGTGGAGGAAATGCCACCGATCAGCAGCATCACCAGGTAGAAGATCAGCATGAACACGGTGATCGCATCGACCACCGCCCGGGTGCGCGGCGACCAGTTGCTGTAGGCCAGGTCCATGCGCACATGGGCGTCGAGCTGCATCGAGTAGGCACCGCCGAGCAGGAAATAGGCGACCATGAGGAACTGGGCGCTTTCCAGGGTCCAGATCGATGGCGTGAAGAAGGTCTTGCTGATCGAGGAATACAACAGCACCGCCAGCATGGCGAAGATCAGGTACATGGCGAAACGCCCGACCCTCAGGTTGAATGCGTCCACGACCCGGACGAAAGCTCTAATGCCCTTGCGCATGCAGTTTCCTGCTGTTTTTGTTCGTTATCCCGTCAGCCTAGACGAAGATTCGCCAAAGCCAACCGCCCCACCGAGCCATAGCAGGAAACGCGCCAGCCATTAGCGGCGCGCCTTTCGTCGAACAAAATCAAGCACTTGGAAAGTACCGTGCTAGAGCCTCAGCGCAGCAGAAAGGCAACCAGCACTGCAACGGTGCGCTGTGCGTCCTCTTCTTGGGGCACATGGCCAAGGTCATCGAACAGCACCAGCTGGCTGCCCTCGATGTCGGCGGCGAAGCGCTCGGCATTGTCCGGAGGAATCAGCCGGTCACGCGCGCCCCAGATGATCAGCGTAGGCAATTGCAGTTCGCCGATCCGCTCGTGCAGCTCGCCGCTGGGGGCCTGAGCGAAGCGCTGGCGCAAGGCCTGGCGGTTCCCCTCGCGCAACGTCAGTTGGTAGTAGCGCTCGACCAGTTCATCGTCGACTTTGTCCGGATCGCCATAAACGTTGCGCACGCTCGACTCGATCATGCTCCGCGGCAACAAGCGGCTCATCAGCGGCGCCAAGGCCGGGATGCCTGCCAGGCGAAAGCCTATCGGTACAGACTCGGCGTTGCGCGGATAGCCAGCCGCGTCCACCAGCACCAGGCGTGCACTACGTTCGGGATGGGCCAGGGCAAAGCGCCAGGCCAACTGGCCACCGAAACTGTTGCCGACCAGCACGACACCGTTCACCCGTAGATGATCGAGCAGGGCGAGGAGAAACGCCGTGTAGTGCTCGACGTGGTAATTGCCATCGGCGAATGGCCCGGTGAGGCCGAAGCCGGGCAGATCCACACTGATCACCCGGCGCCGTGGGGCCAGTTCCTTCACCCAACCTTCCCAGGTGTGCAGGCTGGCCGACGTGCCGTGCAGCAGCAGGATAGGCTCGGGGTCATCGCGTCGCCCCTGATCACGAAGGTGCACCGACATTCCATAGATGTCGACGAACTGCGACGGCGATGGCGCCCAGCGAGCCTTGAGCTCGTCCAGAGGACGGTCCGGCGCCCAGTTGAGGGCGACGAAAGCGGCGAGAGTCAGCCCGAATACCAGCAACAGGCCGAGCAGCACACGGGCGAGACGTTTCATCTGGGCAGTCCTGAACGCAGCGGAAGCACGATGCTAGTCGGCCACTGCGAACGCGCCTATCGCCCGGAAGAGGGAATCGCCAGACAGAACAATCAGAACCCGACCAGCAGCATCCACAGCGGCAGGGAAATCGCCGCCAATAGTGTGGACAGGGAAATCGCCGCGCTGACGCTACGGCTGTCTTCGGCCGTACGGGCAAACGCCATCACGTTGACCCCGCTGGGACAAGCAGCAAGCAGCACCAACACGCTGCGCGCGGTCTCGTTGAGGCCAGATAGCTGGCCGCTGAGCCACCACACCAGCGCAGGAAAAAGCAGCAGCTTGGCCAATGCCACGCCCCAGGCCTCGCCGGTCGGGCGCAGGCGATAGCGCGACAAGCTGGCGCCGAGCACGATCAGCGCGCAGGGCAACGCAGCCTGGCCCAGCCAGGTGACTGCACGCCACAGGCTTTCCGGCACCTGCAGTCCGGACAGGTTGAGCAGTGCCCCCAATCCCAGACCGATGATCATCGGGTTGGCCAGGTTCTTCAGAAGTGCGCGGCCGTTGACGCGCTCCTGGCTGCCAAAGGCAGCGTAAAAGCTGTGCAGGGAAAACAGCGTGAGGCTGTGAAACACCAGGATGGCGAAGACGTAGAGCAGGCCGTCATTACCCATCAGACTGGCGATCAGCGGGATGCCGACCAGCACGTTGTTGGAGAATGCCGCCACCAATCCCAGCGGCGTCGCCGTACCGCGCCGCCAATGCGCCAGCACGTTGACCACGACGAACACCAGCAGTACCGGCAGGTAGTACGCCAGCAGCAACACAGGCGACAGGCCCTCGGCGAGCGATGCCTTGGCGATGCCGGCGAACAGCAGCGTCGGCATGAACAGCTTGAAGGTGATGTTGGCCAGACCGGCCGCCGACTCGGTGGTGAGCCACTGGCGCCAACCCAATACATAGCCAAGAACGATCAAAGCGAAGATCGGCAGAATTGCCTGTGCCGCGAGCATTGCTGAGCCTGCCTCCAGGGAGCTGCAAAAGAGGACGGATCGAGCACGACCCGCGAGGGGCGCCAAGCATACGCGTGCCCGGCATCCAGCGCGATGCTTTGCCAAACATTCGCCGCCACGCTTAACACCCGGCCACAAGCCACGAGATAGAGCACTTCGATCAAGTATTGAGAGCATCGATGTTCACTATCAGGTCAGTCAAGTTCCTATCTGCACTCATGTCCTCAAGAATTGACTCCGAAGCCACTTATTACTCCCTACGGAGACATCGACATGAAAACTCAACTGACCCTCGCCACTCTGGCCCTTAGTCTGATCACCACCAGCGTATTCGCCGCTCCGAGCAGCGCGCCCTTCCCTCTGGTGGGTGAAGCCAAGGACAGCCAGGTCCAACAACAACCCGTCGCACCGCTGGCCGAAGATGGTTACGACCGTACTCCCGGCAGCCAGCGCATTCAGCTGGTAGAAGGTGGATATGAACGTACCCCTGGCGCCCAGCGCATCCAGCTGGCTGAAGACGGCTCTGACCGCACTCCCGGCAGCCAGCGTATCCAGCTGGTAGAAGGCGGATATGAGCGTACCCCTGGTGCCCAGCGCGTTCAGCTGGCCGAAGGTGGTTACGAACGTACTCCTGGCGCACAGCGTGTACAGCTGGCCGAAGGCGGCTCTGATCGCCTGATCGAACAACGTGGACGCACTGCATAAGTGCTATCGCAACACCCCAAGCCCGGCACAGGCCGGGCTTTTTCATGCCTGCGATTTATAGGCGAGCGCGCACTGGCACGCAGCGAGTCATGCCATCCCTGCAGAGGGCAAGCGGTAGATCCAGATACGTCGAAGCACAGTCGCAAACTGCCCCCACAAGGTGCCGCAGTTGTAATGCTGGCCATAACGCTCGGCGATCAGGCGCACCTCACGTGCCAGTTCGGCATAGCGCCGCGCCGGCAGATCCGGGAACAGGTGATGCTCGATCTGATGACTGAGGTTGCCGGTCAGGATATGCAGCAGCGGCCCACCGGACAGATTGCTCGAGCCGCGCAGTTGGCGCAGATACCAGTGCCCGCGCGTCTCCCCTTGCAATATTTCTGGCGCAAAGACCGCCGCCTTCTCGGTGAAATGACCGCAGAAGATCACCAGAAAGGTCCATAGATTGCGCAGCAGATTGGCCACCAGGTTGCCGGCCAGCACGGCCAGGGCATTGGCACCGAGCAGCAGCGCCAGCAATGGGAAGACCAGATAATCCTTGCCCCACTGCCGTGCCAGCTTGGCGCCGAACTGACGCGCCAGAGGCGCCACTTCTTCCTTGCTGATGCGCCCCTTGGCCAGTTTGTCCAGGCGCAGGTGCTGAATGGCCACGGCGTACTGGAACAGCAGCGCCTGGATCGTCACCCACAGGGGTTGCCAGCGGTAGAACGGCTTCCAGCGCTGTTCGGGGAACAGGCGCACCACGCCGTAGCCGACATCGTCGTCCATGCCCAGCACGTTGGTGTAGGTGTGGTGCATATGGTTATGCGTGTGCCGCCAGAAATCAGCCGGCCCGACGATATCCCATTCGTACTGGCGCCCGGAAAACTCCGGATCGTTCATCCAGTCGTACTGGCCATGCATGACGTTATGGCCCAGCTCCATGTTCTCGAGAATCTTGCCCAGGCCCAGCAGGAAAGTGCCGAGCAGCCAGGTCGGCGGAAACCAGCCGAGCATCAGCAGCGCGCGGCCGCTCCAACAGCACAGGCGCACGGCACTGCGCACGCGGCGGATATAACGCGCGTCGTGTTCACCCAGGTCAGCCAGCGTACGCTGGCGCAGGGCGTCCAGCTCCTGGCCGAAGGCCTCCAGCTCGGCAGGGTTCAGCTCTCGATCAAGGCGGGCAGTCACAGGTCGATCTCCACATCCCCATGCGGGGCACTGACACACAAACGAATGGGTTGGTTGGGCTCGGCGAACAACGCGCCACTGCGCAGATCACGCACCGTACCGGCCAGCAGCAGGCAGGTGCAGCTGGTGCAGATGCCCTGGCGACAGCCATGAGCCGGACGCAACCCGGCCGCCTCGGCTTGCTCCAGCAGACTGGCGTTGCTGCTGCCCGAGACCTGCTGCTGGCTGCGGGCAAAGCTCAGGCGGATCGCCCTCGCCTGCGCGTCGGCCAATACCGGCAACGGGCTGAAACTTTCCGATTGCAGGCTGCCTCCGCGTCCGGCGTCATGCCACCCGCCACAGGCCTGCTCGACGAACCCACGCGGGCCACAGACCCGCACATGCTCACCCGGCAATGCGGCCAGCCGCTCGGCCGACAGCCGCTCGCCCTCACCACTGAAAGCCCACTGCACCTGGAAGTTGGCATGCCGTGCCGCCAGTGCCTGCAGCTCTTCAGCAAAGGCCTGCTGGCCGCGATGCCGCACCTGATGCAGCAGTGTCACCGGCGCAGAAAAGCCTCGCGCCAGCGCCTCACGCAATAACCCGAGCAACGGCGTGATGCCGCTGCCGGCCGCCAGCAACAGCACCGCGCGCGGCTCTTGCGGCCAGGCGAAGTCACCAAAGGCCTGGCCCAGTTCGATGAGTTGCCCCACGGCCAGATGATCGAGCAGCAGATTGGATAACCGCCCACCGGGTTGACGCTTGATCGCGACCTCGATGCGCCCGTCGGCCGCCACCGAGGTCAGGCTGTAACTGCGCCCGTGACGCACCCCGTCCTGCTGCAGATACAGCTGAACATGCTGCCCGGCACGCCAGCCGCGCGCGTTGCCGTTGCAACGCAGTTGTATCGCCAGCATGTCGTCGGCCACCCAGCGGCGTGACTCGACCCGCGCATAAACACGATTGAGACGCAGCGCCGGGTGCAACAGGCGCAGGCAGAGATCGACATCCGCCTCGCGCAACCAGCCGCCCGCACAGAGCCGGCGCAGCGGCTGCAGAGCAGGCGACAAGCGCCGCGCCAATGACAGGGGAATCAGGGGCATCCGTAATTATCCAGTGAACACTTGTTCACAAGACTGGCAGAAAGCCCATATTTCAGTCAACACTTGTACACAGACTGCTGTCACCGCGGTTCGACGCTGCCGCCCTGCTTTGCTAGAGTGCGGCATCCCTCAATGATCCGATTCCGCATGACGCCACGCGCCGAACAAAAGCAGCAGACCCGCCAGTCCCTGATGGACGCCGCCCTCACGCTGATGGAAAGCGGGCGCGGCTTTGGCAGCCTGAGCCTGCGCGAAGTGACGCGCGTCGCCGGTATCGTGCCCACCGGTTTCTATCGGCACTTCGCCGACATGGACGAACTCGGCCTGGCACTGGTGGCGGAAGTCGGTGAGACCTTCCGCGCGGCGATCCGCCAGGTACGCCGCCATGAATTCGAGATGCGCGGCATGATCGATGCCTCGGTGCGCATCTTCCTCGCTGAAGTAGCGGCCAATCACGCTCAGTTCCTATTTCTCGCCCGTGAGCAGTACGGCGGCTCACAACCCGTGCGCCAGGCCATTGCCGCCCTGCGCGAACGCATCACCAGCGACCTGGCCGCCGATCTCAAGCTGATGAACCGCATGCCGCACCTCGACGATGCGGCGCTCGACGTGGTCTCGGATCTGGTGGTCAAAACCGTCTTCGCCACCTTGCCCGAGCTGATCGATCCGCCCGCCGAAACCCTGCCCGCGCACCTCACCGCAGAGGCCAAGGTCATCCAGCAACTACGCTTCATCATGGTCGGTGGCAAGCATTGGCTGGGGCTGGGCAAGCCTTCAGACTAGCGCGCACCAAAATCGCTCACCCCTAACAAAAACGCACCAAATCAAACCTGACCGCCTCGCCTAGTTATCCACAACAGGCTTGAACGCCCCGCCCTGCGCCACTCTTCAGCCTTGGCAAGGCACTTGCACTATTTCCGGGCACATTGCCCCGGAATAGATACGCATGCTGGTGATCCACTCCCGAATCGCGCCGCAGAGCGCCTGCGACGCCGAACTGGAACTGACCTTCGAAGCCCGCAGCAAGAGCCGCCTGCGCTGCTTCACCACTGACGGTGAAGAGGTCGGCCTGTTTCTCGAACGCGGCCAGCCGGCACTGGCCGATGGCGAGTGCCTGCTGGCCAAGGATGGCCGCATCGTGTGCGTGCGCGCCAAGGCCGAGCCGCTGCTGCATGTGACCTGCGCCAGCCCCTTCGAGCTGATGCGCGCCGCCTATCACCTGGGCAACCGCCATGTCGCCCTGCAACTGGGCGATGGCTGGCTGCGCCTGCCGGATGACTACGTACTCAAGGCCATGCTGGAGCAGCTCGGCGCCACGGTCGAAGCCATCGAAGCGCCCTACCAGCCCGAACAGGGCGCCTATGGCGGCGGTCACCATCACTCCCATCATGGCGACGAGGAATTCAACTACGGCCCGCGCCTGCACCAGTTCGGGGTGCGCAAGTGAGCCCGAGCCTATCGCGTCAGGCAGGGTGTCGCGGGGCGGCCCAAGCCGTGCGCAGCGGGGCAAAATCATGAAACCCGCCTGGGCTCTTTTACGCCTGGCCAGCCCACAGTTGCCCATTGGCGGCTACAGCTACTCGCAAGGCCTGGAATGGGCTATCGACAGCACTCTGGTCAGCGATGCCGTGAGCGCCGAGCGCTGGCTGGCCGATCAGCTCTTGCTCAATCTCGCGCGCTTCGAAGCGCCGCTGCTGCTGGCCCACTGCCGCGCAGCCGCACAGGCTGACTGGGCACAGCTTCAGCTACTGGCCGAACAACACCGCGCCAGCCGCGAAACCCGCGAACTGGCCCTGGAAAGCCGGCAGATGGGTTATTCGCTGCGGCAACTGCTCGAAGGCCTGCCCGAGCTGGACGAGGCCGCGCGTGACCTGCTCGCAACCCAGGAGGAGCCCGGCTTGGCTCTGGCCTGGGCACTGGCGGCACGCGCCTGGCAGATCGCCCCGGACGATGCCCTGGCCGCCTGGCTCTGGGGCTGGCTGGAGAACCAGCTCGCCGTGCTGATGAAGGTGCTGCCGCTTGGCCAGCAGGCCGCCCAGCGCCTGACCAGCCGCCTGCTGCCGCAGCTCGAGGCGGCCCAGCAACAAGCCGCCAGCCTTTCCCCCGAACACTGGGGCAGCGCCGCCTTCGGCCTGGCCCTGGCGAGCATGGCGCACGAGCGCCAGTACTCGCGTCTTTTCCGCTCCTGACGAGGAACAACACCCCATGAACAGCCAACCCCTGCGTGTCGGCATCGGCGGCCCGGTCGGTTCCGGCAAGACTGCCCTCACCCTCGCCCTGTGCCGCGCCCTGCGCGAGCGCTACAACATCGCCGTGGTCACCAACGACATCTACACCCAGGAAGATGCCCAGTTTCTGGTGCGCAACGAGGCGCTGGAGCCCGAGCGCATCATCGGCGTGGAAACCGGCGGCTGCCCGCACACCGCCATCCGCGAGGACGCCTCGATCAACCTGGAGGCGGTCGAGCAGCTCAACCGCCGCTTCCCCGGCCTCGACCTGATCATCGTCGAGTCCGGCGGCGACAACCTGTCGGCCACCTTCAGCCCCGAGCTGTCCGACCTGACCCTGTACGTGATCGATGTGTCAGCCGGCGACAAGCTGCCGCGCAAGGGCGGACCCGGTATCTGCAAATCCGACCTGCTGGTGATCAACAAGGTCGATCTGGCCCCGATGGTCGGCGCCTCACTGGAAGTGATGGAGCGCGACACCCTGAAGATGCGCGGCGACAAGCCCTTCGTCTTCAGCAACCAGAAAATCGGCCAGGGTCTCGATGAGATCATCGCCTTCATCGAACGCCAGGGCATGCTCACGGCAGCCTGATTCCACCTTCAAGGAGATCCCTATGAACCTGCGCAAGACCCTTTCCGCCATCGCCCTGCTCTGCACCCCGGCACTGGCCTTCGCCCACCCTGGGCATGGTGATTCCGGCCTGATGGCCGGCCTGGCCCACCCGGTGTTTGGCATGGATCACCTGCTGGCGATGTTCGCCGTTGGCCTGTGGGCCGCCCAACAGAGCGGCGCGGCGCGCTGGGCGCTGCCGCTGACTTTCGTCGGCAGCATGCTGGTCGGCGGCCTGCTCGGCTTCTCCGGCGTGGAAATCCCACTGATGGAAACCGGCATCGCCGGCTCGGTACTGGCGTTCGGCTTGCTGGTAGTGGTCGCCGCACGCCTGCCGATGGCGGTATCCGTAGCCCTGACCGCCTTCTTCGCCCTCACCCACGGTGTCGCTCACGGTCTGGAGTTGCCGGAACTGGCCAGCCCCTTCGGCTACGCCATCGGCTTCATCGTCGCCACTGCCGCACTGCATGCCATTGGCTTTGCATTGGTGCGTTTTCTGCCCCAGGCCGCAGCACCCTTGGTACGTATCGCGGGTGGCGCCTCGGCAGCAACGGGTGCCTGGTTGCTGCTCAGCTGAGCATCCGCTGCAGGCAGGGTGTACACGCACCCTGCCTGTTGGCGTCCAGAGCCGACGTGACGGGCGCTAGCGTGATTGCTCACCAGCTTATCCACAGCTTTCTTCACATACCCAGGGGATAATTGTTCGGCCTGCCTGCCAAGGTACAAAAAAGACTGGACAACGGTGTTTCCAGCATCCGCTGAACAGCACTGATCAAAGCTTGGCCAATACGCTGAGAGCCAGTCATATCGGGCCATACAGCAACAATTACAACAGTTACCCACAGCATCACCCACAGCAATCGTGGAAAACCAAAAGGCACGCTTCGAGCTTTCCCAAAAACTGTCAAGTCCTTGTGTGAAAAGGAAAAACAACGCTGTTCAATTCTTCACCAACAGGCTGTAAACAAGGTATTTCAGGCATCGCAGGCAAACGCCACCAGCTTATCCACAGAAATGCCCACAGCCTTCGTGGAAAACTTTATTGCCGTTGTCCGGATGGTGCACAAACACACAAGGCCCTTGCATCGATACAGGCACCAACGCGACGCTAGCGACTGCAGCCGGAGTCGCTTTCAGTGGTCTTGCAGGCGCATCACGCCGCCAAGTTCATCCAGGGATGTTTCATGTTCAGTTTCTTCCTCGCCGCCATGCTCCTTGGCTTCGTCTTCAACGCGACGCCCGGCGCCGTATTCAGTGAAACCCTGCGCCGAGGCCTGCGCGACGGCTACAAGCCGGCGCTGATGGTGCAGATCGGCTCGCTGGTGGGCGATGCCACCTGGGCCGCCGTGGGCCTGACCGGCCTGGCACTGCTGCTCGACAGCGCACAGATCCGCTACCCGTTGACCCTGGCCAGTGCGCTGTATCTGGCCTGGCTCGGTTATCAGTCATTGCGCGACGCTCATCGCCCGCCGCTGCCCAGCGACGACAGTCAGGGCGCCGCTGGTGGTGCCTTCGCCGCAGGCGCTGCGCTGTCGCTGACCAACCCGCAAAACATCGTTTACTGGGCGGCCATGGGCGGCGCGATGGCGGCCATCGGCGTCGCTCAGCCAACGCCAGCTCACCTGGCGGTGTTCTTCGCCGGCTTCATGGTCTCGTCGCTGCTCTGGTGCTTCATCTGCGCCGGCCTGGTGGACTGGTTTCGCCGCGCGGCCTCGCTGCTCTGGCACCGCCTGACCTACGCAGCCTGCGGCGTGGTGCTGCTGGGGCTGGCCGGCATGAGCGCACTGGAGCTGGTCTGATCGACTCGCGGCTATCGCCACCATCGAAATAATCTAAGGGCGCAGCATCCCAGGCAGGACTAGGCTCAAGCACATATCCCTGCGTCAGGAAGCCGCGCCATGCACCTCAACGACCTGCTCAAGCAACTGCTCGCCAGTTACGCCTGCGCCACCTGCGGCATCGATACGCGCCACTGACCCTTGGTGGCTGGGCGACGGCTGGTTACCCTTGGCGCCTTCAGCCAAGGAGCCTGCTCATGTCCCTGCGTAGCGTCTGCGTCTTCTGTGGTGCCAGCCCTGGTGCCAGTCCCATCTACCGCGAAGCGGCCGAAGCCCTCGGTCAGCACCTGGCCAAGCGCGGCATGCGCCTGATCTACGGCGGCGGCGCCGTCGGCCTGATGGGCGTGGTCGCCGATGCGGCGCTGAACGCCGGTGGCGAGGTGATCGGCATCATCCCGCAAAGCCTGGAACGTGCCGAGATCGGCCATCGCAACCTGACCTGTCTGGAAGTGGTGGATGGCATGCATGCACGCAAGGCACGCATGGCCCAGCTGGCCAATGCCTTCATCGCCCTGCCCGGTGGCCTCGGCACCCTGGAAGAGCTGTTCGAAGTGTGGACCTGGGGCCAACTCGGCTACCACGCCAAACCGCTGGGCCTGCTGGAGGTGAACGGTTTTTACAGCAAACTCGGCGACTTCCTCGATCATCTGGTCGCCGAACGCTTCGTGCGCCCGCAGCACCGCGAGATGCTGCAGATTGCCGGTACCCCCCAAGACCTGATCGATGCGCTGGTCGAATGGCGCCCGAGCGCGGCGCCGAAGTGGGTAGATCACGAGCCCGTCTGAGCCAGTACGCAGAGATGTAACACAATGCTACGCTCTGCGGCTTCACTCCCTATGGAAGCCGCACCATGGCCGCAAGCAGCCTGCTCGCCCTGATCGACGATATCAGTACGGTACTCGATGACGTCGCCACCATGACCAAGGTCGCCGCGCGCAAGACGGCCGGCGTACTGGGCGATGACCTCGCGCTCAACGCCCAGCAGGTCACCGGGGTCAAGGCGGATCGCGAGCTGCCAGTGGTCTGGGCCGTGGCCAAGGGTTCGCTGGTGAACAAGGCGATCCTGGTGCCGGCCGCGCTGCTGATCAGCGCCGTGGCGCCCTGGCTGGTGGTGCCGCTGCTGATGCTCGGTGGCCTGTTTCTCTGCTACGAAGGCGCGGAAAAGCTGCTGCACAAGTTGCTGCATCGGCATGAGCCCGTGGAGCAGCAGGCGCGCCTGGAGGCGATTGCCGACCCTGCGATCGACCTGCTGGCATTCGAGCGCGAGAAGATTCGCGGCGCGGTGCGCACCGACTTCGTGCTGTCGGCCGAGATCATCGCCATCACCCTCGGTACCGTCGCCACCGCCAGTTTTATCAACCAGGTACTGGTGCTCAGCGGCATCGCCCTGGTGATGACCGTCGGCGTCTATGGGCTGGTCGCCGGCATCGTCAAATTGGACGACGCCGGACTCTATCTCAGCCAGCGCGCCAGCTCCTTCGCCCAGGCCTGTGGGCGCGGCATCCTGCGCCTGGCCCCCTGGCTGATGAAGACGCTTTCGGTTGTGGGCACCGCAGCCATGTTCATGGTCGGCGGTGGCATCCTCAGCCACGGCCTGCCGCCTGTGGAAAGCAGCGTGCACCTGGCTGCCGAATGGGTGGCCGAGGATGCAGGCGCCCTGCTTTCGGCCCTGGTGCCGACACTGCTCAACGCCCTGTTCGGCATCATCGCCGGATTGCTCAGCGTACCGCTGGTCAGCGCGGCGAGTGGCCTGTGGCGGGCGCTGCGCAAAACGCCGGGGCGTTAGCCGCTCACTTTCTCAGCAGTTGCCTGCGCCCCTTGCGGGGCGCTGCCCGAAGCGACTTGCCCCAGGCTTATCCACAGCTTGCTCCACCGCTTTCGGGGATAACCTCTCAGCCCCCTATGCAGCGTCGGGCAGAGCATTGCCTGCTCACTCAAGCAATTTATTTCAAAGCATTTTCTCGCAACGCCACGAACATCTGGACAAAAGCTGCACAGCGCCTCGCCAAGCCCGCATGGCAGAGCCTCTGGCGGATCTTGCAGAGCTTCCCCACAGAACTATCCACAGCTTTTCTGGATAACCGCCGTGGCGTTCGGTCGCACCCATGAGCAGCGGTAGCTGTGCGAACCTTCAATGGACCTGACCGGAAACTCAGAATCTGGAGACTTCACATGATGTTGCGTAACGCTGCTCTAATCGCTCTGCTCGGCCTGGCCAGCACCCCGCTCCTTGCTGCCGAATGCTCGGTGGATGTCGAATCGACCGACCAGATGACCTTCAACACCCAGGCCATCTCCGTCAGCAAGAGCTGCAAGACCTTCACCGTCAACCTCAAGCACACCGGCTCGTTGCCCAAGACCGCCATGGGCCACAACTGGGTACTGAGCAAGACCGCCGACATGCCCGGCGTGGCCACTGACGGTATTCCCGCAGGCCCGGACGCCAGCTACGTAAAAGCCGGTGACGAGCGTGTAATCGCCTATACCGACCTGATCGGTGGCGGCGAGAGCACCTCGGTCACCTTCGACGTCAGCAAGCTGGCTGCGGGCGAAGACTACAGCTTCTTCTGCTCCTTCCCCGGCCACTACTCGCTGATGAAAGGCAGCCTGACCCTGGTCGACTAAAAGACCCGCGATGATCGTGGGAGAGGTGCCATGACGCTCTCCCACGCCTCCTACCCCAACGGCAGCACCGTGACCTGCACGTCCGGATCGTGACTGCCGCCCCCCAGGATCACCCCCCGCAGCGGCGACACATCGGAGAAATCCCGGCCCCAGGCCAGGGTGATGTGCTCCAGCGCCGGCCGTACGTTGTTGGTCGGGTCGAAATCCACCCAGCCCTGACGCGGGCAGTACAGCGAGATCCAGGCATGCGAGGCATCGGCGCCGATCAGCCGTGGTTGGCCGGGTGGCGGCTGGGTCAGCAGGTAGCCGCTGACATAGCGGGCCGCCAGGCCGCGCGAACGCAGGCAGGCAAGCATCAGATGGGCGAAGTCCTGGCAGACGCCGCGTTTTTCTTCCAGCACCTGCAGCAGTGGCGTGGCCACCTGAGTGGCGCCGGCATCGAAACTGAATTCCTCGAAAATCTTCTGCATCAGTGCCTGGCCGGCCTGCAGCAACGGGCGCCCAGAGGTGAAGCAGTCGTCAGCGAAGTCGGCGAAGACCTGCTTGAGGCGTACATAGGGTGACTCGAAGCGGTAACGTGCCGCTTCCAGCAATGCCGGCTCCATCGGCTTGCCGCTATAGCTGAGCGCCGCGCAGGCCGCCTCCCAATTCGGCGAATCGTCGAGGTCGAGCGCAGGGCGCGCCAGCACCTCGACACGCAGCCGCGCACTGACACTGAGTTGCTCATGCGGACGCTCGAACACCAGGCGCGTCAGCGGGTTGCCGAACACGTCCAGACCGTCACGGCGCAGGCAGGGCTGTGGATCGATGCGCAGTTCCTGTTCGTGGCAGCGCTGCCAGGGGCATTCGCGCGGCCACAGGTGCGCCAGTTGCTGGGCCAGGGAAACCGGCGCCGAATAGCGATAGTGAGTGTCGTGCAGAACTTGATAAAAGGCGCTGCTCATGAGGATTGCGTCCGGTGGCTGACATCGACATGAGCGAAGAAACGCAGGCCAAGATGATCGGATACCGCGCCGGCGGCCTCGCTGATGGCCACCAGCAGATCGGCCAGGCCTTCGAGCACCGCGCGGGTGCTGCCGGGGCCGAACAGCGGGTTTTCCAGACTGGCGAGGCTGAACGCGGCAAGCTGCTCCTCCAGATACGCCAGGTAGCGCTCGGCCGGCAGCTCGAAGCGCTCATTGAGCCCTTCCAGCGAACGCAGCAGGGTGCGCATCTGGAAGATCACGGCATGCGGGTTCTGCTCGTCCAGCAGCAGCAGGTCGAGCACCGGGATCAACTGCGCCGAAGCCAGGTAGCGGGTGCGGTAGGTGATGCTGCTGTTGCCCAGTTCCAGCAGCCACTCCAGCGCCGACTGATCGGTAGCCGAGCCGCTGCGCAGGAAGCCGGCGAAGCTGTCGCAGAGAAACTGCAGGCGCTCGATATAGCGGCCGAGCATGAGAAAGCGCCAGCCGTCATCGCGGGTCATGTCGTCGAGGGCGAAGCCCGACAGCGCCGCCAGCGACATCAGCAGGCGGTTGAGAAAATCCAGCAGTTCGCCGAAGTCCGCCGGCTGACCTTCTAGCAGTTGCGCCTCGCGCTGCAACTCCACCAGCGCCTGCCAGTTGGCCTGGGACAGCTTGCCACGCACGCTGCCGGCAGCCCATTGCAGACGCTGCAGATTGGCCCGCAGGCTGGCCGGCCAGTCGCCGCCAAGCAATGCCTGCAGCAGGCGCGCCTCCAGTTCGCCCTCCTCCGGATCTGCCAGCAGGCCCAGGCTCTGCGCCAGCGCCAGGGCGCTCTGCAGGGCCTGTGGGTCATCGTCATCGTCGACGTAACGCGCCAGCATGATGCGCAGCAGGCGCGCATTGCCCTCGCAGCGCTCGGCGTAACGACCGAACCAGTACAGGTTCTCCACCACCCGCGAGGGCAGGAAGGGGTCACTGCGCACCAGGTCGGCGGTACCCAAGGTGCGTTGCGTCTGCCAGGGCTCCGCGCCGGCCTGCCGCGTGCCGAGCACCCAGGTGTCCTTGCTGGCGCCGCCACGCTGCATGGACACTACTTCGGCATCGGCCTCGGCGGCGACGCGGGTCAGGCCGCCGGGCATCACCCGGTAGCCATCGGCACTGGCCACGGCGAACACGCGCATGCCGATGGCGCGCGGCTGAAGACCGCTACCGTCCCACACCGGCGCCTGCGACAGCTTGGCCCGCGCCTGGGCCACGTAGGCGTAGGGACGCAGCTTGAGGCGCGCGGCCAGCTTGGCGCGCTGCGCTTCGTCCAGATCGCGGCCGAACACTGGCGTGAAGCTCTGCGAGGGGAACGCCGGGCGCACCAGCAGCTCATCGAGCTTGTCCAGCGCCTCGTCCAGCACCGGCGGCTCGCCGCACCACCAGCTGGCGATGGACGGCAGCAGCAGCTCTTCGCCGAGCAGGTGCTCGCTGATCGCAGGCAGGAAACCCGGCAGACCGGGCGACTCCAGCACGCCGCTGCCCAGGGCATTGGCCACCAGCACGCGGCCGCGGCGCACCGCCTCGAGCAGGCCGGGCACGCCAAGGGCCGAGTCGGTGCGCAGCTCCAGCGGGTCGCAGTAGTCGTCGTCGAGGCGGCGCAACACCGCATGCACGCGGCGCAGGCCGGCCAGGGTCTTGAGGTAGAGGGTGGCATCGCGCACGGTCAGGTCGCTGCCTTCGACCAGCGGATAGCCGAGCTGGCGCGCCAGGTACAGGTGCTCGAAGTAGCTTTCGTTGAAGCGCCCCGGCGTCAGCAGCACCACCAGCGGCGTCTCGCCGCCGCTCGGCGCCTGGCGTGCCAGGGTGTCCTGCAGGGTACGGAAGAAACTGGCCAGGTACTGCACGCGCAGGTCGCGGTACAGCTCGGGGAAGGCCCGCGAGACGATCTGCCGGTTCTCCAGCGCATAGCCGGCCCCGGAGGGCGCCTGAGTACGGTCGGCGGTGACCCACCAGCGCCCGTCCGGCGCGCGGGCCAGGTCCACGGCATACAGGTGCAGCCAGGTACCGCCCGGCGCCTGCATGCCCTGGCACGGCCAGAGGAAGTTGTTGTGGCCGAACACCAGTTCGGTGGGCAGCATGCCTTCTGCGATCAGCTTCTGCGGGCCATACAGATCGGCCAGCACGCGGTTGAGCAGGGTCGCGCGCTGCGCCACGCCGGCGGCGATCTGCTGCCACTCGTCAGCCGGTATCAGGTTGGGCAGCAGGTCCAGTTCCCACGGGCGGTCGGCGCCGTCGGGGTCGGCGTAGACGTTGTAGGTAACGCCGTTTTCCTGGATTTGCCGCGCCAGCATGGCCTCGCGCTGCGCCAGGTGCTCCGGGCGGCTGCGTGCCAGTTGTTCATAAAGGCGGCGCCAGTGCGGGCGCACGTTGCCCTTGGCATCGAGCAGTTCGTGGTAGGCGCCGTTGGGCGGCGGGTAATCGGCTAGCAGGTCGTGCATGGCAGGCTCGAAAAGGTTTGATGCAAGACGTTCCCTGTAGGAGCCCGCTTGCGGGCGATCCGATGCAATCATAAAAAGCATCGCCCGCAAGCGGGCTCCTACAGGTTGCTCAATCAGACGCGACGCAGATCCAGGGTCATCGGCAGTTCATTATTGTCTATCGGCTGCATGACGGGGCGCTTGCCCGGACTGTGGCCCAGGCGGAAGAAACGCGCCAGTCGCCGGCTCTCGGCCTCGTAGGCGTTGACCGGCAGGCTGTCGTAGTTGCGACCGCCCGGATGCGCCACATGATACTGGCAACCGCCCAGCGAGCGCTGCATCCAGGTGTCGATGAGGTCGAACACCAGCGGCGCGTGCACGCCGATGGTCGGTTGCAGGCAACTGGCCGGCTGCCAGGCACGAAAACGCACGCCACCGACGAACTCGCCGACCTTGCCGGTCGGCCGCATCGGCACCGGCACACCGTTGCAGGTCAGCACGTAGCGATCCGCCGCCATGCCCGCCACCTTCACCTGCATGCGCTCCAGCGACGAGTCGACGTAGCGCACCGTGCCGCCGACGGCGCCCTCCTCGCCCAGTACGTGCCAGGGCTCCAGCGCCTGGCGCAGCTCCAGGTCGATACCCTTGACCGCGAAGTCGCCGGCCTTGGGAAAACGGAACTCCAGGTGCGGGGCGAACCACTCGGCGCGCAGCGGATAGCCGAAGCTGCCCAACTCCTGCAGCACATCGGCGAAATCCTGCTCGACGAAATGCGGCAGCAGGTAGCGGTCATGCAGTTCGGTACCCCAGCGCACCAGCTTCGCCGGGTGGTAGGGCTCCTGCCAGAAACGGGCAATCAGCGCGCGCAGCAGCAGTTGCTGGGCCAGACTCATCTGCGCGTGCGGCGGCATCTCGAAGGCGCGCAGTTCGAGCAGGCCGAGGCGACCGCTGGCCGAGTCCGGCGAGTACAGCTTGTCGATGCAGAACTCGGCGCGATGGGTGTTGCCGGTGACATCCACCAGCAGGTTGCGCAGCAGGCGGTCGACCAGCCAGGGCGGGCAGTCGCGGCCCGGCTCGGGCATCTGCGCGAAGGCGATCTCCAACTCATACAAGGCATCGTTGCGCGCCTCATCCACACGCGGAGCCTGCGAGGTCGGGCCGATAAACAGACCGCTGAACAGGTAGGACAGCGACGGGTGGTTGTGCCAATAGCTGATCAGGCTGCGCAACAGATCGGGGCGACGCAGGAAGGGCGAATCGCTCGGTGTCGCGCCGCCAAGGACGAAGTGGTTGCCGCCGCCGGTGCCGGTGTGGCGGCCGTCGACCATGAATTTCTCGCTGGATAGACGCGACTGGCGCGCCGCCTCGTAGAGGAACTCGCAGCGCTCAACCAGTTCTTCCCAACTCGCCGACGGGTGGATATTCACCTCGATCACGCCCGGATCGGGGGTAACGCGGAAGTACTGCAGGCGCGGGTCGAGTGGCGGCTCGTAGCCCTCCATCAGCACCGGGCAGTTCAACTCGGCTGCCACCGCCTCGATGGCCGCGACCAGCTGCAGATAGTCCTCCAAGTGCGCCAGCGGCGGCATGAACAGGTACAGCCGGCCCTCGCGCGGCTCGGCGCACAGCGCGGTACGCACGATACCGGCCGCCGACTGGCCGCTGGCCGGGCGCGCACTCTGCACGTTGGCACTGGCACCGCGCCAGACCCCGCGCAACTGCCGCTGGATCTGCGCCGGGCTGGGCAACGGCGGCAGCGCCTGACTGGGGTCGACCGGATTGATGTAGGGATAATCGGCCTGGCTGACCCAGGGCAGCGAATCCAACGGCAGGCGGTAGCCCAGTGGCGAGTCGCCTGGCAGCAGGCGGCAATGCTCGTCGCGCAGGAACCAGCGCCCGCTCTGCCAACCCTCGCCCACCACTTGGCGCGCCAGCGGCAGGACATGGCCGACGACGTTATCCAGGCCCTGATCGAACACCTTGCGCAGGCGCTCGCGCTCCAGCGGGTCGCTCAAGCGCGGATCGTCCGGGGTGACGTTGTCCGGCAGCTTGCGCTCGCGCCACAGGTAGTAGAACCAGTCTTCATAGGCCGGGAAGACGTTGCCGCCATCCACACCCAAACGCTCGGCCAGGGCGGCGAGGAAGCGCTCGGCGGTTGCGGCGGTGGCGCCATAGCCGCGCTTCTCGTCGGCCAGCAGTTTCGGCTCATGCCACAACGGCTCACCGTCACGGCGCCAGAAGCAATTGAGCGACCAGCGCGGCAATTGCTCGCCCGGGTACCACTTGCCCTGGCCGAAGTGCACCAGCGCGTTGGGCGCGTAGTGATCGCGCAAGCGGTAGAACAGATCAGCGGCCAGACGGCGCTTGTTCGGGCCGAGGGCGGCGGTGTTCCATTCGTCATCATCGGGGTAGTCGAGGGCAACGAAGGTCGGCTCGCCGCCCATGGTCAGGCGGACGTCATGTTTCTGCAGATCCTCGTCGATCTGCCGCCCCAGCGTCTGGATCGCCTGCCACTGCGCCTCGCTGTACGGCTTGGTGACGCGTGGCGCCTCCCATATGCGCTCGACGCTCATCAGGTGCTCGAACGCCACCTCGCACTCGTCCAGCCCGCCAGTGATCGGCGCCGCCGAGGACGGCTCCGGGCTGCAGGCCAGCGGAATATGGCCTTCACCGGCGAACAGGCCCGAGGTGGGATCGAGGCCGATCCAGCCGGCGCCGGGCAGGTACACCTCGCACCAGGCGTGCAGGTCGGTGAAATCCTGTTCGGTGCCGCTGGGGCCGTCGAGGGATTTGACGTCGGCGGTGAGCTGGATCAGGTAGCCGGAGACGAAACGCGCCGCCAGCCCCAGGTGGCGCAGCAGCTGCACCAGCAGCCAGGCCGAATCGCGGCAGGAGCCGGACGCCTTGTCCAGGCTCTCCTCGGGCGTCTGCACACCCGGCTCCATGCGGATCAGGTAACGGATATCGGTAGACAGGCGTTGATTCAGCGCCACCAGGAAATCGATGCTGGGCACCGGCTCGCGGGAAATGCCGGCCAGGTACTTGGCGAACAGCGGCGTGGCCGGCAGCTTGACCAGATAAGGCGCCAGCTCGCGCTGCTCGCCCTCGGTGTAGGCGAAGGGAATGCGCTCGGCATAGGGTTCGAGGAAGAAGTCGAAGGGGTTGAACACCGCCATCTCGGCGACCAGGTCCACCTCGACCTTGAACTCGCGAGTCTTCTCGGGAAACACCAGGCGCGCCAGGTAGTTGCCCTGCGGGTCCTGCTGCCAGTTGATGAAGTGCTGGCCCGGTTCGACCTTCAGCGCGTAGGAAAGGATACGCGTGCGGCTATGCGGAGCCGGGCGCAGACGCACGACCTGCGGCCCGAGGTTGACCGCGCGGTCGTAGCGGTAGTGGGTGACATGGTGCAGCGCGACATGAATCGACACGGCGGCCTCCTGCTAGCCTGGACGATACCCTGTGCAGCGCAAGACTTATGCCAGGGCCGCAACACCGTTTTCCAAGGGTGAGCATTGAGGCAAGCCCTATAGCAGTGCGTAACCCGCACCAGCCTCGAATGAATGCACAGCAATGGCGCAGAGCACAACTGACAGCAGCGGCACTCTAACTCATTCGACCATGCAAACAGCATTACGCCAGCTCGAAGCTGGCGTCATGTTCAACGCGGCACAGCTGGACGCGGCTTCTTCTTGCCGCTGGCACCTTTGCCGCTGTTTTTCTTCTGCTCCTGCAACTTGGCGAAGGCGGCCGCCTTGGCCTGCTCGCGCTTGTCCCAGGGCTTGGCGCCATCGCTGGCGCGTGGCGGCAGGCCGTTGTGCTGGGTGAGGATCTTGCCGACTTTCTTGCTGCCCGCCGGCGTCGAGTTTTTGCGCCGGGCGCTCTGGTACTCGTCGGTCTGCGGTTGGTAGGTTGGGATCAGGTGGTGCTTGCCATTGCCGATCAGATCGCTACGGCCCATGCGCTCCAGCGCTTCACGCAGCAGCGGCCAGCCCTTGGGATCGTGATAGCGCAGGAAGGCCTTGTGCAGGCGACGCTGTTGCTCGCTCTTGACGATTTCGACGCCGTCGCTCTTGTAGGTGACCTTGCGCAGCGGGTTCTTACCCGAGTGGTACATGGCCGTAGCGGTGGCCATCGGCGATGGATAGAAGGCCTGTACCTGGTCGGCGCGGAAGCCGTTGCGCTTGAGCCACAGGGCGAGGTTCATCATGTCCTCGTCGGTGGTGCCCGGATGAGCGGCGATGAAGTACGGGATCAGGTACTGCTCCTTACCGGCTTCCTTCGAGTATTTCTCGAACATCTGCTTGAAGCGGTCGTAGCTGCCGATGCCCGGCTTCATCATCTTGTCCAGCGGGCCGCGCTCGGTGTGCTCCGGGGCGATCTTCAGGTAGCCGCCAACGTGGTGGGTGACCAGCTCCTTGACGTACTCCGGCGACTCCACCGCCAGGTCGTAGCGCAGACCAGAGGCGATCAGGATCTTCTTCACACCCGGCAGGGCGCGCGCCTTGCGGTACAGCTCGATCAGGGAGGAGTGGTCGGTATTGAGGTTCTCGCAGATACCGGGGAACACGCACGACGGCTTGCGGCAGTGCTTCTCGATCTCCGGGTCCTTGCAGGCGATGCGGTACATGTTGGCGGTCGGCCCGCCGAGGTCGGAGACCACGCCGGTGAAGCCCGGCACCTTGTCGCGCATTTCCTCGATCTCACGGATGATCGACTCGTGCGAACGGTTCTGGATGATGCGGCCCTCGTGCTCGGTGATCGAGCAGAAGGTGCAGCCGCCGAAGCAGCCGCGCATGATGTTCACCGAGAAACGGATCATCTCGTAGGCCGGGATCTTCTCCTTACCGTACGCCGGATGCGGCACGCGTGCGTAGGGCATGCCGAACACGTAGTCCATTTCCTCGGTGGTCATCGGGATGGGTGGCGGGTTGAACCACACGTCCACTTCGCCATGCTTCTGCACCAGCGCGCGGGCGTTGCCCGGGTTGGTTTCCAGGTGCAGCACGCGGTTGGCGTGGGCGTAGAGCACCGGGTCGTTACGCACCTTCTCGAACGACGGCAGGCGGATCACCGTTTTGTCGCGGGTCATACGCGGGCTTTCGAGAATCTGTACCACCTTGGCTTCATTCGGGTCTTCGACCGGCCCTTTGGCCTGCTCGATGGCGCAGGCGGCGGTGTCCTGCGTGTTGACGTAGGGGTTGATGATCTTGTCGACGCGGCCCGGGCGGTCGATACGGGTCGAGTCGACCTCGAACCAGCCAGTCGGCGTATCGCGGCGAATGAAGGCCGTGCCGCGCACATCGGTGATGGCTTCGACCTTCTCGCCTCGCGACAGACGCTGGGCGATCTCCACCACGGCGCGCTCGGCGTTGCCGTAGAGCAGGATGTCGGCGGTGGCATCCATCAGGATCGAGCGGCGCACCTTATCCTGCCAGTAGTCGTAATGGGCGATACGGCGCAAGGACGCCTCGATGCCACCGAGCACCACCGGCACATGGGTATAGGCCTCCTTGCAGCGCTGGCTGTAAACCAGGCTGGCGCGGTCGGGGCGCTTGCCGGCGAGACCGCCGGGTGTGTAGGCGTCGTCGGAGCGGATCTTCTTGTCGGCGGTGTAGCGGTTGATCATCGAGTCCATGTTGCCCGCCGCCACGCCGAAGAACAGGTTCGGCTCGCCGAGCTTCATGAAGTCGTCTTTGCTGCGCCAATCCGGCTGGGCAATGATGCCGACCCGAAAGCCCTGAGCTTCGAGCAGGCGGCCAATGATGGCCATGCCGAACGACGGATGATCGACGTAGGCGTCACCGGTGACGATGATGATGTCGCAGCTGTCCCAGCCGAGCTGATCCATCTCTTCCCGGCTCATCGGCAGGAAGGGCGCAGGCCCGAAACACTCGGCCCAGTACTTGGGATAGTCGAACAACGGCTTGGCGGCTTGCATAATTTTTGATCAGCGGGCTATCACGAGGGGCGCGGATGATAGCACAAAAATTGACCAAACCAGACTATCGCGCTGGGTTTAATGAGCCGCGCAAGCCACGAAAAAATGGGCGCCGCTCCCTCCCACGCAGGGCTAGCCAAGATGCCATCCAGATAACAAGAAGGATGAAAGTAGCCGCCATGGCTGAGTAGTAGCCTAATGCCATATTTGTTTACGTCGGATAACAATCCTGAGCATATACTCAGAAAATCGGCCAGCTGTTTTCGGGAAACCCATGCTGCAGCGCCATATCCTCCTGCTCGTTGTTCTGCTGGGCTTGTCCGCTTGCGGCCTGGCACACGCATCCATGGTGCTCACCGACGCCAGTAGCGGCATGCCGCTCAATGCCCATATCGAGCTACTGGAGGATACTCAGGGCACACTGAGCATCGACAACATTACCGCCCCCGAACAGCAGGCACGCTTTCAGCCCGCCAATGGCCGCGCCAGCGTTGGCCAAAGTCTGAACCCCTGGTGGGTCAAACTCACCCTGCAGCGTGATGAGCAGGCTCCCGAGCACTGGGTGCTGGAAGTGGGCTCGGTGACCCAGCTCGACCTGCAGCTCTACCAGGCCAATGCACAGGGCAGTTGGCAACTACGTCAGGCTGGCGAACGTGTGCCATTCACCGAGAGCCGCGACCATCCCTACCGCCGCATGGTGTTCGACCTGCCCGCGATTGGCGAGCAGCCCATGACCCTCTATCTGCGCGCCTTCGATCCGGCGGGTAACTCCTTCCCCCTGCGCATCTGGCAACGCGAAGACCTCACGCAACTGGCAGCCCGCGAAAACCTGGCGCTCGGCGCGATCTATGGCGTGGTCTTCGCACTGCTGCTGTACAACCTGTTCATCCTTATCTCGCTGCGCGACAAGGCTTATTTCTGGTACGTACTGACTACCGCCTTCGCCTTGCTGTTCATCATGAGCATGACCGGCCACGGCGCGCAGTACCTGTGGCCGAATCATGCGGTACCGCCATGGCTCGACCGCATTACCCTGCCATCGCTGTGGGGGCTGTTCGCCAGCCGCTTCACCCAGGCCCTGCTGCAAACGCGTATCTACGTGCGCTGGGCGCATCACCTGCTGAATATGGCCTGCGTGATCTATCTCATCGCCATCGTCCTGAACCTGTTCGAGCAGCGTTACCTGGCCGCTTGGGCCATCGCCCTGCTCTCACTGACCAGCATCCCCGCTGCGTTGGGCAGCGCCCTGATCCGCTGGCGCCAGGGTTTCTTCCCGGCGCAGCTGTATCTCTACGGCTACGGTCTGGTCCTGGGCAGCGTCAGCATCCTCCTGCTGCGCACCACCGGCGTGCTGCAACCAGCCGAGTGGAACGCTTACATCTTCCCGCTGGCCGTGGCCGCCGAATCCATCCTGTTCTCCTTTGCCCTGGCTTATCGCATCCAGATACTCAAGCAGGAACGCGCTGTCGCGCTGCAGCAGGCGGACCGCGAGAAGACCGCACGCCTGGCCCAACTGCAGGCCAGCGCCGACGAACTTCAGGCGGCAGTGACCATGCGTACCGCTGAACTGGCTGCAACCAACGAGCAGTTGCGCGACCGCGAGCGCGAACTGCAGTACGCCGCCTTCCACGACTCGCTCACCGAACTGCCCAACCGTCGCTACCTGGTCGAGCGCTGCGAATCAGCCATGGCGCACGCCGAGCGGCACAAGGAAAGCATCGCGTTGCTGCTGATCGATCTGGATCACTTCAAGCCGATCAATGACCGTTTTGGCCACGCGGCTGGTGATCTGATGCTGCAGGTAATTGCCAGGCGCCTGCGTGAACATGTGCGCGCCGGTGATGCGGTGGCCCGCCTGGGCGGCGATGAGTTCGCCGCGCTGATCTGTGGCAGCGATGCCGAAAGCCAGGCCCGGGAAATTGCCGAGCGCCTGCTGGCTGAGCTGGCGGCCCCCGTGCACTACGGCGCCGAACGTCTGCAGGTGACCATCAGCATCGGCGTGGCGCTCTATCCGCGCCATGCGAAGAACTTCACTGGCATTTACAAAGCAGCCGATACAGCTCTTTACCGGGTCAAGGAGCAAGGGCGTTCGGGCCTACGCGTGCATGGCGACGATGGCGAGCTCAGCGAGCAGGCCTGCCTGGAGCTGGACGTACTGAAAGTCCCGAGCGGGCTGGCCTGATCAGCCGATATAGCGCCGAGGCACCCGCGCGGTGACCTTGGTCAGCAACTCGTAGCCGATGGTGCCGCACGCTGTGGCCACCTCATCCACCGGCAATTGGCTGCCCCACAGCTCCACCGGCGAGTCGATATCGGCCTCGGGCAGGTCCGTGATATCTGCCGCCAGCATGTCCATCGACACCCGGCCCGCCAGCACAGCACGCTGCCCCTCGACCAGCACCGGCGTGCCGCTGGGCGCATGGCGCGGATAACCATCGGCATAACCGCAGCTGACCGTGGCAATACGCGAAGGCCGCTCGGCCACCCAGGTCGCGCCATAACCAACGCTTTCACCGACCGCCACCTCACGCACGGCGATCACCCGCGCTGCCAGAGTCATGGCCGGTTTCAGCCCCAATTCGCGTGCACTCAGCTCGGCGAACGGCGTAGCACCGTAGAGCATGATGCCGGGGCGCAGCCAATCCATGTGCGCAGCAGGAATGGTCAATATGGCCGCCGAGTTGGCCAGTGAGCGATGGTTGAAATCCAGATCCAGCACCTCGAGAAAACGCTCGACCTGCAACTCGGTGAGCGGGTGATTGCGCTCGTCGGCGCAGGCGAAGTGGCTGAGCAGGTTGAGCTCGGCAAACTGCTCGGCGTCTTCGAGCCGCGCATGCCACTGACGCAGGCTGGCGGCATCGAAACCGAGGCGGTGCATACCCGAGTCCAGCTTTAGCCAGACATTGAGCGGGCGCACCAGTTCACTGGCAATCAGCGCCTCGGCCTGCGCCGCGCTCTGCACCACCACATCCAGTCCAAGCTGCGCGGCGATGGCGTATTCACTGGCCTCGAAGCAGCCCTCGAGCAGCAGGATGCGCGCCTCACCATGCATGGCGCGCACCTCGGCGGCTTCCTCCAGGCTGGCCACGGCAAAGCCGTCGGCTACCTCGTGCAACGCGGTGACCACCTCGCGTACGCCATGCCCGTAGGCATTGGCCTTGACCACTGCGAACGCCTGGCGCCCCGGCGCACAGCGCTTGGCGACGGCGTAGTTGTGGGCGATGGCGGAGAGGTCGACGATGGCGGCAAGCGGACGCATGACAGAAGGCCTGAACGAAAAACGGGCGCCCATCTTAACCGCTGGGCGCCCGTTTTCATTGATCCAGAGCGTAGCCCGGATGCAATCCGGGGACTTCTGCACCGAGAGCCCCGGATTGCATCCGGGCTACAGAACTCGCCCCTACGACGCCCGGGCTGAGAATCTCATTCGTCTTCGAACTGGTAGCTACCCGGCGCCAGGTTCTCGAAACGCGAATACTTGCCGAGGAAGGCCAGACGCACGGTGCCGATGGGGCCGTTACGCTGCTTGCCGATGATGATCTCGGCCACGCCCTTGTACTCGGTCTCCGGGTGATAGACCTCGTCTCGGTAGACGAACATGATGATGTCGGCGTCCTGCTCGATCGCTCCGGATTCACGCAGGTCCGAGTTCACCGGGCGCTTGTTGGGGCGCTGCTCCAGCGAGCGGTTGAGCTGCGACAGGGCGATGACCGGGCAGTTGAATTCCTTGGCCAGGGCCTTGAGCGAGCGCGAGATCTCGGAAATCTCGTTGACCCGGCTGTCGCCGCTGGAGCCGGGAATCTGCATCAGCTGCAGGTAGTCGACCATGATCAGGCCGATCTCGCCATGCTCGCGCGCCAGGCGCCGCGTACGCGCGCGCATCTCGCTCGGCGAGATGCCTGCGGTATCGTCGATAAACAGCTTGCGGTCGTTGAGCAGGTTGACCGCGCTGGTCAGACGCGGCCAGTCGTCGTCGTCGAGCTGACCGGCACGCACCTTGGTCTGGTCGATGCGCCCCAGGGACGCCAGCATACGAATCACGATGGATTCCGAGGGCATTTCCAGCGAGTAGACGAGGATCGCCTTGTCGCTGCGCATCAGGGCGTTTTCCACCAGGTTCATGGCGAAGGTGGTCTTACCCATCGACGGACGACCGGCGACGATCACCAGATCGGCCGGCTGCAGGCCGCTGGTCTTGCCATCCAGATCATCGAAGCCGGTGGACAGGCCGGTGATCGCGTCACCGTTGTTGAACAGCTGGTCGATACGGTCGATGGCCTTAACCAGGATGTCGTTGATGCCCACCGGGCCGCCGGTCTTGGGGCGCGCCTCGGCGATCTCGAAAATCTTGCGCTCGGCCTCGTCGAGGATTTCCTCGCCGGTACGGCCTTCCGGCGCATAGGCGCTGTCGGCGATCTCGTTGCTGATGCCGATCAGCTGGCGCAGCGTGGCGCGCTCGCGAATGATCTGCGCATAGGCCTTGATGTTGGCTACCGACGGCGTGTTCTTGGCCAACTCGCCCAGATAGGCCAGGCCACCGACCTGCGAAAGCTGCCCTTCCTTGTCCAGCTGTTCGGACAGGGTGACGACGTCGAACGGCGCGTTGCGTTCGGCTAGCTTGTAGATGGCGCGAAAGATCAGGCGATGGTCATGGCGATAGAAATCGCCATCGGATACGGCGTCGAGCACGCGTTCCCAGGCGTTGTTGTCCAGCATCAGGCCACCCAGCACCGCCTGCTCCGCCTCGATGGAGTGCGGCGGCACTTTCAGGGCAGCGGTCTGCAGGTCGTATTGCTCGGGGATGCTGATGTCGTTCATAGGCTCTGGGCGGAAACACTGTGATAGAAGACCATGTCTGCATCAGGCGCAGGAGCCGTAGGGTGGGCTTCAGCCCACCAGCCCGCGTGGGCTGAAGCCCACCCTACGAGAAAACGCCGACAGGGACATGACCATAGAAAAACAAAGGGCACGGATCGCAGAGCGATACCGTGCCCGATTGTCAGCAGACCTACGCTACAGCGCAAGTCCGCCTGGCGGCTACTTGATTAAGCAGCGACCACGATCACCTTGACGGTGGCTTCAACGTCGGTGTGCAGGTGCACAGCTACGTCGTATTCGCCAATCTGGCGAATGGTGCCGTTCGGCAGACGAACTTCAGCTTTGGCCACTTCAACGCCGGAGGCGGTCAGGGCGTCAGCGATGTCGTGGGTGCCGATGGAACCGAACAGCTTGCCTTCATCGCCAGCGGTGGCGGTGATGGTGACTTCCAGCTCAGCCAGCTGAGCAGCGCGAGATTCAGCGGAAGCTTTCTTCTCGGCAGCAGCTTTTTCCAGCTCGGCGCGACGTGCTTCGAAAGCAGCAACGTTGGCTTCGGTGGCAGCGGTGGCTTTGCCTTGCGGCAGCAGGAAGTTACGGCCGTAACCGGCTTTAACGTTCACTTTGTCGCCCAGGTTGCCCAGGTTGGCGATTTTTTCCAGCAGGATGACTTCCATTTGGGTCTTACCTCTTAACTTTTAACCTTCACCGTTCGCAGAGCCCGGGCCGTTCTTGCGCGCCAGGCGACCGCGAAAATCAAACAGACTGTCGACGATGGCCAGGACCACCAGTAACGGATAGATCAGCTGCATGAACAGCAGGAGCGTGATGTACATGCCCACCAGCCAGAAGCGGGCGAGCCCACCCTTCTCCACCAGGCCGTGCACCAGGGCGATCCCGGCGAACAGCAGCGGCACACTGCACAGCGGCGTGAGCATGGCCAACTGCGGCCCCAGATTGGGACCTAGCATCATGCCCGCCAGCAGCAACAGCGCCTGCGGCAGCGACAGTCTCAGCGCGCGAAACTCGCGACCAAAACCGCCAGGGTTGTACAACACGGCCTGCCAGTAACGCCCAAGGATCAGGCTCAGCAAGCTCAGAATCTGCAGCAAGGCTGCCAGCAGTCCGGTCAGCACCGGTGCGATCAGTGCCTCGAGACGCTCGCGTTCACCCACCGACAATTGCTGGTGAGCCCCATCGAACATGGTTGGCAGCAGCTTCTGCAGCTCACCAGCCATGGCCGCGATGGGTTCGCGGAACACTGCCCCAAGGACAAATCCATACACCAGGCCCAGCGCCACACTGCTCAGCAGTATGCGGTTCCAGGTCCAGTTGGCGCGCAACAACAACGCCAACCCCAGCGCGCCGACCAGCACCAGCAAGGTGCGCGGTTCGCCGAAATACCACCAGGCAATCGCCGGTAGCATGGCCCAGGCCAGGATGCCGATGGCATCACTGGCTCCACGCCGCAACAGCACCAGGCTGCCAGCGGCGGCACTCAACCAGAACAACAGCGGCATCGCTGCCGATCCCACCACCACGAGGGTGGCCTGCATACGGCCGCGCATGATGTATTCAGCCAGGGCGCGCATGCGATCTATTCCTTAACTCTTGTCGACTGCCCGGTCTCAGCGGCCGTGGCTGTCGGTGTAGGGCAGCAGGGCCAGGAAGCGGGCGCGCTTGATAGCGGTGGCCAGCTGACGCTGATAACGAGCCTTGGTACCGGTGATACGGCTAGGAACGATTTTGCCGGTTTCCGAGATGTAGGCTTTCAGGGTGTTGAGATCTTTGAAATCGATCTCTTTCACGTCTTCAGCGGTGAAGCGGCAGAATTTACGACGACGGAAGAAACGTGCCATGTGATTGGCTCCTCAATAGATCCGTGGATTACTCGTCAGCGTTGTCGCTGTCGTTGCTGTCGCTGTCATCGCCGTCGTTGGACTCGGCGTTTTCAGGACGTTCACGACGCTCGCGGCGCTCACTGCGGTTTTCTTCGGCCTTCAGCATCTCGGACTGGCCAGTGACGGCCTCGTCGCGACGGATGACCAGGTTACGGATCACGGCGTCGTTGTAGCGGAAGTTGTCTTCCAGCTCGGCCAGGGCCTTGCCGGTGCACTCTACGTTGAGCATCACGTAGTGGGCTTTGTGGACGTTGTTGATGGCGTAAGCCAGCTGACGACGGCCCCAATCTTCCAGGCGGTGAATCTTGCCACCGTCTTCTTCGATCAGCTTGGTGTAACGCTCGACCATGCCGCCGACTTGCTCGCTCTGGTCCGGGTGAACCAGAAAGATGATTTCGTAATGACGCATAAATGCTCCTTACGGGTTGTAGCCTGCCAACTAAGGTGGTCAGGCAAGGAGTGGGTTTTTCTCGTGATGAGCTTGCCGGGCGGCAGGCGCAAAAAGGCCTGCCGTCACGGCAAGGGGCGCCATTCTAGAGAAGCCCCCTGCCGCACGCAAGGCGAATTGGCGATTATTTGAGCAATCAGCCCTTGCCCTTGGCCTGACGCTGACGCACCGCCTCGAACAGGCAGACGCCGGTGGCGACCGAGACGTTGAGGCTGCTGACGCTGCCGCCCATGGGCAGCTTGACCAGGTAATCGCAGTGCTCGCGGGTCAGGCGGCGCATGCCCTTGCCCTCCGCGCCCATGACCAGCACCGTCGGGCCGGTCATGTCGAGCTGATACAGTTCCTGCTCGGCCTCGCCGGCGGTGCCGACCACCCACAGGCCCTTCTTCTGCAGCTTTTCCAGGGTGCGCGCCAGGTTGGTCACCGCCACTAGCGGAATCACCTCCGCCGCGCCGCACGCCACCTTGCGCACGGTGGCGTTGAGGGTGGCGGACTTGTCCTTGGGCACGATCACCGCCAGCGCCCCCGCCGCATCGGCAGTGCGCAGACAGGCGCCGAGGTTGTGCGGATCGGTCACCCCGTCCAGCACCAGCAGCAGGGGCACGCCCTCGCTACGCTCGAGCAGCTCGTCGAGCATGTTCTCACCCCAGACCTGGCTCGGGCTGACCTCGGCGACCACGCCCTGGTGCACGCCCTCGGCCCATTCGTCCAGCTCCTGGCGTTCCTTGTGCCCGACCGGCACGCGGTGCTGCGCCGCCAGCTCCAGCATCGGCTGGATACGCGGCGCCTGACGGCTCTCGGCCAGCCACAGCTGCTTGACCCGCTTGGGATGGTGGCGCAGCAACGCCTCCACGGCATGCACACCGTAGACTTTTTCCAACTGACTCATCGTTTCGCCTTACGCTTGCTCGGCTTGCTACCGCTTGTCTCGGCCTTGGCCTTGGGCGCAGGCGCGCCCTTGCGATGGCTGGACGTTTTCTTCGCCGGCGCCTTGCCGCCGCTCTTCTTGGCGCTGTCGAGCAGGGCCTTCTTCACCTCACGGCTTTTCTGCACGTCGGTATTGCCCATGCCGCTCGGCTTGCCGCCACGACGCGCCTCATCACCCTTGCCGGGCTTGTCCTGGCTCAGCTCGAAATCGATCTTGCGCTCGTCCAGATCGACGCGCATCACCTTGACCTCGACGCTGTCGCCAAGACGGAAGCTGCGGCCGCTGCGCTCGCCGGACAGGCGATGGTGAACCGGGTCGAAGTGGTAGTAGTCGGCCGGCAGCGCGGTGACGTGTACCAGGCCCTCGACGTAGATGTCGCGCAGCTCGACGAAGATGCCGAAGCCGGTCACGGCGGTGATCACGCCGGCAAAGGTCTCGCCGACACGGTCCTGCATGAATTCGCACTTGAGCCAGTTGACCACGTCACGGGTCGCCTCGTCAGCGCGGCGCTCGGTCATTGAGCATTGCTCCCCGAGCTTTTCCAGCGTCGCCTCGTCGTACGGATAGATGCGCGCCTTGGGCATGGTCGCCGCACCGGCACGCTCGACGTGTTTGGTTTCGCGCTTGGAGCGGATCACGCTGCGAATGGCGCGGTGCACCAGCAGGTCGGGGTAACGACGGATCGGCGAAGTGAAGTGGGTATAGGCCTCGTAGTTGAGGCCGAAGTGCCCCTCGTTCTGTGCGCTGTACACCGCCTGGCTCAGCGAGCGCAGCATCACGGTCTGGATCAGGTGATAGTCCGGACGCTCGCGGATGCTTTCCAGCAGGCGCTGATAGTCTTTGGGCGACGGGCCGTCCTTGGACTTGCCACGCTGCAGCGACAAACCCAGCTCGCCAAGGAAGGCCTTGAGCTTCTCCAGGCGCTCAGCCGGCGGGCCGTCGTGCACGCGGTACAGCGAGGGAATCTCGTGATCCTGCATGAAGCGCGCGGCGGCCACGTTGGCAGCCAGCATGCACTCCTCGATCAGCTTGTGCGCATCGTTGCGCTGGATCGGGCGGATCTCGGTGATCTTGCGGTCGGTGCCGAAGATGATGCGCGTCTCCTGCGTCTCGAAATCGATGGCGCCGCGCTCGTGACGCGCCGCCACCAGCACCTGATACAGCGCATAGAGCTGATTGAGGTGCGGCAGGACGTCCTTGTACTCGCTGCGCAGGGACTTGCCCTCGCGGCTCTTGGGGTCTTCCAGCATCAGGCTGACCTTGTTGTAGGTCAGGCGCGCATGGGAGTGGATCACCGCTTCGTAGAACTTGTAGTCGATCATCTGGCCGCTCTTGGACATGGTCATTTCGCAGACCATGGCCAGGCGATCGACATGCGGGTTGAGCGAGCACAGGCCGTTGGACAGCTCCTCCGGCAGCATCGGCACGACACGCTCGGGGAAGTACACCGAGTTGCCGCGCTCGGCCGCCTCGGCATCCAATGCCGAACCGACCTTGACGTAGTGCGACACGTCGGCGATGGCCACATAGAGCTTCCAGCCACCGGAGAACAGTTTCCAGCGGCTGCTGATCTTCTCGCAGTACACCGCATCGTCGAAGTCGCGGGCGTCTTCGCCGTCGATGGTGACGAACGGCAGCTGACGCAGATCGATGCGCTTCTCCTTGTCCTTCTCGTCCACTTCAGGCTTGAGCTTGCGCGCCTCCTTGACCACCGCCTCGGGCCAGACGTGCGGGATGTCGTAGCTGCGCAGCGCGACGTCGATTTCCATGCCCGGCGCCATGTAGTTGCCGATCACCTCGACGATATCGCCCTGTGGCTGAAAACGCGAGGTCGGCCAGTGCGTGATCTTGATCTCGACGAACTGACCGATGCGTGCACCGGCCGTGCGCCCCGGCGTGACCAGCACTTCCTGCTGGATCTTCGGGTTGTCGGCGACCACGAAGCCAATGCCGTTCTCTTCGTAGTAGCGGCCGACAATGCTTTCATGAGCACGACTGATCACCTCGACGATGCAGCCCTCGCGACGACCGCGGCGATCAAAACCCGCGACACGTACCAGAGCGCGATCGCCGTCGAACACCAGGCGCATCTGCGCCGGGCTGAGGAATAGATCGTCACTGCCGTCATCCGGCACGAGGAAACCGAAGCCATCGCGGTGGCCACTGATGCGCCCGCAGATCAAGTCGAGCTTGTCCACTGGTGCGTAGGTGCCGCGACGGGTATAGATGAGCTGGCCGTCGCGCTCCATGGCACGCAGACGGCGACGCAGCGCTTCGAGCTGGTCGTCGGTATCGAGACCGAACTCTTCGACCAGTTGCTCACGGCTGGCAGGCGAACCACGCTCAGCCAGATGGGCCAGAATCAGTTCGCGGCTGGGGATGGGGTTGTCGTATTTTTCCGCCTCGCGGGCGGCCTCGGGATCGAGGGATTGCCAATCGGCCATGTAGGAAGGATTACCTATGCTTATGTATAAAGGTGTATGCCATCTGCCTATTGAAGCGCGAAAACGTCATTCGCGGCAGCTTTTCCGGCGACAATAATTTTTTTGCGGTCAGGGGTTTACAAGGTAAATGCCCGCCCGTATAGTTCGCGCCCACAGCGTCGAGCAGACGTTGTAACACGAAGCAGATGATGATTCATCAGTTTCAGTGCCCAGGTGGCGGAATTGGTAGACGCGCTGGTTTCAGGTATCAGTGGCTTAACGGCCGTGGAAGTTCGAGTCTTCTCCTGGGCACCAAATTTCGTGAAGTGGTCTGATAAGCCATTTTGCAAATAACGGATGCAACGCTCCGTGTCGGTAACGACGAACATTGCTGCAGTGCCCAGGTGGCGGAATTGGTAGACGCGCTGGTTTCAGGTATCAGTGGCTTAACGGCCGTGGAAGTTCGAGTCTTCTCCTGGGCACCAAAATTCAAAAAACCGAGTCGCATGACTCGGTTTTTTATTGCCTGCGCAAAAGTGCCCCGCACGCAAGGTGCCCCAGCGCACCCTACACCTTGAACTGACCCAGGCTGGCCTTGAGCTGCGCCGCCAGTTCGCCCAGCGCGCGCGCATTGCCGGCAATCGCCGCCACCGCCTCCGCCGCATGCTGCGCCTCGGCATGAATGATCTCGACACGCCCACGCACAGCGCCTGCACCTTCTGCCTGATGCGCCGCCGCCTGAGTCGCCGCATTGATGGCGCCGTGCACATCATCCACCGATTGCTGCACCGACTGCTGCAGGCGCGCACTGTCACGCAGGACCTCCAACCCCTCGCTGCCCTGCGCACCTGCCTGAGCGATGGCAGCAACCGCCTCCTGCGCGCCCTGCTGCAATGCCGCGATATGCGTCTGGATATCGCCCGTGGACTGCTGGGTCTTGCTTGCCAGCGCCCGCACCTCGTCGGCCACCACAGCGAAACCACGCCCACTCTCGCCCGCGCGCGCCGCCTCGATGGCCGCATTGAGCGCGAGCAGGTTGGTCTGCTCGGCGATGGACTGAATCACCGTCAGCACCACTTCGATCTGCTCGCTCTGCTTGGCTAGCCGCTCGATCACCGCCGAACCATCAGCCACCCGCGCCACCAGACCTTCGATCAGCGCGGACAGACGCTGAGCAATCGCCGCATTTTCGTGCGCGGCCTGGCGGATGGTATCGACACGCTGCAGCGCCTCCTGCATGGCCTGGCTTTCTGCCTGCGCCTCATCGGCCATCTGCTCCAACGCCTGCAGACTGCCCGCCACCTCATCGCGCTGACGACCGGCTGCAGCCTCGGCCGCAACGCCACGCTGAGTCAGGCTGCGGATCTGCTCACCGGCGCGCAGCGCCACTTCACCGGACTCACGCACGATGGGCTGCAGCTTGGCGATGAAACGATTGACCGCATCCGCCATTTCGCCTACTTCATCCCGGCTGTCGATACTGACGCGTCGCGTCAGATCCCCCTCGCCCGCTGCCAGGTCGTTGAGCGCGGCACTGAGCAGACGCAGCCGGCTGAGCACCCGCCATCCCAACACAAGGGCGACCACCAGCATTGCCAGCGCCCCCACGACCAACAGCCCCATGGCAATGTTCCACCGCAGCAAATCAGCCGCTACACGCACCGACTCACCACCGTTACGGGCCATTTCCTGGGTATAGCGCTCGGCCGACTGCAGACGCTCACGCAGCGCGCCGGCAGCTTCTTCGGAGGCACCGGCCAGGCTGCTGTCGACCAGCGCACCCGCCCCTTCGACCAATGCGGCAAAACGGCCATCCAGCGCTGCCAACTCCTTCTCCACTACATCCAGCGACAAGCCCATCTGCACCTTGCCGATCGACGCCCCCATCGGGCTGATTTGCGCCTCGACCACGTATACGCGCGGATCGCGCGAGGCTGCATCGACCAGTTTTTCCAACGGCGAGTCACCCTGACCAGCAGCGACCAGCTCGCGCACCTGCGCATTGCTGCGATTGAAATTGCGGGTCAGGCGCTTGCCTTCAGCGTCATAGATGATGGCGAACAACACCGCCGGATCCTGCTGGGCAATGCGCGTGAGCGAGGTGAGCGCCGGAATGTCCAGATCCCAGATCGACTTCGGCGCCACCCCGGCCAGCAACTGCGCCAGCGCCTGACCAGACTGCTTCAGATTGTTTTCCAGCACCACCCGCAGCTGCGCCTGCTCGTCCTTTAGCTGGCTGGAAAGCCCCTCACCCAGGCGCGACCGCGTACTGCTCGACAACGCCGCCAGGCCCTGGGTCATCTCACGCTCAGCCAGGCTCAATTCCTCGCCAAGACGGCGACTCTCGCCTCCCAGGCGCTGCGCCAGGTCTTCGACCATGCCATCGACCGAGGCACGCATCAGCCAAACCGCCAAACCGACCTGCACCAACATGGCCAGACCAAGCGCGACGAAAACCGGGCGCAGCAAACGACTACGCAACATGGAAACGATGGCAAACAATGGCGACACTCCTCACGACCGTAACGACGACCTCCGGGATTTGTTTAATACAAGCAAAGTACATGCCCGGAATACTGGCACCACCCCGTCAGCGCACAATCGGGATAGGGGGGAACCAATAAGTTCCGCCCCTCCCACACCACCCGGCATGCGGGTCCGCACCGGGCGGTTCGAGAAGTTGAGGTTTCACGAGAGTCTCGGCACTCCCAACCGATCGAAGTAGGCAATGGTCAGCACATTATGGATGGCAGAGCGACTGTTATGCCACCAGCGACGGCTCAGCGCCGCCACGGATTCCGCAACCCAGGAACTCGCGCCTAAGCGGATCAGCTCCCGGTAGATCGTCTTGCCCCGTCGCCAGTGCCGGAGGTGGAGCATTCTCAGGCGGCGACGTATCCACTCATCCAGTGATCGCCAGATGCGTGGCGTTTGTGCCAGCCTGAAGTACCCTTTCCAGCCGAGCAGGTAACTGCGGAGCTTCTCCACCACCTGTGCCATGCTGCGACCACCTGACCCCCGGGTCAGTTGCCTGATCCGGAGCTTGAACGCCTGTAACGCCTTCGTTGATACCGCGCGTCGGACCTCTCCCTCCCTCGTCTGCCACAGGGCATAACCGAGGAACTGGCGACCGAACACGCTGGCGACTGCACTTTTGGATTCGTTGATCACCAAGCGCAGTTTGTTGTAACACCGGCGTAGCAGGCGCATCACCCGTTCTCCCGCCTTCTCACTGCGAACGTAAACGTTGCAGTCATCAGCGTAACGGGCGAAGCAGTGCCCCCGACGTTCCAGCTCTTTATCCACCTCGTCCAGCAGAACGTTGGCCAGCAACGGCGAGAGCGGCCCGCCTTGCGGCGTGCCCTCATGCCGATCCATGACCACACCGCCGTCCATGATGCCCGCGTTCAGGTACGCACGAACCAGCCGGATGACTCCAGGATCGTTTATGCGCCTCTTCAGGCGGTCGATCAGGATGTCGTGGTTAACCCGGTCGAAGAACTTCGATAGGTCGACATCCACCACGATGTGGCGGCCCTGTTGGGCATAGCGTTGCGCAGCCAACACCGCATCGTGGGCCCGGCGGCCCGGGCGGAAGCCGTGGCTGTGCTCGCTGAAGGTGGGATCAATCAGAGGTTGCAGCACTTGCAGCAGTGCCTGTTGAATCAGACGGTCGGTGACGGTGGGGATACCCAGTTCCCGCTCACTGCCGTCCGGTTTCGGGATGCCTACCCGACGAACGGGTTGTGGTTGGTAGGAGCCGCTCAGCAGTTGCTGGCGAAGCTCCGGCCACACCCATCGCAGGTGTTCGGCAGTCTGGGCAATATCCAGCCCGTCCACACCTGCCGATCCCTTGTTGGACTTCACGCGCTTCCATGCCCGCTGCATATTCTCTCGTGCGAACGCCTGCTCAAGCAGGCTTCGCCCTGCGCCCTCCGGTTCTCGCCGCGGGAGCCCTGTTTCATCGCTGATCGCATTCGGTAAGGCTTCACCTTCCCGTTCCGCGACCCGCCCCGCTGGCGCGGGCATCTGATGCGTTACAGCGCTCATCGACAAGGCGTTTGACGCTCCTTCTCGTTCAGCCCTTCGCCCTGACCAAGCAGCTACTATGGCTTCTGCTGACTTCTCGCTCCGTGTTGCCACGTCGCCCTTTCAGACATGAGGCGAGATCTCCCCGGGTAAGAACACACTCCTTCACCGCACAACCGCCGGATTTACACCGCCTCGCCTTGGCCACAAGAGCTTCGCGACTTTTGGCCCGCTCGCCCTGCTTGGCAGTGCCTCGTATCCGATTCTTGTTCATCGGCTCACGGTTTACGCTCCACGCTTCCTCCCCACGGTCGGTCGCCCTTCCGCAGTTGCGCTTCGCTTCGTTCGCTGTGGCCAGCTCACGGGAGGACTTGCACCTCCAGGAGTGCGCCCGTGCCGGGCGCACCGAAAAAGCCGCCCGAAGGCGGCTCTCGTAACGCGTCAGCAGCGCCCAATCAGGCGAACGGATGACGCAACACGATCGTCTCGTTGCGATCAGGACCGGTGGAGATGATGTCGATCGGCGCACCGACCAGCTCTTCCACGCGCTTGATATAGGCGCGAGCAGCGGCCGGCAGGTCTTCCAGGGTCTTGGCGCCTAGGGTGGACTCGCTCCAGCCCGGCATTTCCTCATAGACTGGCTGCAGGCCGATGTAGCTGTCGGCGTCGGTCGGCGCATCAACCAATACCTGGCCATTGGCGTCCTTGTAGCCGGTGCAGATGCGGATGGTTTCCAGGCCGTCGAGCACGTCCAGCTTGGTCAGGCACAGGCCGGAGATGCTGTTGATCTCGATGGCGCGACGCAGGATTACCGCATCGAACCAGCCACAACGACGGGCACGCCCGGTGGTCGCGCCGAACTCGTGACCGCGCTTGGCGAGGAAGGCGCCAACGTCGTCGAACAGCTCGGTCGGGAACGGGCCGGAACCGACACGGGTGGTGTAGGCCTTGGTGATACCGAGGATGTAATCCAGGTACAGCGGACCGAAACCGGAACCGGTGGCGATACCGCCAGCGGTGGTGTTGGAGCTGGTGACGTAGGGATAAGTGCCGTGGTCGATGTCCAGCAGGGAACCCTGAGCACCTTCGAACATGATGTCCTTGCCGCCACGACGCAGGTCATGCAGCACGGCAGTGACATCAGCCATCATCGGCTTGAGCAGCTCGGCGTATTCCATGCACTCATCCAGAGTCTTCTGGAAGTCGATGGCCGGCTCTTTGTAGAAATTGACCAGCTGGAAGTTGTGGTAGTCCAGCAGCTCGCCCAGCTTGGCGGCGAAACGCTCGCGGTGGAACAGATCACCGACGCGCAGGCCACGACGCGCGACCTTGTCTTCGTAGGCTGGGCCGATACCGCGACCGGTGGTGCCGATCTTGGCATCTCCACGGGCCTTTTCGCGCGCCTGGTCCAGCGCTACGTGGTAAGACAGGATCAACGGGCAAGCCGGGCTGATGCGCAGACGCTCACGCACCGGCACACCCTTCTCTTCCAGCTTGACGATTTCGCGCATCAGGGCGTCAGGCGCAACGACCACGCCATTGCCGATCAGGCACTCGACCCCTTCACGCAGGATGCCGGACGGAATCAGGTGCAGGACGGTCTTCTCACCGTCGATCACCAGGGTGTGGCCAGCGTTGTGGCCGCCCTGATAACGCACGACTGCTGCGGCCTGCTCGGTGAGCAGGTCGACGATCTTGCCCTTGCCCTCATCACCCCACTGGGTGCCCAGGACGACGACATTCTTACCCATAAACTTGTCCTCTTCGCGCAAGCTTCGATGCCGGCCGCGAGCCGGCGAAAATGAATTCAGGACGCCAGGGGCGCCACCTGCCAACGTCCATCGCGCAGTGCCAGCAGGCGATCACAGCCTGCTTCGCGCGCATCCGCCTCGCTCTGCCCGGGCAGCGCCTGTACCACGCGCTCACCCTCACCACGCAGACGCCGAACAGCCTGCCACAGATAGAGGTCATGATTATCCGGTGCCCAGATACCGGTTACCGTCTCGTCCAGACGCATGTCGCCCAGGGTCACCAGGGTTTTCAGATCGGTCGAGAAGCCGGTGGCCGGACGCGCCCGGCCGAACACGGCACCGGTATCGTCGTAACGGCCGCCCTGTGCAATGGCACCACCCTCACCCGGCACGAACGCCGCGAACACCACGCCGGTGTGATAGTTGTAGCCGCGCAACTCGCCCAGGTCGAAGTACAGTGGCAACTCCGGGTAACGCAACTCCAGCGCATCAGCGATAGCCACCAGCTCATCGAGCGCGGCGTGCACCGCATCCGGCGCCTCGACCAGCACGGCCTGAGCCAGATCCAGCACCTCGCGTCCACCGCACAGCTCGGCCAGCGAGCGCAACATACTGCCCAGGCCAGCCGGCAAGGCCGCCGTCAGGGTCTCGATTTCGTCCATGGCCTTGCGCTGCAACGCATCGAACAACTGCTGCTCGGCTTCGCCGGACAAACCCGCGGCGCGCGCCAGGCCGCGGTAGATACCGACATGCCCGAGATCCATGTGCACGTCCGGTACGGCGGCCAGTTCCAGGGTTTCCACCAGCAGGCTGATCACCTCGATATCGCTGGCCGGACTGGCATCACCGTACAACTCGGCGCCCAGCTGAATCGGACTGCGCGAGGTGGTCAGCGCACGCGGCTGCGCATGCAGCACGCTGCCGGCGTAGCACAGCCGGCTTGGCCCTTCGCGGCGCAGTGTGTGTGCATCGATGCGCGCCACCTGTGGAGTGATGTCGGCACGAAAGCCCATCTGCCGACCGGACAGCGGATCGGTGACCTTGAAGGTACGCAGATCGAGATCCTGACCGGCGCCAGTCAACAGGGATTCCAGGTACTCGATATGGGGGGTGACGACGAACTCGTAACCCCAACGTTGGAACAAATCCAGCACCTGGCGGCGGGCCGCCTCGATGCGCGCCGCTTCCGGCGGCAGTACTTCTTCGATGCCATCTGGCAGCAGCCAGCGGTCTACCGTTGCCATTTCGCCATTCCCCTCTCGATCCGGGCGGCACAAGCCTTCAGTGAAGCAGATATAGAAGGGCCGTACCCAGCAGCATGCTGGCCAGCCCCATAAGACGCAGCCGGCGGTCAGGCAGGCGTGCTGCCTGCAATACCGCCCCGCGCCAGTGACGCGGGTAGAGGAAGGGCAGGATGCCTTCCAGCACCAATACCAGACACAATGCGATGCCGAGTTCCTGCCACATGATTCCCACAGACGCAAAAAAGCCGGGATTTTCCCGGCTGCCGCATCATACCACGTTTTCCCCTGAGGTCACCCTGGCGACGCATCGCGTCGCCAGGGTAGCCGATCAAGGCTTGGCCTTCTCCAGGTAGCGGAAGAAATCGCTACTCGGGTCGAGCACCAGCACATCACGCTTGTCAGCGAAGCTTTCGCGGTACGCCTGCAGGCTACGGTAGAAGGAGTAGAACTCCTGATCCTGGCCGTAGGCAGCAGCGTAGATGGCGGCAGCCTGGGCGTCACCATCACCGCGCAGCTCTTCCGCTTCACGGTAGGCTTCGGCCAGCAGCACGCGGCGCTGACGATCAGCGTCGGCACGAATACCCTCGGCCAACTCGCGACCCTTGGCACGGTGTTCGCGCGCTTCACGCTCACGCTCGGTGCTCATCCGCTCGAATACGCTGCGGTTGACTTCACGCGGCAGGTCGATGGCCTTGACCCGAACGTCAACCACTTCGATACCCAGCTCACGCTCGGCGGCGCGGTTGAGGGTCGCGGTCACGTCGGCCATCAGCGCATCACGCTCACCGGATACCGACTCATGCAGCGTGCGCTTACCGAACTGGTCACGCAGCGAAGCTTCCAGTCGACGCGCCAGACGCTCGTCGGCAACCTGCTTCATGCCGGAGGTAGCCTGATAGAAGCGCTCGGCATCCTTTACCCGCCATTTGGCATAGGCGTCGACCATCAGCGCCTTCTTCTCCAGCGTCAGGAAGCGCGACGAGGTCGAATCCAGCGTCAGCAGACGCCCATCGAAAATACGCACCTGGTTGACGTAAGGAATCTTCACATGCAGACCGGGCTGCACATCAGGCTGAACCACTCGCCCGAACTGCAACAGCACCGCACGCTCGGTCTGCGCCACGATATAGAAGCTATTCCATGCCACCAGGGCCAGAACCACGGCCACGATCAGGCCGATCAGGGACTTGTTGCTCATCAACGGCCCTCCCGGGTACGCAGGTTACGCTGCGACAGATCGCTGCTCAGCGGCACCGCTGGATCACGCGTTGTCGTGTTGCTGCTGTTGGCAGAACTGGAGGAAGAAGCACCGCCACGGCTGTCGATCATCTTGTCCAGCGGCAGATAGAGCAGGTTGTTCTGCCCCTTGTCGCCAGTGACCAGAACCTTGCTGGTGTTGCTCATGACTTCCTGCATGGTGTCGATATACAGACGCTCGCGAGTGATCTCGGGTGCCTTGCGGTACTCGGCCACCAGCTTGGTGAAGCGGTCAGCCTCGCCTCGGGCACGCGCAATGACTTCATCACGGTAACCATTGGCCTCTTCCAGCATACGCTGGGCCTGACCACGGGCTTCCGGGATTACGCCGTTGGCGTAGGACTCGGCCTGGTTCTTCTCACGCTGCTCGTCTTCACGGGCGCGAATCACGTCATCGAAGGCTTCCTGAACTTCACGCGGCGCAGCAGCGCTCTGGATGTTCACCTGAGTGATGGTGATACCGGTGCGATAGTTGTCGAGAAAGCGCTGCAGACGCTCGCGCACCTCGCTGGCTATCAGTTCACGGCCCTCGGTCAGCACCTGATCCATCTCGGTGGAGCCCACGACATGGCGCACAGCGCTGTCGGTGGCGTGCTGCAGGCTGACTTCCGGCTGGTCGACGTTGAGCACGAAGTCCTGCAGATTGCTGATGCGGTACTGCACGGTCAGCGGTACCTCGATGATGTTCTCGTCTTCGGTCAGCATAGCGCCCTGCTTGCTGTAGGCGCGCTCACGGGTGACGTTTTCCTGGAACTTGCGATCGATCGGCGGGAAGTAGATGTTCAGGCCAGGGCCGACGGTCTCATGGTACTTGCCGAAGCGCAGCACGACAGCCTGCTCCTGCTCGTCCACCACATAGATCGCGCTGTACAGCCAGACCGCCGCCAACAGACCGAGGCCTACGAACAGCAGACCGAAGCCACCGCCGCTACCGCTGCGCCCGGAGTCGTCATCGCCGCGCTTCTTGCCACCACCGAAAATGCCATTGAGGCTTTCCTGCAGCTTGCGAAAGGCCTCGTCGAGATCCGGCGGCCCCTGCCGGCCACCGCCTTTGCGGCCGCCCCAAGGGTCTTGATTGTTCGAGTTGCCACCCGGCTCATTCCAAGCCATAGCGTTCTCCGTACTGATAAAGCGAAGGCGCGCCCACGGCGCGCCGGCTAATGCTACCCAAAGCCCGACGGTGACAGCAAAGCCGCCGCCCCAGGCTTTATTGCAAAGTATGTTGCTCGATAAAGGCCTGAGGCTCCAAACCTTCACGACTCACCAGGCGATTGAGCTCGACGCGCGGCAAGCGTACCGACAGCAGGCTGTTGCCCAGCTCATCATGCACTTCACTTTGCACGGCCCCCAGGGCGAACAATTGCGCCCGCAGCCTTCCGAGACGCTGCGACAACTGCAGCGTGGCAACGAACAAATCCTCGCCCAGCAATTCCGCCACGGCCTGGCGTAACAGCTCCAGACCACGCCCATCTCGCGCCGACAACCACACGCGAAGCGGTTTACCGTCACCATCACGCTGGATCTGCGGCTCGACACCTTCCAACAAATCCAGCTTGTTGTATACCTCCAGCATCGGCAATTCGTGCGCACCGATCTCCCGGAGCACATTCTGCACCTGCTCGATCTGCGCCATACGCTCGGGCTCGTGGGCATCAATCACGTGCAACAGCAGATCGGAGTTGCTCGACTCTTCCAACGTAGCGCGGAAGGCCTCGACCAGCTTGTGCGGCAGGTGGCGAATGAAACCCACGGTGTCGGCCAGCACGATCGGACCAAGGTCGTCGAGCTGCAGACGCCGCAAGGTCGGGTCGAGCGTGGCGAACAGCTGGTCGGCCGCGTAGACCTCGGAGGTGGTGAGCGTATTGAACAGCGTGGACTTGCCGGCGTTGGTGTAACCCACCAGGGAAACCGACGGGATATCCGCGCGCCTGCGCCCACGGCGCGCCTGCTCGCGCTGACTGCGCACCTTTTCGAGCTTCTGCTTGATCTGCCGGATGCGCACACGCAGCAGGCGGCGGTCGGTTTCCAGCTGGGTTTCACCCGGACCACGCAGACCGATACCGCCTTTCTGCCGCTCAAGGTGAGTCCAACCACGCACCAGGCGCGTGCTCATATGGTCGAGCTGAGCCAGTTCGACCTGCAGCTTGCCTTCATGAGTACGCGCGCGCTGAGCGAAGATATCGAGGATCAGGCCGGTACGGTCGAGCACACGGCATTCGAAGGCACGCTCGAGGTTGCGCTCCTGGCTGGGCGTCAGGGTGTGATTGAAGATGACCAGGTCGGCCTCGGCGGCCTTGACGTGGTCGCGCAGCTCCTCGACCTTACCGCTACCGATCAGGAACTTGGCCGTCAGACGACTGCTGGGCACACTGAAGAAAGCGACCATGTCGGCGCCTGCCGACATGGCCAATTCCTGGAACTCCTGGGGGTCTTCGCTCGCCTCGGAGTCTTGGCCTTCCAGATGAACCAGGATGGCCCGCTCACCGCCCTCATGACGCTCGAAGAACAATGCAGCCCCCTATAGGTCAGGCGTTACCCGGTTCGCTATCGCCCTGCTCGGCATCGCCAGCACTCGGCAGGCGCACCGGACGGCTGGGTACGACGGTGGAAATGGCGTGTTTGTAGACCATCTGGCTGACAGTGTTCTTCAGCAGGATGACGAACTGGTCGAAGGATTCGATCTGGCCCTGCAGCTTGATGCCATTGACCAGATAGATGGAAACAGGGACGCGTTCCTTACGCAGGGTATTCAGGTAAGGGTCTTGTAGCGAATGCCCTTTTGACATGTGCCGCACTCCTTTCGAGGATCAATTTCAATAATTTTAGTAGTTAAACAATGGCTTCAGGCCGTACCACCCCCAAGGATAGACGACCAGCGGCAAGGTCTCATTTCAATATGGAGACGCTTTCCAGGTATTTCAAGACGCGAGACAGATTGTCGCAGGCCAGGCTATCGAGCCAATGCAAGTTCTCCCAACCGCGTAGCCAGGTGAACTGACGCTTGGCCAATTGCCGCGTGGCGATGATGCCCCGCTCGACCATCTCGTCCCGGGACAGCTCGCCATCGAGGTATTCCCATACCTGGCGATAACCCACCGCCCGTATAGACGGCAATCCCGCGTGCAAGTCACTTCGTCTACGCAGGGCTTCGACCTCTTCCACGAAACCCTGTTCCAACATCACCCGAAATCGTTGAGCGATGCGGTCATGCAAAACCTGACGCTGCGCTGGTGCGATAGCAAGCTGAGCAACAGTATAGGGTAATTGCCCGGCGCCTGATGTACCCGCATCGGGATTTCCTGCAGCCTGGCGCAGGCGATGCTCGGTCATGCTCAGGCCGCTCACGCGATAGACCTCAAGCGCCCGAGTCAGACGCTGCGGATCGTTGGGATGGATGCGCGCGGCGGACTCTGGATCGACCTCAGCCAGCTCCCGATGCAGCGCCTCCCAACCTTCGGCTGCAGCCCTTGCTTCCAGCTCGGCACGGATGGCCGGGTCGGCGCTGGGCATATCGGCCAAGCCCTCCAACAGCGCCTTGTAATAGAGCATGGTGCCGCCTACCAGCAGCGGAATACGGCCACGCGCCGTACTCTCGGCCATGGCGGCCAGCGCATCGGCGCGAAACTCCGCCGCCGAATAGCTCTCGGCCGGATCACGAATATCGATCAGGGCGTGAGGAAACGCGTCGAGAATGGCGCGCTCAGGCTTGGCCGTGCCGATGTCCATGCCACGATAGATCAGCGCCGAATCAACGCTGATCAGGTCACACGGCAAGACGCGCGCCAGCTCCAGGGCCAGGTCAGTCTTGCCGGCGGCTGTCGGGCCCATCAGGAAGATTGCAGGAGGAAGCGCAGGCATCGATATAACTCGGCAACAAAGACGGGAGCCCTCGGCGGGGCATTGCTCAATTACTGACCACGCATGAACAACTTGTCGAGCTGATCCATGCTCAATTGCGTCCAGGTCGGACGCCCGTGGTTGCACTGGCCGCTGCGCTCGGTCTGTTCCATATCACGCAATAGGGCGTTCATCTCGGGAATGGTCAGGCGCCGGTTGGCGCGCACCGCACCATGGCAGGCCATGGTCGCCAGCAGCTCGTTGAGGTGCGCCTGGATACGGTCGCTGGTGCCATATTCGAGCAGATCGGCCAGCACGTCGCGCACCAACTGGGTCGCTTCGGCCTGCTTGAGCAGCGCCGGAATCTGGCGGATCGCCAGCGTCTCCTCTCCCAGGCGCTGCAATTCGAAGCCCAGACGCTGGAACCACTGGCCATGCTCCTCGGCGCAGTCGGCTTCGCGCTGACTGAGAGCGATAGACTCCGGTACCAGCAACGGCTGGCCGCGCAACCCCTCACTGGCCATCGCATGCTTCAGGCGCTCGTAGGTGATGCGCTCATGCGCGGCGTGCATGTCCACCACAACCATGCCCTGGGCATTCTCGGCGAGGATGTAGACCCCCTTGAGCTGCGCCACGGCATAGCCGAGCGGCGGAATGTCGCCCTGCTCCTGCGGCAGCGCTGCGGACGACGCAGCAGGCAGCGGGGCGAAATACTCGCGATAGGCGGCCTGCGCTTCGGCAGCCGGTACGCCGGGGTTGCCGGCCGGCTGCTGATAACCGGCACCTGCACCACGCCAGGCCGGCTGCGCATTGGCCACTGAGGTTTCCAGCACGCTGGCGGCCAGGCCCATTTCGCCCTGCGGGCCAAATTCTCCGGCGGCCAGGCCGCTTGCACGCGACATGGGTGAGATGGCCGCCGGAGCGGCCACCTGATCTTCCGGGCGCACATCGGCCAAGACCCGATGCAGGGTGCCATAGAGGAAGTCATGCACCATGCGGCTGTCACGGAAGCGCACTTCGTGCTTGGTCGGGTGAACGTTGACATCCACCGTGCTCGGATCGATTTCCAGAAACAGCACAAAGGTCGGGTGCCGGCCATTGAACAGCACGTCGCGATAGGCCTGGCGCACCGCATGAGCGACCAGCTTGTCGCGCACCATGCGGCCGTTGACGTAGAAATACTGCAGATCCGCCTGGCTGCGCGAGAAGGTCGGCAAGCCGACCCAACCCCACAAGCGCAGACCACCGCGCTCGATCTCGATCGGCAGCGCCTGCTCCAGAAAAGCCGGCCCGCAAACTGAGGCGACACGACGCGCACGACTGATCTCGTCACCCGCCTCGTGCAGGCTGAGCACCGTCTTGCCGTTATGGCGCAGGTGAAAGCCGACATCGAAACGGGCCAGCGCCAGGCGCTTGATCACTTCCTGCAGGTGATCGAATTCGGTTTTCTCGGCGCGCAAGAACTTGCGCCGTGCCGGGGTATTGAAGAACAGGTCGCGCACTTCCACCGAGGTACCCACCGGGTGCGCAGCAGGCTGCACGCGTGGCTCCATGTCACGGCCTTCGGTTTCCACCTGCCAGGCCTGGTCGGCGTCGGCGGTACGCGAGGTCAGGGTCAGGCGCGATACCGAGCTGATCGACGCCAGCGCCTCGCCACGAAAGCCCATGCTGAGCACGGCTTCGAGGTCTTCCAGCTCACGAATCTTGCTGGTGGCGTGGCGAGCCAGGGCCAGCGGCAGGTCGTCCGGGGCGATGCCACTGCCGTCGTCGCGCACCTTGAGCAGCTTGACGCCGCCCTGCTCGACGTCGACATCGATACGCCGCGCACCGGAGTCCAGGCTGTTTTCCAGCAGTTCCTTGGCGACCGAAGCCGGACGCTCGACCACCTCGCCCGCAGCGATCTGGTTGGCCAGGCGCGGGCTGAGCAAATGAATACGGGACATGACACTCACTACTGGGCTGCCAGCGCTGTGGCGGGTATCTGCAATGTCTGGCCGACCTTGATCACGTCACCATTGAGCTTATTGGCACTGCGCAAGGCGGCCAGGCTGATCTGATAACGCTGAGCGATCAGCGCCAGGCTTTCGCCGCGCGCCACCACATGCTCGCGCGGGCCGGCGACGATCTTGCCTTCGTCACGCAGCCAGGCAACGTAGGTGCCGGGCGGCGGATTCTCGTGGAAGAACTGCTTGATCCCGGTGGTAATGGAGCGCGCCAGTGCCTGCTGATGGCTGGCAGTGTGCAGCTTCTTCGCCTCATTGGGATTGGAGATGAACCCGGTTTCCACCAGGATCGAAGGAATATCCGGCGACTTCAGCACCATGAACCCTGCTTGCTCGACGCGCCGCTTGTGCAGCGGGGTGATGCTGCTCATGTTCGACAACACCTTCTGCCCGACATTCAGGCTGGAAGACAGCGACGCAGTCATCGACAGGTCCAGCAGCACGCCGGCGAGCATCTTGTCCTTGTCGTCGAGACTGACGTTGCCGGCACCGCCGATCAGGTCAGACTGGTTCTCGGCATCGGCCAGCCAGCGAGCGGTCTCGGAGGTTGCTCCGCGCTCGGACAAGGCATAGACCGACGCACCAAAGGCCGAAGCGCGCGGCGCTGCATCGGCATGAATGGACACGAACAGATCCGCGCCCTTCTTGCGCGCAATCTCGGTGCGCTTGCGCAGTGGAATGAAGTAATCCCCCGTGCGTACCAACTCGCCGCGAAAGCCTTTCTCGGCATTGATCTGTCGCTGCAATTCCCTGGAAATGGCCAAGGTCACGTTCTTCTCGTACTGCCCTTTGACCGGCGACAACGCACCCGGGTCCTCACCACCATGGCCGGCATCGATGGCGACGACGATATCGCGCTTGCCATTGGGCACAGGCGTCAACTTCGGTGGTGGCTGGGTTGGCGTTACCGGCGCAGGAGGTGCGCTGGCGGCAATGCTGGGCGCCTGCGTGGCGGGTGGCGCACTGCCCTGATCGAACAAATCGACCACCAGGCGATGGCCATATTGCTGATTGGGCGCGAGGGTAAAGCTCTTTGGCGACACCGGCGCCGACAAATCGATGACCACGCGCAGGTCATCAGCGCTGCGCTGGGCCGAGCGCACACCGGTAATCGGGGTGTTGGCCAGCGAAAGTTGCTCGAGACTGGTAGCCAACTTGGCGCCACTGACGTCGATAACGATGCGATCAGGTGCGGCAAGGGTGAACACGCTGTGCTGTACCGGGCCAGACAGATCGAAGACCAGACGGGTATTGTCCGGGGCACGCCACAGACGCACGCTCCGTATATCGGAGGCAGCCAGGGCCTCGGCAGCCAGGGCCGCCAACAACACCCCCACAGCGGTAACCAGCGCGCCTATGCGCATAACCAACCCCATCGCTTCTTATTCATTGCTTGCCGCTCAGGGCCTTGCACCAGGCCTTCCCTCGAGCCCCATACCCCTGCAGCAACAGCGAACGGCCGCTCGCTTGAGGGCTAATGGTAATGTCCAGGTCGGGCTTTGGCAAAACGCCTGCGCCACGCTGCGGCCACTCGATCAGGCACAGAGCGGCGCCTTCGAAGTAATCGCGAATCCCGAGAAACTCAAGCTCCTCGGGATCGACCAGGCGATACAGGTCGAAGTGGAAGGCGCGTACGCCACCAATCTCATAGGGTTCGACCAGGGTGAAGGTCGGGCTCTTGACTGCCCCGACATGGCCCAGGCCGCGCAGAATACCGCGTGACAGGGTGGTCTTGCCGGCCCCCAGATCACCATGCAGATAAATCGTGCCGACACCTCCACTGACCTCGGCAATCGACGCGCCCAACGCCAGCATCGCAGCCTCGTCGGCCGCCTCGAATCTCACTTCGTACAAGGACACACCTCCTCCAATAACTGACGAATGGTACAGGGCAGATCACCGGCCGCCAGCCCACGCCCCTGCACGGCAAGCACCTCACCGGCCCGCGCATGCAGCCAGACTGCCAGGCAGGACGCATCATACGCGGCCATGCCCTGCGCCAGCAGCGCGCCGATCAGGCCGGCCAGCACATCTCCCAGCCCCGCCCCCGCCATCGCCGGATGGCCACGATCACACAGCGCCAGACGTCCATCCGGCGCGGCGACCAGACTACCGGCGCCCTTGAGCACTACCACCAGACCAAAACGTTGCGCCAGGGCCCGCACGGCAGCCGGCCGATCAGCCTGCACGCTTGCGGTATCGATACCCAGCAAACGCGCCGCTTCACCCGGATGCGGCGTCAACACGCCATGACGCGGAGCACTGACCTGCCCAGCCGCAAGCAGATTCAACGCATCGGCATCCCATACCTGCGGCTGATCGCTACCCGCCACGCCAGACAGCAAACTACGGCTCCAGGCCCCCTGACCCAGGCCAGGCCCTACCACGCAGACATCGGCGCGCTCGACCAGTCTCAGCAACTGATTGGCCGAGGCTAGCGCGGCACACATGATTTCTGGCCGACGTACCAGGGCGGCAGCAACATGTTCAGCGCGCGTGGCCAACGACACTAACCCGGCACCGGCACGCAGCGCGCTATCGGCGCACAGCAACGCAGCGCCGCCCATTCCCAGGTCACCCCCAACTACCAGCAGGTGACCGAACTGACCCTTGTGTGCCACTGGCGAGCGGGCGGCCAGACGCGGCAGGTTAGCTGGATCGAGACGCTGCGCCACGCTGGGCGCCCGAGCCAATAGCTCAGCGTCACCCTGTAGATCGTCGAACTGCAACTCGCCGCACAACTGCGGGCCGACACCCGTGAACAGGCCGAGCTTGAGCGCGATAAAGGTCACCGTCAGGTCGGCGCGCACCGCCACCCCCAGGCGCGCGCCGCTATCGGCGTGCAAACCAGAAGGAATATCCACCGCCAGCACCGGCAAGCCACTCTGGTTGAGCATGCGCATCGCCTGGGCATAAGGCTCACGCACCGCACCAGCCAGCCCCGTGCCGAGCAAAGCATCGACCACGATGCCAGCCAGTGGCGCGCATTCGCTCCAGGGCAGCACATCCACGCCCGCCCTTCGCGCCTCGGCGCAGGCCTGCTCAGCATCGCCACTCAGAGCAGCAGGATCACCCACCGCCAGCACGCGCACGCGCCAACCGGTACGCTGAGCCAGAGCCGCAATCAGGTAGCCGTCACCGGCATTGTTACCACGCCCGGCCAGCACGGTGATTTCGCCGGCATCCGGCCAGCGTCTGCGCAAGGCGCGCCAGGCCGCGTGGGCGGCGCGTTGCATCAACTCGAAACCGGGCGTGCCGGCGGCGATCAACTGCGCATCCAGCGCACGCACCTGTTCGGCACTGTGCAGGCTCAAGGGTAAAGAGGCTGGTAGTAGATGCATGGCTCGCTCACCACGGATGTCTGGCAGAATTATACCTACGTCCATCGCCTGCGCCCGCCCATGTCCGATCAAACCCTCGACCTCAATGCTCTGGCCCTGTCCATCAAGGACTGGGGGCGTGAGCTGGGCTTTCAGCAAGTCGGCATCACCGATGTCGAGCTGGGCGAACACGAGGCGCACCTGCAACGCTGGCTGGCAGCCGGCTATCAGGGCGAGATGGACTACATGGCCGCCCACGGCAGCAAGCGCTCACACCCGGACGAACTGGTACCTGGCACCCTGCGCGTGGTGTCGCTGCGCATGGACTACCTGCCCGGCGACACGCAGATGGCCCAGCGCCTCAACGAGCCGGAACAAGCCTACGTGTCGCGCTACGCCCTGGGCCGCGACTACCACAAACTGATCCGCAAGCGCCTGCAACAACTGGCCGAACGCATCCAGCAGCAGATCGGTCCGTTCGGCTACCGCGCCTTCGTCGACAGCGCCCCGGTGCTGGAAAAGGCCATCGCCGAAAAAGCCGGTCTCGGCTGGATCGGCAAGAACACCCTGGTGCTCAACCGCAAGGCCGGCAGCTATTTCTTTCTCGGCGAACTGTTCGTCGACCTGCCACTGCCGGTGGATGCCCCACACTCCAGCGAGCATTGCGGGCGCTGCAGCGCGTGCATGGATATCTGCCCCACTGCGGCCTTCACCGGGCCCTACGTACTGGATGCCCGGCGCTGCATTTCCTACCTGACCATCGAGCTGAAAGGCTCGATCCCCGAAGAGCTGCGTGCGCCCATCGGCAACCGGGTGTTCGGCTGCGACGACTGTCAGATCGTCTGCCCCTGGAATCGCTTCGCTCGCCCCACCGAACAGGGCGACTTCCAGCCGCGCCACGGCCTGGACAACAGCGGCCTGGCCGAGCTGTTCATGTGGACGGAAGAGGAGTTTCTCAGTCGCACCGAAGGCTCGCCGCTACGCCGTGCCGGCTACGAGCGCTGGCTGCGTAACCTGGCGGTCGGCCTGGGCAATGCGCCCTCCACCATCCCGGTACTACAGGCTCTGCAGGCGCGCCGCGAACACCCTTCAGCGCTAGTGCGCGAGCATGTGGCGTGGGCCCTGGAGCGGCACGGCGCCTTGTAGCCTGGACGAAATCCGGGAGTGGCGCCGCCCGTTTGCCCGGATTACATCTGGGCTACGCACGCGCGACGCGCCGGGGTGGCTCATTTACACCTTGAGGAAATGCTCACGGTAGTGGCGCAACTCGGCGATGGACTCACGGATATCGTCCAGCGCCTGGTGGGTGGCGGTTTTCTGGAAGCTGTCCCTGACCTGCGGCGCCCACAGGCCGGCGAGGATCTTCAGGGTCGAGACGTCCAGGTAACGGTAGTGGAAGTAGGCTTCCAGGGCCGGCATGTACTTGTAGAGAAAGCGGCGATCCTGGCCGATGCTGTTGCCGCAGATCGGCGACTGGCCCTTGGGCACCCACTGTTCGAGGAAGGCGATGGTCTGTGCTTCGGCCGCCGCCGTGTCGATCTTGCTTTCACGCACGCGCTGGGTCAGGCCGCTCTGGCCATGGGTGCGGGTGTTCCATTCGTCCATGCCGGCCAGAGCCTCGTCGCTCTGGTGAACGGCGATCACCGGGCCTTCGGCCAACACGTTCAGCTCGCTGTCGGTGACGATGGTGGCCATCTCGATGATCACGTCACGCTCCGGCTCCAGGCCGGTCATCTCCAGGTCGATCCAGATCAGGTTGTTGGGGTTTTGCATGGTTAGGCTCCTTGGCTCAGGCGCCAAGTCTAGCGGATCTCAGCGCCCTTCATGTGCCAGAGAAACAGGGACGTTTGCCGTCCTTCGTTGATCTCGAGCTCACGATCAGCCGGCACGCCCGGAATCTCGAAGGTGTTGCTGATCAGCCAGCTATTGGCGTGCATCTCGACTTGCGCCTTGGCCCACAGACGCGGCATAGGCACGGGCGAGAGAAAGCAGTAGACGACATCGAAGTCGCCGAGCTCGACCTGCCACAAACTCCGATAACGAATGCTGCAGTTCTCCTGCAGCAGGCAGCGTAGCCAGGCGAAAACGAAGAGCAGCGGCGCCGTCTCGACACCAACGAACTGCCCGCGCGGAAACCATCTGGCCAGCTGTAGCACCGCACCAGCAGTACCACAACCCAGGTCGACGAAGCGCAGCGGCGGCTCACGCTCGCTCAAGCACTGCTGCAGACGTTGCTGCGCCTTGCGCCCACTCAGGTAGAGCGGCACCTGTTCACGCAGACTGTTCCAGTTGACCAGTAGCAGCAGAACGAAGCCCAGCAGGAACAACCAGGCCGGTAAATCGGCGCGCTGCATTACCAGCAGCGCAGGCAGAAACGCCAGATTGATCCAAAACCACCAGCGTGACAGACCCAGGCGCCAGCCGATCCCGGCGGCCACAACACCTTGCAGCAGCGCCACCGAAAAAAGCGACATGCGCCAGGGCAGCAACGCCAGCAGATAGACCAGCACCACCACCAGCGCCAAGGCCAGACCCTGCGCCAAAAGAGCGCGCAATAACGGTAGCCGCAGCACCGTTCGTTCCTCGCCTGCCGTCATTCCCAACCTCTGTACCTGACAGCCGAATGGCCACCGAGCGCTCATGCTAAACTCGCCGCGATCAACACTCCACTACCCGGATGCTCCATGGCCAAACGCCAACTCAACCGCCGCCAGAACTGGCGGATCGAAAAGATTCAAGGCGAGCGCGCCGCCCGCGCCGCCAAGCGTGAATCACGGGCAATGGAAGCACTGGAAGGCGGTGACCTCGGCCCGGAACAGACCGGACTGGTAATCGCCCATTTCGGCGTACAGGTGGAAATCGAAGGTTTGCAGGGCGAGATGGCCGGCCAGGTGTTTCGCTGCCACCTGCGCGCCAACCTGCCGGCACTGGTCACTGGTGACCAGGTAGTCTGGCGCCCCGGCAATCAGGGTGACGGCGTCATCGTCGCGCAACTGCCGAGAAACAGCGAACTGTGCCGCCCCGACATGCGCGGCCAACTCAAGCCGGTGGCGGCCAACGTCGACCAGATCGTCATCGTCTTCGCGCCGCTGCCCGAGCCGCACGCCAACCTGATCGACCGTTATCTGGTTGCCGCCGAGCACGCGGGCATTCGCCCGCTACTGCTGCTGAACAAGGCCGATCTGATCGATGAGCAGAACCAGGTAGCGCTGGACGCGCTGCTCAAGGTCTATCGTGAGCTCGAGTACCCGCTGCTGGAAGTCTCGGCCCATCAGGGCGATGGCATGGAGCAGCTGAAACATCGCCTGAACGGAAACGTCAGCGTATTCGTCGGCCAATCTGGCGTAGGCAAATCATCCTTGGTCAACAGCCTGCTGCCCGGCGTCGATACGCGTGTCGGCGCGCTGTCGGAGTTGACCGGCAAGGGGACGCACACCACCACCACCGCACGGCTTTTCCACTTTCCCGGTGGCGGTCAACTGATCGACTCCCCAGGCATTCGCGAATTCGGCCTCGGCCATGTCAGCCGCGATGACGTGGAAGCGGGCTTCATCGAATTCCACGACCTGCTCGGGCGCTGCCGCTTCCGTGACTGCAAGCATGATCGCGAACCCGGGTGTGCGCTTTTGCAGGCCCTGGAAGACGGCCGCGTGCAGCCGCAGCGCATGGCCAGCTACCGGCACATCATCGCCAGCCTGCCGGAAGACGATTACTGATTATTCAGTTGATCGAACTGCAAGGCGCCTTCTTCGAAGATATTCAGGCGCTGCTGCAGTTGCTCTGGCGCTAGCGGTTCACTCGCCGCGTCCGCCGGAGCCTCGCCTGGCGCGGGCGCAGCGCCTTCCTCAACGCCTTGTTCGCCCTCGATGGCGCGCTGCGCCTTCTTGGTCAGCACAACGATATCGATGCGCCGATTGACCGGATTGAATGGGTCCTCGCGGTCGAACAGCGCCGACGAGGCATAGCCGACCACCTGCGCCACCTGCTCGTCCGGGTAGCCGCCCGCCACCAATGTGCGCCTCGCGGCGTTGGCACGGTCGGATGACAGCTCCCAGTTGCCGAAATCGCCGCGCCCTACGAACGGCTTGGCATCGGTGTGACCGCTGATGCTGATCTTGTTCGGCACCGCGCGAATGGTGTCGGCCATGGCCAGCAGGATGTCTTCGAAATAGGGCTGAAGACTGGCACTACCGAGGGCGAACATCGGTCGATTCTCGGCGTCCATGATCTGGATGCGCAGGCCATCCTGGGTGATTTCGAACAGTATCTGGTCCTTGAAACGCTGCAGCTCGGGATTCTCTTCGACCTTGTTCTGCAGCTCCTGCAACAGCAGCTCCAGACGTTCCTGCTCCATCTTTTCAGCCAGGGTTTCGATCTGATCGGTGCTGACGCCGGACTCATCCGGTTGACTCTCCGGCGTCTCGGAGATGTCAGGATTGAGAGTGCGCTCGGGCGCTGGCGTAGGCGTGCCGCCCAGGTCGATAACGTATGGACTGGCACTCTCGGTGAAACCGATCGGGTCCTGGAAATAGCCGGAAATGGCTTTCTTCTGTTCCGGAGTGGCCGATGTCATCAGCCACATGACCAGGAAGAACGCCATCATGGCGGTTGCGAAGTCGGCAAAAGCGATCTTCCAGGCACCGCCATGGTGTCCGCCAGCGGTCTTTTTGACCCGCTTGACGATGATAGGTTGGTTATTTTCCATGGCTTAGCTGCCGCGCATGGCCTGTTCGAGCTCGCTGAAGCTCGGACGATGCGCCGGATACAACACCTTGCGCCCGAACTCTACAGCCAGGGTCGGCGGCATGCCGGACGCCGATGCAACCAGGGTCGCCTTGATCGCTTCGTAGAGATTCAGCTCTTCCTTGGCATCATGCTCAAGGGCGTTCGACAGCGGGCCGAAGAAGCCATAGGAGGCGAGGATGCCGAGGAAGGTGCCGACCAGCGCGGTGGCGACCTTCTCGCCGATCTGCGCGTTGTCCGCCTCGGCGAGGATCGACATGGTGATCACGATGCCCAGCACGGCCGCGACGATACCCATGGCCGGCATGCCGTCGGCGACCTTGGCCACGGCGTGCGCCGGGTGCTCCACTTCCTCCTTGAGACTGGCCAGCTCCATGTCGAACAGGCCTTCGAGTTCGTGCGGCGCCATGTTGCCGGAAGACATGATGCGCAGGTAATCGCAGATGAATGCAGTCATCCGCGCATCCTTGAGCACACCGGGATACTTGCTGAAGATCGGACTGGCGTTGGGATCTTCGACGTCTGCCTCGATGGCCATCATGCCCTCGCGGCGACTCTTGTTGAGGATCTCGTACAGCAGTTTGAGCACTTCGAGGTAATAAGCGTGGGTAAAGCGACTGCCAAACATGCTCAGCGATTTCTTGAAAACCTGCATGAACATGCTGCCGGGGTTGGCCTGGAGGAATGCACCCAGCGCCGCGCCGCCAATAATCAGAACCTCGAAGGGGTGGACCAGGGCCATGAACTGCCCGCCCGAGAGGATAAATCCGCCGAGCACGCAGCCGAAAACAACGATGATGCCAATGATTCTTACCATGGAATAAACGCTTGTAGAGCCTAGTGGACGGGTTATTAAAAACAACCCTTCTAATTATCGGAGCTTATACGCCAGACTATAGCCAGTTATGGTCAAAAGCCAGTTCGACTCGAGCCAATATGCCGACGTCAAAGTCTCTGCCACGCACTCTGGACGCCTGGGTACAACATCTGGGCAAGTTGCCACTGCCTATCGAGCAGCAGCAGCATTTGCGCCTGCGTCGCATCCTGGGAGACAGTCGCCGAACCTGGCGCGAAATTGCCGAGGCGATAGAGTCCAGCCCCTCTTTCGCCCTGCAGGTACTGCGCGAGGCAAACCAATCGAGCAACAGCCTCAGCGATCCAGCCGAGAGCATCGAGACCGCGCTGTCGCGCCTGGGCCTGAGCCGCTGCGAAGCCCTGCTCAGCCAGGCGCCTGCCCTGCCAGAAAGTGACATCCCTCTAGCATTCAAGCAGATTTTGCTGATCAGTCAGCATGCCAGCCAACAGGCTCGTGGCCTGTTCGGTGCTCGCCTGGCGCGCCTGTGGAATGAACTGCACGGCTGCAGCCTGCTGTTTCTCTCACCCATCTGGCCATTGCTGTGCGCCCATCCGCAGCTGTTCGAGGCCTGGGAGCAACGCGTGCTGCTCAAGGGCGAACGGCCCGCTGCTGTCGAGAAAGAGCTGCTCGGCGTCACCTTGATCCAGCTGTGCGTCAAACTGGCCGAGCGCTGGCGACTGCCAGAATGGATCGCGCGCGGCTACCGCCTGCTCGAGCGTGATCGTCGCCAACTGGTCCGGGCGCTGCACATCGCTCGCGACAACGAGCATCCCCTGCATCAACAGCAGATGCTCGACGCCGACATCCCCCTGCGCCACTGGCTCACCCATCCGAGCAACTGCGTGCTGCTGGCCAACGGTTTGGCAGTATCCGCTCACCACGCCTGGGATACCGCGCACAGCCTGCGCTGGCAACGTCTTACCGGACTTTACCTGCAGATCCCTCTGAATGAGCTGCAACAGGAAGTGCACCAGCACGCCGTGAGCAGCGCACGCCTGATTCACGATCCCGCGCTGTGGCACCCGGCTCAGGCACTGATCTGGCCATGGGACGCCCATCGCCTGAAACCAGCCGTCAGCGCCGCAGCACCACCCAAGCGCGATGACCTTGCCGCCTGGCGTCAGCACTGTGCACGCCTGCTCGCCGACCCCAGCACCTTTGCCAACGTGCCGCAGCTGACTGCCTGCGCCCGCGACGCCTTGCAGGCCTGCGGCCTGAAGCGCGTACTGCTGCTTCTTGCCGATCGCCAACACACCCGCCTGCAAACCCAACAACAGGCGGGGCTCAATGCCAGCGCGGCCACCCTCAGCCTCGACCCGGCACAAAGTCAGGTGTTGAAACGCCTGCTCAGCGCGCCAGGACAACTGCGCCTGACGCCCAGCAACGTGGCGCAGTTTTCGGCACTGCTGCCAGGCAACCTCAAGGCCATGTTTCCCAGCGAGCATCTGCTGCTGCGCTCTGTGGCCAATAACGGTCGGGTAGTGATGCTGGTCGTGGCCGACCAGGGCGGCCAACCACTCAATGACGTCTGCCTGCAGGCGTTCGGCAAGACCATGCAGTGCATCGAGCGCGCGCTGGGCAGCTTTTCCAGGCGCGAGCGCTGACGCGCTCTGTTTCCGCTACAATCGACCTCTTTTCATTCAAGGAGGCCGTCATGTCCGCCTTCGACAACTTGCCACTGGTGATCGAGCCTGCCCAACTGGCCGAACGCCTGGATGCAGCCGACCTGATCCTGCTCGACCTGAGCAGCGCAGCGCGCTATGCCGACGGCCACATTGCCGGCGCACGCTGGGTGGATGCCAAGCGCACGCAACGGGGTCAACCGCCCGCCCCCGGCCTGCTGCCGGAGCCGGCCCAGCTCGAGGCGCTGTTCGCCGATATCGGTCATCACGCGAATGCCGTTTATGTGGTCTACGACGACGAAGGCGGCCCCTGGGCCGGTCGCTTTATCTGGCTGCTCGACGTGATCGGTCATCAGCGTTACCACTTCCTCAATGGCGGTCTGCAGGCCTGGATCAGCGATGGCCTCGAGCTGAGCCAGGAGGAGCCCGCAGTAACCCGCACCGAGGTATCACTGACGCTGAGCGATGCCCCCACCGCCACCCGCGAGTACCTGCAGTCGCGCCTGGATGCCGCCGACCTGGCCATCTGGGACGTGCGCGGCGCAGACGAATACCGCGGCGAAAAACTGAGTTCAGCGCGTGGCGGGCATATCCCCGGCGCCACCCATTTCGAGTGGACCGCCGGCATGGACCCGCAACGCGGTATGCGCATTCGCACGGATATCGCCGAAGTCCTGCAAGGTCTGGGCATCACGCCCGACAAGGAAGTGATCACTCACTGCCAGACTCACCGTCGCTCTGGCTTCAGCTACGTGGTGGCCAAGGCACTCGGCTATCCACGCGTGAAGGCCTATGCCGGCTCCTGGTCCGAGTGGGGCAACCTGCCCGACACCCCCGTCGAGCGCTGAGCGAACGGCCATCAGTTACCCCGACCTGGCCGCGCCAGCGCCGGTTCAAGCCCTCAAGGAAACACGATGAAACAACGTCTTTTTATCCTCAGCCAGTACCTGCTGCCCCACCACCTGCTGTCGCGTCTGATCGGCTGCCTGGCCGAATGCCGCATCGGCTGGCTGAAGAATCCGCTGATCGCCTGGTTCGCCAAGCAGTATCAGGTCAACATGAGCGAGGCGCAGAACGAAGACCTGCGTTCCTTCGAACACTTCAACGCCTTCTTCACTCGCGCGCTGAAGGCAGGCGCGCGTCCGCTGGACGAAACCCCCGGCGCCATTCTCAGCCCGGCCGACGGCGCGATCAGCCAGCTCGGCGCCATCGAGCATGGCCGCATCTTCCAGGCCAAGGGTCACAGTTTCAGCGCCGTCGAACTGCTTGGCGGCGATGCCGAGCGTGCAGCGCCCTTCATGGGCGGCAAGTTCGCTACCGTGTACCTCTCGCCGAAGGACTATCACCGCGTCCATATGCCGCTGGGCGGCACCCTGAAGGAAATGGTCTACGTGCCCGGCCGGCTGTTTTCGGTCAACCAGACCACCGCGGAAAATGTGCCGGAACTGTTCGCCCGCAACGAGCGCGTGGTCTGCCTGTTCGACACCGAGCGCGGGCCGATGGCCGTGGTACTGGTGGGCGCGATGATCGTGGCCAGCGTGGAAACCGTATGGGCCGGCCTGGTCACGCCCCCCAAGCGCGAGCTGAAGAGCACACGCTATGACGCGCAAGCACGCGGGCCGATCGAACTGGCCAAGGGCGCAGAAATGGGCCGCTTCAAACTGGGCTCCACTGCCATCGTCCTGTTCGGCCCGAATCAGGTGCAATGGGCGCAAGAGCTGGGCGCTGGCAGCGCGGTGCGCATGGGCCAACTGATGGGCACGGCTCAGGACTGAGCCGTTGAGAAAAGGAACCCGCATCTCGACCGTTCGGTCATAGATCCGTACTCTGGCGAGGCAGGCCGTCCGCGCGGATGGGCTGCCAGCACAGGCAGATACTGTTAGAGTTCGCAAGACTATTATTAGAGCCGCTTGGTATTGCGTGGCCGGAGTATCCGAGTTTGATGGATAGACAGAGTACCCACCTTCAACTGTTGCGCGTTCCCACGCCGAGCAAGCAGAGCCTCAGTTTCTGCGACGGCAGCCCCCGTGATCTGAAACGCTGGATCGCAGGCCTGCCCAAGGCGAACATCGGTGAAACTGCACGTCAGTTGTATCAGAGCCTGGTGGAACTCAATCAATTCCTCACCCCTTCGGAAAATCGCCTGCAGTTGCTCGAATTGCTGCGCCCGGAAGTCAGCTTCGTCTGCCAACACCTGGAGCGTCACTTTCTCAACCAGGCCATCGTTCTCGACGAGCGCCCGCGCAAGGTGGCCAACCTGTGCCAGGCGCTGCAGAACCACCTGGCCGTCGGCTACAAGCTGATCATTTCCCGCGTGATCGCCCGCAGCGGCAAGGATCGCGACCAGCTGCTCGCCGTCGCCCTGCAGCGCGCCAGCCACAGCCTCTGCAAGGCGCTGATTCGTGCCAGTCAGCTTTACTGCCCGGTTCCGGAAGGGCTCTGGCTGGAGCTGCACCAGCTCTATCAGATTGCCTGCGAGCAGCGCCTGCAGCGCCAGGTCATTCGTGACCCGCTGGCACGCCATACTCCGGGCATGAGCACCGAGCAGACCTACGTGACCGCACTGCTGCTCGGCTGCGCGCGCACCAACCAGATGCGCCAGAACGGCATCGCCCGCCTGGCAGAAGCGCTGGAGCCCTGGAGCGCGCAGGTCAAGCTGCAGCCAGGCGACCATGCCGACAGCCTGTTCGTACTGGCGCCGCAGATCGACGGCCCGCCACGCTACAAGTCCTTGTATCAGAGCAGCGAATTGCACAACCTGCTGGGCATCGACACGCAACCGCTGGTCGATGCCATCAAGGAATACCTGGAACTCCCGGAAGAAGAGCGCAGCAAATCGCGCCTGATGATTCCGGAAGGCATCACCCTCGATCTGCTGCAGCACGTTGCCGCGGCCTGGGGCGATATCGCCGAGCGCACCTTCCAGCGCACGCCGGGGCAAGGCAGCCTGACCCTGTGCATCGGCATGACCGCGCTGCATTTCTTCCTCTCCGGATGCCGCTCGTTCGCAGAAGTGCTCAAACGTCCGGTCGAGCTGGGCGCTGCGGTATTCAAGCCTGCCACGGGCGAGCCTGATGTCTGGTCTAACGCCTTCGATGCCCAGCGCAATGCGGCTGACGAAATCCACTTCGAAGAGATTCAGTACACCAAGGTCAACCCCGGCGAACAGGCGCAGCCTGAGAGCAATGGTGAAAATTATCCGACCTTTCCTCTGGCCATCGTCAACCACAGCCCCGGCGGCTACTGCCTGTCATGGCCAAAGGAAGTGCCCGGCCAACTGCAGGCGGGCGAGCTGCTCGGTGTGCAGGATAGCCCCAGCCAGGGCTGGAGCGTGGCCGTCGTGCGCTGGATTCGCCAGGTGCGCGGCGGCGGCACGCAGATGGGTATCGAGCTGATCGCGCCGCACGCACGCCCCTGCGGCCTGAAACTGCTACGCAAGGCCGAGCAGAACAGCCAGTACCTGCGCGCCCTGCTGCTACCGGAAATCAGCGCCATTTCTCGTCCCGCCAGCCTGATCACGCCGCGCCTGCCCTTCCAGGAAGGCAGCAAGGTACTGATCAACGACCACGGCGAAGAGCACCGAGCGGTACTGACGCGCAAGCAAGTCAGCACCGGCAGCTTCAGCCAGTTCGAGTATCACCGAGTGGGCGTGGAAGAAGCCTCAGCCGGGACACCGGTCACAGCCTCGCAAAGCCAGAAGCCTACGGGGGAGGAAGATTTTGACTCACTCTGGAAGTCGCTGTAGGCTCCGGCGAACTCACCATTTGTCGCCTTTTCGCGTCCGTTCGGCGCGGTATTAACCCCCCTATGGCCATCGAAAAAAAAACCATCCGCCTGCTGATTCTCGAAGACTCGCAGAACGAAGCAGAGCGCCTGGTCAGTCTGTTCCGCAACGCCGGGCACGCCACGCGCGTGCATCGCCTGACCTCCAGCGATGACCTTGCTGAAAGCCTGCAACAGACCTGGGACTTGCTCATCTGCGCCCCCAGTAGCGAGCACCTCGAACCCAGCGAGGCGATAACCGCCATCCGCCGCCAGGCCAAGGACATCCCTGTCATCCAGCTGGTCGAGGACAACGACTCAGAGATGATCACCCAAGCCCTGCTGTTCGGTGCACAGGACGCCCTACCGCAAGGCGAGGACGAACGCCTGGTGCTGGTGGCCAAGCGCGAGCTGGCCAACCTTGAAGAGCGTCGCGCCCGCCGTGCTGCGGAAGTGGCACTGCGTGAAGCGGAGAAGCGCTGCCAACTGCTGTTGGAAAGCTCGGTGGACGCCATCACCTACGTCCACGAGGGCATGCACATCTACGCCAACCGTGCCTATCTCGAGCTGTTCAGCTACGAGGATGGTGACGAGCTGGAAGGCATGCCGATGATCGACCTGATCGCCAGTGCCGATCACGCTGCGTTCAAGGATTTCCTGAAGAACTACCAGAGCGCCGAAGGCAATGCCGAGCTCAATTGCCAGGGCGTACGCGCCGATGGCAGCAGCTTCGCCGTGCAAATGACCTTCTCCCCCGCCACCTATGATGGCGAACCGTGCATTCAGGTGGTGATCCGCGCAAAAACCTCCAATGCCGAACTGGAAGAAAAACTACGCGAGATCAGCAGCCAGGATCTGGTCACCGGCCTGTTCAACCGCAATCACTTCCTCGAGCTGATGGACAACGCCGCCGAGCGCGCCGTCAACACCGGTCAGCCCTCGACCCTGGCGTACATCCGTGTCGACCGCTATGCCAGCATGCAGGGCGAGATCGGCCTGGCCGGCATCGACCTGCTGCTGACCGACCTGGCCGGCCTGCTGCGCGAACATTTCCCGGCGGATACCCAACTGGCCCGTTTCGGTGACGACGTGTTCACCGCCCTGCTCCCGGGCCAGACGCCCGAGCAGTGCCAAGCCAGCCTGGCGACCCTGCTGAAGAAGGTCGAAGCCCACCTGTTCGATGTCAGCGGCCGCACCGCGCAGACCACCCTGTCGATTGGCGTAGCCGGCCTCAGCGAGAAAACCGCCAAGGCGCAGGAAGTCCTCGATCGCGCGCACCGCTGCGCCGACGAGCTCAATGACGGCAATGCCATCAAAGTGTTCAACCCGGCCGATGAGCTGGCCGCAGCCGCCAACCGCGGCAACCTGCTGGCGATGGTGCAGCAAGCACTGGAGAACAACAGCTTCCGGCTGCTGTTCCAGCCGATCATTAGCCTGCGTGGCGACGCCCACGAACATTACGAAGTGCTGCTGCGCCTGCTCAACCCACAGGGTGAAGAAGTGCCGCCGGCGCAGTTCCTCGCCGCGGCCAAGGACGCGGGCCTGGGCGAGAAGATCGACCGCTGGGTGATCCTCAACTCGATCAAGCTGCTGGCCGACCACCGCTCCAAAGGCCATAACACCCGTCTGTTCGTGCACCTGTCCAGCGCCAGCCTGCAGGATCAAACGCTGCTGCCCTGGCTCAGCGTGGCACTCAAGGCCGCTCGCCTGCCGTCGGACTCGCTGGTGTTCCAGTTCAGCGAACCGGACGCCATCGCCTACCTGAAGCAGGCCAAAACCCTGACCCAGGGCCTTGCCGAACTGCACTGCAAAATCGCCCTGAGCCAGTTCGGCTGCGCACTGAACCCGTTCAACACACTCAAGCACCTGCAGGTGGACTTCGTCAAAGTCGACGGTTCGTTCTCCCAGGACCTGAGCAATGCAGAGAACCAGGAAGCGCTGAAAACCCTGCTCAGCAGCCTGCATGCGCAGGCCAAGCTGACCATCGTGCCCTTCGTCGAAAGTGCCAGCGTACTGGCCACGCTGTGGCAGGCCGGGGTCAACTTCATTCAGGGCTACTACCTGCAGGGCCCGAGCCAGTCGATGGACTACGACTTCTCGGCCGGCGACGAATAAGTCCTGCCGACGAAGAAGCCACCTGAACAGGTTAATGCCGATCAGATAAGGTGGCCGTGGCCAAAGCGGCTTTTCGTAGGAGCCCCGCCTCGGGGCGAAGTTTTTCGATGGCGCGTCACCCTGGTTCGCGGCGGGGCGCCGCTCCTACCCATTGGCTGCGTCGACGCTTAACTGACTGGCATTAACCTGAACAGGTGGCTTTTTATATCCGAGACGGCGCAGGTGCTTATTCCTGCCCCTCACGGTCGCGAAAACCCAGCAGATAAAGAATGCCATCCAGCCCCAGGGTGGAGATCGCTTGCTTGGCCGATTGCTTGACCAGCGGCTTGGCCCGGAAGGCCACACCGAGACCGGCCAGGCCAAGCATCGGCAGGTCGTTGGCGCCATCACCAACGGCGATGGTCTGCTCCAGCTGCAAGCCCTCCTTCTGCGCCAGCTCGCGCAGCAGATCCGCCTTGCGCTGCGCATCGACGATGGGCTCGACGGCCACGCCGGTGACCTTGCCATTCTCGATCTGCAGCTCGTTGGCGAACACGTAGTCGATACCCAGCTTGGCCTGCAGCTGCTTGGCGAAATAGGTGAAGCCACCGGAGAGAATCGCGGTCTTGTAGCCCAGACGCTTGAGTTCAGCGAACAGCACCTCGGCACCTTCGGTCAGGCGCAGCGAGGCGCCGATCTCTTCCAACACGTCTTCCGACAGGCCCTGCAGCAAGCCCAGGCGCTCCTTGAAGCTGGCGCGGAAATCCAGCTCACCGCGCATGGCACGCTCGGTAATCTCGGCCACCTGTTCGCCAACGCCGGCCGCCTTGGCCAGCTCGTCGATCACCTCGGCCTCGATCAGCGTCGAATCCATGTCGAACACGGCCAGGCGGCGGTTGCGACGGAACACCGAGTCGCGCTGGAAGGCGATGTCAACATTGAGCTCCTGCGCCACGCTGAGAAATTCGGCGCGCAGAGCTGCCGGATCAGCCGGCTCGCCACGCACGGAAAACTCGATGCAGCCCTTGCCCTGCTCGGCCGGCATGTCCAACGGCATACGCCCGGAAAGGCGGTCGATATGGTCGATGTTCAGGCCGTACCTGGCGGTGATCGCACTGACCCGGTGCAGCTGCTCGGCGCTGACCTTGCGCGTCAGCAGGGTGACGATATGACGGGCCTTGCCCTGGCCGCCGACCCACTGCCGATAGTCGTCTTCGGAGACCGGGGTGAAGCGCACCTGCTGATCGAGTTCGTAGGCGGTGAACAGCAGATCCTTGAGCACCGCCTGCGAGCGGCCATTGTCCGGAATCTCGATGAGGATGCCGAACGACAGAGTGTCGTGGATCACCGCCTGGCCGATATCGAGAATGTTCACCCCGCCCTGAGCCAGCACGCCGGTGATGGCAGCAGTGAGTCCGGGGCGGTCTTCGCCGGTGATATTGATCAGGACGATTTCGCGCAAGACGCACCCTCCAGGGCAAACGATTGAGGCAAGCCAGCAGTGAAATGACTGCCGACCGACGAAAAGGCGCACATTCTACCCAGTTTCCCGTCGATCCGGGCAGCCGTGCGCTTTGCCCACCCCAGAGCGCTCGCTATACTGCGCGGCAACTTCAGTCGACAAGAGCCGAGCTCTGTGAACCGGCCCGCGCCCGTCAAACCCGATAACTTCTTCCTCCTGATCTTCCACGCGCTGCGTCAGCGACGCGTGCCTCTGGTGCTGCGCATCGCCAGCCACAGCCTGCTGCTGGTGGCGCTGGCCATGCTCATCTATGCCTGGGTCATGGGCATGCAGTTCAAGCAGGCCATGCAGCAGCAGGCCGACGCCCTCGGCCAGGCGCTGATTACCCAGACGGCCGCCTCCGCGACTGAGCTGCTGGTGTCCAACGACATCCTCAGCCTCAACGTGCTGCTCAGTAACCTGGCGAAGAATCCACTGGTCGCGCACGCCGCGATCTACAGTGTGGATGACCGCATCCTTGCCGAGGCGGGCTCGCGCCCGACGCGCAGCGTACTGGGCGAAACCGAGGGTCTGTACTCCACCTCCATCACCTTTCAGGAGGTGATGGCCGGGCAGTTGCGCATTAGCTTGGACATGAGCCAGTTCCAGCAACCGATGACCATCAGCCTGCAAAGCATGGGCATCCTCAGCCTGATCCTGCTGGCACTCACGCTGTCACTGAGCATGCGCCTGGGCCGGCACATCTCCACGCCGCTGCTGCAGATGCGCCTGTGGCTACGCGACCCGGACGACCCCGCCCCGGGTGCCGGACGCAACGACGAAATCGGCGATCTGGCGCGCCAGCTGCAAGCACGCCTGGTGCCGGAAAAGCCCGAGCCGGAGCTGGAGCTGGATGAGCAGCCGCTGCTCGACGAGGTCGACGACTACCTCCCGGAAGAAGACAACGACGAGCCGCAACAGCCGCGCGCCAGCCATACCTTCGATGAACGGGACAGCGACGACGAGACGCTCAAGCCCTGGCCCGAGGCGATTGAACCGGACGATCCCTTCGCCGACCTGCGCGACGAATCCGCAGCCGCCGCGCCCGTCGCCCAAGTGCCGCGCCAATCGCAGGCCAGCGCGGTGCTGGCCATTCAGCTCGGCGCTCAGGAACAACTACGGCGTCTGCCGCGCACACGCCTGATGGAACTGCTGGAGCGTTATCGTGCCTGCCTCGATCAGGCTGCCGCGCTGTACCAGGGACAACTGCACACGCTCAAGGACGGCAGCAGCCTGATGCTGTTCCACGAACGCGAATGCGGCGAGGACTACCTGACCCACGCCATCTGTTGTGGCGAATTGATGCGCGCCCTGGGCCATGCCCTGCAGATCGAGGTCGCCGACAGCGGCATCACCCTGCAGCTGCAATTGGGCCTGACCCTGGGCAGCGATCTGGAAGAACTGGGCCAGGCCGAGCTGCTGCTCAGCGACAGCGCCCTGGATGCCCTGGCACTGTCACAACACAGCCGCAACCTGCTGCTGGTCGAGCAGCGCGTCGCCCAGGACACCCTCGCTCGCCAACGTGCGCGCATTCGTCCGATTGCCAGCCCGGAGGGTGCCAGTTGCGTGGAGCGCCTGCTCGATCCTTATCCGGCCCTGCTGGAGCGGCAACTGACGCGCATGCACGACAGCCGGGCACACTGAGGCCCGGCGTCACTCAAGCACTGGCCAATGCGCGCCGCTGTGGCGACTTCACACCGTAACGCTGCAGCCAGTCCGCCCAGCGCACCCGCTCGTCACGTACCAGCCAGCCCTCCTGCTCGGCGAAGCTCTCCGACAGCCACAGGCCGCGGGTACCGGCAGGCCGCAACTCGCCTTTGCTCAGGGTGAACAGCTCGCCACTGGGCGCCCCCCGGTGCAGCGCCAACAGGTAAAGATCCGGGCGACGACGCTCCAGCCGCGCCACCAGCCGGCCCTCCTCCAGGCATTCATCGACATGGAACAGACTCAGCTGGCGGGCATCGCGCGGCAGCTCCAGACTCATGTCATAGACCAGCTGCAAGGATGCCGTAGGCAGATGCACATAGGCACGCGGGCGCTCGAGCAGGGTCAGGTTGCCACACTGCACCGGTAGCGCTGCACCGGACAGCGGACTGAGGCTGAAGTGACTGGACTCACGGTAGCGCAGGGCGCCCTGATAGGGCGTGGGCAGCCAGGTATCGCCGAAGCGCCCGCTCAACCAGCCATCGGCGCTTTCCAGCAGACATTCCTCGGCCACCTCCTGAATGGCGGTGAGCAACGGCAGATTGAGCTCATGCGCCGGCACGTAGCCGGAAATCAGCTTGAGCACGGTGTCGCCACGATCCGGGCGACGCTGGCGCACCAGCAGCCAGTAATCGCGCCCGTGCAGACGCAGGGTCAGGCGTACCGACACGCCCAGATTGGCCAGCTCGACGGAAAAGCGCGAGCTGTTCGCCACCTCAAGCGGGCGGCGCCGCTCGAGCATCTGCTGAAAATTCAGCGGCTGCCCCAGGCTCTGGTAACTCAGCCCATCCGGGCCGGCCTCGACGAACAGTGGCAGGGTCTTGAACGTGCTTGGGTCCTTGCGGATCAGCGTACGTGGCATCTCGGCTCCTCTTTCCGGCGGGGCGTGAGGCGACTAGCAAGCCGGCACTCACGCGCGGGTCAGGTTGCGACGAAAACCGCTCAAGGCTGCCCCAAGCGGGCCACTCCATACAACCCAGGACCTGTAAGAGGACGTGACCGACCTAATCGATGCCCTGCAAAATAGCCGCAACAGTCGCGGCATTGGCCGCCAGATGCGCAGGCGTGATGGTGCCGACGATGGCGCTGCTGACTCCCGGATGCGCGAAAATCAGCTCGAAACTGGCGCGTACCGGATCGACCCCTTCGGCCAGGCAGGCGTGACCGCTGGCCAGCGCCTTCTTGATCAGGATGCCCTTGGCATGACGGGCAGCGTAGTCGAGCACCGGCTTTTCGCCCTGCTCGCCGAGGTTGTAGGTGACCATGGCGCAGTCACCCTGCTGCAACGCCAGCAACCCGCCCTCGACGGTCTTGCCGGAAAGGCCGTAGGCGAGAATCTTGCCTTCGCGCTTGAGCTCGGCCAGCGTCTCGTACACCCCTGTCTCGCGTAGCACTGCCAGATCGTTACCGTCGGAGTGCACCAGCAACAGGTCGATACGATCGGTTTCCAGGCGCTTGAGACTGCGCTCGACGGACAGCCGCGTATGCGCCGGCGAGAAGTCGAAGTGCGACTGCCCCTGCTCGAACTCTTCGCCGCTCTTGCTGACGATCACCCACTCATCACGCTGGCCACGCAACAGCGGGCCAAGGCGTTGCTCGCTGATACCGTAGGCCGGCGCGGTATCGATCAGGTTGATGCCCAGCTCGCGCGCCTGCTGCAGCAAGGCCCGCGCCTGCGCATCGTCAGGAATGGTGAAGCCATTCGGGTACTTCACCCCCTGATCGCGCCCCAGTTTGACCGTCCCCAGGCCCAGCGGCGAAACGCGCAAGCCGGTGGAGCCCAGCGGGCGATGCAGATCGTGCAGGGTGCTCATGGCAGCAACGCCTCCCATACCGGCTGACCCAACGCAGGGCGTGGTAGATCGGGCAGCGGCGCATGGCCAGCCGGCTGCACCATATCCCGCTGCAGGGCGGCCAGTACGCGGTCGGCGAAATCCGGCGCCAGCGCCAGTTTGGTCGGCCAGCCCACCAGCAGGCGCTGCTGTTCGGCCAAAAATGCATTGTCGGGACGCACCAGGCCCGACTGCGCCGGCTCGGCACGGTCGACACGCAAGGTGGCCCAGCGCGTCTGACGCTGATCGACCCAGGGCAGCAAGGCTGCCATTTCCTTTTGCGCGGCCTGAATCTGCGCCGTTTCGTCGCGGGCGACACCATCGGCTTCGGCCAGATCGCCACCGAGGTACCAGACCCACTGTCCGTCCGCCGCCGGATGAGTGGTGACGGTCACCCGCGGCTTCGGCCCACCACCCAGACAATGCGCGTACAGCGGCTTCAGCGCCGGCCCCTTGGCCAGCACCATATGCAAAGGACGCAACTGCTGCGCCGGCTGTTCGATACCCAGCGCAGCAAGCAGCTCGGCGTTACCCGCTCCCGCACTGAGCACCACGCGCTGCGCACGAATCGGACGCCCATCGACGATCAAGCCGCACAGCTCGCCATTGTCTTGCAGCGGCTCGATACGTTCGGCCGCCAGCAGGCTGTCGCCAGCCAACTCGGCCAGGCGGGCGATCAGGCTCGGCACATCGAGCACCAGCTCGGCCAGACGATAGACCTTGCCCTTGAACTTCGGATGCTGCAGCGCCGGCGGCAACTGCTCGCCCTTGACCTGATCGACCCGGCCGCGCACCGCCTTGCTGGCAAAGAAGCTGGTGAGGTTGCCGGCCAGGGTACCGGGCGACCACAGGTAATGCGCGTCGGAGAGGACGCGCACGCCGGACAGATCCAGCTCGCCATTACCCGCCAGCGCCTCGCGCCAGCGCCGTGGCATGTCGGCAATGGCCTCGGAAGCGCCGGTCAGCGCACCGTGCAGGGCGTACTTGGCGCCGCCATGGATGATGCCCTGCGATTTCAGACTCTGCCCGCCGCCCAGGCTGCCGCGCTCCAGCAGCACGGTGGCGAAGCCCTGCTGACGCAGGCGCGCATTGAGCCAGAGACCGGCGATACCGCCGCCGACGATCAGGACATCGGTGCTGAGAGCTTGGGACATGAACGCGCCTCGCAGAAAAACAGGCGCGCAGTATAACCCTCGGGGCCGCTACACGCGGCAAGCTTCAGGCCGCAAACGTAACCCTGACGCCCCGCTTCAATGGCCGGTGGCACTGGAAAACAACTGGATCACCACCACGCCACTGACGATCAGGCCCATGCCGAGCACAGCCGGCAAATCGAGTTTCTGCTGATAGATGAACATCGCCGCGATGCTCACCAGGACGATGCCCAGGCCCGCCCAGATGGCGTAGGCAACGCCCACCGGAATGGTGCGCACCACCAGTGTCAGCATCCAGAAGGCAATGCCGTAGCCGCCCACCACCAGCACCAGCGGCAAAGGCTTGTTGAAACCATCGATGGCCTTCATCGATGTGGTGGCGACCACTTCGGCGGCGATGGCAATGGCGAGATAGAGGTATCCGGGCATGATGGCGACTCCTGAGCGAGGCTGCCGATTCTAGTCGGCATAGCGATGAGATAAAGTCATTACCTATCTGCAGTGGAGATAGGTATGAACTGGAACCTCGATCAGCTCCATCTGTTTGTACGCACCGCCGAGTGCCGCTCCTTCTCTGCCGTGGCACGCGAAAGCGGTCGCGCGCAGTCGGCGGTGAGCACTGCCATCGCCCTACTCGAAACGGATCTGGGCGTCGCCCTCTTCGAACGCAGCAGCGGTCGCCAGCCACAACTGACCGAGGCAGGTGCGGCGCTGCTGGAGCAGGCCCGCAGCGTGTTGCAGCAGTGCGAGCGCCTGGATGGTCGCGCACTGGGCCTGGCACGCGGCGAGGAGGCGCGCCTGCGCCTGGCGCAGGATGAGGCCATGCCCTATCAGCCGGTGCTGGCCAGCCTGGAAGCACTGGCCGAAGCCTTCCCCCTGCTGGAGGTTCAGCTCTCCAGCGGCGCGCAGGGCGATGTGGCGCGCAAGCTGCTCCAGCGCCAGGCCGATCTGGGCCTGCTGTTTCATCACGAACAGATGCCCAGGGAACTGGAAAGCCAGCGCCTGGGCACCATCGAGATGGTCACGGTATGCAGCCCACAGCACCCGCTGGCGGCACTCGACAGCGTGGAACGCCGCGACCTGGCCGAGCATCGCCAGTTACTGATGACGCCACAGGACAGCCACTACCCCGGCGGCGAGCAGATCAGTCCACTGGTGTGGCGCGCCGACAGCTTCTACGTGATGGCCGAGCTGGTGATTCGCGGTGTTGGCTGGGCCTGGTTGCCGCGCCATGTGGCGCAATACCCGACCTACCAGGGCCACCTGCAGGAGCTGCGTAGCGACTGGGCGCCGCTGCCGCTGGTGGTGGAGCTGGTCACCCGCCGCGACGGTGCGCTCGGCCCCGCTGCCAGCTGGCTGGCCGACTGCCTGGCGCGCGAACTGTTGCGACCGCAGGCATGACTGCCCTTCCAGCGCATCGCCGGCGACGATAAGCTGCGCCCCCATGAACAGACTCCTCTACACCCTGCTGCTGCACCTGGCCCTGCCCCTGATCGCCCTGCGCCTGGCCCTGCGCGCACGCAAGGCACCGGCATACGCACGGCGCATCCACGAACGCTTCGCCCTCGGCCTGCCGGCAATGAAACCCGGCGGCATCTGGGTGCACGCGGTCTCAGTGGGCGAAAGCATCGCCGCTGCGCCGATGATTCGCGCATTGCAGACACGCCATCCCGAACTGCCGATCACCGTAACCTGCATGACACCAACCGGCTCCGAGCGCATCCAGGCACTGTTCGGCGACAGCGTGCAGCACTGCTACCTGCCTTACGACCTGCCTTGGGCCGCTGCACGTTTTATCAATCGCGCGCAGCCGCGCCTGGCAGTGGTGATGGAAACCGAGCTGTGGCCCAACCATATCCACCAATGCGCCAAACGCGGCATTCCGGTCGCCCTGGCCAACGCAAGGCTGTCCGAACGCTCGGCACGGGGTTACGCCCGGTTCGGCAAACTCACCGCACCGATGCTTGCCGAACTGTCGCTGATCGCCGTGCAGACTCAGACCGAAGCCGAGCGCTTTCTCGATCTGGGCGCCCGCTTCGAGTGCGTGGAGGTGACCGGCTCGATCAAGTTCGACCTGATGATCGATGCTGAACTGCTGCAACGCGCAGATGCCCTGCGCCAGCAATGGCAGGCCACGACTCGACCGATATGGATCGCCGCCAGCACCCACACCGGCGAGGACGAGATCATCCTCGCCGCCCATCACCAGTTGCTGAAGTCTCGACCGGATGCCCTGCTGATCCTGGTGCCGCGCCACCCCGAGCGTTTCAACACGGTGCATGAGCTCTGCATCAGCCAAGGGCTGACCACACGCCGCCGCTCCACGGCAGAAGCCGTGCAAACCAGCGATCAGGTGCTGCTGGGCGACACCATGGGTGAGCTGCTGTTTCTCTACGCCCTGGCGGATATCGCCTTCGTCGGCGGCAGCCTGGTGGCCAACGGCGGGCATAACCTGCTGGAGCCGGCCGCGTTGGGCAAGCCCGTGCTGAGCGGCCCGCACCTGTTCAACTTCCTGGAAATCGCCGCGCAGTTGCGCGAAGCCGGCGCCCTGAACGAAGTGGAAAACGCCGGGCAGTTGGCGGACAAGGTTGCGGCGCTGCTGAACGAACCGAGCGAGATGCAGCGCATGAGCCAGGCGGGCCTGAGCGTGCTCAAGGCCAACCAGGGCGCGCTGCAGCGATTGCTGGAGGGCTTGCAGCGTCTTCTGTAGCCGGATGTAATCCGGGCTACGCTTGGCAATCGTCAGGGCGGGTAGGGTGGGCTTCAGCCCACCACATCCAGAGCGACCACTGTTGGTTGGCCGAAGCGGTTCGCCACCCGCCCCCTACGCTCTGTCTGATACGCAACCGCACTTGAAAGCAAAAGCCCGACTCGCGTCGGGCTTTTTCATCTCAGCGCTTGCCTCAGAAATCCTGATTGTTCTTCAGGCGATCCTCGGCGGCCGAGGCCAGGTCCGGCGGCAGGAAATCCTTGTCCGGGTTGTAGTCCGGCTTGAGGAAACTGCCCAGCGCTTCCAGGTCAGCCGGGCTCAGAGTGCCGGCGGCCTGTTTGAGGCGCAGGTTATTGAGGATGTAGTCGTAACGTGCGTCGTTGTAATTGCGCACGGCGCTGTAAAGCTGACGCTGGGCGTCGAGCACGTCGACGATATTGCGGGTACCGACCTGATAGCCGATCTCGGTGGCCTCAAGCGCGCTCTGGTTGGAGATGATCGACTGGCGCCGCGCCTGCACGGTCTCCACATCGGTGTTCACCGCACGGAACAGGTTGCGGGTGTTCTGCACCACCTGACGACGCAGGCTCTCGCGCAGCTGCTCAGTCTGCCCCAGGCGCTGGTAGGCCTCGCGTACCTGCGAGCTGGTCAGGCCACCGCTGTAGATCGGGATATTCAGTTGCAGACCGATGGAACGCTGTGAAACGTCGCCACTGAAGGTACGCCCAGTCGCCGCACTGTTGGTAAAGCCCAGGCTGTCGTTGTCGCCCTGCTGATAACTGGCCACGGCATCCAGGGTCGGCGCATGGCCGGCCTTGCGCTGCCGCAGGTTCTCTTCGGCAGCCGTCACCGCATACAAACTGGCCTGCAGGTTGAGGTTCTGCGCCGCCGCCGTATCGACCCAGGACTTGGCATCGTTCGGCGTTGGCGCCAGCACCGGCAGGCTGTGCACGATCCCTTCAACCGCCACGTAATCGCGGTTGGTCAGGGTCACCAGCGCTTCGAAGGCATCATCTACCGCGCGCTCGGCGAGCAGGCGATTGGCACGGGCGGTATCGAAACCGGCCTGCGCTTCGAGCACGTCGGTCTTGTCGGACAGGCCGACATGGAAGCGCTCGTTGGCCTGATCCAGCTGACGCTTGAAGGCCGCCTCTTCGGCCCGGGTCGAGGCCAAGTTGTCCTGGGCGCGCAGCACGGCGAAGTAGGTTTCGGCGCTCTGCAGGATCAGGTTCTGCTCGGTGGCAGACAATTCCAGCGCAGCCTGCTCGCTGGTGGCCTCGGCCGCCTGCAGCTGGAACCAGCGATCAGCGCGGAACAGCGGCTGGCTGAGGTTGGCCTGATAGACCAGACCACTGCGCGAACTGGTGGCGCTGGGCGAATCGATTTCGGTGCGCGTATCGCCGTAGTTGGCGCCCGCGGACAGGTTGGGCAGCAGGCCGGCACGTGCTTGCGGCACCACTTCACGGCGAGCCTGATAATCGGCGCGCGCGGCAGCAATATCTGCGTTGTTCTTCGCGGCTTCCTGATACACGGTGACCAGGTCGGTCTTGCTCGACAGCGGGGCCTCTGCGGCCTGAGCCAGGCCCACCGAAGCGGCGGCCACGGCGATTGCCAGGGAAAGTCTGCGCAACATGATGGATGTCGATCCTTGAGTAGGCGGTAATCGGCAAGGCTACGGCCCGCTGCAGGCAGGGGTCAAGCGCGCCATGGACGGCATCAGTCTAGCTGGCGGCAAGCTATGTTGCTCGTCGGCAACAATCCGCCATCAGCAGCGTGAGCAGTCGCTTTCCGACGCATGGGTCGATATTTATTGACCACCGAGTTGGTTTTCTCCTATCAGCTTGTTTAGACTGCCCAAGTTCTTGTCGGGGTGCCCCAAATGCGGGGCTGAGATTGGCAGCTGCCGGATCCCGTTGAACCTGATCAGGTTAAGGCCTGCGTAGGGAACAAGATGTCCTCGCCAGTGTACCGGCGAGTCCTCTCGGCACCGCCCACGGTGTATCTCGCGCCCTTCGTCCGCTCAGGTTCCAACTCCGACATCTATCCCGGAGAGAGCCTTGATGAGCACACAACAACAAAAGAACCTGAGCGAAAGCGCCCAGGTCGACCAGCAGTCGGTACAGCCCTTCCCCCGTTCGCAGAAAGTCTACGTACAAGGCTCGCGCCCGGACATCCGCGTGCCGATGCGCGAGATCAGCCTGGACGTGACGCCGACCGACTTTGGCGGTGAGATCAATGCGCCAGTCACCGTCTACGACACCTCCGGCCCCTACACCGACCCGAACGTCACCATCGACGTGCGCAAGGGCCTGGCCGACGTGCGCAGCGCCTGGATCGAGGATCGCGGCGATACCGAAAAGCTGCCGGGCCTGTCCTCGGAGTTCGGCCAGCGCCGCCTCAACGATGCCGAGCTGTCGGCGATGCGCTTCGCCCACGTGCGCAACCCGCGCCGGGCCAAGGCCGGGCACAACGTCAGCCAGATGCACTACGCCAAGAAAGGCATCATCACTCCGGAGATGGAATACGTCGCCATCCGCGAAAACATGAAGCTGGCCGAAGCGCGTGAAGCCGGCCTGCTCAATGAGCAGCACGCCGGCCACAGCTTCGGCGCCAGCATTCCGAAAGAAATCACTCCCGAGTTCGTGCGCAGCGAAGTCGCCCGTGGCCGCGCCATCATCCCGGCCAACATCAACCACGTCGAATTGGAGCCGATGATCATCGGCCGTAACTTCCTGGTGAAGATCAACGGCAATATCGGCAACTCGGCGCTGGGATCGAGCATCGAGGAAGAAGTGGCCAAGCTGACCTGGGGCATCCGTTGGGGCTCGGATACGGTGATGGACCTGTCCACCGGCAAGCACATCCACGAGACCCGCGAGTGGATCATCCGTAACAGCCCCGTGCCGATCGGCACCGTGCCGATCTACCAGGCCCTGGAAAAGGTCGGCGGCATCGCCGAGGACCTGACCTGGGAGCTGTTCCGTGACACCCTGATCGAGCAGGCCGAACAGGGTGTGGACTACTTCACCATCCACGCCGGTGTTCTGCTGCGCTACGTGCCGCTGACCGCCAAACGCGTCACCGGCATCGTTTCGCGCGGCGGCTCGATCATGGCCAAGTGGTGCCTGGCGCACCACAAGGAAAACTTCCTCTACACCCATTTCGACGACATCTGCGAAATCATGAAGGCCTACGACGTCAGCTTCTCGCTGGGCGACGGCCTGCGTCCGGGCTCGATTGCCGACGCCAACGACGAAGCGCAGTTCGGCGAACTGGAAACCCTCGGCGAGCTGACCAAGATCGCCTGGAAGCACGACGTGCAGTGCATGATCGAAGGCCCCGGCCACGTGCCGATGCAACTGATCAAGGAGAACATGGACAAACAGCTCGAATGCTGCGACGAAGCGCCGTTCTACACCCTCGGCCCGCTGACCACCGACATTGCGCCGGGCTACGACCACATCACCAGCGGCATCGGCGCGGCGATGATCGGCTGGTTCGGCTGCGCCATGCTCTGCTACGTCACGCCCAAGGAGCACCTGGGCCTGCCGAACAAGGATGATGTGAAGACCGGCATCATCACCTACAAGATCGCCGCACATGCTGCCGACCTGGCCAAAGGGCACCCGGGTGCGCAGATCCGCGACAACGCACTGTCCAAGGCGCGCTTCGAGTTCCGCTGGGAAGATCAGTTCAACCTGGGGCTGGACCCGGACACTGCACGCGCTTACCACGATGAGACGCTGCCGAAGGATTCGGCCAAGGTCGCGCACTTCTGCTCCATGTGCGGGCCGAAGTTCTGCTCGATGAAGATCACCCAGGAAGTGCGTGAATACGCCAAGGATCAGCGCATCGACGCCGTCGACCTGGACGCCGAACAGGGCATGCAGGCCAAGGCTGCGGAGTTCAAGGCGCAGGGTAGCCAGCTGTACCAGAAGGTGTAACGGCGTACTTTCCGTCAACCAGGCTTGATCGGCGGGGCGGATGCTCGCTAGTGTGATGCGTAACGGGCCGCAGTTTGGCCCGTTACGACCATCTGGGGAGTGCAATGAACAAAGACGACATCGACATCATCGAGCGCGAGAACTGCTTTCGCGGCTTCTATCGCCTCGACCGGATCAAGCTGCGCCATCGCCAGTTCGCCGGCAACATGGGCCCGCAGCTGACCCGCGAGCTGTTCGTGCGCCACGATGCCGTCTGCGTGCTGCCTTACGACCCGCAGCGCGATGAAGTGGTGCTGATCGAGCAGTTCCGTGTCGGTGCCATGGACAAGGCCGACAATCCCTGGCTGCTGGAGCTGGTCGCCGGGCTGATCGACAAGGACGAGGAGCCCGAGGAAGTCGCCCGCCGCGAAGCGGTCGAAGAAGCCGATCTGATTCTTGGCCCGCTGTGGCCAATTACCCAGTATTTCCCCTCCCCTGGCGGCTCCGATGAGTTCGTCCATCTGTTTCTGGGTCGCTGCGACAGTAGCGGTGCCGGTGGCGTGCATGGCCTGCCCGAGGAGGGCGAGGACATTCGCGTGCATGTGATGCCGCTGGCCGATGCCCTGGCAGCCGTACGCGACGGACGCATCAACAACGCCGCCAGCATCATCGCCCTGCAATGGCTGGCGCTGAACCGCGACGAAGTGCGGGGCATGTGGTCGTGAATCTGCTACGCGAGCGCTATCGGGTCGACCTGGTCGAGCTGCAAGCGGCTTGCGAGGCCAACTACGCGCGCCTGATGCGCCTGCTGCCGAACATGCGTGAGCACACGGAAAGCCGCCGCGTGGCGCTGAGCCAGGGTGAGCATCTGCTCGGCGTGCTGGCGCTGGACGTGTTGGAAAGTTGCCCCTACACCACCACCCTGTGCGTGCGCCAGGAACACAGCCTGCCCTGGCTGCCGGTGCCGCAGCTGGAAGTGCGGGTGTATCACGATGCGCGCATGGCCGAGGTCGTCAGCGCAGAGAACGCGCGCCGTCTGCATATTCGCTACCCCTATCCCAACGCGGCCATGCACCAGCCGGACGAGAAGAGTCAGCTCAACCTGTTCCTCGGCGAATGGCTGAGCCATTGCCTGGCCTGCGGGCACGAACCGCAGCCGGTGATGTAAGCCGGCGATCAAGCTTTTCGGTGCCTGGCCGATAGCGCGGCGTTGTATTGTTTGGATGGCCCGCCCTGCCTGACGACTGTCGCGAACGATGGCAAACAGCGCTTCTGGTGTTTTTTCTGTGACCTGCGTCTGCTTCCCGGGTTTTCCCTTTACTGCAGCAACCACCATAATTCACCCGATTGCGCCCTAGGAGACGGTCTTGCCGAGCCTGCCCACCCAATCCACTGATTCCTCGGTACTGCTGGTGCAGTTGTCCGACAGCCATCTGTTCGCCGAAGCGGACGGCAAGCTGCTGGGCATGGATACGTGCGACAGCCTGCAGCGGGTGATCGAACGGGTCCTGCAGGAGCAGCCGCAGATCGACCTGATTCTGGCTACAGGTGATCTTTCGCAGGATGGCAGCGAAGCGTCGTATCAGCGCTTTCGCCAACTCACCTCAGCCATCGACGCACCAACCCGCTGGCTGGCCGGCAACCATGACGAAATCCCCCCCATGCAGGCTGCCTGCCAGGGCAGCGAGCTGCTGGAGCCGGTAATCGACCTTGGTGCCTGGCGCATCGTCATGCTCGACTCCTCGATCCCCGGCGCGGTGCCCGGTTTTCTTGCCGACAGCCAGCTCGAATTGCTGGAACGCGCCCTGAGTGAAGCACCGCAACGCCATCACCTGATCTGCCTGCACCACCACCCGGTGCCGATCGGCTGCAAATGGATGGAACCCATCGGCCTGCGCAATCCCGCGGCGCTGTTCGCCATCCTCGACCGTTTTCCGCAGGCACGCGCGCTACTCTGGGGGCATATCCATCAGGAGTTCGACCAGATGCGTGGCAATCTGCGCCTGCTCGCCTCGCCTTCGACCTGCGTGCAGTTCGCGCCGGGCAGTGAAGAGTTCCAGGTCAGCAGCGAAGCCCCTGGCTACCGCTGGCTGCGCCTGCATGCCGATGGCACGCTGGATACCGGCGTCTCGCGCGTAACCGGCATCACGTTCGAAATCGATTACAGCGTCAAGGGATATTGAAACAGCGGCAGGCCCACGCCAAACGCGTATCCTGACAGACACGCTCTGCTGTTTCCTGCAGCTTGCCGCTTACAGCTTAGCGCTGCTTTTTGTAGTAGCCTCCCGCACCATGACTGCATCCATTCTCTATATTCACGGCCTCAACAGTTCGCCGGCCTCGCTCAAGGCCAGCCAGTTGAGCCGTGCCATGGCTCATCTGGGCCTGGAAAACCAGTTGCGCGTACCGGCCCTGCATCATCATCCGCGCCAGGCCATCACGCAGTTGCAGGCGCTGATCAGCGAACTGGGCGCGCCGCTGCTGGTGGGTAGCTCGCTGGGCGGCTATTACGCCACCTACCTGGCCGAGCAGCACGGGCTCAAGGCGCTGCTGATCAATCCGGCCGTGCAGCCGCACCTGCGTTTCGACGGCTACCTGGGCCCGCAGAAGAACTACTACAGCGACGAGACCTGGGAGCTCACCCAGGATCACATCCGCGCCCTGGCCGAACTCGAAGTCGCGCCGCCGAGCGACCCGGCGCGTTACCAGGTGTGGCTGCAAACCGGCGACGAAACCCTCGACTACCGCGACGCCGAACGCTATTACCGCGCCTGTGCCCTGCGCATCCAGGCCGGTGGCGACCACGGCTTTCAGGGTTTTGCCAAACACCTGCCGGCGCTCTTCGCATTCGCCGGCATTAACGCCACACTCTGGCGCGATACCGACTTTTCCGCCTTCAATTGATGATCAAGAGACCCTATGGCCCAGCAGAACGCCTATAACGCAGACGCCATCGAAGTCCTTTCCGGCCTCGACCCGGTGCGCAAGCGCCCGGGCATGTACACCGACACCACGCGCCCCAACCACCTGGCACAGGAAGTCATCGACAACAGCGTCGACGAAGCCCTGGCCGGGCACGCCAAGTCGATCCAGGTGATCCTCCACGAGGACAACTCGCTGGAAGTGCTCGACGACGGCCGTGGCATGCCGGTGGACATCCACCCGGAAGAAGGCGTGCCGGGCGTCGAGTTGATCCTTACCAAGCTGCACGCCGGCGGCAAGTTCAGCAACAAGAACTACCAGTTCTCCGGCGGCCTGCATGGCGTCGGCATCAGCGTGGTCAACGCCCTGTCGACCCGCGTGGTGGTCACCGTCAAGCGTGACGGCAACGAGTACCAGATGAGCTTCGCCGATGGCTTCAAGGCCAGCGACCTGCAAGTCATCGGTACCGTCGGCAAGCGCAACACCGGTACCAGCGTGCATTTCTGGCCGGACGCCAAGTACTTCGACTCTTTCAAATTCTCGGTCAGCCGCCTCAAGCATGTGCTCAAGGCCAAGGCCGTGCTGTGCCCGGGCCTGTCGGTGACCTTCGAGGACAAGGCCGCCGGCGAGAAGGTCGAGTGGTTGTACGAGGACGGCCTGCGCTCCTACCTGGTCGATGCCGTCAGCGAGTTCGAGCGCCTGCCGGCCGAGCCCTTCGTCGGCAGCCTGGCCGGTAACAAGGAAGCCGTGGACTGGGCCTTGCTGTGGCTGCCCGAGGGCGGCGACGCGGTACAGGAAAGCTACGTCAACCTGATCCCCACCGCGCAGGGCGGCACCCACGTCAATGGCCTGCGCCAGGGCCTGCTGGATGCCATGCGCGAGTTCTGCGAGTTCCGCAATCTGCTGCCGCGCGGCGTCAAGCTGGCCCCGGAAGACGTCTGGGAGCGCATCGCCTTCGTCCTCTCGATGAAGATGCAGGATGCGCAGTTCTCCGGGCAGACCAAGGAGCGCCTGTCCTCGCGTGAGGCGGCGGCGTTCGTCTCCGGCGTAGTCAAGGACGCCTTCAGCCTGTGGCTCAACGCCCACCCGGAAACCGGCCTGCAACTGGCCGAACTGGCCATCAGCAACGCCGGTCGTCGCCTCAAGGCGGGTAAGAAGGTCGAGCGCAAGAAAATCACCCAGGGCCCGGCGCTGCCCGGCAAGCTGGCCGACTGCGCGGGGCAGAACCCGCTACGCTGCGAACTGTTCCTGGTCGAGGGTGATTCGGCCGGCGGCAGTGCCAAGCAGGCGCGCGACAAGGAGTTCCAGGCCATCATGCCGCTGCGCGGCAAGATCCTGAACACCTGGGAAGTGGACGGCAGCGAAGTGCTGGCCAGCCAGGAAGTGCACGATATCGCTGTGGCCATCGGCATCGACCCGGGCTCGAGCGATCTCTCCGGGCTGCGCTACGGCAAGATCTGCATCCTCGCCGACGCCGACTCCGACGGCCTGCACATCGCCACCCTGCTCTGCGCCCTGTTCGTCCGGCACTTCCGCCCGCTGGTGGACGCCGGGCACGTCTACGTGGCCATGCCGCCGCTGTATCGCATCGACCTGGGCAAGGAGATCTTCTACGCCCTGGATGATGCCGAGCGCGATGGCATCCTCGACCGTCTGGTGGCCGAGAAACGCCGTGGCAAACCGCAGGTCACACGCTTCAAGGGCCTTGGCGAGATGAACCCGCCGCAGTTGCGCGAAACCACCATGGACCCTAACACCCGGCGCCTGGTGCAGCTTACGCTGGATGATTTCGAAGGCACCCGCGAGGTGATGGACATGCTGCTGGCGAAGAAACGCGCCAGTGACCGCAAGAGCTGGCTGGAGTCCAAGGGCAACCTGGCCGAGGTACTGCTCTGATGCGCGTCATGCTCCTTGCACTCGGCTTGCTGGCCAGTGGCGCACAGGCCGAACCGGTGCCGCTCGAAGAGCTCACACTGCAGGCCGAATACCCGGTCACGGATATGCCGGGCGGCAACCTGTCCGGCCTGGCCCTGTGCGGCGAAACGCTGTGGGCAGTTTCCGACCGTGACGACGACCGTCTCTATCAACTGCATAGAGAAGAAGGGCTGCTGCGCGCCGAAGCAGAAACCTTCGTTGCCCCCGACCCCCCCGAGAGCGCCCTGCCCTGGGGCCTGCGCATGCGCAACTGGGCGGCCGGCCTGGTACGCGGTGGCGCACTGGATTTCGAGGGAATGTCCTGCGACGCGCAGGGTAACCGCTATCTGGTCAGCGAAACCCGCGCCGCCGTACTGCAGGTGAGCAGCAACGGCAATGCGCAGTGGCTCAACCTGCCCAGCGGCCTGGTACGCCAGGCGCGCGCCAGCGGCATGCTGCTGCATTTCAACCAGGGCTTCGAAGGCATCGCCATCGATCCGGCCGGTGACCGCCTGTGGCTGGCTGCCGAACAGCGCCGCCGCGGCCTCACTGTACTGCATCGTCGCGGCAGCAGTTGGCGTTGTACCGGCGGCTGCGTGCTGACCAGCGAAAGCGGTGACGAGGCGTCGCCCGAAGCGCTCGGCGGCCATATGGCACCACGCGACTTCTCCGGCCTGGCCTATTTCGGTGAAAAGCTCTTTACCCTGGAGCGTCAGGCCCACCGTATCTGCCGGCGCACCCTGAGCGATGGTGTCGCGGAGATCTGCTGGTCGTTCGCCAGCGAAGCCCTGAGCGAACCACGCCGCTACGCACCGGACTACGGCATGGCCGAAGCGCTGTGGATCGACAAGGATGGCGCCTGGATCGGCGTCGACAACGGCAGCCAGACCCGCGCCGATGGCGAAGAGCGCCCCATCGTCTGGCGTTTTGCCGCGCCCAAGGGCGGCTGGAGCCGGCGCCCGTGAGCGAACAGACGCCGGGCCGTCGTGCCGGACGAGTGATGTTGGTGCTCGCCTGGGGCGCCGGCCTGCTGCTGGCCACGCACTTCTTCGGTAACTGGGAAGATCGCCAGCGCAACCCCAACCAGACGCCGCAGTCGGTGCATGGCGATGGGTTCGTCGAGGTGAGCCTGGCCAGCAGTCGTCAGGGTCACTACCTGGTCAATGGCCAGATCGATGGGCATGACGTGACCTTTCTGCTCGACACTGGCGCCACCCAGGTGGCAATACCCAGCGCGGTGGCCGAGCGTCTTGGCCTGCAACGTGGTGCGCCGATCATCATCAGCACGGCCAACGGCCGTGCCACCGGGCATCGCACACGCCTGGACAGCCTGCGCCTGGGCGATATCGAACTGCGTGACGTCGCCGCACTGATCGCCCCAGGCATGGACGGCGACGAAGTGCTGCTGGGCATGAGCGCCCTGAAACAACTCGAATTCAGTCAGAAGGGCGGCACCCTGGTGCTGCGCCAAACTGTTTTGCCGCGTCACTGACGCTTCACTTTTTGCAATGAGGCCCGCATGAGCGAATCCCTCGATTTGAGCCTGGAAGGCGTTGAACGCCGGTCACTCGCCGATTTCACCGAGCAGGCTTATCTCAACTACTCCATGTACGTGATCATGGACCGCGCCCTGCCGCACATCGGCGACGGCCTGAAACCCGTACAACGGCGCATCATCTACGCCATGAGCGAATTGGGCCTGGACGCCGACTCCAAGCACAAGAAATCCGCGCGTACCGTCGGTGACGTGCTCGGCAAGTTCCACCCGCACGGCGACATCGCCTGCTATGAAGCCATGGTGCTGATGGCGCAACCGTTCAGCTACCGCTACACCCTGGTCGACGGCCAGGGCAACTGGGGTGCACCGGACGATCCCAAGTCCTTCGCCGCCATGCGTTATACCGAGGCGCGCCTGTCGCGCTACTCCGAGGTGCTGCTGTCCGAGCTGGGCCAGGGCACCGTCGACTGGGTACCCAACTTCGACGGCACCATGAACGAGCCGGCGACGCTGCCGGCGCGCTTGCCCAACCTGCTGCTCAACGGCACCACCGGCATCGCCGTGGGCATGGCCACCGACGTGCCGCCGCACAACCTGCGCGAGGTAGCCGCGGCCTGCGTACGCCTGCTCGATGAGCCGGGCGCCACGGTCGAGCAGCTGTGCGAACACATTCAGGGGCCGGACTTCCCCACCGAAGCCGAAGTCATCACGCCCAAGGCCGACCTGCTGAAGATTTACGAAACCGGCCGCGGCTCGGTGCGCATGCGCGCCGTCTACAGCGTCGAGGACGGCGACATCGTCGTCACTGCCCTGCCGCACCAGGTCTCCGGGGCCAAGGTACTGGAGCAGATCGCCGCGCAGATGCAGGCCAAGAAGCTGCCGATGGTCGCCGACCTGCGTGACGAGTCGGATCACGAGAACCCCTGCCGCATCGTCATCATCCCGCGCTCCAACCGCGTTGATGCCGATGAGCTGATGACCCACCTGTTCGCTACCACCGATCTGGAGTCCAGTTACCGGGTCAACACCAACGTCATCGGCCTCGACGGCAAGCCGTCGGTCAAGGACCTGCGCACGCTGCTCAGCGAATGGCTGGTGTACCGCGTCGGCACCGTACGCCGCCGCCTGCAGTTCCGCCTGGACAAGGTTGAGCGTCGCCTGCACCTGTTGGAAGGTTTGCTGATCGCCTTCCTCAACCTCGATGAAGTCATTCGCATCATTCGCAGCGAGGATTCGCCCAAGCCGGTGCTGATGGAAACCTTCGGCCTGACCGATGTGCAGGCCGACTACATTCTCGACACTCGCCTGCGCCAATTGGCTCGCTTGGAAGAGATGAAGATCCGTGGCGAGCAGGACGAACTGTCCAAGGAGCGCGACAAGCTGCTGGCCCTGCTCGGCAGCGAAGCCAAGCTGAAGAAGCTGGTGCGCAAGGAGATTCTCGAGGACGCGGAAAAATACGGCGACGACCGTCGCTCGCCGATCGTCGCCCGCGCCGAAGCCCGTGCCCTGTCGGAAACCGAGCTGATGCCGACCGAGCCGGTCACCGTGGTGCTCTCGGAAAAAGGCTGGGTGCGCTGCGCCAAAGGCCACGATATCGACGCAACGGGGCTTTCCTATAAAGCAGGCGACGGTTTCAAGGCCGCAGCGCCGGGCCGATCCAACCAATACGCGGTATTTATCGACTCGACCGGTCGCAGTTATTCGCTCGCGGCTCACAGCCTGCCGTCGGCGCGTGGCCAGGGCGAGCCACTCACCGGCCGCCTGACCCCACCGCCCGGCGCCACCTTCGAGTGCGTGATGCTGCCGGAGGACAGTGCCCTGTACGTGATCGCCTCCGATGCCGGCTACGGCTTCGTGGTCAAGGGCGAAGACCTGCAGGCCAAGAACAAGGCGGGCAAGGCGCTGCTGAGCCTGCCCAACGGTGCCAAGGTGGTTGCACCCAAGCCGGTCAATAACCTGGAAGACGACTGGCTGGCCGCCGTGACGACAGAAGGCCGCCTGCTACTGTTCCCGGTGCGCGACCTGCCGCAACTGGGCAAAGGCAAGGGCAACAAGATCATCGGCATCCCCGGTGAGCGCGTGGCCAGCCGCGAGGAGTACCTGACCGACCTGGCCATCGTACCGAGTGGCTCCAGCCTGGTGTTGCAGGCTGGCAAGCGCACCCTGACCCTCAAGGCCGATGACCTCGAGCATTACAAGGGCGAGCGCGGCCGGCGTGGCAACAAGCTGCCGCGCGGTTTTCAGCGCGTCGACCAGTTGCTGGTGGAATAACCCCGGCATCCGCCATTGTTCTGCCGCGATAACCGCGCGACCAGCCGGCAGCCAGGGCTGGAGTCATCGCGCGGTTTGACGGATGATACGCCCCCCGGGTCATGTGCAGATGACCCCACAGCATGATATGGGATCGATAGCAGCTGCCCCAGAAGCGGCTGTCTGGAATTGATGATGACTGTAGTACGCCCTATCGCTCTGCTTCTGACCGCGCTGCTCGTGCTGAGCGGTTGCAGCCTGCTGCAGCAGAAGCCGGTGCCCCTTTACCAACTCGACAGCGGCGATGCGGTGACGCCGACCAAGGATAACGGTGTGACCGTGCTGGTCGGCCCGATCAGCGTTGCCGACTATCTGCGCCAGCAAAATCTGCTGCAACGCCAGGCCGATGGCAGCCTCGTTGCCACGCAGGATGCGCGCTGGGCCAGTGGCCTGGCCAACGATATAGACCAGCAGATGCTGCGCCAGTTGGCCTGGCGCCTGGACAGCCAGCGCCTGGCGCTGGCACCGGCAGCACCGGGCTTCAGCGCCGATGCGCAGGTCATGCTGAGCATTACCCGTCTGGACTCCGGCCCGACTCAACCTGCCGTGCTCGAAGCGCAATGGCGCCTACTCGACCGCCGCGGACAGCTGCGCGACAGCCGCCTGATCCGCCTGGAAGAAGCGCACAGTGGCGCCCTGGCCGAACAGGTCAAGGCGCAGAGCATCCTGCTGCATCGCCTGGCGGCGGAGCTGGCGGTGGCCATTGCACCTGTCGCAGCGGCTGAACCGACCCCGGAAGCACCACGCAAAAGGGCACCTGTGGCCAAGGCCAAGCCAAGCGAGCCCGACACGCCCGGGCCGAAGATTCCGGTGGCAGAACCGATCAAGATCGATACCGAAGTCTTCCGTTTCTAGGAATATCCCCCATCCATTCAACGTCACTCCCGCAAACGCGAGAGCCTGAGTGGGGGCGCCGCCTGTATGCCCATCTGCATGGGCATACAGGCGCTTTCAGTGTGCGCCCGAAGGATTCTCTGCTGCCAACTGACAGACATTGCGTACACCAGAGCCAACGGACGATGCCATACGCAATGCGTTACTTGCTGCGGATCTTCTCGACGATGGCGGTGGTGGAGCTGTTCTCCACCAGCCCAAGCACGCGCACTTCGCCGCCATAGGCCTGAACGATATCGGCGCCGACGACCTGGTCAACGCCGTAATCGCCCCCCTTGACCAGCACATCCGGCTGCACCTGCTTGAGCAGGCGCTCGGGCGTGTCCTCACTGAAGCTCACCACCCAGTCCACCGCACCGAGGCCAGCGAGCACCGCCATACGGCGGTCGACGGCATTGATCGGTCGCCCCGGGCCTTTCAGGCGACTGACCGAGGCATCGTCATTAACCGCCACGATCAGGCGGTCGCCCTGCGCGCGGGCCTGTTCCAGATAGGTCACGTGGCCGGCATGCAGAATATCGAAGCAGCCATTGGTGAAGACGATCTTCTCGCCATGGGCACGGGCATCCTCGATGGCGATCAGCAGTTGATCGAGGCTCAACACGCCACGTTCGGAACCTTCCTCACGCTGCACGGCACGACGCAACTCCGGCGCACTGATGGCAGCCGTGCCGAGCTTGCCGACGACGATGCCGGCGGCCAGGTTGGCCAGGGCCACCGCCTGCGGCAGCTCCTCGCCGGCGGCGATGGAGGCGGCCAGGGTGGAGATCACCGTGTCGCCGGCGCCGGTGACATCGAACACCTCGCGCGCGCGCGCCGGCAGGTGCAGCGGCGCGTGCTCCGGGCGCAGCAGGGTCATGCCGTGCTCGCCGCGGGTCACCAACAGCGCGCCCAGCTCCAGCTCGCGCATCAATTTGGCGCCCTTGCTGACCAGCTCGGCCTCGTCCTTGCAGCCGCCGACAATGGTCTCAAACTCGTGCAGATTGGGGGTGATCAGGCTGGCGCCGCGGTAGATGGAGAAATCCTTGCCCTTGGGGTCGGCCAGCACCGGGATGCCCCTGGCGCGCGCGGCCTGGATCAGCACCTGGTGGTTCTGCAGCGCGCCCTTGCCGTAGTCGGACAGCACCAGCACCTTGACCCCGGCGAGCAGCGCCTCGACCTGGCGGGCCAGGGCCTGGGTGTCGGTGGCGAAGGGTTCTTCGAAATCCATGCGCAGCAGTTGCTGGTGGCGGCTCATGACCCGCAGTTTGACAATGGTCGGCTGCTCGTCGCGGCGCTGGAAGTACGCCTCGACGTCGGCGGCGGCCAGACTGTCGGCCAGGCTGTCGGCAGCCTCGTCCTCGCCGGTGACGCCGACCAGCAGGGCCGGCGCGCCGAGCGCGGCGATGTTCAGCGCGACGTTGGCCGCGCCGCCCGGGCGATCCTCGATCTGCTCCACGCGCACCACCGGCACCGGCGCCTCCGGCGAGATGCGCGAGGTACCGCCATGCCAGTAGCGGTCGAGCATGACGTCGCCCACCACCAGGACGGGGGCTTGATCGTAACGGGGCAGGGTCAGCTTCATGGTGGCTCCGAGGGCGGCAAAATCATCGCGGATCATAGCATAGCGGCGAAGACGGCCCAGGCAACGGGCCGCCGCTCGCCGATGTTTAGCGCAGCGCCTCAGGCATCCTGCACGCAATCGACTGGCTCGCCATCCTCCTCGAACTGACGGGCGTGCAGGCGCGCATAGTAGCCATTGCGCGCCAGCAGCTCGGCGTGGCTACCGCGCTCGACGATCTGCCCCTGGTCCATCACCAGGATCAGGTCGGCCTTCTCGATGGTGGACAGACGGTGGGCGATCACCAGGGTGGTGCGCCCCTGCATCACCTTATCCAGCGCGGCCTGGATATGCCGCTCGGACTCGGTATCGAGTGCCGAGGTGGCCTCGTCGAGCACCAGCAGCGGCGCGTCCTTGAGCAAGGCGCGGGCGATGGCCAGGCGCTGGCGCTGACCGCCGGAAAGCAGCACGCCGTTCTCGCCGACCAGGGTGTCGTAGCCCTGCGGCATTTTCTCGATGAACTCGGCAGCGTAGGCATCGGCGGCGGCCTGCTTGACCGCCTCCAGCGGCGCGCCGGCCAGGTCGCCATAGGCGATGTTGTTGCGCACCGTGTCGTTGAACAGGGTGACGTGCTGGGTCACCAGAGCGATATGCCGGCGCAGGTTGCGCAGGCTGTAGTCCTCGACATCGACCCCGTCGAGGAGGATCTGCCCCTGCTCATGGTGGTAGAAGCGCGGAATCAGGTTGGCCAGGGTCGACTTGCCGCTGCCGGAGCGCCCCACCAGGGCGATCATCTGCCCCGGCTCGGCCGTGAAACTGACGTCGACGAGCACGGCCTTTTCGCTGCCGGGGTAGCTGAAGCTCAGGTTGCGCACCTCGAGACGGCCACCGACGCGCTCGCACTCGACACTGCCGCGATCCACCTCGGGCGCCTCGTCGAGCTGCTGGAAGATGCTCTCGGCGCCGGCCAGGCCCTTCTGGATGGTCGAGCTGACCTCCGAAAGCTGACGGATCGGCTTGGGCAGCAGGCCGGCCAGGGTGATGTAGGCCACCAGATCGCCGGCCGAGGCATCGCCGCGCATGAACAGCACCAGGAACATCAGCACCGCCATGGCGCTGTAGATCACCAGTTGCAGCATCGGCGTGTAGATGGCACCGGTCTTGGTCATGCGCAACTGCTTGCGGGTGTTGTCGCTGGAGGCGAAGCGAAAGCGCTGCGACTCGTAGGGCTCGCCACCGAAGCTGCGCACCACGCGATAACCCTGGATCGTCTCGGAGGCGACGTGAGTGACGTCGCCCATGGCCACCTGGATCTTCTTGCTCTGCTTGCGAAATTTCTTGCTGGCGCTGCTGACCATCAGGCCGATCACCGGCAGGATCGCCAGCATCACCAGGGTCAGCTTCCAGTTCATCAGCAGCAGGGTGGTGAACAGGAACACCACTGTCATGCCTTCGCGGATCACCACCTTGATCGCGTCGGTGGCCGCGCCGGTGACCATGGTCACGTTGAAGGTGATGCGCGAGATCAGATGCCCGGAGTTGTGGTTGTCGAAGTAGCGGTTGGGCAGCACCAGCAACTTGTCGAACAACTCCACGCGCAGGTCATGCACCAGCCCTAGGGAGACCTTGGCCAGGAAATAGTTGCCCAGGTAGGAGCCGATGCCCTGCCACAGCGCGATCAGCACGATCAGCAGCGGCACCGTCTGCAGCAGCTTCAAGTGGGCGAGGAAGGGAATCTCCGACAGGTAGGGGACGCTGGCGAAGAAGCTGGCCTCGGGATTCGACAGACCGTCGACGAAGTACTTGAGGACGTAACCCAGCATGGGCTGGGTTGAGGCGAAGATGACGAAGCCGACGATGCTGAGCATGAAGAAGCCGATATAGGGCTTCACATAACCCAGCAGACGGAAGTAGACCTTCAGGCTGGAGGGCTCGGACTGATCGTTGCGACTCATAGGCTCTGCGCTCTAAAAGGGGGGCGGGAGTGTAACACAGGGCCTTTTTTCCTCTTTCAACAGGATGACTGAGTTAATATACGCGGCCTTCACACGAGACCCATTGATTGATGCAAGCCCTGGATCACGACGCTTACCTTAGATTGAGCGCTGACGCCAAAGTCCTGGAGGCCGACCGCTACGGTGACAAGGTACTGCGCCTCGCCGATGGCAACTTTCTTAAACTGTTTCGCCGTAAGCGCCTGCTTTCCTCGGCCCTATACTATCCCTACGCCCAACGCTTCGCTGATAACGCCAAGCTACTGCAAACACATGGCATCCCCTGCCCCAAGGTGCTTGCAGTTTATCGGGTGAGTGCCCTGGCGCGAGATGTCGTGCATTACCAACCGCTCCCCGGGGAAACCTTGCGTCAGCTCTACCTGCATCACGCCGACAGCGCCGACCGGCACCTCAAGGAACAGCTGGGAGCCTTTATCGCCACTCTGCACGACCGGGGGGTTTACTTTCGTTCCCTGCACCTTGGCAATATCGTGGTGACCCCTGACAACACTCTGGGTTTGATTGACATCTCCGACCTGAAAGGCCAGACAAAGCCCTTGGGTCGACACAAACGCCTGAGGAATTTTCGCCACATGCTGCGCTACACCGAAGATCGACGCTGGTTACTGAATGATGCCGGGCAGGCTTTTTGGAATGCCTATATTGCCGCCAGCACACACCCGGCAGCGCTGGCCTTGGCCAACCAACGAAAAACACTTTGACCTGAGAACTCCGTGACTGCACTCCTCGCTTTTGGCAATCGCCTGACCAAGACCTCTACCTGGCTGGTTCAATACATTCTGCCCACTGGCTGGTTCGCGCTGCTCACCGGAATGTTCTGGATAGGGGACAGGGCGCTCTACCACAAATTGTATTACCTCCTGCTGGCCGCCCCAACGCTGCTCGCCCTGCTCGGCCGCCCCCGAGATATCAAGGATCTGTTCACGTCCCCGCTGATCGCCGCATTCTTTCTATTCGGCCTGTACACAGCCATTAGTCTTGCCTGGTCCAGCACCGACGACGCCTTCGGCTCACTGGTCAAAAGACCCATATACGTGCTGTTCCTGTTCTTCTCTGCAGCCCTGCTGGCACAACAAGCGCCGCAGCGACTGCTTTTCAGCCTCAAAGCCAGCGCCATTTTCGCCAGCCTGGCCGGCGCAGCAACCCTAGGCTTCTATCTGTATAACGGTGGGGCAGGACGCCTGTCTGGCTATGGTGCCCTATACAATCCCTTGCTCAGTTCGCACGTCTATGGCTTCTTCGCTGCGCTATGGGCCGGTTACTGGTTCAACGGCAAGAGTGTGTTCAACCCACTGGCACTGATCTCGCTAAGCATATTAGCGGTCCTGCTTCTGGAGACGGGGTCGCGAACCCCAATCATGGCCCTGACTGCTTGCCTGCTATGGCTGGTAATCGCCCACTGGAACAGGCGCAGCCTTATCGCACTGGCCGCCGTCGCAGTGGTCGGCATCCTGCTCATCAATCTCTACCCCGACGAACTCACCAGCAGAGGGCTATCGTCTCGCCCGGAAATCTGGGGCAAGGCCTGGCTGCAAATCCTCGAGGCCCCCTGGCTAGGCCAGGGTTATGACGCCCCCCTGAGCATCTGGATCACAACGCACAACTACGCGATGGCGGACCCGCACAACATGCTGCTGGCCGTCCTCTACTACGGTGGTGCCGTGGGTTTGGCACTCTGGCTCTCACTGTATGCAGTTGCCTTTATATTTGCCTGGCGCAACCGCAAAGAGCCCTCGGTGATGATCTGCTCAGGATTATTGGTCTTTGGTTTGGCGGCCAGCATGACCGAGGGCGGCGCTTTTCTCTCGCGCCCCAAGGAGCATTGGTTCCTAATCTGGATCCCCATGGCTCTACTGACTGCCACCTGGTTCATCTGCAGAGGTAAGGAGCAGGCCCGTGAAATGGAAGGAACTTGAGCAGCGCATCAGGAAAGCCTGGAAACGCTGGCGGAAAGGCCCAAAGCAACCCCGTTTCTACCGGCCGCAAATCCGTTTTCGCCAGCGCTACCCCCAATATCAGATAGGCCTCGGCAGCTATGGCCTACCACTGGTTCACGACTGGGACGAAGGCAGCACACTCAAGATCGGCAATTTTTGCTCAATTGCCGACAACGTACAAATATTCCTCGGTGGCCACCATCGCATCGACTGGGTCAGCTGCTACCCATTTCCGGCCTACCTTCCGGAAGCCGCCCATATTACCGAGTACGGCGGGACTCGCGGCGACGTGATTATCGGCAGCGATGTCTGGCTTTGCGCGAACTGTACGATTCTCTCAGGCGTCACAGTAGGCCACGGGGCGGTGGTTGCCAGCGGTGCAGTCGTCAGCCGCGATGTTCCGCCCTACTCTGTAGTCGCTGGCAATCCAGCCAGGCACGTGCGCTGGCGCTTCGATGAGAAAACCCGAAACGAACTGCTCGACTGCGCGTGGTGGAACTGGCCCGAAGCAGAAATAAGGCAAACTGTCGAAAAACTGTGCAGCAGCGACATACAAGGTTTCCTCGCTTATGCCCGCTCCCGTCAGTGAGTAGGTGGCAGCATCCGCGCCAGGCCACGCAGCGTTTTCCAGCGCCAGAAGCGCGGCGGAATCTCGCGCAACAGGGCCCAGGCCAGGGCGCGGTCGCTGCGCGCGCACTTGAGCAGCATCGAGTTGCGAAAACGTGCGCAGACCTCCGGGTAGGCCGGGTGGTCGCTGAAACGGGCATAGGTCTTCAGCACGTTGTCGACCATGAAGCGGTAGTTCTTGTAGGTGTTGCTGTCATGCACCCGGTAGAGCGCCAGGGGCTCGCCGAGAATATCGATGAAGTAGCCGGCATGGGTGATCTTCAGCTCGATCATCAGGTCCTCGAGACGCACCTCGGGCTCGAAGCCGCCGACCCGCTCCAGCGCCTCACGACGGAACAGCAAGGTGGGCGCCGGCGCGCCCGGCTTGCGGTCCATGAACACATCCTCGAAGTCCAGCCGCCGCAGCGGCAGCGCGCGCGGCTTGGCGCCGGGCCTGCCGTCGGCGTCGATGGTCTGGATAGCGCCAGCGCAAATGCCCACTTCAGGCTTGTCGGCCATATAGGCCACCTGGGTGGCGATACGCTGCGGCAACATGATGTCGTCGGAGCCGAAGGGGGCGATCAGTCTGCCCCTGGCCCGCTCGATGGTCTCGTTCAGGGTGCGCGAGAGGCCCTTGTTGGCCTGCACGCGAAAGTCGAATCCATGCACCTTCTGCAGCGCCTCGATGCGCGCCACGCTGTCGTCGCGGGAGCCGTCGTCCACCACCAGCAGCTCGATGTTCGGGTAGCTCTGCTGCAGCACGCTCTCGATGCTCGCCTGGATATAGGGGGCATGGTTGTATGAGGCGATGATCACACTGACCAGCGGCTGCGAGGAATCACTTGTGGACGTCATGGTGGCTACTCAAAAGAAATTGAAGCGCGCGCGCAAGGCCTGCCAGGCGGAGACTTTGCCCGCCTCGGGCCAGGCTTGCTGCAACACGTCGAACAGGTGCTCGGCCAGGTGCACATGGCTCATATGCGCCTCGACGAAGCGGCGTCCCTGCTCGGCGATGGCCTCGGCCCGCACCGGATCGCCACGCAGCTCGGCGAGGTGCCTGCGCAACTCGTCGAGGTCGGAATACATCAGCAGGTGGACGCCATCCTGCAGGCCGATGGCCGCCTCCTCGCCACCCTGGCGCCAGGCCAGGAGCACGCAGCCGCAGGCCATCGCCTCGAAGTTCTTGGCCATGTACTCGCCGAGCCCGACATCGGCGCTGACGAAGTAGCGGATGCGGTTGAGCATCTCGCGATAGGGCTGTCCCGGCGCGGTGCGCAGCAGCTGCAGCGGCTCTTGCGCCGCCAGCCGCTCCAGCAGTTCCTTGCGCTCGCCGTAAGCGGCGCTGGCGGTACGCCCGACGAAACCCAGCTCGATATCCCGCGCGCGCCCCTCGCAGTAGATGGTGCGCGGATCGTAGCCCTTGGCGAGAAAATGCACGTTGAACCCCTCGCCGCGCAGGCGTTCGGCGACGCTGGCGCCGGTCACCACGATGCGAGCGTTGGGCAGGGCGCGGTAGAAGCGACTGAAGCGCCCGCGCCAACGGGAAGCGGCCAGGTAGTTCTGGCAGGCGTCTTCCTCGTAGATCAACAGCCCGGGGATCTGCCGCAAGAAGGCGGTCTGGCGACGGATGTTCTTGAAGTGCAGGTCCAGCAACACGCGGTCATAACGCCCCAGATCGAGGCCGCGCAGATAGCGGCGCAGGTCGCGTTGCTCGTCCTTGCCGAGGATGCGCAGGTCGAGGTCGACCAGCTGCCCGAGCCGCTCATGGACGCAGGACAGATCCGGCTCGCGCCCCGCACTGCTGAGCGCCAGCACCTTCATGGGGTCCGGCTCAACCACAGGCGGATGGCCTTGCGGGTGTAGGACCACTTCAACGCCGCCCGCCAATCCGTGCGCAGCGCATCGCGATAGTAGCCGCGCGCCTGCTCGCGGTCGCCGGCCAACAGGCAGGTGCGGAACAGCGACAGGCAACGCTGGGCGCGGTAGGCGGGCTTGAGCGCTTGCAGGTCGGCCGGCAGCTGACGGAAGACCTCGTCCACCAGGGCCAGGCCGACGCGGCGTGCCGCCTCGGCGTTATGCCGCAGGCTGTCGGGATGCTTGTGGATGCGCGCCAGCATCAGGTCGAGCACCGCCACCCGAGGCTGGCTCAGGCAGTAGGCGAACACCGGGATGTCCTCGCTGTGCCGCAGGTGCTCGGGGTACGGCCGTTGCAGCAGCAACTCGCGGCGGAACAGGCAGGCGCCGTGACTGAGGGCGATGCTCTTGTCCAGCAGGTAGCCCCGCAAGCGCGGCAAGACGTCGGCGGGAACGGCACTGGCAGGATGCTCGCGCTCGCGGCCATCGGGCTGCACCGCCACATGCCCGGCCAGCCACAGGTCCACCTCGGGCTGGGCGCGCAGGCGTTCGCAGAGGCCGGGCAGTACCCCGGGCGCCAGCTCGTCGTCGGCGTCGAGCAGCAGCACATAGCGCCCCCGCGCCAGTTGCACGCCCTTGTTGCGGGCCGCGGAGGGGCCGGCGTTGCCCTGGCGCACACCCTGGAAGGCGGCGCCATGACGCTGACTCAGGCTGGCGAACAGCGCCGGCGTGTCGTCGCTGGAGCCATCGTCCACCACCCAGAGTTCGACCTCGGGGGTGGCCTGGGACAGCACCGAGTCGACGGCGCGCGACAGCACGCCGGCATAGTTGTAACTGGGGATGACGACGCTAAGCAGCGGCTCAGCCGACATTGTCGTACCAGTCCTTGCCATCCTTGACCACCAAGACGTCTTCCATGATCAGGTACTGCAGGTCCGAGCCGTAGAACATGTTCAACGCGTCAGTCGGCGAGCAGATCATCGGCTCGCCGCGGCGGTTGAGCGAGGTGTTCAGCGAGACACCATTGCCGGTGAGCTGCTCCAGCTGCAGCATCAGGTCGTACCAGCGCGGGTTGTACTCGCGCTTGAGCACCTGGGCGCGCGAGGTGCCGTCCTCATGCACCACTTCGCCGACACGCTCCTTCCAGCCCTCGTTGACCTCGAAGGTGAAGGTCATGAACGGGCTCGGATGGTCGACCTTGAGCATCTGCGGCGCGACGGTGTCGAGCATCGACGGGCAGAAGGGGCGCCAGCGCTCGCGGAACTTGATCTGCTCGTTGATGCGGTCGGCCACGCCCGGCACGCTCGGGCAACCGATGATGGAGCGGCCGCCGAGGGCGCGCGGGCCGAACTCCATACGGCCCTGGAACCAGGCCACCGGGTTGCCGTCGACCATGATCCTGGCGATGCGCTCAGGCACGTTGTCGATCTGCTTGAATACCGGCTTGCTCGGATGCCGCGCGCAGGCGGCGATCACGTCCTCGTTGGAGTAGGCCGGGCCGAGGTAGACGTGCTCCATCTTCTCCACCGGCACGCCGCGCTGGTGCGAAACGTAGGCGGCGGCGCCGACCGCGGTGCCGGCATCGCCGGAGGCCGGCTGGACGAACAGTTCCTTGACGTCGTCGCGGGCGATGATCTTCTGGTTCAGCTTGACGTTCAGCGCACAGCCACCAGCGAAGGCGATCTTGCCGGTCTCGCGGATAATGTCGCCCAGGTAGTAGTCCATCATTTCCAGCGCCAGCTTCTCGAACAGCGCCTGCATGCTGGCGGCGTAGTGGATGTAGGGGTCGTCGGCGATATCGCCTTCGCGCTTCGGACCCAGCCACTCGATCAGCTTGGGCGAGAAGTAGAATCCCTTGCCCTTTTCCTTGTAGCGACGCAGGCCGATGACGTTGGCGTAGTCGGTGTTGATGATCAGCTCGCCGTTCTCGAACTTGGCCAGACGCGAGAAATCGTACTTGCTGGCGTCACCATAAGGCGCCATGCCCATGACCTTGAACTCGCCGTCGAGCATCTCGAAACCGAGGAATTCGGTGATAGCACCGTACAGACCGCCGAGCGAGTCCGGGTCGAAGAACTCCTTGATCTTGTGGATCTTGCCGTTCTCGCCGTAGCCGAAGAAGGTAGTGGCGTACTCACCTTTGCCGTCGATGCCGAGGATCGCGGTCTTCTCCTTGAAGCCCGAGCAATGGTAAGCGCTGGCGGCGTGGGCCAGGTGGTGTTCGACCGGTTCGATCTTGACCTTCTTGGCATCGAAACCCAGCTGCTCCAGGCACCAGACGATCTTCTTGCGGTAACGCTTGTAACGGCGGTTACCCATGAGCAGCGCGTCTAGCGCTCGATCCGGCGCATACCAGTAACGCTTGGCGTAGTGCCAACGCGCCTTGCCGAACAGACTGATGGGCGCAAAGGGAATAGCGACCACATCGACGTCGGACGGCTTGATACCGGCCTGCTCCAGGCAGAACTTGGCGGACTCGTAGGGCATGCGGTTCTTCGCATGCTTGTCACGCACGAAGCGCTCTTCTTCGGCGGCAGCGATAAGCTTGCCGTCGATGTATAGCGCGGCGGATGGATCATGGCTCAGGGCGCCGGAAAGGCCGAGGATCGTCAATGCCAAGGATAAAGCCTCTTAAAAAAGCGGCTGCAGGCTTGAAGCGGCAAGCTTCAAGCAACAGCGTTCGTTATTCAGTCGCCCCGGTCGGGCACATTTACTGCCTTAACTGTTCGGTTTTGCCACCACCGATGGAAGGCGCTCGTCCAGAACCTGGTACAGCGTACTGTCCTGCGGCCAGTTACGTAGGAAACGCGCCCGATCCTTCGCATAGGCGGGTGCGAAGCTACCGGCTCGGCGGTGCTGCTGCATGGCGTCCAGGTCGATCAACATCCAGCGCCCATCCTGCCACAGGATATTGCTGCCTTTGAGATCCCCATGACTGATGCGCTCGCGCAGCAGCGCCGCAAACAGGTCATCCAGTGCCCGCAGTTCCGCTTCGGCTGGTAACTCGCCAGGCGCGCAGGACGCGAAGCGAGTAATTATATCCACACCCGATGCGTGTTCGGTAACAAGATAGGACCGGCGCCTGAGCCACAGGGTACGGCACTCGAGCACGGCAAGCGGTTTGGGCGTTGCGATGCCGAGAAAAACCAGGCGATTGCCCTCGCACCAGCTGTGCCAGGCGCGGCTCGGACGCCAGAAGCGTTTGAGCCAATGCAGCATGCCCTTGATGTTGTAGCGTTTGATGACCAATTGCCTGGCACCCTGATCGACTCGCGCGACGGTAGACGAACCACCCCGTTTGAGGGACTGCCCAGCCGCGATAGCGGCGTCAGGGTCAGCCAGTAATCGCGCCAGCAAGGCATCTTCCTCGCGCCGGACCACCTGCAAGCGCGAGGCACCGCGCCATGCGCAAAACGCCGAACAATCGCGACCGAGCTTGCCCATGAACTGGTGCAACCGCGAACCACGGGCCTTGGCTACCGCCTTGAGCAGAGCCTCGAGCGGCAGCGCGTGCTCGCCATTGACCAGCAGGTAATGCACCAGCAGCTCCTCGATGAATGGATCGAGAGCACTCGGGAATTGAGCGAAGAACACCCCCAGATTGACCAGCACCCTGTCTCGCGACAGAGGTTGGCCCGGCGTCTCGGCACGCACGCCGCCACCGTCGATCAGATACAGGCTGCCGTTTTGACGCAGCAGGTTGTCCAGGTGCAGATCCTCTTGCCACAGACCTTGCCGGTGTAGCCCTGCAATGGCTGCCAGCGCCTCACCCAACACCTGCTGCCGAGCGTCGTCCAGCCACGCCAGATGGGCCACCGCCTGCCAGGCATCTCCGAGGCTTTCGGCATCGTCGAGGAACTCGAACAGCAGCCAACCGCCCCCTCCTGGCGTCGAACCGTGGACAAGCAACTCGGGCGTCTTCAGCCCCTGCTCAGCCAGTAGCTGAACGCCGCGCAGCTCGCGGACGAAATGCCGTTCGGCCTTATCGCCGACCAGCAGCTTGGCCAGCACCTCACGCCCCTGCCACTGCGCCCGACCGACATAGCGTTGACCTGGCAGCACCCGCAAAAGGCTGAGCAACTGGATAGATCCCGCACCCTCCAGCTCGATCAGCAGCGGTAGCGCGGGGGTACGTCCGGCATCGACCAGGGAAGCAAGCCTCATGAGCGCCTCGCCTTGTCCTTGAATCGTGCCGTGAGACGTTGCAACCAGTACCCCAACTGACGAGCGTCACCGAGATAGGCGGTCAGGAAACAGGCTACATCGTCATCGCCCCAGGCACTGGCGCGACGCAGCAGGGGTTCCAGATCCTTGACCCGATCACGCTCGCCAAACAACAGGGGCCGGGTCTTTTCCAGGTCGATCAACTGCGCGACAAAACCATCGCCGCTGGGTTGGAGAAAAATATGTTTGGGATAGAAGCAACCATGGACCTGGCCCTGGCCATGTACGCACCGGGCCAGCACCCCGCAGGCACTGGCGATGGCATGGCGTTGCACGGCGGCCAGTTGCGACCAGTTCGGCAGGTAGCTGTCCAGATCCCGCCAACCATCCAGGGCTCGGGTCAGCAGGACGGCGCGGCGCTCGCCGCCAATGCGTCGTTCGGCATAGAACGCCGAACGCATCGCCGGAATGCCCAGGCGCTGATAGCGGCAGGTATTGCGAAACTCCCGCGCCAGGGTCGGCTCACCCAACGGACGATGCAAGCTACGGGTCAGGTAATTGCTCTGGCGCTTGAGGTAGTAGCCTGTGCCATCGAGATCGAGCCGGTACACCGTGCTCCAACCACCGCGAGAAGCGGTGTTGGGCTCGTCCACGGCAAACAGTTGCAGTGCCCACAATGCCTCGAAACTGTCCAGGCCGTGACGCTCGAGCAGCGTTTTATCCTCGCCCTCGATGAAGTCCTTCATTCTCGTCCCTCGAAGTAGCGCAATATCTGCACGATCCGTCGTTTGTCACTGTCATTGAGACGATCACGACGCCGATACTGCAGATAGAAACGCAGGCGCTGGGTGCGCGACAGGTGGTACTTGGCGACCTTGTCCAGGCACGCGAGATCCTTGACGATCCGGTAGCGCAGGAACGGCCCCCACCAGAAGGTCCCCGCAGGGCAGTCGATGAGGAACAACCGGCGCTGCTCGTCCACCAGAAGGTTGCGCCACTTGAGGTCATTGTGGACAAAGTGATGGTCATGCAGCGTGCGCGTGGCCTTGGCCAACTGGCGGCTGACATCGTCGACCCAGGCCCGATCATGCAGGCGCGCATCGTCCGTGGCCGCCAGGCGTGACATGTCCAACGTATCGACGACCTCCTGGGTGATCAGCGCGCCTCGGGCGAAGGCGCCGAGCTTGCGCTCCAGCCCGTAGGCGGCGATGGGCGCAGTGGGAATGCCCCAGGCGGCGAAGTGCTTGAGATTCTGCCATTCGGCCTTGACCCGCGGCCGGCCGATGAAACGCCGAACGCCCTTGCCAGCGCCGTGATAGCGCTTGACGTAATAGCGCAGCCCATCGAATTCGACGCGGATCACGTCCGACAACGGATCATGGGTGATTGCCTCTCCCTGCAGGGAAAACACCGCATCCAGACTGGCGAAGGCTCTTGCCGCCTGCGGCGTGGCCAAGGAGGTGACGCGCCATTCACTCATGGTTCGCTCCCGGCGCGTACTTGCGTGCATAGCGAACCAGCAGGCGATCGGCTTTGCGTTGCAGCCAGAGCAGCAGCGCCGCCTCCTCCCGCAGGATCTGCCGCAACGGCCGCTCATTGCCTGCCGCTGCGAAATAACTGTTGAGAAAACGCAGCTTGTCACGGCGGGTCAGGCCGATGTCCAGCGCCGAGAAATACAGCGCGGCCAGGTCCTTGTCACGCCAGCGCCGTGGCGTGACGCGACGCACCTGGGCGCGGTGCAGGTCGATCAGTGATAAACGCAGGTCGCTGGCCTGGATCGGCCGGTCGCTGTGCAGCAGAAAATGGCAGATGTAGCAGTCACGGTGGTTGACCCCGGCACGGTGCATACTGCCAGTCATCTTCGCCACTTCGCGAATCAATGCCCACTTCAGCGCCGGCTTCGGCGGCTGCTGTGCCCAGTTAAGGCTGAGCTGTTCCAGGTCGACGGTCGGCGCCAGTTCTTCGGTGACGATAAAGGAGTGCTGGCGTGCAGGGTTGCTGCCGCGCTCACCGTAAGCCACGGCAGTCATGGTCGGCACACCGGCTTCAGTCAGGCGCTGGATGGCTTGCCATTCCTGCGCAGCCCCCAGCACTGGAGCCTTGGCGGTGAGCAGGTTCTTGACGATTTCGCCCCAGCCGATGCCACGATGGATCTTGACGAAGTAGCCACGCCCTTCGACCTCGGTACGCAGGGTGCGGCGACCTTCCAGTTCACGGTAGACCTGCCCTTCGAGCGCTTCGACGGCTTCGAAAGCGTCCCGGCCGGCCCACAGGCGCTTGAACGGCTCGGCGAGAATCAGCTTCACGCGCACCTCGAAGCGAGGATCACGTCGGCCGCCTTCTGCGGCATCGAATACAGGTCGGCGCTATCGGCATAGAGCAGGCCGTTGCGGCTCCAGAAAGCGCGGCGCTCAGGGTCGGCGAGCATGTCGGCCAGGGTGCGATTGAGCTGCTCCTGTTCGAAGGGGCTGGGCACGACCCGGCCGCAATCAGCATCAACGATGTAATGGGCGTAGCCGCAGACATCACTGACCAGTACCGGCAGGCCGGACACCAACGCCTCCAGCAACACCGTGCCGGTGTTCTCGTTGTAAGCCGGATGGATCAGCAAGTCAGCGCCGAGCAGAAAGCGCGGAATGTCGCTGCGACCCTTGAGGATCTGCACCTGATCGGACAGACCCAGCGCCTTGATCTGCAGCAGGAAGGGCTTGGGATCGTCCTGGCCGATGGCGATCAGACGGGTGCGCTTGCGCAGCTCGCGCGGCAGCGAGGCCAGCGCCTTGAGACTGCGATCCAGACCCTTGGTCTTGAAGCCGGAGCCGATCTGCACCAGCAACAGGTCGTCGTCGGCCAGCTTGAACTCGCGACGGAATTCGGCGCGAATCTCGCCAGCATTGGCCGGCGCACGGCGATCCTGGGCAATACCCGGTGGCAGCAGGTGGAAACGCTGCAACGGCGTCTTGTAGTGTTTGACGAACAGCGGTTGCTGCACCTCGGAGATCATCAGAATCTCGGTCTTCGATTCCGGCGCGAATACCGCGCGCTCGTAATCGGCGAAGTGCTTGTAGCGGCCCCAACGGCGATAGATCGGGTTGCGCAAGGTCTGCGCCTTGTCCTCGAAGCAGCCATCGGCAGCGTAATAAACATCCAGCCCCGGCATCTTGTTGAAACCGATCACCCGGTCGACCGGATCGCGCTTCAGGTCAGCCTGCAACCAGGCACTGAATTTTTCGTTGCGGCGATGGTTGAACAACGCGCGTACCGGCGCCACGCGCACATCGAAACCGCCGGGGTTTTCCCCTTCCCAGATCGGCGTGTAGACACGAATGGCATGGCCACGCGCCTGACACTCCAGGGCGATGCGCATGAAGTCGCGTTGCAGCCCGCCGAACGGGAAGTACTTGTAGAGAACGAAGGCCAGTTGCATAGCCGCTCCTTAAAGGGTGCCGGGAGGCGCCAGCAGCAGCGCCTCCAGTTCCAGGCCGACGCGCTCGGCGCCGAGGCCATCGAAGCAGGGCTTGTCACGGTCACCGCTGCCGGCGTTCAGGCCGCTGGCGCACAGGTGAATCTGGCTACGGCCGTAGGCGCCCACCTTGCCGGGCAGGGTTGGTCCGTAGAGGGAAATATTCGGCACATCCAGCGCGGCGGCCAGATGACCAAGACCGGTGTCGACCGAGACGCAGGCGCTGGCGCCGGCGATCACCTTGGCTACGCCGGCCAGGTTGAGCTTTGGCAGCACGGAGGCATGCGTTAGCCCAGCGACGATGCGCTCGGCACGTGCCTTCTCCGTCTCGTTGCCCCAGGGCAGGCGTACGGCCCAGCCCAGCTCGTCCATGCGCTCGGCCAGCGCACGCCAGTCGGATTCCGGCCAATGCTTGCTGGCCCAGGTGGTGCCATGCAGGAACACCAAGTACGGCTGCGCGGCGGCATCCATCATCGCCGCACGGTTCAGGCCGTAGTCACCCGTGCCGGACGGCAGCGTGTAACCGAGCGCCTTGGCGAACAGCTGGCGCACCCGTTCCAGGGCATGTTGATCCTTGGGTACCGCATAGCGGCGATCATAGAAGCGACTGGCCAGCGGCTCACGCGCCGAGTCGCGATCCAGCCCCGCTACCGGTGCCGACACATAACGGGTCAGCCAGGCGCTTTTGAGCAAGCCCTGGGCGTCGATCACCAGGTCATAGCGGGTTTCCCGCAGACGCCGCTTGAAGCGTGCCCATTCGCCGCTACGCCAGGTGCGCAGCGGATGCTTGCGCCAGCGGCGAATGGCCACCGGGATCACCTGGGACACGGCTGGATGCCAGGCGGGAATCTCGGCAAAGCCTTCTTCCACCACCCAATCGAAGCGAATACCGGGAATGGCGCGTGCGGCATCGGTCAACGCTGGCAGGGTATGCACCACGTCGCCCAGCGACGAGGTCTTGATGATCAGCACCCGCAAATCAGTCGCCCTCGACCAGGGTCAGGGCATCACCGACCAGACGCTCCAGCGCCTCGATCACCGGGCGTGGCTTGAGCTCGCGCAGGCAGTTGTAGTGACCGAAGCGGCAGGTACGCTCGAAGCAGGGGCTGCACTCCAGGCCCAGACGCACGATCTCGACACGATCAGCCAGCGGCGGCGTGAAACCCGGCGAGGTGGAGCCGTAGACCGCCACCAGCGGACGGTTCAGCGCCGCTGCCACGTGCATCAGCCCGGAATCGTTGGACACCACGGCCGTGGCCGCCGACATCAGGTCGATGGCCTCTGCCAGGCTGGTCTGCCCGGAGAGGTTGCTGACTTCCTCGCGCAGCCCCGGAATCAGGCGCATGCGAATGTCTTCGCCGCCGGCATGGTCGTTCTTCGAGCCGAACAGCCAGACCTGCCAACCCTCGCGAATCTTGATCTCGGCCACCTTGGCATAGTGCTCGGCCGGCCAGCGTTTGGCCTCGCCGAATTCGGCGCCGGGACACAGCGCCAGCACCGGGCGATCCAGCTGCAGTTCGAACTTTGCCAGCGCGGCATCACGACTGGCTTCATCGATCACCAGACGTGGCTGCGGATAGGGCTGCGACAAGGCAGCGCCGGGCTCATAGGCCAGCGCCATGAAGCGCTCGATCATCAGCGGATAGCGGTCTTTGTCCAGCGTACGAATATCGTTGAGCAGGCCATAGCGCATCTCGCCCTTCCAGCCGGTGCGTTTGGGGATGCCGGCGAACCAGGGCACCAAGGCGGACTTGAGCGAGTTGGGCAGCAGAATGGCCTGATCGTACTGGCCGGCCAGCGACTTGCCGATGCGCCGGCGCGTGGCCAGGTCGAGCACGCCATGCCCCAGCGGCAGGCTCAGCGCGGCGCGCACCTCGGGCATGCGCTCGAGGATCGGCCGGCTCCAGTCCGGCGCCAGCACATCGATCTCGCACTCGGGATGGCGCTGTTTCAGGCACTGGAACAGCGTCTGCGCCATCACCATGTCGCCTACCCAGCTTGGCCCAACGATCAGTATCTTCATATCTTTTCCAGAAACGACCGGGGAGGCTCAGAGCCCGCCTGCAATCAGCTGCGCGTCGGTCATGCGTCGTTGCAAAAGGGTCTTGGGCGTTCATTTACCGCAGTAAACTCACGCCCTCGCCCCTGTTGCGCCTAGCCTGACACTAACTCGCAAGATTACCGGCGGACTCTTGAGGCCTCCCCGTCGAGCCTTCGAACAATCGCTTATTTAACCAGCGTACGCCATTCGGCATGCGCGCTGGTCTTGCCGGTGACCAGGTCGAAGTAGGCCTTCTGCAGCTTCTCGGTCACCGGGCCACGGCGACCTGCACCGATCTTGCGGCCGTCGACTTCGCGGATCGGCGTGACTTCGGCAGCGGTGCCGGTGAAAAAGGCCTCGTCGGCGATGTACACCTCATCGCGGGTGATGCGCTTCTCGACCACCTTGATGCCGTGCTCTTCGGCCAGGGTCAGGATGGTGCTGCGGGTAATGCCGTTGAGGCAGGAGGTCACTTCCGGGGTGTACACCACGCCGTCCTTGACCAGGAAGATGTTCTCGCCCGAGCCTTCGGCCACGTAGCCTTCCGGATCCAGCAGCATGGCCTCGTCGGCGCCGCCGGAGATGGCTTCCTGCAAGGCCAGCATCGAGTTGATGTAGTTGCCGTTGGCTTTCGCGCGGGTCATGGCGATGTTGACGTGATGGCGGGTGTAGGAGCTGGTGCGCACCTTGATGCCCGCTTCCAGGGCTTCTTCCCCCATGTACGCGCCCCAGTGCCAGGCGGCAACGATCACGTGTACTTTCAGGCCAGCGGCGCGCAGCCCCATGCCTTCGCTGCCGAAGAACACCATCGGGCGCAGGTAGGCGCTTTCCAGGCCGTTCTCGCGCACGGCGGCACGCTGCGCTTCGTTGATCTCTTCCTTGGTGAAAGGAATCTGCATATTGAAGATATGCGCGGAGTCGAACAGGCGATCGGTGTGCGCCTGCAGGCGGAAGATCGCGGTGCCGTCCGGGGTGTTGTAGGCACGCACACCCTCAAACACGCCCATGCCGTAGTGCAGGGTATGGGTCAGCACATGGGTGTTGGCTTCGCGCCAAGGCACCAGTTTGCCGTCGTACCAGATCACGCCATCACGGTCGGACATCGACATCTTGCCTGCTCCTCAAATTCGCTTCACGGTTCGCACAATAAGATAGGGCCGCAGCCCCGTCATTCAACTCAATCCCAGTTCGCGCCACAGGCGCATCACAGCGCGTCGCTCATCCTGGAACTGATCCCCCGGCACCACTCCAGGCTGCTTCTGCAGCGCCTGGCGATGGGCCGCCGAGCGGTAATTCTTGTAGACCTCACGCAGCAACGCGGCATCCTCGGCGCCCATCAGACCGACCCGCTCCAGACCTTCCAGAATGCGGATGTTATCGGTGAACTCGAGTAGCTGCGGGTGCTGCCACGACCAGGCCAGAGCCGCGTATTGCACCATAAATTCGATATCGACGATACCACCGGCGTCCTGCTTCAGATCGAAGGAGGACGTGGCCTCGAAGGCATTCGGCGCCGTTCCGGCTGCGGTATTTTTGTTGCCAAGGTTGTCGCGCATCTTCGCCCGCATCTCGCTGACCTCGACGCGCAGCGCCTGGATATCACGCTGACGACCCAGCACGGCAGCGCGCACGCGGGCAAACTCGCCGGCCAGACGCGAACAGCCCACCAGCACCCGCGCGCGCACCAGCGCCTGATGCTCCCAGGTCCAGGCCTCGTTCTCCTGGTAGCGCTGGAAGGCGCCGAGCGAGCTGACCAGAAGCCCGGCTGCGCCCGATGGTCGCAGACGCATATCCACTTCATACAGGGCGCCGGAGGCGGTCTGAGTAGTCAGCAAATGAATGATGCGCTGCCCCAGGCGGGTGAAGAACTGCGCGCCGTCGATGGGTTTGGCACCATCGGTCTCGGCCTGCGGATCGCCGTCATGAATGAACACCAGATCCAGATCCGACCCGTGGCCGAACTCCAGGCCACCGACCTTACCGTAGCCGACGATGATGAAGTCCGGGTCGCACGGTGTGCCGTCTGCACGGAACGGCCGACCATGACGCTGCACCGTGTGCTGCCAGGCCAGCGCCAGCACCTGATCGAGAATCGCCTCGGCCAGCCAGGTGAGGTAATCCGACACTTTCATCAAGGGCAGCGTACCGGCGATCTCCGAGGCGGCCACGCGCAGGCTGTGCGCCAGCTTGAAATGACGCAGCGCCTCCATCTGCTGCTCCAGATCCTCCTCGGGAATGCGCACCAGCCGTTCGCGCAGCTCGGCGGCCAGCTCCGGCGCCAGCGGCGGCGAATACAACCGGCCTTCATTGAGCAACTCATCGAGCAGCAGCGGGTAGCGGGCTATCTGCTCGGCAATCCAGGGGCTGGCGGCGCAGAGCGTGATCAGTCGCTCCAGCGCTCCTGGGTTTTCAGTCAGAAGCACCAGGTAGGCCGAGCGCCGGGCGACCTTCTCGACCAACGGCAGCACCCGCTCCAGCACCAGATCCGGCCTGTCGTGCTCGACGGTCTGCGCCAGCAAGCGCGGAATGAAGGCATCCAGACGCTCGCGCCCGAGCCGCTGCATGGCACGCACCTGCGGCCCGCTGCGCAGATCGACGAGGCGCCGATTGGCCGTGACGGCCTCGACAAAGCCGGCTTCCTGCAACTGCAGCACGGCAGCCTCATCATCCAGTGCGCCTTGCCATAAAGGCAGCCACTCGGCGCCGACTGCGGTTTCGCCGGCCTGCGCCTCATCATCGTCGGGATCGGCGATCACTTGCTGGAAGTGCCATTCGATGCGGCCACGCCAATGCATCAGGCGCTCATGGAAACTCGACCAGTCGGCAAAGCCCATGATCGCCGCCACCCGCGCCTGATCCTGCGCATCGGCCGGCAGCATCTGCGTCTGCCGGTCACCGATGCCTTGCAGGGCATGCTCGGTATAACGCAGAAACTCATAACCTTCCTTCATCTCCGCAACCACCGCCGGGGGCAGGTAGCCTTGCCCTTCCAGCGTGATCAGCACCTTGAGCAGCGGGCGCTGCTGCAGGCTGAGGTCGCGTCCGCCATGGATCAGCTGGAAAGCCTGGGCGATGAACTCGATCTCGCGAATACCCCCCGCGCCGAGCTTGATGTTCTCGCTCATGCCCTTGCGCCGCACCTCCTGCTGGATCAGCAGTTTCATCGCACGCAGCGCCTCGATGGCGGAAAAGTCCAGATAACGGCGATAGACGAAGGGCCGCAGCATTTCCAGCAACTCGGCACCCGCCTTCTGATCCCCCCCCACTACGCGCGCCTTGATCATCGCGTAGCGCTCCCAGTCGCGCCCCTGGTCCTGGTAGTACTGCTCCAGTGCATTGAAGCTGAATACCAGCGCACCGCTGGAGCCATAAGGGCGCAAGCGCATGTCGGTGCGGAATACGAAACCGTCGACGGTGATCGCATCCAGCGCCTTGATCAGCTTCTGCCCAAGGCGGGTGAAGAACTCCTGATTGTCCAGCGGACGTTTGACCCCTTCGGTCTCGCCGCCCTCCGGGTAACCGAAGATCAGGTCGATATCCGAAGAAAGATTGAGCTCATGCGCGCCAAGCTTGCCCATGCCGAGAATGACCATGTGCTGCGCCTGGCCGCTGCGCCGCCCTACCGGCGTACCGAACTGCGCGCAATGGCGTGGATAGAGCCAGTGATAGGCCAGATCGATACATGCGTCGGCCAGATCGGACAGATCGCGACAGGTCTCCGCCAGCGCCGCCTGGCGGCTGAAGTCGCGCCAGATGATGCGCAGTTGCTGTCGATTACGAAAACGCCGCAGGCAACGCCCCAGCGCATCCTCGTCGGCACACTCGGCCAACTGTGCCTCCAGCTGCTGACGCAGTTCGCCTGGCGCCAGGCTGCGTTCCAGCTCGCCGGAATCGGCCAGCGCAACGAACATCTGCGGATCACGCCGGGCCTGCTCGGCGACGAAATCGCTCAGCGCCGACACCTGCTGCCAGGCCATGCGCCGCGCCTGCGGCCAGGCCGCAACTCGCTCGACCAGCCCGTCACGCTCGGCCAGCGCCGCCTGCAATGACTGTTCGGCGCGCTCGGCAAGGGCGCTCAGGGAAGGGGGCAACTCGACCAACAACGGCAGGCTCATGGTCTATCCTTTTGGCGGGCTGCCAGACATACGGCGCAGACACCCAAACCCCTGAGGTAGTGGGCGCGCGCGGCCGGCAACACCGCGAACTGTAGTTTTACTACGGAAGAAATGTATCCAGAGGGCTGAATCCGCCGTCGAAATGTAGTAAAACTACACGCGGCCGGTCCTACCCCCGGTAAATCCAAGAACTTCAACTCGCCCGCCCAAAAAGCTGACGAGACCCAACTGGCCTCCGATTCTGGAAGCCTTTCCGCCCTGGAGCAAGCCATGCAAGACCTCGATCCGATCGAAACCCAGGAATGGCTGGACGCCCTTGAATCCGTCCTCGACCGTGAGGGTGAAGACCGTGCCCATTACCTGATGACCCGTCTGGGCGAGCTGGCCACCCGTAGCGGTGCGCAACTGCCCTACGCGATCACCACGCCCTACCGCAACACCATCCCGGTTACCCACGAAGCGCGCATGCCCGGCGACCTGTTCATGGAGCGTCGCATCCGCTCGCTGGTGCGCTGGAACGCCCTGGCCATGGTGATGCGCACCAACCTGGACGATCCGGATCTGGGCGGCCACATCTCCAGCTTCGCCTCCTCGGCGACGCTGTATGACATCGGCTTCAACTACTTCTTCCAGGCCCCGACCGAAGAACATGGCGGCGACCTGGTGTTCTATCAGGGCCACGCCAGCCCTGGCGTCTACGCCCGCGCCTTCATGGAAGGCCGCATCAGCGAAGACCAGATGAAGAACTTCCGCCGCGAAGTCGACGGCAAAGGTCTGTCGTCCTACCCGCACCCATGGCTGATGCCGGACTTCTGGCAGTTCCCCACCGTGTCCATGGGTCTGGGCCCGATCCAGGCGATCTACCAGGCACGCTTCATGAAGTACCTGGAAGCGCGCGGCTTCATTCCGGCCGGCAAGCAGAAGGTCTGGTGCTTCATGGGCGACGGCGAGTGCGACGAGCCGGAATCCCTCGGCGCCATCTCCCTGGCTGGCCGCGAGAAGCTGGACAACCTGATCTTCGTCATCAACTGCAACCTGCAGCGCCTCGACGGCCCGGTGCGCGGCAACGGCAAGATCATCCAGGAACTCGAAGGCGTGTTCCGTGGTGCCCAGTGGAACGTCAACAAGGTGGTCTGGGGTCGCTTCTGGGATCCGCTGTTCGCCAAGGACAAGGACGGCGCCCTGCAGCGTCGCATGGACGAAGTGGTCGACGGTGAATACCAGAACTACAAGGCCAAAGACGGCGCCTACGTGCGCGAAAACTTCTTCAACACCCCAGAGCTCAAGGAGATGGTCAAGGACCTCTCCGACGACGAGATCTGGAAGCTCAACCGTGGCGGCCACGACCCGTACAAGGTCTACGCCGCCTACCACCAGGCCGTGAACCACAGCGGCCAGCCGACCGTGATCCTGGCCAAGACCATCAAGGGCTACGGTACCGGCGCCGGTGAAGCGAAGAACACCGCGCACAACACCAAGAAGGTCGATGTCGACAGCCTGCGTCAGTTCCGCGACCGCTTCGACATTCCGGTCAAGGACGAGGATCTGGAAAACCTGCCGTTCGTGCGCCCGGAGCCGGGCAGCCCGGAGTACAAGTACCTGCACGAGCGCCGCAACGCGCTGGGTGGCTTCGTCCCGCAGCGCCGGCAGAAGAGCTTCAGCATCCCGACCCCGCCGCTGGATACCCTCAAGGCCATCCTCGACGGCTCGGGCGACCGCGAAATTTCCACCACCATGGCCTTCGTGCGCATCCTCGCGCAGCTGGTCAAGGACAAGGAACTCGGCCAGCGCATCGTCCCGATCATCCCGGACGAAGCCCGTACCTTCGGTATGGAAGGCATGTTCCGTCAGCTCGGCATCTACTCCTCGGTCGGCCAGCTGTACGAGCCGGTCGATAAAGACCAGGTGATGTTCTACAAAGAGGACAAGAAAGGTCAGATCCTCGAAGAAGGCATCAACGAAGCTGGCGCCATGAGTTCCTTCATCGCCGCCGGTACTTCGTACTCCTGCCATAACCAGCCGATGCTGCCGTTCTACATCTTCTATTCGATGTTCGGCTTCCAGCGTATCGGTGACCTGGCCTGGGCCGCCGGCGACAGCCGCACCCGCGGCTTCCTGATCGGCGGTACCGCCGGCCGTACCACCCTCAACGGTGAAGGCCTGCAGCACGAAGACGGTCACAGCCACATACTGGCAGCGACCATCCCCAACTGCCGCACCTACGATCCGACCTACGGTTACGAGCTCGCCGTGATCATCCACGAAGGTATTCGCCAGATGATCGAAGAGCAGCAGGACATCTTCTACTACATCACCGTGATGAACGAGTCGTACCAGCAGCCGGCCATGCCGGAGGGTATCGAGGACGGCATCATCAAGGGCATGTACCTGCTCGAGGAAGACAAGAAGGAAGCCGCGCACCACGTGCAGCTTCTGGGTTCCGGCACCATCCTGCGCGAAGTGCGCGAGGCGGCGAAGATCCTGCGTGACGAGTACAACATCGGCGCCGATGTGTGGAGCGTCACCAGCTTCAACGAACTGCGTCGCGACGGCCTGGCCGTGGAGCGCCGCAATCGTCTGCACCCGGGCCAGAAGCCGCAGCAGACCTATATCGAGCAGTGCCTGAGCGGTCGCAAGGGTCCGGTCATCGCCTCCACCGACTACATGAAGCTGTTCGCCGAACAGGTTCGTCAGTGGGTACCGAGCAAGGAATACAAGGTTCTGGGCACCGACGGCTTTGGCCGCAGCGACAGCCGCAAACAGCTGCGTCACTTCTTCGAAGTGGATCGCAACTGGGTCGTGCTCGCCGCCCTGGAAGCCCTGGTCGACCGCGGCGAAATCGAAGCCAAGGTGCTGGCTGACGCCATCACCAAGTTCGGCATCGACGCCGACAAAGCCAACCCCCTGGACTGCTAAGGAGCGTAGCGATGAGTGAGTTGATTCGCGTACCCGACCTCGGCGGTGAAGGCGAGGTGATTGAACTGCTGGTCAATGTCGGCGACCGCATCGAAGCCGATCAGAGCGTACTGACCCTGGAGTCCGACAAGGCCTCCATGGAAGTGCCCTCGCCCAAGGCCGGCGTGATCAAGGAAATCAAGGTCAAGATCGGTGACCGCCTGAAGGAAGGCGACGAGCTGCTGGTGCTGGACGTCGAAGGTGCTGCGCAAGCGGCGCCTGCGCCGAAAGCCGAAGCCGCCCCTGCCGAAGCCCCGCAAGCGGTCGCTCCGGCAGCAGCGCCCGCCGCTGCTGCCACCGGCAGCAGCGTGCAGGACGTGCACGTGCCGGATATCGGCACCGACGGCAAGGTCAAGGTCATCGAAGTCATGGTCAAGGCCGGCGACACGATCGAAGCCGACCAGTCGCTGATCACCCTGGAGTCCGACAAGGCCTCCATGGAAATCCCCTCGCCGGCTGCCGGCGTGGTGGAGCAAGTGCTGGTCAAGCTGGATGATGAAATCGGCACTGGCGACCTGATCCTCAAGCTGCGCACCGCTGGTGGCGCAACTGCCGACGCTGCTCCGGCTCAAGCCGCAGCACCCGCTGCTGCGCCAGCCGCCGCACCTGCTCCCGCTGCCGCAGCCCCGGCTGCTGCTTCGGTGCAGGACGTACACGTGCCGGACATCGGCTCCAGCGCCAAGGGCAAGGTCATCGAGATCATGGTCAAGGCCGGCGACAGCATCGAAGCCGACCAGAGCCTGCTGACCCTGGAATCCGACAAGGCCTCCATGGAAATCCCCTCGCCGGCTGCCGGCGTGGTGGAAGAAGTGCTGGTCAAGCTGGATGACGAGATCGGCACCGGCGACCTGATTCTCAAGCTCAAGGTCGCGGGCGCCGCACCGGCCGCTGCGCCGGCGCAAGCCAGCCAGGAAGTGCACCGCGTACCGGAAGGCGCCGCACCGGAAGTGGCCGCCGAAGTGCGCGCCATCGCCTCGCTGTCTGCTGCCGCTGCCGATCCGGCCAACGCACCCAAGCGCAGCAGCGCCAAGGTGCACGCCGGCCCTGCCGTGCGTCAGCTGGCCCGCGACTTCGGTGTGGAGCTGGCGGATATCGCCGGCACCGGCCCGAAAGGTCGCATTCTCAAGGAAGACGTGCAGGCTTACGTCAAGGCCATGATGCATAAGGCCAAGGCCGCACCGCAGGCGCCTGCTGCAGCTGCTACCGGCGGCGCCGGCATCCCGCCGATCCCGACCGTGGACTTCAGCAAGTTCGGTGAAGTCGAAGAAGTGGCCATGACCCGCCTGATGCAGGTCGGCGCTGCCAACCTGCACCGCAGCTGGCTCAACGTGCCGCACGTGACCCAGTTCGATTCGGCCGACATCACCGACCTGGAAGCCTTCCGCGTCGCGCAAAAGGCCGTGGCGGAAAAGGCCGGCGTCAAGCTGACCGTGCTGCCGCTGCTGCTCAAGGCCTGCGCCCACCTGCTCAAGGAACTGCCGGACTTCAACAGTTCGCTGGCGCCGAGCGGCAAGGCGATCATCCGCAAGAAGTACGTGCATATCGGCTTCGCCGTCGATACGCCGGACGGCCTGCTGGTGCCGGTGATCAAGAACGTCGACCAGAAGAGTCTGCTGCAACTGGCTGCTGAAGCCGCCGCCCTGGCGGAAAAAGCGCGCACCAAGAAGCTCTCGGCTGATGACATGCAGGGCGCCTGCTTCACCATCTCCAGCCTCGGCCACATTGGCGGCACCGGCTTCACGCCGATCGTCAACGCGCCGGAAGTGGCGATCCTCGGTGTCAGCAAGGCAACCATGCAGCCGGTGTGGGATGGCAAGGCCTTCCAGCCCAAGCTGATGCTGCCGCTGTCGCTGTCCTACGATCACCGGGTGATCAACGGCGCGGCTGCCGCACGCTTCACTCAGCGCCTGTCGCAGCTGCTGGCCGACATCCGCACCATCCTGCTGTAAACCGTTTCGAGCACGCCACGCTCGCACCCTCAACCCCGCCCATCCAGGCGGGGTTCTTTTTGCCTGCACGAATCAGGGCCGGCTTGATCCTGATCATGGCGCTGAACGCAGCAAGCGCCATGATCGTTGCATCGATCTCGATCCGGTGCGCGCCTCATGCTCTATCTATTGCTCAAATTCGCCCACCTGACTGCAGCCGCATTCTTCATCGGTGGCGTCTTCTTCGAAGTGATGATTCTCAGCCGTGCCACACAGGCACTGCCGGATGCAGCCAAGGCCGGCTTCTCACGCGCACTGGGCCAACGCGCCAGGCAGGTCATGCATTGGGTCATACTGGTGCTCTACGCCGCCGGCCTGAGCCTGGCCTGGCACTACCGCGCAGCCCTGCATGCGCCACTGGCCAGCAGCTTCGGCATTCTGCTCAGCCTGAAAATCATCCTGGCGCTGAGCATCCTCGGGCATTTTCTGCTGGTGGTTTTCCTGATGCGCAACGGCCGCATGACCGCGCCACGCTCGCGCCGTATTCACCTGAGCGTGCTGCTGCACATGTTGGTCATTCTGTTCCTGGCCAAGGCCATGTTTCTGCTAAAGCTGTGAGCGGGGCAAATCAGCCCTTCTGTACGTTGCGAATCAAAAAGCTCAGCGCCTTGGCCAGCTCACCCGCGCCCTTGTGATCACGCAGAATGCCCAGCAACGGCGTGTCATCGACCGGGTTGAACAGCACGCAACGAATACCGCCGGTCGGACACTCATAACGGATGAACGGATCGATACCGAATACCGGCAGGCGCTGATTGCGCACTGCGATGGCGGTGCCCTGAGTGCCACGGGTCTCTTCACGCAGGATCAACTCGCCGGCATTGCCAACCGCGAAGCGGTACAAGAGATCATCCCGTTGCGCCTGGCCAACCTGGTAACCGGCACGCAGGGCGTAGGTTTCCAGCAAGGCGTTGCTGTGTGCGAGCAGCGCCTAGCGCTCGTTGTCAGTCAGGTAAAGGCGCTTGAGCCCGTCCAGGTAAGCGGCCTGTTCGGCGCCTTGCAGCAACGCCTTGTCGTCAGCGCTGGCGGTGCCGGGTAGCCCGCAAGCCAGCACCGCCCCCAGGAGCATGGCCATCAGTTTTCTTGTCAGTCTCGCTTGCATGATGCACCCTTGCCGAACGCTATAGTGAACTAGGCCTGAGCCTCAGCCTCCGTCCATGCCAATGTGCCTTGCGGTACAGCGGCCCTGTACCGAGTACGGAAGCCTCGCCTGGTCAGCATACTGGAAGCCCAACGCCTAATGAAAAGCCATCCCGATGCCGGCACACGGTCGGCAGCCGAGGTTGTGACGCAGTTGCCAGTACCCTCGCGGCTCGGCATGTTGCGTTTCGAGCGCTTGAACGAGCCAAGCTGGGCACTGCTGTTTCTCGACCCGGCCTGTGAACGCCAGCTAGGTATCAGCGCCAGCGATCTCTGTGCACTGGTGGACGCCCCCTACGCCAGCCTGATGGAACCCGAAGCGCGCTATCGCCTGCACGACGCCATCCAGCAGCAACTGCTGCAGAGCGCCCACTATCAGGTCAGTTACACCCTGCATACGCCTCAGGGGCGGCTGAATCTACTGGAGATGGGCGAGCCGTTCAAACAGCGTAATCGCCAGTTGCTGCGTGGTTATCTGCTGATCACCGATGGCAGCTCCACCGCCCCATCATCGGCGCCGGTACAGGAGCCTGACCTGCTGGACTCGCTGCAGCACGATCACCTGCAGCGCATGGCGCGTTCACAGACGCAGCGTGAACTGATCGTGCGGCTGTCGCGTCAACGCTACGTTTCCAGTGACCCGCAGCAGGAAGCCGCCGCGCTGATCACTCAAGCGGCCTGCGAGGTCTATGGTGTCGCTCGCGCCAGCCTGTGGATGCTCGCCAGCCAGCATCTGCAGCCCATATCGCTGTACCGGCGCGACCTGGCTCGCCACGAACAGCCGCAGGCGATAGACGCGCGGCATTCCCCGCTGTACCTGCAGGCACTGCACAGCAGCCGGGTGATCGACGCCCATGACGCCCTGCATGATCCGCGCACCCGCGAATTGGCTGCCAGCTATCTACAGCCGTATGGCATCCACTCATTGCTCGATGCCAGCATTCGTATCGAAGGCGAAGTGGTAGGCATCCTCTGCCTGGAGCATATCGGCCCGAAGCGTATCTGGCAGGCTGACGAGATCGCCTTCGCCGGCGAGTTGGCCGACCAGTTCGCCCAGGTGCTGATCAACCAGCAGAAACGCAGCGCCACCAGCGCCCTGCATCTGTTCCAGCGCGCCGTCGAACAGAGCGCCAGCGCCTTTCTGCTGGTCGACCGCGATGGCCGGGTGGAGTACGTCAACCCCAGTTTCACCGCGATCACCCTGTACAGTTGCGACGAGGTATATGGCCAGCGCCTGTCCGAGCTGCCGGCCATGGCCAACCTCAGCGACCAGCTGTTCGACACCGACTCGAGCCTGGCCGAACACAGCAGCTGGCAGGGCGAGTTTCGTAGCCGGCGCAAGAATCAGGAGCCCTACTGGGGCCACCTGTCGATCTCCAAGGTGTACGGCGACGATGGTGAGCTGACTCACTACATCGGCATCTACGAAGACATCACCGAGGCCAAGCTGGCCCAGCAGCGTATCGAACGCCTGGCCTACACCGACAACCTGACCAACCTGGGCAATCGTTCCGCCTTCATCCGCAGCCTTGAACAACGCTTTGCCCAGAACCTACGGAGCCTCGGCCTGCTGCTGGTGGACATCGACAACTTCAAGCGCATCAACGACAGCCTCGGTCACCAGATCGGCGACAAGCTGCTCTCGGCCCTCGCCCGGCGCCTGCGCAACAGCCTGGGCGCCAAGGGCACCCTGGCACGCTTCGCCAGCAATGAATTCGCCATCCTGCTCGACGGTTGCGATCAGGACGCAGGCCTGCGTGTCGCTCATCAGGTACTGCAAACCCTGGACAAGCCGCTGTTCGTCGATAACCAGTTGATCAGCATCACCGGCTCGGTCGGCTTGGCCATCGCCCCGGAACACGGTGACGCCCCGCAGACTCTGATGAAGCACGCCGGCCTCGCCCTGCATAAAGCCAAGGCTAACGGTAAACATCAGGTGCAGTTGTTCACCGAAGCGCTGAACGCCGAGGCCAACTACAAGCTGTTCGTCGAGAACAACCTGCGCCGCGCGCTGACTCAGAACGAGCTGGAAGTCTTCTACCAACCCAAACTCTGCCTCAGAAGCGGGCAATTGCTGGGCATGGAGGCGTTGCTGCGCTGGCAGCATCCGGAAAAAGGCATGATCAGTCCGGATCAGTTCATCGGCGTTGCCGAGGAAACCGGCCTGATCATCCCCATCGGCAAGTGGGTGGTGCGCCAGGCCTGCCGCATGAGCAAGCAGATCGCCGCCATCGGCCTGGGCCAGTTGCAGGTGGCGATCAACCTGTCGCCCAAGCAGTTCTCCGACCCTGATCTGGTCGGCTCCATCGCCGCCATCCTCCATGAAGAACAGCTCGACCCGCACCTGCTGGAACTGGAGCTGACCGAAAGCCTGCTGCTGGAAGCCACCGACGATACCCGCCACCAGCTCAGCCGCCTCAAAAGCCTGGGTCTGAGCCTGGCCATGGACGACTTCGGCACCGGTTATTCCTCGCTCAGCTACCTGAAGAAATTCCCCATCGACGTGATCAAGATCGATCGCAGTTTCATCAAGGACATTCCGGGCAACCAGGACGACATGGAGATCACCTCGGCGGTGATCGCCATGGCCCACAACCTCAAGCTCAAGGTGGTCGCCGAAGGCATCGAAACCGGCGCCCAGCTTGGCTTCCTGCGCCGCCACAAATGCGATATCGGCCAGGGTTATCTGTTCGACCGGCCGATTCCCGGCCGCGAGCTGATCGACGGCCTGCGCCGCTATCCCTGCCGGCCACAGGCCGAGCAACGGACGTAATACGCGACGCTGCGCGCAGTCCGCCCATCCCATGACCACCCAGGAGACCGCCATGGTTCTGCGTTCCCAGATTCTCGTCAACAAGCACGCCCTGCCGACTGCCGAGCAGGCACTGCCTGGCCGCAGCGAAGCGCTGCCAGTGAGCGACACCCACTATGTCAACGGCCATCCGATCAAACCACCCTTCCCTGCCGGCCTGCAGCAGGCGGTATTTGGCCTGGGCTGTTTCTGGGGCGCCGAACGCCGCTTCTGGCAACAGCCCGGGGTATTCAGCACAGCGGTTGGTTACGCCGGTGGCTTCACTCCCAACCCGACTTACGACGAAGTTTGCTCCGGCCTGACCGGGCACACCGAAGTGGTGCTGGTGGTGTTCGATCCGCAGCTGACCAGCTTCGACGCACTGCTCAAGGTGTTCTGGGAAGCGCATAACCCGACCCAGGGCATGCGCCAGGGCAACGATCAGGGCACCCAGTACCGTTCGGCGATCTACTGCCAGGATGCCACCCAACTGAGTGCCGCACTGGCCAGCCAGGCGCGCTTTCAGAACGCGTTGGACAAGGCCGGCCTGGGCCGCATTACCACCGAAATCAGCGAAGCAGCGACCTTCTACTATGCCGAGACCTATCACCAGCAATACCTGGCGAAGAATCCCAACGGCTATTGCGGCCTGGGTGGCACAGGCGTATGCCTACCCCCTGAATCCTGAATACGGGTAAGGGATCATGGCGCTGAGTCGTATTTCCAGCCAGGTTGCGAGCCAGGCATCGACGCAGATTGCCGCGCAGATGTCGCTCCTGCTGCTGCGCAAGACGCTGGAGCTGCAGGCCGCCAGCATCACCGGGCTGGTGCAGCCGGCTGCACCGGTCAGCGCCCCCGGCAATCCGCCCAACCTGGGCAACAGCATCGAGCTGATGGCCTGATGCCGCGCGAGGAAAGGCTACGCAGCCGGTACGTGCCGCACTAGAATGCCGGCAAACCGCCATCAGCGTATCAATGCCGCATGTCCGACAGCACCGCCTACCTCACGCCAGAACAGCTCTGCATCGGCCTCTACATACAGCTGGACCTGAAGTGCTGGGAACACGATTTCGCCTTCAGCAACTTCAAAATCAAGGATGAAGCGCAGATTCGCGCGCTGCTTGCGCCCTTCGCAGCTACCGCTGGAGGTGCTGGAGTACCTCAGCCCGAGGCGCAACCTGAGCGATCACATCGAGCCCAATCAAAAGCCTGCTTGAACCCCCTGTAGCCCGGATGCAATCCGGGGATCGGGGGCTACGGCTCGCGAACTTCATCCGGGCTACGCGCTTATGACTTGCCGCCTGGCGCTTCCTCTATCAACCAGTCCAGGCGCCAGCCGCCCTGGCTCTGGCCCAGCACATCGGCCAGCCAGGGCAACAACTGCTTGAGTTCGTCCTCCAGCCCCCAAGGCGGGTTGCTGATCACCAGACCCGAGCCGGTCAAACGTGTCGCATCATCCGGCGCATGCACATACAACTCAACGCGCAGCAGCTTGGGCGCGGCGCTCTTGCTCAGGTCACGATAAAAACGCGCCAGTTGCCGCTCATCCTTGATCGGGTACCAGATCGCCACGATGGCCTGGCGCATACGGCCGTGCGCTTCATTCAAGGCCTCGACACAGCGTTGCAGTTCGTCCGCCTGCTCGAAGGGCGGATCAATCAGCAGCAGCACGCGCTTCTCGCGAGTCGGCATCAGTGCACGTGGCACGTACCAGCCTTCGCCCAGGTGCACGGCCACACGGCGGTCGCCGCGCATATTGTCCTTGAGCAGGCGACCGTCCTCGGGATGTTTCTCGTTGAGCTGCAGGCGATCCTGCTCGCGACTGAGCAGGCGCGCCAGCTCCGGCGAGCCGGGGTAGTAGCGCAGCTCACCATCGGGGTTCATCGCCCGCACCACCTCCAGATAGGCCTCGACCGCATCCGGCAACTGCTCGGCCTGCCACAGGCGGGCGATACCCTCCAGGTACTCGCCGGTACGGCTGGCCTGATCACCCTGCAGATCGTACAGGCCGAGCCCGGCATGGCTGTCGAGGTAGGCAAAAGGAGCCTCCTTCTTCGACAGCAGGGCAAGCAGGCGGGTCAGCACCAGGTGCTTGAGTACATCGGCGTGATTGCCGGCATGGAAGGCGTGGCGGTAGTTCATGCGGGAGTCCTCGAATCAGGCGCGCAGTTTAACAGGCCGGCGCCTGGCATTGCGGCTTGCCCCTTCGTGCTCTTACGGCCTAGGCTGCGCTTCTCCACGGATAGCGAGAACCCGCCATGTCTCTGCAAGAACTGCTTGGTAGCGAACTCCCCCTGATCCAGGCGCCGATGGCCGGCTCGCAGGATCATCGCCTGGCCGCCGCCGTGTGTGGCGCGGGTGGCCTTGGCTCGATCCCCTGCGCCATGCTCAGCCCCGCCGCCCTGCGCCAGGAACTGCAGGCGATGCGCGAGCTGACCGAGCACCCGTTCAATCTCAACTTCTTTAGCCATGTGCCACCCGAGCCGGATGCAGCGCGCGAGGCGACATGGCGCCAAGCCCTGGCGCCTTACTACGCCGAGCTGGGGGTGGATCAGGCCAGCATCGCCAGCGGGCCGGGACGCCTGCCGTTCAACGCAGAAGCCGCCGAATTGGTGGAAGAGTTTCGCCCGTCGGTGGTGAGCTTCCATTTCGGCCTGCCAGATGAAACCTTGCTGCAGCGGGTGCGCCGCAGTGGGGCGAAGATCCTCTCCAGCGCCACTACGCTGGACGAAGCGCTGTGGCTGCAGGAGCGCGGCGTCGATGCAGTGATCGCCCAAGGACTGGAAGCCGGTGGCCATCGCGGCCATTTTCTCGATGATGACCTGAGCCGCCAGCTCGGCACCTTCGCCCTGCTGCCACAACTGATCGATGCCCTCGATGTGCCGGTGATCGCGGCAGGCGGCATTAGCGATGCACGCGGCGTGGCCGCCGCCATGGCCCTCGGCGCTGCCGGGGTACAGGTCGGCAGCGCCTACCTGCTGTGCCCGGAGGCCACCACCAGTGCCATCCACCGCGCCGCCCTGCAAAGCCCGGCGGCGCGCCATACAGCGTTGACCAACCTGTTCAGCGGGCGCCCCGCGCGCGGTATCGTCAATCGCCTGATGCGCGAGCTGGGGCCGCTGAGCGCGCAGGCGCCAGCGTTCCCACTGGCCACTGCGGCCATCGCACCGTTACGGACGGCGGCCGAGGTGCAGGGCAACGGGGATTTCTCGCCGCTCTGGGCCGGGCAGAATATCGCCAACTGCCGGCCGATGCCGGCTGCCGAGCTGACCCGCAAGCTGGCGCGGGGCTTCGCTCAAGGTTGAAATTTGCGGCTGAAGCCGCTCCGAACGGACATTGGCGGCAGGATTTAGCGCTTTATCACGGCCAATGATGATGCTGGGCAGCCGGTCGGCTGGCTGCCTAGACTCGATGGATCATCTGGAGGCCCGTTCCATGTCCGAGACCCTGCTCAGCTCCCGCAACCTGGCGTTCGAACTCTATGAAGTACTCGACGCCGAAGCCCTGACCCAGCGCCCGCGTTTCGCCGATCACAACCGCGAGACCTTCGACGCGGCCATCAGCACCGCACGCGGCATCGCCGAAGAGCTGTTCGCCCCGCACAATCGCAAGAACGACGAACACGAGCCCCAGTACGTCGACGGTGGCGCGGTGCTGATCCCCGAGGTCGAGCCGGCGCTGCGCGCCTTCCACGAGGCCGGTTTTCTCAACGCCACCCGCGATTTCGAGCACGGCGGCATGCAACTGCCCAACCTGCTGTCGCAGGCCTGCTTCGCCCATTTCCAGTCGGCCAATATCGCCACCAGCTCCTACTCGATGCTGACCATGGGCGTGGCCAACCTGATCGAGGCCTTCGGCAACGAGGAGCAGAAGGCCCGCTACCTGCAACCGATCATCGACGGCCGCTTCTTCGGCACCATGGCACTGACCGAGCCGCACGCAGGCTCGTCGCTATCGGACATCAGAACCCGCGCTGAACCGCATGCCGACGGCAGCTACCGGATCAAGGGCAACAAGATCTTCATCTCCGGCGGCGACCAGCCGATCTCCGAGAACATCGTGCACATGGTCCTGGCCAAGCTGCCGGATGCACCGCCCGGGGTGAAGGGCATCAGCCTGTTTCTGGTGCCCAAGTTCCACGTCAACGACGACGGCAGCCTGGGCGCACGCAACGATGTGACCCTGGCCGGCCTGTTCCACAAGATGGGCTGGCGCGGCACCACCTCCACGGCGCTGAACTTCGGCGACAACGGCGAATGCGTCGGCTACCTGGTGGGCAAGCCGCACGCCGGCCTTTCCTACATGTTCCAGATGATGAACGAGGCGCGCATCGGCGTCGGCATGGGCGCGATCATGCTCGGCTATGCCGGCTATCTGTATTCGCTGGATTACGCACGCAATCGCCCGCAAGGCCGCCAGCCGGACGGCAAGGATCCAACCAGCCCGCAAATCTCGATCATCGAACACACCGATGTGCGGCGCATGCTGCTGACGCAGAAGGCCTACGTCGAAGGCGCCTTCGACCTCGGTCTGTATGCTGCCCGGCTGTTCGACGACACCCAGACCCTGGAAACCGCGGAAGATCGCAGCCGCGCCCTGGAGCTGCTCGACCTGCTCACCCCCATCGTCAAATCCTGGCCGTCGGAGTTCTGCCTCAAGGCCAACGAACTGGCCATCCAGATCCTCGGTGGCCACGGCTATACCCGCGAGTACCCGGTGGAACAGTACTACCGCGACAACCGCCTCAACCCGATCCACGAGGGCACGCACGGCATCCAGTCGCTCGACCTGCTCGGGCGCAAGGTCTCGCAGAACGGTGGCGCCGCGCTCAAGCAACTGCTCAAGCTGATCAACGACTGCTGCCAGCGTGCCAGCGAACATGAGTCGCTCACAGCCCTGCGTCAGCCACTCGAACAATTGCTGGCCCGCCTGCAGGCGGTGACCCTGGCCCTGCTCGGCGATCTGATGAGCGGCAAGGTCAACCAGGGGCTGGCCAACTCCGCGCTGTACCTGAAGGTGTTCGGCCACACGGTGATCGGCTGGCGCTGGCTGGAACAGGCGATTCGCGCCGAGCAGGGCCTGGCCCGCACGGACAATGCCGAAGAACAGGCCTTCTACCGCGGCAAGCTGCAGGCGGCGCGTTACTTCCTGACCTGGGAAGTACCCAGCTGCCACCATGACCTGGCCATTCTCGAAGCCCGCGACGACACCTGCCTGGGCATGCAGGACGCCTGGTTCTAAGGTTGGGCCAAGCGCCCCGAGATGACCAAAGGCGGGGCGCTTCGGGGCAATTTAGAAAAATGTAATAACCTTTTTGACAGCGGTACGAAGGCTACGGTTAGAATCCCTGGCACGCGCCATGCATAGCGGCGCCCTAATTCCCCCAGCCAGGAGTAAGCGCACTTGGATGCCAGCGCCATCAACAATTTTTTCTTGATCGGCGCCATGCTGGTAGCGGCCAGTATTCTGGTCAGCGCGTTCGGCGCTCGTTTCGGCATCCCCATCCTGGTGATCTTCCTCGGCGTCGGCATGCTGGCCGGCACCGATGGCCCCGGCGGCATCGTCTTCAACAATTACCCCCTGGCTTATCTGGTCGGCAACTTGGCGTTGGCGGTGATCCTTCTCGATGGTGGCATGCGCACGCGCGTCTCCAGCTTCCGCGTCGCTTTGTGGCCATCGTTGTCATTAGCGACGATCGGCGTGGTGATCACGGCGGGCCTGACCGGCCTGGCCGCTGCCTGGCTGTTTAATCTGACCTTGCTGGAAGGCCTGCTGATCGGCGCCATCGTCGGCTCCACGGATGCCGCAGCGGTGTTCTCCCTGCTTGGCGGCCGCGGCCTCAACGAGCGGGTCAGCTCCACGCTGGAAATCGAATCGGGTAGCAACGACCCGATGGCGGTGTTCCTCACCGTGACCCTGATCGCCATGCTCGCCAGCGGTCAGACCGGCTTCAGCTGGGACCTGCCGATCCAGTTGGTGCAGCAGTTCGGCCTCGGCGCCCTGCTGGGGCTGGGTGGTGGCTGGCTGCTGCTCAAGCTGATCAACCGCATGGAGCTGGCCGCCGGCCTGTATCCCTTGCTCGTGGTCAGCGGCGGCCTGATCATCTTCGCCATCACCACCGCAGTCGGTGGCAGCGGCATCCTTGCCATCTACCTGTGTGGCCTGTTGCTGGGTAACCGACCGATCCGCTCGCGCCACGGCATCCTGCACATGCTCGACGGCCTGACCTGGCTGGCGCAGATCGGCATGTTCCTGGTCCTCGGCCTGCTGGTCACCCCGCACGAGCTGCTGCCCATCGCCCTGCCGGCACTGGCCCTGGCACTGTGGATGATTCTCTTCGCGCGGCCGCTGTCGATCTTCCTCGGCCTGCTGCCGTTTCGTGCCTTCCACGACCGCGAGCGTATCTTCATCGCCTGGGTTGGCCTGCGTGGCGCAGTGCCGATCATCCTCGCCGTATTCCCGCTGATGGCCGGCCTGCCCAATGCGCAGCTGTTCTTCAACGTCGCCTTCTTCATCGTGATCGTCTCCCTGTTGCTGCAGGGCACCAGCCTGCCGCTAGCGGCCAAGCTGATGCGCGTCACCGTACCGCCAGAGCCGGCCCCGGTGTCACGCGCCGGCCTGGAAGTGCACCCGACCAGCCAGTGGGAGCTGTTCGTCTACCGTCTTGGCGCCGAGAAATGGTGCATCGGCGCCGCCCTGCGTGAGCTGAACATGCCCGAGGGTACGCGTATCGCCGCTCTGTTCCGCGGCCGCGAGCTGCTTCACCCATCGGGCAGCACGCGCCTGCAAGCAGGCGACCTGCTCTGCGTGATCGGCCACGAACATGACCTGCCGGCACTCGGCAAGCTGTTCAGCCAGGCCCCGAAACGCGGTCAGGATCTGCGCTTCTTCGGTGACTTCGTACTGGAAGGCGACGCCGAACTGAGCGCTGTTGCAGCCCTCTACGGCCTGAAGCTCGACGAGCTGGAGGGCAACCAACCCTTGGGCCGTTTCATCGCTCACGAAATCGGAGGCGAGCCGGTGGTCGGCGACCAGGTGGACTGGCAGGGCCTGACCTGGACGGTCGCGGCCATGGAAGGGAACAAGGTGCGCAAAGTCGGCGTCAGATTCCCCGAGGGCACACGTCCGGGCCCAGGGCTGCACTTTTAGCAGACGAGCGAAACACCCCGCTGGGACTCTGCTAGCATCAGCATCGCGCGGGCCAACAGGCCCGCGCCTTCGTTGTGCTGCGGGTATTTCAATCGCAACCGTCCACTCAGTAGATCAACCACCATGCCTCTGTCGCGCCTTTCCCTAGCAGCCGTTCTGTTCGCCTTATGTCTCGGCATTCCGCAGGTGTTCGCCCAGGAGCCGCCGACCAGCGAAAGCGTGCAGCAGAGCCTGGACGGCCTGGCTGATCGCAAACTGCCGGAAGCCGAACAGCTGGCGCTCAAGCAGACACTCGAGCAGACCCTGCGCATGCTGCAGGACCGGCAGAACGCCGAGCAGCGCCTGAACGACCTACGCAAACAACTCGACAGTGCTCCGCGCCTGATCAGCGAGGCCCAGCGCGAACTGGACAGACTCAAGTCCAGCCCCGAACAACAGATTTCCGCGCGCCATGCACGCACCCCGCTCGCCCAGCTCGAGCAGTTGCTCAACGAACGCTCCAGCCAGATCAGCGAATGGAACAAGGCGATCATCGAGGCCAACAGCCTGGTGATCACCGCCCAGACCCGCCCGGAACGTGCTCAGGCAGAGATCAGCCAGAACCAGGCGCGCAGCCAACTGATCAACGACGCGCTCAAGAGCGGCCGTTTCGAAGGCAAGGCACTGACCCAGGAGCGCCGCAATCAGCTCAACGCCGAGCTCTCGCTGCTCGCCGCGCAAACCCAACTGCGCCGCCAGGAGCTGTCCGGCAACAGCCTGCTGCAGGATCTCGGCAGCGCTCAGCGCGCCCTGCTCGAAGAACGTATCAATCGCGCCGAGCAGGAGCGCCAGGCCCTGCAAGGCCTGATCAACGAACGACGCCGCGCCGAATCCGAGCAGACCGTCGCCGAGCAGTCACGCGAGGCCGAGCGCGCTAGTTCCGACCGTCTGCTGGCCAGGGAGAGCTCGCTCAACCTCAAGCTTTCCGACTATCTGCTGCGCGCCACGGAGCGCCTCAACGCCCTGACCGAGCAGAACCTGCAGACCCGTCAGCAACTGGACAACCTCAACCAGGCCAACCAGGCGCTGGACGAGCAGATCCGCGTGCTGCAGGGCAGCCTGCTGCTGTCGAGAATTCTCTACCAACAGAAGCAGGCGCTGCCCAAACTCAAGATCGAGGACGGCTCGCTGGCCAACGAGATCGCCGACATTCGCCTCTATCAGTTCGAGCTGAACAAGCAGCGCGAAGAGATCAGTGACCCCGCTCGCTATGTGGAGAACCTGCTCAGCGGCCAACCCAGCGAAGAAGTCACCCCGGAACTGCGCAACGCGCTACGCGAGCAGCTCACGACCCGGCGTGAATTGCTCGACCGCCTGAACCGCTCGCTGAACGCACTGCTCAACGAATCGATCACCCTCCAGCTCAACCAGAAGGAACTGGAAAGCACGGCCAGCAGCCTGCGCGCCACCATCGACGAGCAGATGTTCTGGATTCCCAGCAACAAGCCGCTGGATCTCGACTGGCTGAAGTCGGCGCCACGTCAATTCCAGAAGCAACTGGCCGATATGCCCTGGGGCATGGCCATCAGCGAACTGGGGGCGGGCCTGATCGAGCGTCCGCTGGTGTTCCTGCCCCTGATCCTGCTCTGCGCGCTGATCCTCTGGCGCCGCCAGTACCTGTTCGACAAGCTCAGCGCGCTGCATGGCGACATCGGCCATTACAAGCATGACAGCCAGCTGCACACGCCGATGGCTCTGGGCCTCAACATAATCCTGGCGCTGCCGGTCACCCTGTTCCTCGCCTTGTGCGGGTATGCCCTGCTGCACGATGCACGCGGACAGAACCTCTATCTGGGCGCCGCGCTCTACGAAATGGCGGAAGCCTGGCTGGTGTTCTACACCCTGCACCGCATCCTTTCGCCGGATGGCGTGGCTGTCCTGCACTTCCACTGGCCACCTGCCAACGTCACCTTCTTCCGCCAGCACCTACGTCGCCTGGGTCTGGTGGTGATGGCCCTGGTGGCCGTGGTGAGCATCGCCGAGCACCAGCCGGCGAGCCTGGCAGACGATGTGATCGGCATCGTCGTGGTGATCACCTGCTACGCCCTGATGGCCTGGCTGCTGTTCCACCTGCTGTTCAATGCACCATTGCGCGAGAACGCTTCGGGGCTGCGCACCGCCCTCGGCGTGCTGTTCAACCTGCTGCCACTGGCACTGATCGGCGCGGTCGCCTTCGGCTATTACTACACCGCGCTCAAGCTCACCGACCGGCTGATCGATACCCTCTACCTGCTGATCATCCTGCTGATCGTCGAGGCCACCCTGGTACGCGGTCTGAGCGTGGCGGCACGGCGCCTGGCCTACCAGCGCGCCCTGGCCAAACGCCAGGCACAGAGCAAGGAAAGCCTGGATGGCGAAGCACCGCTGGAAGAGCCGACCCTGGATATCGAGCAGGTCAACCAGCAGTCCCTGCGCCTGATCCGCCTGGCCCTGCTCGGCGGTTTCCTGGTCTGCCTGTACGCGGTCTGGGCCGATCTGATCGGCGTGTTCACCTACCTCGACACCATCAACCTCTACGAATACAGCAGTGGCACCGGGGATAACGGGGCCCTGGTGCCGATCAGTCTGATGGACGTGATCGGCGCGCTGATCATCGTCGCCATCACCGTGGCGCTGGCGCGCAACCTGCCGGGCCTGCTCGAAGTGCTGGTGCTGTCGCGCATGCGCCTGGCACAGGGCAGCGCCTACGCCACAACGACCCTGCTGTCCTATGCATTGGTCGCTATCGGCATCGTCAGCACGCTGTCCACCCTTGGCGTAAGCTGGGACAAATTGCAGTGGCTGGTGGCGGCGCTGTCGGTCGGCCTGGGTTTCGGCCTGCAGGAGATCTTCGCCAACTTCATTTCCGGCCTGATCATCCTGTTCGAGCGCCCGGTGCGCATCGGTGACGTGGTGACCATCGGCAATCTCTCCGGCACGGTGAGCAAGATCCGTATCCGCGCCACCACCATCACCGATTTCGATCACAAGGAAATCATCGTTCCGAACAAGACCTTCATCACCGGTCAACTGATCAACTGGTCGCTGACCGACACGGTCACCCGCGTCACCCTCAAGGTGGGTGTCGGTTATGGTTCGGACCTCGACCTGGTGCGCAAGCTGCTGCTGCAGGCCGCGCAGGAAAATCCGCGAGTGCTCAAGGAGCCGGCGCCCATCGTCTACTTCCTCAACTTCGGCGAGAGCACGCTCGACCACGAACTGCGCATCCATGTGCGCGACCTCGGCGACCGCAACCCGGCGACCGACGAGATCAACCGTTTCATCGACCGTGAGTTCCCGAAGAACGGCATCAACATCGCCTTCCGCCAGGTCGAGGTGTACGTGAAGAACCTGCAACACGGCGAGCAGAAACTCGATCAGAAGGATCTGGCCCAGGCCGCGGCCGCCGGCGCCGCCAGCGTGCAGCAAGCACCCAAACCACCCGCAGCGCCCTGAGCGCCAGGAGCCCCGGTGAAAAATCTCGACCAGCTGACCTTCGACAACCGCTTCGCCCGCCTCGGCGACGCCTTCTCCACCGAGGTTTTGCCCGAGCCCATCGAGCAGCCGCGTCTGGTGGTGGTCAGCGAGTCGGCCATGGCCCTGCTCGATCTGCAGCCTGCCGAAGCGCAACGCAGCGAGTTCGCCGAACTGTTCGCCGGACACAAGCTGTGGGAACAGGCAGAGCCACGTGCGATGGTCTATTCCGGGCACCAGTTCGGCGGCTACACCCCGCGCCTGGGCGATGGACGCGGCCTGCTGCTGGGCGAGGTGCTCAACGAGTCTGGCGAGCACTGGGATCTGCACCTCAAAGGCGCCGGCATGACGCCCTATTCGCGCATGGGTGACGGCCGTGCAGTGTTGCGCTCATCGATCCGCGAATTTCTCGCCAGCGAACATCTGCATGCCCTCGGCATCCCCAGCTCACGCGCACTGTGCGTCACCGGCTCCGACACCCCGGTCTGGCGCGAGAAAAGGGAAAGCGCGGCGATGGTGCTGCGCCTGGCGCAAAGTCATGTGCGCTTCGGCCATTTCGAGTACTTCTACTACACGCGCCAGCACGAACACCTGAAAACCCTCGGTGAACACGTCATGGCCTGCCATTTCCCCCACTGCCTGGAGCAGGAGCAGCCCTGGCTGGCCCTGCTGCGCGAAGTGATCGAGCGCACCGCCGCGATGATCGCCCACTGGCAGGCCTACGGCTTCTGTCATGGGGTGATGAACACCGACAACATGTCGATTCTCGGTATCACCTTCGACTACGGTCCCTACGCCTTCCTCGACGACTTCGACGCCAATCACATCTGCAATCACTCCGACGACACTGGCCGCTACAGCTTCAGCAACCAGGTGCCGATCGCCCATTGGAACCTGGCGGCCCTGGCTCAGGCCATGACGCCATTCGCAGCCGTGGAGAAACTGCGCGAGGCGCTGGATCTGTTCCTGCCGCTGTACCAGGCGCACTACCTCGACCTGATGCGCAAGCGCCTGGGTTTCACCAGCGCCGAGGATGAGGACGAAGCGCTGATCCAGCGTCTGCTGCAACTGATGCAGGCTGGTAAATCCACCGACTACACCTTGTTCTTCCGTCGCCTCGGCGAACAGGCCCCTGCCGAGGCGCTCAAGGTCGTACGCGATGATTTCGTCGACCTCGCCGGCTTCGACGCCTGGGGACGCGATTACCTGGCCCGCTGCGAGCTGGAGGGTGGGCAACAGAGCGAACGCCAAGCGCGCATGCACGCGGTCAATCCCAAGTACATCCTGCGCAACTACCTGGCTCAGCAGGCCATCGAGGCTGCCGAACAGGGCGACTATGCCCCGGTGCGCGAGCTGCACACGGTATTGTCCCACCCCTTCGACGAGCAGCCCGGCATGCAACGCTATGCCGAAAGGCCGCCGGAGTGGGGCAAGCATCTGGAAATCAGCTGTTCGTCCTAAGGTTCAGCAGTGCCCGGATGCTTATCTATTAAGCCTAAAAGGCATATCAATCTACCCAAACATTCTTAGACTATCTAAGAGAAGCCCTCTATCTTGGCGCCCTGCCAGGCCGCCCAGGTGCGTGCCCGATACCTCACACGAGATTCGACGCTAAGGATGCTCATGTCCTGGGACTCACTTCCCCTCCTGTTCGTCGGCGCCCTGCTGATCTGGGTGCTGTATGCCTTCGTTCGCGAGAAATGGAGCCCGGACATAGTCGCCGCTATCGCCGTGGCCGCCTTGCTGGTCAGCCAACTGCTGACGCCGGGCGAAGTACTCAGCGTGCTGTCCAACTCCGCCCCCGTGACCATCGCCTGCATGTTCGTGCTCTCCGCTGCTCTGGAGCGCACCGGCTGCATCGACGCTCTCGGCAACTGGCTGGGCAATCTGGTCGGCACCAGCCCGATTCGCGTGCTCACTGGCCTCACCGTCACCGCGTTGGTGGTATCGGCCTGCCTCAACAACACACCAGTGGTTGCCATCCTCACCCCGGTGGCCATTGCCCTGGCACGCCGCGCCGGCACTTTGCCGTCCAAGCTGCTGATTCCGCTGTCCTACGCCACCATCCTCGGCGGCACCCTGACCATGATTGGCACTTCGACCAACATCCTGGTCGACGGTGTCGCACGCAAGGCCGGCATGACGCCCTTCGGCATCTTCGAAATCACCGGCGTGGGTCTGGTCATGGCCGCTTTCGGCATGCTCTATCTGCTGACCATCGGCCACCGCCTGCTGCCCGAGCGGGAAACCCTGTCACGCCAGTTGCGCCCGGACCTGGCGCGTACCTTCATGACCGAGCTGCTGGTACCACACGACTCGCCGATGATCGGCAAGACCCTGCATGAGGCCAATCTCAACGGTGGCAGTGGCTTGCAGGTACTCAAGCTGTTCCGTGACGAACAGGAACTGACCGCCCCCGGCGCCGACACCCTGCTGGCCAGCGGTGACCGCCTGGTGCTGCACGGTCAGGTCAAGGATGTGGTGGAACTGCGCGAAAGCGGCCACCTGAGCTTCAACCGTGGCGACGCCTTCGAGACCATCAGCAGCCATGACGTGATCCTCGCCGAGGCCATAGTCGGGCGTAACTCGCGCTACAGCCACCGCCCCATGCGCGACCTCGACCTCACCGCACGTTACGGCATCGCCGTGCTCGCCGTGCATCGCCAGGACGAGAACGTGCAGGGCAACCTCGACGACTTCGAGCTGCAGTTCGGCGACGTGATGCTGGTCGAAGGCACCCCGGCGCAGATCAAGCGCTTCGCCGACAACGGCGAGCTGATCAGCCTCAACGCCGTGCAGGAGCGTGCCTTCCGCCGCGACAAGGCGCCCATTGCCATTCTCGCGACCCTGGCCGTGATGCTGCTGGCCGCCTTCGGCGTGATGCCCATCGAGGGCCTGGCGATCATCGGCGCCGTGACCGTACTGGCTACCCGCTGTCTGGATGTGGAAGACGCCTACAAGGCGGTGGACTGGAAGATCCTCAGCCTGATCTTCGGCATGCTGGCCATCAGCATCGCCATGGACAAGGTCGGCCTGGTCAAGCTGCTCGTGGAGAACGTCATGGGCTGGCTGCCCTGGGCCGGGCCGCTGCTGATGCTGAGCTTCATCTACCTGTTCACCTCGATCCTCACCGAGATGCTGTCGAACAACGCGGTGGCGGTGCTGGTGACGCCCATCGCCATCGGCATGGCTCAGCATCTGGGCGTCGATCCGCGCGCCTTCGTGGTCGCGGTGATGTTCGCTGCCAGCGCCAGCTTTGCCACCCCCATCGGCTACCAGACCAACACCTTCGTCTACAACGCTGGTGGCTATCGCTTCACCGACTTCATGAAGGTCGGCATTCCGTTGAACCTGCTGCTGTGGGGCGTGGCAACGCTGGTCATCCCCTGGTTCTTCCCGCTGACGCCGATCTAGGGCATAAGCTGCGAATACAATGTTCTAACCCGAGGCCCGTTTCATTGCTCCAGCGCATTGACCGGGCCTTGTTGCTTTATCCATGCTGCGATCCTTTCAATCTGCCCTGAAGGAACGCGCGCATGAAATTGGAAACACTGGCCATCCACGCTGGCTACGACCCGGACCCGACCACCAAGGCGGTGGCGGTACCGATCTACCAGACCAGCTCCTTCGCTTTCGACGACACCCAGCACGGTGCCGACCTGTTCGACCTGAAAGTCGCCGGCAATATCTACTCGCGCATCATGAACCCGACCAACGCCGTGCTCGAGGAGCGCGTGGCGGCGCTGGAAGGCGGCGTCGGCGCACTGGCCGTAGCCTCCGGCATGGCCGCCATTACCTATGCCATCCAGAGCGTCGCCGAAGCCGGCGACAACATCGTCTCAGTGGCCAAGCTCTACGGCGGCACCTACAACCTGCTGGCCCACACCCTGCCGCGTTTCGGCATCCAGACCCGCTTCGCCGCGCACGATGACATCGCCGCATTGGAAGCGCTGATCGACGACCGCACCAAGGCGGTATTCTGCGAATCCATCGGCAACCCGACCGGCAATATCGTCGACCTCGCAGCGCTGGCCGACGCGGCGCATCGACATGGCGTGCCGCTGATCGTCGACAACACCGTGGCCACGCCGATTCTCTGCCGCCCGTTCGAGCATGGCGCGGACATCGTCGTGCACTCGCTGACCAAGTACATCGGTGGCCATGGCACCAGCATCGGCGGCATCGTGGTCGACTCCGGCCAATTCCCCTGGGCCGACAACAAGGCGCGCTTCCCGCTGCTCAACACGCCCGATCCCTCCTACCACGGCGTCACCTACACCGAAGCCTTCGGCCCTGCCGCCTTCATCGGCCGCTGCCGCGTGGTGCCGCTGCGCAACACCGGTGCGGCGCTGTCGCCGTTCAATGCCTTCCTCATCCTGCAAGGCCTGGAAACCCTGGCCCTGCGCATGGAACGGCACACCGAGAACGCGCTGAAAGTCGCGCAGTACCTGCAAGGCCACCCACAAGTGGCCTGGGTGAAATACGCGGGCCTGGCCGACCATCCCGAACACGAGCTGGCCCAGCGTTACTTCGGCGGCAAGCCGGCGGCGATCCTCTCCTTCGGCATTCAGGGCGGGCAGGAGGCTGGCGCGCGCTTCATCGACGCGCTGCAACTGGTGGTGCGCCTGGTCAATATCGGCGACGCCAAGTCGCTGGCCTGCCACCCGGCGTCCACCACCCACCGCCAGCTCAGCGACGAGGAACTGCAGAAGGCCGGCGTACCGCGCGACATGGTGCGCCTGTCCATCGGCATCGAGCATATCGACGATATCCTCGCCGACCTGAGCCAGGCGCTCGAGGCAGCGCGCGGCTGATCGCTTGAAAAGCCGATGTTTCGGCTCCAGATAGGTGTCATTGCCGCTGGAGCCGAATCATGAGCGATCCCCTGCTAATCCCCTGCCCGCACTGCAACGGGCTCAACCGCATTCCCGCCGAACGCCTGGGTGACGCCCCACGCTGTGGTCGCTGCAAGAGCGAAGTGTTGCCAGGCGTACCCATCACCCTCACGCAGGCCAATTTCGCCAGCCAACTCAAGGGCGACCTGCCGTTACTGGTAGATGTCTGGGCCAGTTGGTGCGGCCCCTGCCAGTCCTTCGCGCCGACCTTCCAGCAGGCCGCCGTGCAACTGCAAGGGCGCTGCCGACTGGGCAAACTGGACAGCGAAGCCAACCCGAATCTGGCCGGGCAACTGGGCATCCGCTCCATTCCAAGCCTGATCCTGTTCAAGGGCGGTGTCGAAGTCGCACGTCAGAGCGGCGCCATGCCGCTGCCGCAACTGCAGGCCTGGCTGCGCCAGCAGGGTATCTAGCGTGCTTCTGTAGCCCGGATGCAATCCGGGGAAGCCGAGGTTCCAGGCATTCCCGGATGGCATCCGGGCTACGCCGCCTGAGCACTTCGGTCAGTCACGGCGGTCACTACGGTCAATTGCACGGCAACGCGCAACTCTTAGTCTGGCGGGACGCCCACCCAAGGAGTCGCACCATGCCGCTACCCGTGGAAATCGCCCGCCAACTCACCGAAGAACAAATCGCCTTCGTCAAACGCAGTGGCCTCAAGGCCGAGGTCCTCGAGCCTGGGTTCATACGCCTGCGCATGCCGCTGCAAGGCAATCAGAACCACATCGGCAGCATGTACGCCGGCGCCCTGTTCACCCTGGCGGAGATTCCGGGTGGCGCCCTGTTTCTGACCAGCTTCGATGTCCAACGCTTCTATCCCATCATCAAGGAAATGAACCTGCGCTTTCGCCGTCCGGCCACCGCCGACATTCAGGTCGAAGCGCGCCTGTCGCCCGAGCAAATCGCTCATCTGCAAGAGCAGGCTAACCAGCAGGGCAAGGCCGAATATGCACTCGAACTGCAGCTGACCGACGACAGCGGCGAAGTGGTCGCAGAAAGTCGCGGCCTGTACCAATTGCGTTTACGCTGAAGCACGTCGCTGGCGGAGTCGCAATCGGTAACAGTCCCCTACCTTGTCACACGTCAAAAGAGCGGCTATCAGAACAGGCACAATAAAATTGCCGAGGGGTATCGGCAGGAGAGCCGCCACCATGTTCAATCACATCCTCATCGCTCATGACTTGCGCGACACCGCCGACATGGCGCTATGCCGCGCCACTCAGCTGGCCCGGCAACATGGCGCCCGCCTGACCATCCTGCATGTGCTGGACCCGAGCCAGAGCAGCGAACAGCACGAAAAGGCGCGCCAGGCGCTGGATCGCAGCCTGACGCAATATGCACCACCGGGCACCGAACTGCGCATGCTCAGCGGCAAGCCTTCGGAAGTAGTACTGCAACAGGTGCAGGACAGTGGCTGCGACCTGCTGGTGCTGGGCGGGCATCATAAACGCCACGACTTCTTCTCCGGCACCAGTCTCGACCGCATCGCCCGCCGCTGCACCGTGCCCTTGCTGCTGGTCGCGCGTAACGACTTCAACCCTTATCAGCGAGCGCTGGCTGCCATCGACTTCTCCCTGTGCGCCTGCAGTGCGCTGGAGCGGGCTTACCACCTGCTACCTGGCGATGCCGAACTGCATGCCCTGCACGTTTTCGAGCCCGACAAGGGCACGCCACAGGAAGTCGAGCTGCAATTGCAGACCCAGCGGAGCCTGATTGATCAGTTATTGCACGACGAAGCACAGAAACTGCCAGCGGGCGGCCCAAGACTGAGCCATGAAGTGCTGCAAGGTGGCATCCTGCGCAGCCTGCAGGAGCAGATCAAGACACGTCGCGGCGAACTGCTGGTACTCGGCAGCCACGGCCGCAGCGCCTTCTCCCAGGCACTGCTGGGCAGCCTGGCGCAGCACTTCCTGCACAAGGCGCCGTGCGACGTGTTCGTCGTGCGTTGAATCTCGCCGTGGTCTGCCTGAGGCAGCCACGGCGCTTGGTCAGACTTAGCCGTTCAACTGGCGTTGAGCAGGTCGTGCAGCTCGACGAACTGCTGCGTCAGCTTGTGCCGTGCATCGAGATGAATCAGCGGCGTGCAGACCTGGTGCGATTCACGCATCTTCACCGAACTCATCAGATTCACCGGTAGTACCGGCAGCCCTTCGGCGATCAGCTCGTCCAGCAACTGCTGTGGCAAGGTGGCGCGCGGCTGAAACTGGTTGACCACGATACCCTCCACCTCAAGCGCCTCGTTGTGATCCTCCTTGAGCTCCTCGATCTCGGCCAGCAGACCATACAGGGCGTTGCGCGAAAAGCTGTCACAGTCAAAGGGGATCAGCACACGATCCGCCGCGATCAGCGCAGAAACCGTATAGAAGTTCAGCGCCGGCGGCGTATCCAGGTAAATGTGATCATAGTCTTCGGCCAGCTCGTCGAGCAGTTTGCGCAGCTTGTTGATCTTGTGCTTCTGCTCAAGCTTGGGCTGCAACTCGGCCAGCTCGGCGGTGGCCGTAACCACATGCAGGTTATCGAACGGCGTCTCGTAAATATCCACCTTGCCCTTCTTGGCGAACGGGCCGGATGACAGCGTCTGCTTGAAGAAGTCGGCGATACCCACGGGAATTTCCTCGCCGGTCAGCCCAGTGAGGTAATGGGTCGAGTTGGCCTGCGCGTCGAGGTCGATCAGCAGGGTACGATAGCCCTGCGCCGCACTCACTGCCGCAAGATTGCAGGCGATACTGGACTTGCCTACGCCGCCCTTCTGGTTGAACACCACACGCCGCATCGCACACCTCCCTAAGCCTGAATGACCTTGGATTCTATGCAAAGGCTGTGACAAGCGCGAGGCGTTTGGTCATGCACTGACTAGCAAAAGCCAGGAGGCCACCGCGATGGCCTCTGCAAACCGCCAGCTATCAGCAGTGATATTGCGCAGACAGTTCGTGCACAGCCTCGAAGAAGGCTGCCGCGTTGGCGGGGTCGACTTCCGGGGTGATGCCATGGCCGAGGTTGAACACGTGACCGCTGCCGGCACCATAGGCGGCCAGAATGCGCGCCACCTCGGCACGAATCGCTGCCGGCTTGGCGTAGAGCACCGCCGGATCCATATTACCTTGCAGAGCGACCTTGGCACCGACACGGGCACGGGCGCTGCCGATGTCGCACGTCCAGTCCAGGCCCAGCGCCTCAGCGCCGGTGTCCGCCAGGGATTCGAGCCACAGGCCACCACCCTTGGTGAACAGGATCACTGGCACACGACGCCCGTCGTGCTCGCGGATCAGGCCATCGACGATCTTCTTCATGTAGGCCAGGGAGAACTCCTGGTAAGCCGCAGCCGACAGCGCGCCACCCCAGGAATCGAAGATCTGTACCGCCTGCGCCCCGGCCAGGATCTGCCCGTTGAGATAAGCAGTGACCGACTGCGCCAGCTTGTCGAGCAGCGCGTGCAAGGCTTGCGGGTTGTCGTAGAGCATGGCCTTGGTCTTGCGGAAGTCCTTCGACGAACCGCCTTCGACCATGTAGGTGGCCAGCGTCCACGGACTGCCGGAGAAGCCGATCAGCGGCACGCGGCCACCCAGCTCGCGGCGAATGGTGCGCACGGCGTCCATCACGTAGCCCAGATCCTTCTCCGGATCCGGCACCGGCAGCGCCTCGATGTCGGCCAGGCTGCTGACCACTTTCTTGAAACGCGGGCCTTCGCCGGTCTCGAAGTACAGGCCCTGGCCCATGGCATCGGGAATGGTGAGGATGTCGGAGAACAGAATCGCCGCGTCCAGTTGCGGGTAGCGATCCAGCGGCTGGATGGTGACCTCGCAGGCCAGCTCCGGGTTCTTCATCAGGCTCACGAAGTCGCCGGCCTTGGCCCGAGTCGCACGGTACTCCGGCAGATAGCGGCCGGCCTGGCGCATCATCCAGATCGGCGTGACATCCACGGGTTGCTTGAGCAGGGCACGAAGGAAGCGGTCGTTCTTCAGGGCGGTCATGGCGGCATCCGGCGAAAAAAGTGCGGGCATTTTCGCAGAGCGCAAAACAAAAGGCACGGCGGGTGCCGTGCCTTTTGTCCATCGCGACGATATGCCGCGACGATTTACCAGCTGCGGTAGGGCAGGAACTTGCCGTTGAGCACGATCTGCACACGGTCGCCCTTGGGGCCGGCGACGCGGGAAATGTCCATGCTGAAGTCGATGGCGCTCATGATGCCGTCGCCGAATTCCTCGTGGATCAGCTCCTTGATGGTCTCGCCGTAGACGTTAATCATCTCGTAGAAGCGGTAGATCAACGGGTCAGTCGGCACGGCCTTGTCCCAGTGCTTGTGTGGGAACGCCTGCAGTGCGGTGGAGACCTCCGCCGGCAATTCGAGCATCTCGCACAGGGCATCTGCCTGCGCCTTGGGCATGCTGTTCATGCCCAGGCAGGCGGAGGTCGTCCACACCGGCGACATGCCGATGCCCTGGCCAAGTGCGGCCCAGTCCAGGCCGAGGCGCTCTTTGGCGGCGGTGATGGTGATGCGCATCTGTTGCTTATCCATGGTGAAACTCCTTCACTGGGGTCAGAGGTAGGACCCTGGCGGCAGGTGCCGGCTCGTCCAGGGCGGGGTTGATTTCGGGCGGAAAGCCTTGCTCGTCGGCCACGGTGCGGCCGCGCAGCTCGTGCGAGCGGTTCACCAGAAAGTCCACGAGGTGGTTACGGATGCGGTAGTACGCCGGCTGATGAATCACTTGGTCACGCTGGCGCGGCCGTGGCAGGTCGATGCGTACCGACTCGGCGATACGCGCCTGCGGGCCATTGGTCATCAGCAGGATGCGGTCGGAAAGCAGGATCGCCTCGTCGATGTCATGGGTGATCATGAACACCGTCTGCTGGGTGGCGCTCCAGATCTTGATCAGCTCGTCCTGGATCACCCCGCGGGTCAGGGCATCCAGCGCGCCGAAGGGCTCATCGAGCAGCAGCAACTTTGGCTGGGTGGCGAAGGCGCGGGCGATGCTCACGCGCTGGCGCATGCCGCCGGACAGCTGCGCCGGCTTGCGCGCCTCGGAGCCGCCCAGGCCGACCATTTCCAGGTACTTGCGGCTGTGTGCGCGGCACTGCTCCTTCGACCACTGGGGAAACCGCGCGCGTACGCCGAATTCGACGTTCTCCAGCGCACTGAGCCAGGGCAGCAGGCTGTAATTCTGGAACACCACGCCGCGTTCGAGGCTGGGCCCGGCGACTTCCTTGCCGGCCATTTCCAGCGTGCCTTCGCTGAAGCTGTCGAGCCCGGCCAGCGCATTGAGGATGGTCGATTTACCACAACCAGAGTGACCGATGATGCAGACGAATTCGCCCTGATCGAGACCGAAGTTGACGTCTTCGAAGACTGTCAGCGGCTCGCTGCCGGGTTGCGGGAAACGTTTGGCCAGGCGGCGGGCATCGAGAAAGTAGCGGGACATGACATCACTCCTGATAGCTGACGAGACGGGCGACGCTGCCCAGCAGAAGGTCGAGCAGCATGCCGACCACGCCGATCATCAGAATCGAGAAGATCACGCTGGCCAGGTTGAGGTTGTTCCACTCGTTCCATACGTAGTAGCCAATGCCGGTGCCACCGACGAGCATCTCGGCGGCGACGATCACCAACCAGGCAATGCCGACTGAAATGCGCATGCCGGTGAGGATGGTCGGCATGGCCGCGGGCAGGATCACGCTGAATGCCGTGCGCAGTGGGCTCAGCTCATGGGTGCGGGCGACGTTGATCCAGTCGCGGCGCACGCCCGCCACCCCGAAGGCGGTGTTGAGCAGCATCGGCCATACCGAGCAGATGAAGATCACGAAGATCGCCGAGGTCTGCGAATCCTTGATCACGAACAGCGCCAACGGCATCCAGGCCAGCGGCGAGATCGGTCGCAGAATCTGGATGAAGGGGTTGAGGGCGCGGTACATCAGCGGCGACATGCCGATGACGAAACCGATGGGGATCGCCACCAGCGCCGCCAGCAGATAGCCGGTCAACACCCGGTACAACGAGTGCGCGAGCTGGATACCGATGCCCTTGTCGTTGGGTCCGTTGTCATAGAACGGCTGGCTCAGCTCGGCGTAGGCATGCGCCAGCACCACCGAGGGCGGCGGCACGCGGGCCTCCTGCTCGGCCTCGCCCATGAGCAGGGCGTATTCGTCATCAGCACTGACTGCGGCGCTGGCGGGCACGCGGCAGAGCACCTCCCAGACCACCAGCAGCAGAACCAGAAGCACAACGGAAAGAATCGCCGCGCGCAGGGAAATGGACGCTTTCATCACGACCTCCGCATGGCGAAGCTGGCCAGGTAACCGTCCGGATCGGCCGGGTCGAAGGGTTTGCCCATCACGCTGAAGGACTTGTAGGCGTCGGCCGGTACCGGCAGGCCAAGTTCTTTCATGACCTTGCCGGCGTCAGCCGCGAGGAACACCCGCTCGGCAATGGAGCGATAGTCGACATCCCCCTGCAGATAGCCCCAACGCTTCATCTGAGTGAGGATCCACAACGCCATCGACTGCCAGGGGAAGGGATCGAAGTCGATGCGCTGCGGCTCGTCATGGATGTTGCCCAGGCCATCGGCATAGCGCCCGCTGAGCACCTGCTGCACCACCGGCACCGGCTGGTTGAGGTAGTTGCGGGTGGAGATCGCCTCGGCCACCGCCTTGCGGTTCTCGGCCTTGGAGGAATATTGCGTGGCATCGATCAGCGCATGCAGCAGTGCGCCATAGGTGTTGGGGTTCTCGCTGGCGAAGCGCTGGCTGCAGGCGAAGGCGCAGCACGGATGGCCCGGCCACAGTTCCTTGGTCAGCAGGTGGATGAAGCCGACCTTCTCCCACACCGCGCGCTGGTTGAACGGGTCCGGCGAGAGGAAGCCATCGAGGTTGCCGGCGCGCAGGTTGGCGACCATCTCCGGTGGCGGCACCACACGAATCTGGATGTCGCGATCCGGGTCCAGGCCATGCTCGGCGACGTAATATCGCAACAGGAAGTTGTGCATCGAGTATTCGAACGGCACACCGAAGCGCATGCCCTTCCACAGTTTCGGATCGCGCTTATCCTGGTGCTGCATGCCAAGCACGATGGCCTGGCCGTTGACGTTTTCCAGCGCCGGCATGACGAAGGGCGTCTGCGTCGACCCCAGCCCCAGGCTGATGGCCAGCGGCATCGGCGAAAGCATGTGCGAGGCGTCGTATTCACCGGCCAGCGACTTGTCGCGCGCCACCGCCCAGCCAGCGGTCTTCACCGTTTCCACTTCCAGCCCGTACTTGGCGTAGAAGCCCATCGGCTCGGCCATGATGATCGGCGTGGCGCAGGTGATGGGCACGAAGCCGATCCTCAGCTTGGACTTCTCCAGCGGACCAAGGCTGTCCTTGACCGCCGCCTTGACCGCATCCAGCGGGATCAAGCTGCCCAGAATCGCCGCCGCGACACCGCCCCCGATCATCCCCATGAAACTGCGCCGGGAGAAATCATTGTGACCGAACACGCCGCGCACGATGGCGTTCTCCACGGCACGATCTAGCATGGCCTCGCGGTCATCGGGCAGCGCAGCGGCACTCGGCGTGCAACGTTGGCAGGCACACCCGGCGGCATGGGAAAGCTCGCTGTCGGGGCTGAATGGATCGTCCAGGCTGTTGACGCTCATCGTGATCACTCCTGCGATGGCCTGCCCCAGATTGGTGAGGCGGGCGCTGACTGGGCTGGGCCATTACTGGCCGGTTCATGTCAGTTATTGCAGGAGCTGTACCAGCTCAAAACTCTACATAAGTGATTGAAAAATATAAATTTTTAAGAAACACAATAAATACGAAATCTCGTTATTCACGAGATTTCGTCACCTTAAAAAACGATATTTCGTCAACTGGCACGTCCTTTGGATAACGACCTGAAAGGCCAATCCCGAGAGCTCAGCGATGCCCGATCCCAATGCCGCCAGTCAGTTGTTGCTGCAACACATGCAGAGCGCCAGCCTGGTAATCGACCCTACCTGCGACCGTATCCTGCATGCCAATCCAGCCTGCTGCGCCCTGCTCGGCTGGCCGCAGGAAGAGCTGCTCACACTGCGCGCCAGCCGTCTCTGGGCACATGACCTGGGAGCACTGGTCACCTTCACCGAAGAGGTACAGGTGCGCGGCAATGCCTGGCGTGACGGCCTCGGACTGCTGCGTCGCGACGGCGAGCGCCTGGAGGTGGAAATCGAGGGCAGCCGACTGGAGCATGACGGCACCATCCTGCTCGGCCTGCTGATCCAACAGCGCCGCCGTCTCGACGCCCTGCGCGGGCTGGCCGAAGCCGAGCGCTACCAGCGTCAGGGGCTACTCGAATGGCAGGGCGTGGAACGCATCTTCCGCCAGTTCGAGCGGCAGAATCAGTTGATCCTCGGCGCTGCTGGCGAGGGCATCTACGGCGTCAACCGCAATGGCGAGACCACCTTCGTCAATCCGGCGGCCGAGCGCATTCTCGGCTGGCGTGCCGATGACCTGATCGGCCACAACATTCACGACCTGATCCACCACCACCATCCCGACGGTAGCACCTATGACGGCCACACCTGCCCGATCTACGCCGCCTTCAATGACGGAGAGGTGCATCAGGTGGCCGACGAGGTGTTCTGGAACAAGGATGGCAAGCCGATCCCGGTGGATTACACCAGCACGCCGCTGCGCGACGACGGCGAACTGGTCGGCGCCGTGGTGGTGTTTCGCGACATCAGCGAGCGCCTGGAGACCGAGCGCCGGCTGCGCCAGGCACTGAGCGAAGTGCAGCAGCTCAAGCAACGCCTGGAGCTGGAGAATGCCTACCTGCAGGAGGAAATTCGTGGCGAGTACGCCCAGCACGACCTGGTCGGGCGCAGCGCCGCCATGCAACAGGTAATCCACCAGATCGAGCTGGTCGCCCCCACCGACGCCAACGTACTGATCACCGGCGAGTCAGGCACCGGCAAGGAGCTGATCGCGCGCGCCATTCACGACAACAGCGGGCGCAGCCGCCGCCCACTGATCCGGGTGAACTGCGCGGCGGTGCCGCGCGAACTGTTCGAGAGCGAGTTCTTCGGCCATATCCGCGGCGCCTTCACCGGCGCGCTGAACGACCGCGTCGGGCGCTTCGAACTGGCCGACGGCGGCACGCTGTTTCTCGACGAGGTCGGCGAAATTCCCCTGGAGCTGCAGAGCAAGCTGCTGCGCGTGCTGCAGGAACAGCAGCTGGAGCGGGTCGGCGACACCCGCACCCGTCAGGTGGATGTACGCGTGATCGCCGCCACCAACCGTGACCTGCGCCAGGAAGTACGCACCGGCCGCTTCCGTGAAGACCTGTACTTTCGCCTCAACGTCTTCCCCATCGAGTCGGCGCCGCTGCGTCAGCGTCCGGAAGACATTCCGCCCCTGGCCCAGCACTTTCTCAGCCGCGCCTGTCGCCAGCTCAACCGCCCTGAGCCCAGCCTGCGCCTGGCCGACATCCAACGCCTGCAGGCCTATTCCTGGCCGGGCAACATTCGTGAGCTGGAGAATCTGATCGAGCGCGCGGTGATCATTTCACCCGGCACCCGGCTGCGCCTGGACTTGCCCAACGACAACGGCAACGACGTACCGTCACAGCCACAGGTGGAACAGGAAATGCGGATTTTCACTCAGGGCGAGCAACGCCAGCAGATGCGCGAAAACCTGATCGCAGCACTGAAGGCCTGTGCGGGCAGGATATCGGGGAAGGACGGCGCGGCGCGGTTGCTGGAGCTGAAGCCAACGACCCTGCGCTCACGCCTGGAGAGTTTCGCCATCGACCCGCGCGACTACCGACCACGTAGGTCGCAGCCGCGCAGGTACGAGACGAGTCAGACGCCCAGGTAGTCGAGGATGCCTTCGGCGGCGTTCCTACCCTCGAAGATCGCCGTCACCACCAAGTCAGAACCACGCACCATGTCGCCACCGGCGAAGATTTTCGGGTTGCTGGTCTGGTGCTTGAAAGTGCTCTGCTCCGGCGCCACGACGCGGCCCTGGCTGTCGGTCTGGATCTCGAACTGCTCGAACCAGGGCGCCGGGCTCGGACGGAAACCGAAGGCGATCAGCACGGCCTCGGCCGGGATGACCTCCTCGGAGCCCGGAATCGGCTCGGGGCTGCGGCGGCCACGGGCATCCGGTTCGCCGAGACGGGTCTCGACCACCTTGATGCCTTCCACCTTGCCGTCGCCGACGATGGCGATGGGCTGGCGGTTGAAGAGGAACTTCACGCCCTCTTCCTTGGCGTTCTTCACTTCCTTGCGCGAGCCCGGCATGTTTTCTTCGTCACGACGGTAGGCGCAGGTCACGGCCTTGGCGCCCTGACGGATCGAGGTGCGGTTGCAGTCCATCGCGGTGTCACCACCGCCCAGCACCACGACGCGCTTGCCCTTCATGTCGATGAAGTCTTCCGGCGACTTCTCGAAACCGAGGTTGCGATTGACGTTGGCGATGAGGAAATCCAGCGCGTCATAGACGCCCGGCAGGTCTTCACCTGGGAAGCCGCCCTTCATGTAGGTGTAGGTGCCCATGCCCATGAACACGGCATCGTACTCATCCAGCAACTGCTGCATGGTCACGTCCTTGCCGATCTCGGTGTTCAGGCGGAACTCGATGCCCATGCCGGTGAAAACTTCACGGCGGCGGCTGAGCACGGTCTTTTCCAGCTTGAACTCGGGAATGCCGAAGGTCAGCAGGCCTCCGATTTCCGGGTTCTTGTCGAACACCACCGGGGTCACGCCGTTGCGCACCAGCACGTCGGCGCAGCCCAGGCCGGCCGGACCGGCACCGATCACCGCTACACGCTTGCCGGTCGGTTTGACCTTGGACATGTCCGGGCGCCAGCCCATGGCGAAGGCAGTGTCAGTGATGTACTTCTCCACCGAACCGATGGTCACCGCGCCGAAGCCGTCATTGAGGGTGCAGGCACCTTCGCAGAGGCGATCCTGCGGGCACACGCGACCGCAGACTTCCGGCAAGGTGTTGGTCTGGTGCGAGAGTTCGGCGGCGGCCAGGATGTTGCCTTCCGACACCAGCTTGAGCCAGTTCGGAATGAAGTTGTGCACCGGGCACTTCCACTCGCAATACGGGTTGCCGCAGCCCAGGCAGCGATGTGCCTGGTCAGCAGCTTGCGCCGGCTTGAAGTTGTCGTAGATCTCGACGAACTCCTTCTTGCGCTGACGCAGCAGTTTCTTCTTCGGGTCTTTGCGCCCGACTTCGATGAACTGGAAGTCGTTATTCAGACGTTCAGTCATTGCATTACCTCATCAAACCACTTCAGGCGCATTCTTATTGCGGGTTGGCACGGGTGCTGGACAGCAGCGACTTCAGGCTGGCCGCTTTCGGTTTCACCAGCCAGAACTTGCGCAGGTAATCGTCCAGGTTTTCCAGCAGGTTCTGGCCCCACTCGCTGCCAGTTTCCTCGACGTACTCGGCGAGCACGCTTTCCAGGTGGCTGCGGTAGGCCTCCATCGCTTCGTTGTTGATGCGTTGGATTTCCACCAGCTCGTGGTTGACGCGGTCGTAGAAGCCGTTGTCCATGTCGAGCACGTAGGCGAAGCCGCCGGTCATGCCCGAGCCGAAGTTGTAGCCGGTCTTGCCCAGTACACAGACGAAACCGCCGGTCATGTACTCGCAGCAGTGATCGCCAGTGCCTTCCACCACGGCGTGAGCGCCGGAGTTACGCACGGCAAAACGCTCGCCCGCGGTACCGGTGGCGAACAGCTTGCCACCAGTGGCACCGTACAGACAGGTGTTGCCGATGATGGCGCTGTCCTCGGTGGCGAACGGGCTGCCTGCAGGCGGGGTGATGACGATCTTGCCGCCGGTCATGCCCTTGCCCACGTAGTCGTTGGCATCGCCTTCCAGGCGCAGGTGCAGACCACCGGCGTTCCACACACCGAAGCTCTGCCCGGCAGTGCCCTTGAAGCGGAAGGTGATCGGCGCATCGTTCATGCCCTGATTGCCATGCACACGGGCGATCTCGCCGGAAATGCGCGCACCAATGGAGCGGTCGCAGTTGCCGATGCTCAGCTCGAACTCACCACCGGTCTTGCCGGCAATAGCGTCCTTGGCCATGTCCACCATCTTCTCGGCCAGCAGGCCTTCGTCGAACGGCGGGTTCTTCGGCACCTGGCAGAACTGCGGTTTGTCGGCCGGGATATGCGCGCTGGCCAGCAGCGGCGACAGATCCAGGTTGCCCTGCTTGGCGGTTTCTCCCGGCAGCACTTCGAGCAGGTCGGTACGCCCGATCAGCTCTTCCAGGCTGCGCACGCCCAGCTTGGCCAGCCACTCGCGGGTTTCCTCGGCGACATAGGTGAAGAAGTTCATCACCATCTCGACGGTTCCGATGAAGTGATCCTTGCGCAGCTTGTCGTTCTGCGTGGCCACGCCGGTGGCGCAGTTGTTCAGGTGGCAGATGCGCAGGTATTTGCAGCCCAGGGCCACCATCGGTGCAGTACCGAAGCCGAAGCTCTCGGCGCCGAGGATGGCTGCCTTGATCACGTCCAGGCCGGTTTTCAGACCACCGTCGGTCTGCACCCGCACCTTGCCACGCAGGTCGTTGCCGCGCAGGGTCTGGTGGGTTTCGGCCAGGCCCAGCTCCCAGGGCGCACCGGCATAGCGGATGGAGGTCAGCGGCGAGGCGCCGGTACCGCCGTCGTAGCCGGAAATGGTGATCAGGTCGGCATAGGCCTTGGCCACACCGGCAGCGATGGTGCCGACACCGGCTTCCGCCACCAGCTTGACCGACACCAGCGCCATCGGGTTGACCTGCTTGAGGTCATAGATCAGCTGCGCCAGGTCTTCGATCGAGTAGATATCGTGGTGCGGCGGCGGCGAAATCAGGGTCACACCCGGCACCGCGTAGCGCAGCTTGGCGATCAGACCGTTGACCTTGCCCCCCGGCAGCTGGCCGCCCTCACCAGGTTTGGCGCCCTGGGCCACCTTGATCTGCAGCACTTCGGCGTTGACCAGGTATTCCGGGGTCACGCCAAAGCGGCCGGTGGCCACCTGCTTGATCTTCGAGCTCTTGATGGTGCCGTAGCGGGCCGGGTCTTCGCCGCCCTCGCCGGAGTTGGAGCGACCACCCAGGCGGTTCATCGCCTCGGCCAGCGCCTCGTGCGCCTCCGGCGACAGCGCGCCGAGAGAGATACCGGCGGCGTCGAAACGCTTGAAGATCGACTGCAGCGGCTCGACTTCGTCCAGGGAAATCGGCGTGGCGGACTCCTTGACCTTGAGCAGGTCGCGGATCATCGACACCGGACGGGTGTCGACCAGCGTCGAGTATTCCTTGTACTTGGCGTAGTTGCCCTGCTGCACGGCTTCCTGCAGCGTGCGCACCACATCCGGGTTGTAGGCATGGTATTCACCGCCGTAAACGAACTTGAGCAGACCACCCTGCTGGATCGGCTTGCGGTTGTTCCAGGCTTCCAGGGACAGCAGCTTCTGCTCGCTCTCGATGTCGACGAAACGCGCGCCCTGGATGCGGCTGGCCACGCCACGGAAGCACAGTTCGGTGACTTCATCGGCCAGGCCGACCGCCTCGAACAATTGCGCACCGCGATAGGACGCGACCGTGGAGATACCCATCTTCGACAGGATCTTCAGCAGGCCCTTGGAAATGCCCTTGCGGTAGTACTTGAATACTTCGTACAGATCGCCCAGCACTTCGCCGGTGCGGATCAGGTCGCCCAGCACTTCGTAGGCCAGGAACGGATACACCGCCGAAGCACCGAAGCCCAGCAGCACGGCGTAGTGGTGCGGGTCACGCGCGGTAGCGGTTTCCACCAGGATGTTGCAGTCGCAGCGCAGACCTTTCTCGGTCAGGCGGTGATGCACGGCGCCGGTGACCAGCGCGGCATGCGCCGGCAGCTTGCCAGGAGCGATGTGGCGGTCGGTCAATACCAGCAGCACCTTGCCGGCACGCACGGCTTCCTCGGCCTGGTCGGCCATGTTGCGCACGGCCGCTTCCAGACCCAGCGACTCGTCGTAGTTCATGTCGATGACATGACGGTCGAAGCCCGGGCGGTCCAGGTTCATCAGCGCGCGCCACTTGGCCGGCGAAATCACCGGGCTGCTGAGGATCACGCGGGTAGCGTGCTCCGGCGACTCGCTGAAGATGTTGCGTTCGGCGCCCAGGCAGATTTCCAGGGACATGACGATCGCTTCACGCAGCGGGTCGATCGGCGGGTTGGTGACCTGCGCGAACTGCTGGCGGAAGTAATCGTAGGGCGAGCGCACGCGCTGGCTGAGCACCGCCATGGGCGTGTCATCGCCCATGGAGCCGACGGCTTCCTGGCCCTGCTCACCAAGCGGGCGCAGCACCTGGTCACGCTCCTCGAAGGTGACCTGGAACATCTTCATGTATTGCTTGAGCTGATCCGGGTCGTAGAAGGCCGAACCATGGTCGCGGTCTTCCAGCGTCGCCTTGATGCGCTGGGCATGCTTGCGCAACCACAGCTTGTAGGGGTGGCGCGACTTCAGGCGGCTGTCGATGGACTCGGTATCCAGCACCTGGCCGGTCTCGGTGTCGACCGCGAGGATCTGCCCCGGGCCGACACGGCCCTTGGCGATGACGTCCTCGGGCTGGTAGTCCCACACGCCGATTTCCGAGGCCAGGGTGATGTAGCCGTTCTTGGTGGTAACCCAGCGCGCCGGGCGCAGACCGTTACGGTCGAGCAGGCACACGGCATGGCGACCATCGGTCAGCACCACGCCGGCCGGGCCGTCCCAGGGCTCCATGTGCATGGAGTTGTATTCGTAGAACGCGCGCAGGTCGGCGTCCATGGTCTCGACGTTCTGCCAGGCCGGCGGAATGATCATGCGCAGGCCACGGAACAGGTCGATGCCGCCGGTGACCATCAGTTCGAGCATGTTATCCATGCTCGAGGAGTCGGAGCCGACGCGGTTGACCAGCGGGCCCAGCTCGTCGAGATCAGGGATCAGCTCGTTGGCGAACTTGGTGCGACGAGCCTGCGCCCAGTTGCGGTTGCCGGTGATGGTGTTGATCTCGCCGTTGTGCGCGAGATAACGGAAAGGCTGCGCCAGCGGCCACTTCGGCAGGGTGTTGGTGGAGAAGCGCTGGTGAAAAACCGCGATGGCGGTCTGCAGGCGCTCGTCACCCAGATCCGGGTAAAACTGCTGCAGGTCCGCCGGCATCATCAGGCCTTTGTAGATGATGGTCTTGTGCGAGAAGCTGCAGATGTAGTGATCGCTGTCGTCGGCATTGGCCACCGAGGAACGACGGCGGGCGCTGAACAACTTGATGGCGAATTCCTGGTCACTCAGACCCTCGCCACCGATGAACACCTGCTCGATCTGCGGCAGACGCTCCAGCGCCAGCTGGCCGAGCACGCTGGTGTCGATCGGCACCTTGCGCCAGCCCACCAGTTGCAGACCAGCCGCGAGGATTTCGCGGTTCATGTTCTCGCGCGCGGCTTCGGCCTTGGCCGAATCCTGATTGAAGAACACCATGCCCACGGCATATTGCCCAGGCAGTTCGACGCCGAATTGTTCCCGGGCAACAGCGCGCAGGAATTGATCGGGCTTCTGGATCAGCAGGCCACAGCCATCACCGGTCTTGCCGTCGGCGTTGATACCGCCGCGGTGAGTCATGCAGGTGAGGGCCTCAATAGCGGTCTTGAGCAGGTGATGACTAGGTTCACCTTGCATATGGGCGATCAAGCCGAAGCCGCAGTTATCCTTGAACTCATCAGGACGGTACAAACCTGCTTTCATAGGGGGGACTCTCACCAGGCTGCCTAGACTTCAGGCAAATTACTTTCTAATTCAATTGCTTAAACCCGAATAACAGGCACGGGCGTGCTTTGCATGGGCAAAAGGGAGGTCATTGTACATATCCACCCATGGCGTCACAAATTTTCGTGACGAAGGGGTGAATATTTATGTCGCAAAAACGAAGGATAAGACCGCAAGGTCGTGCTAACGACCAAGCGATCATCTTGAGACAGAGCGCTTAGCGGCTCATTTCCTGCTGAATGCTACCCAGCGTACGAGGCCAGGGCTTACCCGCCTGCAGCTTGGCGGGCAGGGTTTTCACCGCCGCCTGAGCGGCGTCGCGACTGGAGAAGCTACCATAGGTCAGCACGTACAGCGGCTGCCCTTGATGGATTTTCTTGAAGTAGCGGTACTCGCTACCCCCCTCACGCACCAGCGCCTGAATATTGGCCTCCGAACGCGATCCAAGTACCTGCAAGGCATAGCGGGACGCCGGCTGCTGCGCATACCAGTTGGTCGCCGCAGCACCTGAGGCTACAGCCGGAGCGGGCGCAGGCTTAGGCGCAGGCGCTGGTTTAGCGGCCGCTGGTGCGGGCTTTGCCGCAACAGGCTCAGGCTGCTTCACTGGTGCAGGTGCAGGTGCAGGTGCAGGTGCAGGTGCAGGTGCAGGTGCAGGTGCAGGTGCAGGTGCAGGTGCAGGTGCAGGTGCAGGTGCAGCAGTCATTGGCGCACGCGGCGGCGTGACTGTCGAGGGCTCAGGCGTAGCCGGCGGCTCAAAGTTATCCAACGCTTCCCCGGCAGCCTCAGCCAGAGGCTGGCGAATCACGGCTTGCGACTCCCCCACCAGCGGCAGAGGCAGTGGTTGACTGGTGCCGGCAAACTCGATAGCTGGCGCCTTCTCTGCAGGAGCCTGCACAGGCTCCTGAACCTCGGGGGCGGGCGCGGATGATTGCAAAGGCAACGACGAACTGCTGGCCACCGGCGCAGGCGAGGATGACTCACGCCCCTGCATCATCCAGGCAGCGGCGACGCCAACCAGGACGACAGCCAACGCCAGCAGGTGCTTTTTCGGTAAGGCAAAACCGCCACCAACGCCGCGACCGGCAGCACGCTGCGCAAGCATTTGTTCGACCAGCAGCTCACGCGCTTCCTGATTGATCGCTCCAGGCCACCCCTGAGCGCGCACATGGATGTCTTCGACCTGCTCATCAGATAACAGATCAATACCCTGACCAGCGCCCTCGAGCCGCTGCGTCAGGTAGTCACGCGTTTCATCTTCGGTATAGGGCTGCAGCTCGATGGCGTGGTAACACTCCTCGCCATCCGCCAGCGCCTCCAGACGCGCCAGGAGTCCCCGCTCGGCAAACAGGAAAATGTGCGGACGCCCGTCGGCATTGCCAGCAGCAAGTTCCAGAACGCATTTCAAGGCGGCGTCATCCAGTTGATCGGCATCATCGACGAGCAGATAAACCTCCTGCCCGGTCAGCGCCAGCTGTGCAACCTGCGCCAGTATCGAGCGCACGTCGGCCTGAGCGATTGCCAACCCCTGAGCCACCTGACGCAGCAGCGCGTCAGCCGTGGTCGCACCCTGTGCAACGACGATGCTCTGCACGGCCTGCTTGTTGGTACTGGCAACCAGCGCCTGACGCAACAAGGTCTTGCCACTGCCCTCAGGGCCGACCACAGCCAGCAACAACTGACTGTAACGCGCAAGATGATGCAATTGCCCAAGCACCGGCTTGCGCTGCGCCGGGAAAAACTTGAAGCCAGGTACTCGCGGCGCAAAAGGGTCGTGACTGAACTGGTAATGCGCCAGAAAAGCTTCGTCAGCATGCAAACTGGTCATGGATCACTCTTCAAGAGTTGGACGACTGAGCCAACGCGACGTAGTCGCTACGCAGCGTGGCGTCGAGAACTTCACGCGGGTAGTCGGCGGTCACCACCGCCTCTCCCAGATGTTTCAGCAGGACGAGGCGCATCTGGCCGTCGAGCACCTTCTTGTCCACCGCCATATGCTCAAGGAAGCGCTCGGGCGTCATGTCCCGTGGCGGCACCACCGGCAATCCGGCGGCCTGCAACAGACGCACACCGCGATCACGCTCAGGCGCAGACAACCAACCAAGGCGGTAAGACATTTCCAGCGCCATCACCGTTCCAGCGGCAACAGCCTCGCCATGCAGCCATACGCCGTAGCCCTGCTCGGTCTCGATGGCATGCCCGAAGGTATGACCGAGATTGAGCGTGGCACGCACGCCAGACTCACGCTCGTCAGCCCCCACTACGCGAGCCTTGGCTGCACAGGAGCGCTCGATGGCATAAGTCAGCGCAGCACCATCTAGCGCACGCAGGGCCGGCATATTTTCCTCAAGCCAGGCCAGGAAGGGTTCATCGCAAATCAACCCGTACTTGATGACCTCGGCCAACCCAGCGGAAAGCTCGCGCTCCGGCAGGGTGCGCAGACTGGCCGTATCAATCAACACGGCCTTGGGTTGATAGAACGCGCCGACCATGTTCTTGCCCAGCGGATGATTGATCCCCGTCTTGCCTCCCACCGAGGAATCCACCTGAGACAACAACGTCGTCGGCACCTGGATGAAATCCACACCTCGCTGGTAACAGGCAGCAGCAAAGCCCGCCATATCACCGATGACACCGCCCCCCAGAGCAATAATTGTCGTACGCCGATCATGCCTGGCCGTCAGCAGGCCATCGAAAATCAGCTGCAGCGTTTCCCAGTTCTTGAACACCTCGCCATCCGGCAGCACGATCGAGGCAACCTTGAAACCTTCAAGGGATCGCATCAGCGTTTCGAGATACAGAGGCGCTACGGTCTCATTGGTGACCACCGCCACCTGCCGTCCGCCGATATGGCGCGTGAGCAACTCAGGATCCGCCAGGAGACCCGCGCCGATATAGATGGGATAACTGCGCTCGCCAAGTTCAACGTGAAGAGTCTGCATGAGGCCCCCAGAATAAAAAGGCCACTAGGATAGCGCAGTTCGCCCCGCGCTTTAACGGGGCGACAAGGCTTCCAGACGCGCAAGAATTTCCTGCACCACCATGCGCGGCGGACGCTCGTCGGTCTCGATGATGATATCGGCAACCTCGCGGTAGAGAGGATCACGCGCGGCCATCAGATCCCTGAGCACTTGCGCCGGATTGGCCGTGCGCAACAACGGCCGATTGCGATCACGCGAGGTGCGATCAATCTGCTGCTCCACGGAGGTGTGCAAATACACGACTCGCCCTCCCGCATGCAGAGCCTGACGATTCTCTGGACGCATCACCGCCCCACCGCCCGTGGCCAGCACCAGACCATCTTGCTGCGACAGCTCGGCAATTACTGCTTGCTCCCGCTCACGAAAGCCCTGCTCACCCTCGACATCGAAGATCCAGGGAATATCAGCACCGGTACGCTGCTCGATCTCCTTGTCGGAGTCCTTGAAGGGCACGCGCAGTTCTTTGGCAAGCAAACGCCCGATGGTGCTTTTTCCAGCTCCCATCGGGCCAACGAGGATTACATTCCGCACTTAGGTCATCGGTTCACGGCAATGGCTTGGTTGTTCATGATGCGCGGAGTGATGAAAACCAGCAACTCGGCTTTGTTGTCACTGACGATATCACGACGGAATACACGCCCAAGGAACGGCAGATCACCGAGAAGTGGCACTTTCTCTACACCCTTAGTCTGGGTATTGGAGAATACCCCACCAATCACAATGGTCTCACCGTCGTTGACCAGTACCTTGGCATTGACTTCGTTCTTGTTGATTGGCGGCACACCATTAAGAGCCCGAGCAAAGTCAGGCGCATCCTTGGTTACTTTCACCTCCATGATGATGCGATTATCCGGGGTAATCTGCGGCGTAACCTCCAGTGAGAGCGCTGCCTCCTTGAAGGATGTACTGGTGGCACCACTAGAACTGGCCTCCTGATAGGGTACTTCCTGCCCCTTCAGGATCTTCGCAGTTTCCTTATCCGACGTCACAACCTTGGGTTGAGAAACAATCTCGCCATTGCCCGTCTTTTCCATAGCCGACAGCTGCAGGTCAAGCGTCAAATTATCAGTAAGGAAACCGATACCGATACCCGAAGTACTACCAAGAACACCCATATCGACGAAGGGCACAGGAGCCACGCCATCCTGCAGCGTAACGCTGCCTACCGTATCGGTACCCGGCAAAAAGACCTGCCCACTATCACTATCGAAAGAGGTGGCACCATCCTTGCCGTAAACGCTCCAGTTTCCGCGACGAGTTGCCCCCCCCCAACGCACCCCCAAGGCCTTGTCATAATCCACATTAGCCTCAACAATGCGCGCCTCGATCATTACCTGACGCACAGGGATATCGAGCTGGGCGATGATTCGCCTCAACTCATCCAGGCGATCCTGCGTCTGGTAAGCAATGATGCTGTTGGTTCGTTCATCGACCGTTACAGACCCACGAACATCTGAAGCACCGTCGGCACTGGTAACAGACTGAAACAGTTTGGCCATTTCAGCGGCCTTGGCATAATTTACCTGAATCAGTTCACGCCGCAGCGGAGCCAGCTCAGCAATTTGCTTTTGCGATTCCAATTCCTGGCGCTCACGCGCTGCGATTTCATCAGCCGGGGCAACAAGCAAGACGTTACCAACTTGACGCTTATCCAAGCCCTTGGTCTTCAAAACCAAATCCAACGCCTGATCCCATGGCACATTCTGCAGACGTAAAGTGATATTACCCGCAACAGTGTCACTTGCCACCAGATTCAAGTCAGTGAAGTCAGCGATCAACTGCAAGACCGAGCGCACGTCGATATCCTGGAAGTTAAGCGACAGTTTCTCCCCGGTATAAGCAAATCGCTCAGCTTTACGCTGTTCGGCGTCCTCCTGGGAAAGAGGCTTAACACTCAAGGTCAGCGTGTTGTCAGTCTGGTAAGCCAGGTAATCGTATAAACCAACTGGTTCGATCACGATACTGGTTTTGTCTGCGCTACCCGTGGCACTAACGAACTGCACCGGAGTCGCAAAGTCCTTGACATCAAGACGAACTCTCAGAAATTCAGGCAATTCCGTCTTCACAAAATCAAGACGAATCTTACCACTCTCCTCTTGGATGTCAGGCGCAACTGACTTATCAGAAAGCGTGATAATGACATTGCCTTCACCCTGTTCACCACGCTGAAAATCAATATTGTTGATTGCCTTGGGCTGCGGACCGTAGACTTTCTTGGCAGGCACTGTATTGGTTACAGCAGATACTGCAGCAGGACGCGATGTTAAAGAGGAAGTGTCACCGACCAGAACGAACAGATCGTTACCTTCGACACGCGTGCTGTAAGGCGCGAGCTTGGTCAGATTGACAATAAGCCGGGTACGGTCCTTGGCTTCGACGATGGTCACACTGCGCGCATTTCCGACGCCCAGCTCTCTGTTCTTGGAGCCCAGTTTGTTCGACACACCCGGAAGGTCCAGAGCAATACGCGCAGGCTGCTCGATGGTATAGCCGCGAGGAGCCGTTACCGGCTCATCGAAGGACAGTTTCAACTCAACCCTATCACCGGGCAAACTGGCAACATCCAGACCCTGTAAGTTAGCCGCCAAGACTGCGGGTGACAGCAGCGCAGCCATCAGGGCGACGCTAAGACGCGAAAGAGAGCCATTCATTTTCGTATCCCGTTTGGCAGACAGATTATTAATATTCATTTTTTCACCTACCCCGTCAGGAGCGCTCCTTCAAGGAAAGGCTGCGTGGTCGCTCAAGCCAGCCACCCTCGCCATCTGGAACAATTTCCATGACGTCAATCTTGGACTCATCAATCGCGAGAATCTTGCCGTGGTTACGCCCAAGATAATCACCCACCTTTACCCGATGAACGCCACCAGCACCATTAACTAGAGCATACAGCTCTCGCTCATTCCTAAGCGTGCCAACCATTTCGAAAGTTTCAATATTGAATCCTTCGAGGAACTGCTTGACTCGTGTTTCGTCCGGCTTGATTTCTGCCGATCCTTTCTGGCGCGTCACAACATCAATCTTGACTGGCGGCTGAAACGGACTACGTAGCGATGATGCGCGATAAGTAAAGCTTTCATAAGGCTTGAATGTCGGCAGTGGCTCAATGGAGCCCTTGGGCCTGGCGCGCACTTCATCCATATAAGCACGCAAATCCGAAAAATCGCCACCCGCCCCGCACCCCGCCAACAGGGAAAACCCGACAACCAGCATCAAACTCGAGATTCTCATTATTGAGCCCCCTTATCATTGTAACGATAAGTTTTGGCCATAATTTGCATACTCAAGCGACTGGAACCACCTGCAGCAGATGGTGCCAATTGAAAGTCGTGTAACGTTACGATACGCGGCAAACTGGCAACACCACTGACAAATGTGGCCAGGTCGTGATAACCGCCCGTCACCTTGATCTGTATCGGCAATTCGATATAGAACTGCTGAGCAACTTCGGGCTGCAATTTGATCTCTTCAAACTCCAACCCACTCCCCAATCCGGTACGCGTGATGTCTTCCAGCAAACCTGGCACTTCAGTATCGCTCGGCAACTGGCGCAACAGCGCACCGAACGAAACCTCCATTTCCTTCATCTGCTCCTTGTAAGCCTCCAGATTGGCAGCCTGAAAGGCCTTACTGGAAAACTGCTCCTTGAGCGTCAACTCTTCCTGCTGGCGCTGCTCTAATAAAGACTGCAGATCCTTGAGATGAAAATTATAACCAAGCACAAGAACCAGTATAAAAAGCAGCAGCCCTGCAATAAACCTTACCGCCGCCGGCCAGGATCCGATGTTATTTAAGTCAAGGTTGTTGATATCTATGCTACGCAGGCCTTCGATAGAGTCCTTGATACTCATTGCACGGCCTCCGATTTTTCCGGCTCAGGCTGAGTCTGCTGAACAGTCAACTGAAATACATTTGCCTGATCAAGGGCGCCTGCCGTAACCGACTTGACCTCCGTGAGGCTAGGAGCCATCAGCCAGTCCGACGCCTCCAGATTACGCATCAGATTGGATACACGGTTATTCGACTCGGCAGCACCGACAATAGAGATATTCTTGCCTTCCATCTTGACAGCAGTGAAATACACCCCATCAGGCAGCGTCCTTACCAACTGGTCAAATATACGCCCAATGATCGGTCGGTTACCCTGCAGATCCTGAATGATCTTCATCCGCTCCAAAAGCTGCTGCCTGCGCGTACGCAATTCGCTGATTTCCTTGATGCGAGCGTCAAGGACAGCTATTTCCTTCTTGATGAAGTCATTTCGTGCATTCTGATTATCGATAGCAGCGCTAAGTATTTGATCAGCGAGAAACACCAAGCCAGCCGCCACAACGAGCACACCGACCAGCGCAACCAGAAACCGCTGCTTGCGCTCTTCACGCAGCTGCTCACGCCAGGGAAGTAGGTTAATCCGCGCCATCAGTCAAAACTCCTCATCGCCAGACCACAGGCAATCATCAGTGCCGGCGCATCACTGGCCAGCGCACCGGCATTGACCTTGCTACTGAGCGCCATATCGGCAAAGGGGTTGGCCACCAGGGTCTGCGTACCGATTTTTTGCTGGATCAACCGATCGAGATCAGGGATCGATGCAGTGCCGCCGGCGAGGAGTATGTAGTCGACATCGTTGAACTGCCCAGCAGCGAAGAAAAACTGCAGCGAGCGGGAAACCTGCTGAACAACAGCTTCTTTGAACGGCTGCAACACTTCGCTGTCGTAGTCATCCGGAAGACCACCTTGCTTCTTGGCAAGCCCGGCTTCCTCCACGGACAGACCATAGCGACGCTGGATTTCCTCGGTCAGTTGCTTGCCGCCGAAGAGCTGCTCGCGGGTGTAGATGGTGCGACCGTTGTGCAGGACGCTCAACGTAGTCATGGTCGCACCGATATCCACTACAGCGACGGTCAACTCGTCATGACCAGCGCCCAGTTGCGCCTCCAGCAGACCGTAGGCACGTTCGAGGGCATAGGCTTCGACGTCGACCACTTTCGCGGTAAGCCCCGCAAGCGCAAGCGCGGCCTCGCGGACCTCGACGTTTTCCTTGCGGCATGCCGCCAGCAACACCTCGACACGCTCGGGATTACGCGGCGCCGGCCCCTGAACCTCGAAATCGATGGCCACTTCTTCCAGCGGGTAGGGAATGTACTGATCTGCCTCGATCTTGAGCTGATTCTCCAGATCGTCCTCGGAAAGCCCGGCTTCCATTTCGATGGTTTTGGTGATCACGGCCGAACCAGCAACGGCAACGGCCGCAGTCTTGACACCGCTCTTGGCCTTGGCCAAAACGCGAGAAAGTGCCTGACCGACCCCCTCCAACTCGGCAATGTTCTTCTCGACCACTGCATTGGGCGGAAGTGGCTCGACGGCATAGGCCTCTACCTTGTAGCGGCTTCCCGAGCGACTCAGTTCGAGGAGCTTGACCGAAGTCGAGCTGATATCGATCCCCAGCAGCGTATTCGCTTTCTTAGTGAAGAGCCCTAGCACGACCGTTTTCCTATTAGCATCCGCGACTTACGGACTATTTATGTTTTTCCACATTAAATATCAGTCTTGACAGAAGCGCAAATGGCTCCACGGGAAAAAAACCGCTTATAATGTGAACAGCTTTTCCCTTTTCGCCTCGACTCCGGCTTAACTCATTCTTTTATTTGGAATTCCGAACATTTTGATACGCCTGCTAAAGTTCATCTGGTGGTCTAGCGTTGCCGTTTTTTGTGGGCTATTGCTCAGTTTCAGCGGTGCGTTTCTTTATCTTAGCCCGACCCTGCCGTCCGTCGAGTCGCTGCGCCAGGTTCAGCTGCAGATCCCCCTGCGCATCTATAGCAGCGATGCCAAGCTGATTGCCGAGTTCGGCGAGATGCGTCGCTCGCCGATTCGCTTCGACGAGATCCCCAAGGAATTCATCAGCGCCCTGCTGGCCGCCGAGGACGATAACTTCGCCAACCATTATGGCGTCGATGTGACCAGCCTGATGCGCGCTGCCACGCAATTATTGAAAAGCGGTCAGATTCAGAGTGGTGGCAGCACCATCACCATGCAGGTAGCGAAGAATTTCTTCCTGACCAGCGAGCGCAGCTTTTCGCGCAAGGCCACCGAGATCCTCCTGGCCCTGCAGATCGAGCGAGAGCTGAGCAAGGATGAAATCCTCGAGCTCTACGTCAACAAGATCTATCTCGGCCACCGCGCCTATGGCATCGAAGCGGCCGCACAGGTCTATTACGGCAAATCGATTCGTGACCTGAACCTGGCCCAGATGGCCATGATCGCTGGCTTGCCGAAAGCGCCGTCGCGTTACAACCCACTGGTCAACCCGACACGCGCCAAGGAACGCCGCGACTGGATTCTCGGCCGCCTCTATCGCCTTGGCCGCATCGACCAGGGCAGCTATGAACAAGCGCTGGCAGAAGAAGTCGACGCCCGCTACCACGTGCCAACGCCTGAACTGAGTGCACCTTATATAGCCGAGATGGCGCGCGCAGAAATGGTTGGTCGTTATGGCAGCGAGGCTTATACGGAAGGCTTCAACGTCACCACCACCGTGCCGAGTCATTTGCAGGAAGCAGCCAACACCGCACTCCGTGACGGCCTGATCAGCTACGACCAACGCCATGGATATCGCGGCCCCGAGAGCCGCCTGCCCGGAATGACGCGCGAGACCTGGCTTGCCGAACTGGGCAAGTTCCGCAGCATTGGCGGCCTGGAGCCAGCCGTGGTCAGCCAGGTCGAGAAAAGCGGCATTCTGGTACTGACCCGCAACGGCGAAGAACAGGCCGTCTCCTGGGACAGCATGAAATGGGCTCGCCCCTATCTCAATACCAACAGCATGGGCCCGCGCCCGCAGCAACCTGCAGATGTCGTGCAGCCGGGCGATATCGTGCGCGTGCAGCGCCAGGCCGATGGCAGCCTGCGCTTTACCCAGGTGCCGGCGGCGCAGAGTGCGCTGGTTTCTCTCGACCCCTACAGCGGTGCCATTCAGGCACTGGTTGGCGGTTTCTCTTTCGATCAGAGCAACTACAACCGCGCCGTGCAGGCCAAGCGCCAGCCGGGCTCGAGCTTCAAACCCTTCATCTATAGCGCGGCTCTCGATAGCGGCTACACCGCAGCGACGCTGGTCAACGACGCACCGATCATCCTCTCCGACGACTACCTGTCGCAGAAATGGCGGCCGAAAAATGACAACAACACCTTCCTCGGCCCGATTCGTATGCGTGAAGCACTGTACAAGTCACGCAACCTGGTGTCCATCCGCCTGCTGCAGGATATGGGCATCGACCGCAGCCTGCGCTACATCGAACGCTTCGGCTTCGCCCCACAGGACCTGCCACGCAACCTGTCGCTGGCACTGGGCACCGCCAGCCTGACCCCCATGGAAATCGCCGAGGGCTGGGCCACGTTTGCCAACGGCGGCTACAAGATCGAGCCATACCTGATCGAACGCATCGAAGACCGCAACGGCAAGCTGCTGTTCCGCGCCAACCCGGCGCGCGTCCCCGGCAACGAGCCGAGCGAAGAGAATGCCAACCTGACGGTGAACGCGACCGCTGATCTGCCCCCGGAAGAACCCAAGGTCGCTGAGCAGATCATCGACGAACGTACCGCCTACATCATGACCAGCATGCTGCAGGACGTGATCAAGCGTGGCACTGGCCGCCGCGCCCTGGCCCTGGGGCGTAGCGACTTGGCAGGCAAGACTGGCACCACCAACGAATCCAAGGACAGCTGGTTCTCCGGCTATAACGCCGATTACGTGACCACGGTCTGGGCCGGCTTCGACCAACCGGAAAGCCTGGGTCGCCACGAATACGGCGGCACCGTCGCGCTGCCGATCTGGATGAACTACATGGGCGTCGTACTCAAGGATCGCCCCAACCATCTGCCCAAGGAACCCAAGGGGCTGGTGACGCTGCGTGTCGATCCAGTCAGCGGTCGCGCCGCGGCACCCGGCACACCGGACGCCTATTTCGAACTGTTCAAGAGCGAAGATTCACCCCCTCCGATGAGCGAGTTCGAACCCGGCATGGGTGTTCCTGGCAGCCCGCTACCGGCCGACGAAATGGCGCCGATCGACTTGTTCTAGGATAAGGCTCAGGCGACAGCAAGCGTAGCCTTGAGCCGAATCATCGACAATAAAAAACCCGCCGAAGCGGGTTTTTTATTGCTCGGCTGATCAGCCGTTGAACACTTCATCCACCGATTTCAGCGGATAGTGCTTCGGATACGGCAGGGTCGCCACACCGGATTCGATAGCGGCCTTGGCCACGGCGTCGCAGACCATGGTGATCAGGCGCTGATCCATCGGTTTCGGAATGATGTACTCGCGACCGAACTCCAGCTTGATGCCGCCGTACGCGTCGCAGACATCCTGCGGCACCGGCAGCTTGGCCAGATCACGCAGGGCCAGGGCAGCGGCGATCTTCATTTCTTCGTTGATGCGGGTCGCCCGCACGTCCAGCGCGCCACGGAAGATGAAGGGGAAGCCGAGTACGTTGTTGACCTGGTTCGGGTAGTCGGAACGACCGGTGGCCATGATCACGTCATTGCGCGTCTTGTGCGCCAGCTCTGGGCTGATTTCAGGATCCGGGTTGGAGCAGGCGAAGACGATCGGGTTGGCCGCCATGCGCTTGAGGTCTTCCGGGCTCAGCAGATTGGCACCGGACAGGCCGACAAAGACGTCCGCGCCATCGAGCGCATCAGACAGGGTCCGACGATCTGTCTCGGAAGCGAAAACGGCCTTGTACTGGTTCAGGTCATCGCGACCGGCATGAATCACGCCCTTGCGGTCGACCATGAAGATGTTCTCGACCTTGGCACCCATGCTCACCAGCAGCTTCATGCAGGAGATGGCAGCCGCACCGGCGCCCAGGCAGACGATCTTCGCTTCTTCGAGCGTTTTGCCTGCGATTTCCAGGGCGTTGAGCATGCCGGCAGCGGTCACGATCGCAGTACCGTGTTGGTCATCGTGGAATACCGGAATGTCACACTGCTCGATCAGCGCACGCTCGATCTCGAAGCACTCGGGCGCCTTGATATCTTCCAGGTTGATGCCGCCGAAGGTGATGGAGATACGCTTGACGGTGTCGATGAAGGCCTGCGGGCTCTCGGCATCCACTTCGATATCGAACACGTCGACACCGGCGAAGCGCTTGAACAGTACGCCTTTACCTTCCATGACTGGCTTGGAAGCCAGCGGGCCAAGGTCACCCAGACCGAGAATGGCAGTACCGTCGGAAATTACGGCGACCAGGTTGCCTTTACCGGTGTAACGGTAGGCCAGCTCAGGGTCACGGGCGATTTCGCGCACTGGCTCGGCGACACCCGGGCTGTAGGCCAGCGACAGGTCGCGGGCAGTGGCAGTGGCTTTGGTCAACTCGACACTCAGCTTACCGGGACGGGGCTGGGCATGATATTCGAGAGCGGCAGTTTTTAGATCTGACATAGTGGCATTTCCGCTTTTTTTGGCTGTTGAACGGGCAGCGGCCGAGCATACGCAAGTTGTATACACCTGCCAAGACCGTTCGGTCGCGATTGAAGCGCCGTGCTAACGCAGCGTTTTCAACCACTGCCCCGGACGCGGCTCGCCACGCGGATATAGCCCATTGAGCAGCCTCAACTGCGCCTCGCTATCGGCCGCCAGCGGCGCGCCACTGGCCAGACCAGTCATGCCCTGCCCCGCCTTGACCCGCACCAGATGCAAACGCACCGGCTCGGCCAACTGGCGCTCGGCCGCCTTCAGCGGCCGGTAACTGCGGATAACCTCGAGAAAACGCTGATCCTCGGTTTCCAGCGAGGCACGCCCTTTCACTGCCGCCACGAACAGGTAAGCGTTGTCGCCGCGATAGATCACCGCCACGCGACGCGCCGACTGCCCCTGCAACACCGCCGTATAGCCCTGTAACGCACCTAAGCGCAGCTCCTCGCCAGCCACCAGACGCTGGTTGCCGACGCGCTGGCTCAGATATTCGGCAGGCGACAGGCGCTTGTCCGCTACCTCCAGGGTCATGGCGATAAAGGCTTGCTCATCGGGGCTATGGCCGATCAGTACATCCGGGCGATTGACCAGTTGCCAGCCTTGCGGGTAGCTCAGGGTGAAGTCCAGCTCGCCGTGGTAGAAATGGCGCCCACGACGAATGCCGCTGGCCGCCGAATCGCCGAACACCAAACCATTGAGCATCTGCAGGAAACGCTCGCGCCCCACTTCCTGATTGCCGCCGGCCAAGGCACGCGCCGGGCCGATCACTTCCTGCAGGCGTCTATCGTTGTCCGGGTGGGTGTCGAACAGGCCGTGATAGCCGCCTGCTGCCGGCGCCTCTCCGCGCCTGGCAGCCTGCTCGCGAGCGAAGTCTTCCTGACTCTTGAGCACCTTGACCACTTCGATCATCGCCTGCGGGTCATAGCCACTGCGCGCCAGATATTGCGCGCCCAGGCCATCAGCCTCCAGCTCCATGTCGCGCCCATAGCCGCGTACGAAGGCATTGCCCATCACATTGGCCAGATCGCCCACTGCGCCGACGCCGGTACCGATGGCCGCAGCCTGGCCGAGCAGCCCCCAGGCCGTGGACTGACTTTGCTGACGTACGCTGTGACGCGCCGTCACGTGCCCCACTTCATGCCCCAGCACGGCAGCCAACTCCGCCTCGGAGTTGAGATAGGCCAGCAGCCCGCGATGGATATAGATGTAGCCGCCCGGTAATGCAAAGGCATTGACGTCCGGACTGTCGACCAGGGTGAAGACGTACTTGAGCTGACTGCGATGGCTGCTGCGTGCCACCCGCTCGCCGACGCGCTGGATATAGGCCTGCAACTTGGCGTCCTCATAGCGCGGATACTGCTTGAGGATTTCCTGGTTGTAGCGCGCGCCGAGTTCCAGTTCCTGACGCTCGCTCATCATCACGAAATCGCTACGGCCGGTCGCGGGATTGACCGCACACCCGGCCAACCAACTGCAGAGCAGACACAGCGTCAACGCACGCATCATGGCAACACCTCCAGCATCGCCGAATGAGTCAGCGGCAGCATCCAGCGCGCCTGTCCGGTTTTCAAGCCGCCACGGCTCTGGCGATCAATGACCCAGCCACGCGCTTCAACCTGTCGCCCCTTGAGCTTCTCCAAGGCAGGCACGTCGAACTCACCCAGCAGTTCCGGCGCCACGCGCAATACCCGACCACCGTCGAGATCAATCCAAAGGCCGCCTCGGTTGCGCTGCACACTGGTGACCCGCCCGCCGAGCAAGGCGAAGCCTCCACCACGTAACTGGCCAGCCGCCTTCACCTGCTCGCTACGCCACACGCCAAGCCGCTTGCTGCGCGCCTGACGCTCGGCCTGCGCCTGACAGGTCACCAGCGCAGTGTTAGGTGCCACCGCGACCATGAAGCCAAGGCCTTCGCTCAGTAGCTGCGCCTCGAGATTACGCCCCTGGCGGTCGTAAAGATGACCCAGGGTACGTCCGTAACGATCCTTGCGCGATTCACCGTAGAGCAGGCCGACACGTCCATCGCTGGCATCGATCAACGCCTGCAGGCGGCGCTTGGCCTGCAAGGCATAGGGTTCATCACTACGCCCCTTGCGCCCAAGCTCGGGCGCGTTGATGCCGATCAGGCGAATGCTGCGCCCATCGGTCAAGCGCACGGTGTCGCCATCGACCACCTGGCGCACGGCAACCTGAGCCAGATCTGCGCGTAACGGACAGAAGGCCTGGGCCAGGCCGGCACAAAGCAAAGAAACGAAAAAGGCGCCCACCAGGGACGCCTTTTTCAGTATCACGGAGTGGCGCATGCCAGTTTCCGTTATCGTTCGGTCGCTTACTTGGCGCCGAATACGCCGAAGCGCTGCTTGAAGCGATCGATACGGCCGCCGGTGTCCAGCACTTTCTGCTTACCGGTATAGAACGGGTGGCACTCGGAGCAAACGTCCAGGCTCAGGTTCTTGCCAATGGTGGAGCGGGTCTTGATCACGTTGCCGCAGGAGCAGGTGGCGTCGATCTCGACGTAGTTCGGATGGATATCGGCTTTCATCGTGCTTTCCTCAGGGTAGTCGTGCCGCCACCGGACCAATGTCAGGCACCGCACAGAAATAGGCCGCGCATCTTACCAGACGCGCAAGTCGATGCAAGCCGCGCAAGGCGCCGGTCGTCGCGTGATAACATCGCCCGCCTGTTCGTGGAGTTTCTGGCTTGCCCAACCTGATCCTGCGCCTCGCCCTGCCCTCGCCGCTGCGCCGCCTGTTCGACTACCTCGCCCCCGCTGGCGTGTCGCGCAGTGCGCTGCAACCTGGCGTACGCCTGCGCGTGCCGTTCGGCCGGCGCGAGATGATCGGCGTGCTGGTGGAAGTCGGCAGCCAGAGCGAAGTCCCACTCGACAAGCTCAAGCCCGCCCTGGAACTGCTCGATGCTCGCCCCCCACTGCCAGCGCCGCTGTTCAAACTGTGCCTGTGGACGGCGCAGTACTACCAGCACAGCCTTGGCGACACCCTGAGCTGGGCCTTGCCCGTGCTGCTGCGCCAGGGCGAGCCGGCCGAGACCCGCCAGGAGCGTTACTGGCTGGCCAGCAAGGGCGCCAGTGTCGACGACCCGCGCCTGGCCCGCGCACCTCGCCAGCGCGACGCACTCAAGGCACTGGCGCAACATCCGCACGGCGTCGCCCACAGCCTGCTTAGCCAACTGCAACTCAACCGCGACAGCCTGCAATTGTTGCATGAGAAGGGGCTGGTAAAGGTCGAGGTGCGCCGCACCCAGCCTCATCCCAAGCCCGCGCACTGGCTGGCGCAACCGGAACTGCCGCTGAACGCCGAACAGCGCGCGGCGGTGAATGCCGTGGCGTCAGGCTGGGATCAGTTCAATGCCTTCCTGCTCGCCGGCGTCACCGGCAGCGGCAAGACCGAGGTTTACCTGCAACTGATCCACCAATGCCTGCAAGCCGGCAAGCAGGCCCTGGTGCTGATCCCCGAGATCAACCTCGGCCCGCAGACCTTCGACCGTTTCGCCCGCCGCTTCAACGCACGCATCGCCCTGCTGCATTCAGCGGTCAATGATCGCGATCGCCTCGATGCCTGGCTGGCCGCGCGCGATGGCGAGGCCGACATCATCATCGGCACGCGCTCGGCACTGTTCACGCCGATGAAGAACCCTGGGTTGATCATCGTCGACGAAGAACACGACGCCTCCTATAAACAGCAGGAAGGCCTGCGCTATCACGCCCGTGACCTGGCGCTGGTTCGCGCGCGCCAGGAAGACATACCCATCGTCCTCGGCTCGGCCACGCCCTCGCTGGAAAGCCTGCACAACGCCCACAGCGGCCGCTACGCCCTGCTCAAGCTGCCCCAGCGCGCTGGCGGCGCCAGCCAGCCGCGCTTCCTGCGCCTGGACGTGAAGAGCCGGCCGCTTGACTCGGGCATCTCCGGGCCGATGCAGCAGGCCATCGCCCAGACCCTGGCGGCCGGCCAACAGGTGCTGGTGTTCCTCAACCGTCGCGGGTTCGCCCCGACCCTGCTCTGCCACGACTGCGGCTGGCTCTCCGAGTGCCCCCGTTGCGATGCGCGCATGACCGTGCACCAGCGTTATCAGGAACTGCGCTGCCACCATTGCGGCCACGTCGAGAAGCAACCAAGCAATTGCCCGAAATGCCAGCACGTCGACCTGCGCCCGGTCGGCGCCGGCACCGAGCGCGCCGAGGAGCGCCTGGCGCTGCTGTTCCCCGATTACCCGGTGCTGCGCATCGACCGCGACAGCACCTCGCGCAAGGGCGCGATGGATCGCCTGTTCGCCACCATCAACAAGGGCGAGCCGTGCATCCTGGTCGGCACGCAGATGCTCGCCAAGGGTCACCACTTCCCAAGGGTGACGCTGGTGTCGATCCTCGATGCCGACGGCGGGCTGTTCTCGGCGGACTTTCGCGCCAGCGAGCGCATGGCGCAGCTGATCATCCAGGTCGCTGGCCGCGCCGGGCGTGCCGAAGAACCGGGCAAGGTGATCATCCAGAGCCACCTGGCCGACCACCCGCTGCTGGTGCAGTTGACCGAGCAGGGCTACTTCGCCTTTGCCGAACAGGCGCTGAGCGAACGGCGCAGCGCCGGCTTGCCGCCGTTCTGCCACCTGGCCCTGTTGCGCGCCGAGGCGCACAAGCCTGGCCAGGCGGAAAGCTTTCTCGATGAAGCCTGCAGCGAGGCCGAACATCTGCTGGGCGAACTGAACCTCTCCGGCATCGAACTGCTCGGCCCGGTTCCCGCACCGATGGAACGCCGCGCCGGACGTTTTCGCGCGCAACTGTTGCTGCAGGGCAATGCCCGCGCGCCGCTGCACCGCCTGCTCAACCACTGGCTGCATGCACTGGAACACATGCCCAGCGGTCGTGCAGTGCGCTGGTCGCTGGATGTCGACCCGATCGATCTTTTCTGAGCGGTACGCTGCAAGCCTCTAAGTCAGTAGGGTGGGCTTCAGCCCACCAATAGCGGCCAGCCTTGGTGGGCTGAAGCCCACCCTACCCACGGAAACGCGGCACGCTTTTCCTTGCCGCTTGTGGCCTGCCGCTTGCTGCTGCTCTTATAATACGCAGTTTTCGACCAAAGCCCCAAGGCAACCCGAGCCGAACATGAAAGACAGCATTCGCCACCTGATCCAGCAAGCCCTCGACCGCCTGACCGCCGAAGGCGTGCTGCCAGCGGGCCTGACGCCGGCCATCCAGGTGGAGAACACCAAGGACAAGAGCCACGGCGACTTCGCCAGCAACATCGCCATGATGCTGGCCAAGCCGGCTGGCATGAAGCCGCGCGACCTGGCCGAAAAGCTGATCGCAGCCTTACCGGCCGACGAGCAGATCACCAAGGTGGAAATCGCCGGTCCCGGCTTCCTCAACTTCTTCCAGAACAGTGATGCCCTGGCCCAGCGCCTGGAAGCGGCACTGGCCGATGCCAAACTCGGCGTGCGCAAGAACGGCCCGGCGCAGCGCGTGGTGGTCGACCTGTCCGCGCCCAACCTGGCCAAGGAAATGCACGTAGGCCACCTGCGCTCGACCATCATCGGCGACGGCGTGGCACGCGTGCTGGAGTTTCTCGGCGACACGGTGATCCGCCAGAACCACGTCGGCGACTGGGGCACCCAGTTCGGCATGCTGCTGGCTTATATGCAGGAAAACCCGGCCGCCGCCGAAAGCGAGCTGGCCGACCTGGAAGGCTTCTACCGCGCCGCCAAGAAGCGCTTCGACGAATCCCCTGAGTTCGCCGACCGCGCGCGCCAGTTGGTGGTCGAGCTGCAGGCCGGTGACGCCGAGTGCCTGCGCCTGTGGCATCGCTTCAACGACATTTCCCTGTCGCACTGCCAGGCGCTGTATGACCGTCTCGGCGTCAAGCTATCCATGGCCGACGTCAAGGGCGAGAGCGCCTATAACGACGACCTGCCACAGGTGGTCGCCGACCTCGCCGCCAAGGGTTTGCTGACCGAGGACAACGGCGCCCAGTGCGTGTTCATGGACGAGTTCAAGAACGCCGAAGGCAACCCGCTGCCGCTGATCGTGCAGAAGGCGGGCGGCGGCTACCTGTACGCCACCACCGACCTGGCCGCCACCCGCTACCGCGCAGGCGTGCTCAAGGCCGACCGCGTGCTGTACTTCGTCGACCAGCGTCAGGCGCTGCACTTCCAGATGGTCTTCGCCTGTGCGCGCCTGGCCGGCTTCGTCCCGGCCAGCATGAGCCTGGAACACATGGGCTTCGGCACCATGAACGGCCCGGACGGCCGTCCGTTCAAGACCCGCGACGGCGGCACGGTGAAACTGGTGCAACTGCTCGACGAAGCCGAGCAGCGTGCCTACGAACTGGTCAAGAGCAAGAACCCGGACCTCGGCGAAGACGAGCTGCGCCAGATCGCCCGCGTAGTCGGCATCGCCTCGGTGAAATACGCCGACCTGTCCAAACACCGCACCAGCGACTACAGCTTCAACTTCGACCTGATGCTCAGCTTCGAAGGCAACACCGCCCCCTACCTGCTGTACGCCTACACCCGTGTCGCCGGCGTATTCCGTAAACTGGGCAAGGCCGTGGACGAAATCGGCGGACAAATCACCCTGGCTGCCGAGCAGGAGCAGGCTCTGGCCGCCAAACTGGCACAGTTCAACGAACTGCTGGGCAACGTCGCCGAAAAGGGTACGCCACATATCCTGTGCGCCTACCTGTACGACCTCGCCGGGCTGTTCTCCAGCTTTTACGAGAACTGCCAGATCCTCGCTGCCGAAGATGAAGCCACGCGCAACAGCCGCCTGCGCCTGACCGCCCTGACCGGCCGCACGCTCAAGCAGGGCCTGGAGTTGCTCGGCCTGGAAACCCTGGAGCGGATGTAAATGGCCGCGCGCAAGAAGCCGGCGCCGAAACGTGGCGCCAGTCGCTATCAGGCTCCGGCGAAGAAGCCCGTACCGGGCTGGATCTGGCTGGCCTGCGGCCTGGTGGTCGGTGGCTTCTTCATGTTCCTGTTCAGCCTCGAACCGGGCCGTGACGAAATCAAACGCGACAAGAGCGAGCAGGTGAGCAGCAGCAAGCCCGAGCCGAAGCCGACGCAACCCGAGCCGGCCAGACCCAAGTACGACTTCTACACCCTACTGCCGGAATCCGAAGTGATCCTGCCACAGGCGCTGGAAGAAACGCCGCCGCCCGTGCCTGAGCAAAAACCGGTCACCCCGGAACAAGCCGCGAAGATCGACACCGCCCGCGCCGAAGCTGCGCTCAACGGCCAGGTGCCGCCGCCCGCGCCGCCCGTGCTGGCCAGCGCGCCGGTCACCACGCAGTTCTTCCTGCAGGCCGGCTCGTTCCGTAAGCGCGACGACGCCGACGGCCTGCGCGCGCAGATCATCCTGCTCGGCCAGAACGTACGGGTGGAAACCGGCAAGGTGCGCGAGGAGACCTGGCACCGGGTACTGGTCGGCCCCTTCGCCAGTCGCGAACAACTGGCCAGCGCGCAGAAGACCCTGGCAGCCGGCGGCTTCAGCAACCTGTTGTTACAGCAGCGTCAGGTCCGCTGATCGCCGTTTGATCCGCCGCTGGTTGAAAAGCCGCGGCGGGCACCCCATCTGAGTTTCCATCCGGGCAAGTTCGCCCCGCAGCGTGGAGATTCACCCTTGACCACCATCGTTTCAGTGCGCCGCCACGGCAAGGTCGTGATGGCTGGCGACGGCCAGGTTTCCCTCGGCAACACCGTCATGAAGGGCAACGCCAAGAAGGTGCGCCGCCTTTATCACGGCCAGGTGCTGGCCGGCTTCGCCGGCGCCACCGCTGATGCCTTCACCCTGTTCGAGCGCTTCGAGGGGCAACTGGAAAAGCATCAGGGCCACCTGGTACGCGCCGCCGTCGAACTGGCCAAGGACTGGCGTACCGACCGCAGCCTGAGCCGCCTGGAAGCCATGCTGGCCGTGGCCAACAAGGATGCCTCGCTGATCATCACCGGCAACGGCGACGTCGTCGAACCCGAAGAAGGCCTGATCGCCATGGGTTCCGGCGGCAACTTCGCCCAGGCCGCCGCGCGCGCCCTGCTGATGAAGACCGACCTCTCCGCCCTCGAAGTCGCGCAGACCGCACTCGGCATCGCCGGCGACATCTGCGTGTTCACCAATCATCACCAGACCATCGAGGAACTGGATGCCGCTGAATGACGTCCGTTCTTCATACAGATTCGATAGCGAGCCCGATTCCATGTCCATGACGCCCCGCGAGATCGTCCACGAACTCAACCGCCACATCATCGGCCAGGACGACGCCAAGCGCGCCGTGGCCATTGCCCTGCGCAACCGCTGGCGGCGCATGCAGCTGCCAGCCGAGCTGCGCCAGGAAGTGACGCCGAAGAACATCCTGATGATCGGTCCGACCGGCGTCGGCAAGACCGAGATCGCCCGCCGCCTGGCCAAGCTGGCCAATGCCCCGTTCCTGAAAGTCGAAGCGACCAAGTTCACCGAGGTGGGCTACGTTGGCCGCGATGTCGAATCGATCATCCGCGACCTGGCCGATGCAGCGGTGAAGATGCTCCGCGAGCAGGAGATGACCAAGGTGCGCCACCGCGCCGAGGACGCTGCCGAGGAGCGCATCCTCGACGCCCTGTTGCCGCCTGCGCGCCAGGGCTTCGGTGACGAGCCGGTGCGCAGCGAGGATTCCAACACCCGCCAGCTGTTCCGCAAGCGTCTGCGCGAAGGTCAGTTGAACGACAAGGAAATCGACATCGAAGTGGCCGACTCGCCCATGGGCGTGGAGATCATGACCCCGCCGGGCATGGAAGAGATGACCAGCCAGTTGCAAAATCTGTTCTCCAGCATGGGCAAGGGCAAGAAGAAGAGCCGCAAGCTCAAGGTTGCCGATGCGCTGAAGCTGGTGCGCGACGAGGAAGCTGCGCGCCTGGTCAACGAGGAAGAACTCAAGGCCCGCGCCCTGGAAGCCGTCGAGCAGCACGGCATCGTCTTCATCGACGAGATAGACAAGGTCGCCAAGCGCGGCAACACCGGCGGCGCCGATGTGTCGCGCGAGGGCGTGCAACGTGATTTGCTGCCGCTGATCGAGGGCTGCACGGTCAACACCAAACTGGGCATGGTCAAGACCGACCACATCCTGTTCATCGCCTCGGGCGCCTTCCACCTGAGCAAACCGAGCGATCTGGTGCCGGAGCTGCAGGGTCGCCTGCCGATCCGCGTCGAGCTCAAGGCGCTGAGCCCGCAGGACTTCGAACGCATCCTCAGCGAACCGCACGCCTCGCTCACCGAACAGTACAGCGCCTTGCTGAAAACCGAAGGGCTGGATATCGAGTTCGCCGAAGACGGCATCAAACGCATTGCCGAGATTGCCTGGCAGGTCAACGAGAAAACCGAGAACATCGGTGCTCGGCGCCTGCACACCCTGCTCGAACGCCTGCTGGAGGAAGTCTCCTTCACGGCCTCCGATCTGGCAGGCCAGCAGAACGGCGAAGCCATCCGTATCGACGCCGCCTACGTCAATGGCCACCTCGGCGAGCTGGCGCAGGACGAAGACCTGTCGCGTTATATTCTGTAACCCCGTAGCCCGGATGCAACCCGGGGGCGTTCACCACCACGTCCCGGATTGCATCCGGGCTACATCGTTTTCAGGAGCCGAGTATGCCCATCCCCAGCGCGATCAAACTGCACAAGGCCTCGAAGACTCTGGAGCTGCGTTACGGCGAGCAGCATTACTCGCTCAGCGCCGAGTTCCTGCGTGTACATTCGCCCTCGGCCGAAGTGCAGGGGCACGGCCAACCGATCCTGCAAACCGGCAAACTCAACGTTGGCCTGGAGCGCATCGAACCGGCCGGCAACTATGCACTGAAACTGTGCTTCGACGATGGCCATGACAGCGGTCTGTTCACCTGGGAATACCTCTACGAACTGGCCACCCGGCAGGATCAACTCTGGGCCGACTACCTGGCGCAGCTCAGTGCTGCAGGCCAATCCCGAGACCCCAGCGAAAGCGTCGTGCGTCTGATGCTCTGAAGCGCGCACACCTCGTCGCAGAGCGCTCGCCTTCCTTTCCCGCCTCATTACCCGGTAGTTAGAACGATTTTTCTAAACTATCGCGGCATACTTTCGCCCCATCGATCAGCTTGCCTAACGGCAAAAACTCGGGTAACCAAGGAACTGGCAGGTTCCCTGCATTTGGCCCTGCCAGATGCAATGCATGACGCGGACGCGATCCGCACCCGGCAACCCGAGCAGTACCTGGCCCCTGTTTCGCCGCGAGCGCAGCCGGTACGTGACTCAGGACATTGGAGCGTCGTAGATGAGTGACAAGAATAACGAAGACCTGAAACGCCAGGCCTCTGAAAATACTCTGGGACTCAACCCGGTAATCGGCATTCGCGGCAAGGATCTGCTGACCTCTGCCCGTATGGTGCTCGCCCAGGCACTCAAGCAACCCTTCCACAGTGCCAAGCATGTCGCCCACTTCGGCCTGGAGCTGAAGAACGTCATGCTCGGTCAGTCCGCGCTCAAACCCGAAGACGGTGACCGCCGCTTCAATGATCCGACCTGGAGCCAGAACCCCCTGTATCGCCGTTATCTGCAGACCTACCTGGCCTGGCGCAAGGAGCTGCATGACTGGATCGAGCACAGTTCGCTGTCCGAGCAGGACGCCAGTCGCGGCCACTTCGTCATCAACCTGATGACCGAAGCCATGGCGCCGAGCAACAGCATGGCCAACCCGGCGGCAGTCAAACGTTTCTTCGAAACCGGCGGCAAGAGCCTGCTCGACGGCCTTTCGCACCTGGCCAAGGACATGGTGCACAACGGCGGCATGCCCAGCCAGGTGAACATGGAGGCCTTCGAGGTCGGCAAGAACCTGGCCACCACTGAGGGTGCCGTGGTCTTCCGCAACGACGTGCTGGAGCTGATCCAGTACAAGCCGATCACCGAGAGCGTGCACGAGCGCCCGCTGCTGGTGGTGCCGCCGCAGATCAACAAGTTCTACGTCTTCGACCTGTCGCCGGACAAGAGCCTGGCGCGCTTCCTCCTGCGCAGCCAGGTGCAGACCTTCGTGGTCAGCTGGCGCAACCCGACCAAGGCGCAGCGCGAGTGGGGCCTGTCCACCTACATTGCGGCACTCAAGGAAGCAATCGACGTCATCTGCGCCATCACCGGCAGCAAGGACGTCAACATGCTCGGCGCCTGCTCCGGTGGCCTGACCACGGCCTCGCTGCTCGGCCACTACGCCGCCCTCGGCGAGCCCAAGGTCAACGCCCTGACCCTGCTGGTCAGCGTGCTCGACACCCAGCTCGACACCCAGGTCGCCCTGTTCGCCGACGAAAAGACCCTGGAAGCGGCCAAGCGCCGCTCCTACCAGGCCGGCGTACTGGAGGGCAGCGACATGGCCAAGGTGTTCGCCTGGATGCGCCCCAACGACCTGATCTGGAACTACTGGGTCAACAACTACCTGCTCGGCAACGAGCCACCGGTGTTCGACATTCTCTACTGGAACAACGACACCACACGCCTGCCGGCTGCGCTGCACGGCGAGTTCATCGACATGTTCCAGACCAACCCGCTAACCCGTCCGGGCGCGCTGGAGGTGTGCGGCACGCCGATAGACCTCAAGCAGGTCACCTGCGACTTCTTCGTCGTCGCCGGCACCACCGACCACATCACGCCCTGGGATTCCTGCTACAAGTCGGCGCACCTGTTCGGCGGCAAGTGCGAGTTCGTGCTGTCCAACAGCGGTCATATCCAGAGCATTCTCAACCCGCCAGGCAACCCCAAGGCGCGCTACATGACCAACAGCGAGATGCCGCTGGATCCGAAAGCCTGGCAGGAAAGCTCGACCAAGCATGCCGACTCCTGGTGGCTGCACTGGCAAAGCTGGCTGGCCGAGCGCTCGGGCAAGACCAAGAACGCTCCCAGCGCCCTGGGCAACAAGAAATTCCCGGCCGGCGAAGCCGCTCCGGGCACCTACGTACACGAACGCTGATTCGTCAGCCACAACCGCAGCGGCACCGGGAAGTGCCGCACGTCACGCGCCTGCTCGGACGTGGCGAACCAGGCACAGCCTGGTAACCCTGGAGGCGGCCCGGACGGCCGTCTTCAGCGCTCAACTCCACAGGGGCTGCGCCCATGCCGCAACCATTCGTATTCCGCACCATCGACCTCGATGGGCAGACCATCCGCACGGCAGTGCGGCCGGGCAACAGTCAGCTGGTGCCGCTGCTGATCTTCAACGGTATCGGTGCCAACCTGGAACTGGTCATGCCCTTCGTCGCCGCCCTCGATCCGGAGCTGGAAATCATCGCCTTCGACGTTCCTGGCGTTGGTGGCTCATCGACCCCGGCCACCCCTTACCGGTTTCCCGGTCTGGCCAAGCTGGCGGCGCGCATGCTGGACTATCTCGACTACGGTCAGGTCAATGCCATCGGCGTGTCCTGGGGCGGCGCCCTGGCCCAGCAGTTTGCCCACGACTACCCGGAGCGCTGCAAGAAGCTGATCCTCGCCGCCACCTCGGCCGGCGCGGTGATGGTGCCGGGCAAGCCCAAAGTGCTCTGGCGCATGGCCAGCCCGCGGCGTTATGTGCAACCCTCCTACGGTGTACGCATCGCCCCGGACATCTACGGCGGCGCCTTCCGCCGCGATCCCAAGCTGGCCATGGCACACGCCAGCAAGGTGCGCTCCGGCGGCAAGATGGGCTACTACTGGCAGCTGTTCGCCGGCCTCGGCTGGACCAGCATCCACTGGCTGCACAAGATCCGCCAACCGACGCTGGTGATGGCCGGCGATGACGACCCGCTGATTCCGTTGATCAACATGCGCCTGCTGGCCTGGCGCATTCCCAATGCCGAGCTGCACATCATCGACGACGGCCACCTGTTCCTGGTGACCCGCGCCGAAGCGGTGGCACCGATCATCATGAAGTTTCTCGAAGAGGAACGGCACCGCGCGGTGATGCACCCGCAGCCTACGCCCGCACGTCAGCATTGACGGCACCGCTTTGGTGCGCAATCTTCAACATGTTCGACAAAGGGGCCTATAACGCCCCCTTCGAATCTCGCCAGGCGCTCTGCAATGCACGTCCCGCGCGTCTGGTACAAGGCTTGCTGCAGATGCTGCACAAGCAAGGCGCGCGTCAGGCACTGCGCGCCATGACAGTCTCTTGCGGGTCGCCCAGACGATCTGCCAGACGGTTTGACGATGGAGTGTTACACCATGCGAGACAAGTCGACCCCGGCTTCACTGCCGGCACCTGCCACCTTCATGAATGCCCAAAGCGCAGTAGTGGGCGTACGCGGGCGCGATCTGTTATCGACCATGCGCCTGCTGGCCGCCCAGAGCCTGAAGAATCCAGTCCGCAGCGGCCGGCATCTGCTGGCCTTCGGCGGCCAGCTGGGTCGCGTGCTGCTCGGCGATACCCTGCACAAGGTCAACCCGCAGGATGCGCGTTTCGCTGATCCCACCTGGCACCTCAACCCCTTCTATCGACGCAGCCTGCAGGCCTACCTGGCCTGGCAGAAACAGCTGGCGGCGTGGATCGACGATAGCGACCTGTCGGCCGATGATCGCGCCCGCGCACGCTTTCTCGCCTCGCTGATGAGCGACGCGCTGTCGCCATCCAACAGCCCGCTCAATCCGCAGGCGGTGAAGGAGCTGTTCAACACCGGCGGCAGCAGTGCCTTCAAGGGCCTGCGCCACCTGCTCGACGACCTGCTGCATAACGACGGCCTGCCCAGCCAGGTCAGCAAGCACGCCTTCGAGGTCGGCCGAAATCTGGCCTGCACACCCGGCGCCGTGGTGTTTCGCAACGAGTTGCTGGAGCTGATCCAGTACAAGCCGATGAGCGAAAAGCAGTACCTGCGCCCGCTGTTGATCGTGCCGCCGCAGATCAACAAGTACTACATCTTCGATCTGTCCAACGACAAGAGCTTCGTCCAGTACGCTCTGAAGAACGGCCTGCAGACCTTCATGATCAGCTGGCGCAACCCCGATCCACGGCACCGCGAATGGGGCCTGTCGAGCTATGTGCAGGCGGTCGAGGAAGCCGTCGACGCCTGCCGCGCCATCACCGGCAGCAAGGACGTCAACCTGCTCGGTGCCTGCGCCGGCGGCCTGACCATCGCCGCCCTGCAAGGCCACCTGCAAGCGCGTCGACAATTGCGCAAGGTTGCCAGCGCCACTTACATGGTCAGCCTGCTCGACAGCCAGATCGACAGCCCGGCGATGCTCTTCGCCGATGAAGAAACCCTCGAGTCGGCCAAACGCCGCTCCTACCAGCAAGGCGTGCACGATGGCCGCGACATGGCCCGGGTGTTCGCCTGGATGCGCCCCAACGACCTGATCTGGAACTACTGGATCAACAACTACCTGCTCGGCAAGCAGCCACCGGCCTTCGACATCCTTTACTGGAACAACGACAACACCCGCCTGCCCGCCGCCCTGCATGGCGACCTGATCGACTTCTTCAAGCACAACCCGCTCAGCCGCGCCGGCGCCCTGGAGGTCTGCGGCACGCCGGTGGATCTGAGCAAGGTCAACGTCGACAGCTTCAGCGTGGCGGGCATCAATGATCACATCACCCCCTGGGATGCGGTCTATCGCTCGACCCTGCTGCTTGGCGGCAAACGCCATTTCATTCTGTCCAACAGCGGCCATATCCAGAGCATCCTCAACCCGCCGGGCAACCCCAAGGCCAATTACTACGAGAACGCCAAGCTCACCTCCGATCCGCGCGCCTGGTATCACGACGCCACGCACCGGCAAGGCAGTTGGTGGCCGCAGTGGCTGGAATGGATACAGGCCCGTTCCGGCGAACAACGCGAGACCCTGGCGACCCTGGGCAGCGCCAGGCACCCGCCCATGGAAGCTGCACCCGGCACCTACGTGCATATCCGCTGAAGCGCCATGCCAGGCCAAAAAGGCCTGCGCGGCATGCCCGCATCCCTCATCCGGCGCTTCGCGCCACCTTCTCCCGAAGGGAGAAGGACATGAGAGATGTCGCTACGCGACTTTTACTAAAGGGATGGTCGGCTGCATGCCGGCCGGTTATCGTCAGACCTCCGGCGCCACGAACAAGAAGAAACGGATGAAAACCCGCGAGCGCATTCTGCAAACCGCCCTGCAGCTGTTCAACGAACAGGGCGAGCCCAACGTATCCACCCTGGAGATCGCCAACGAGCTGGAGATCAGCCCGGGCAATCTCTACTACCACTTCCATGGCAAGGAACCGCTGGTGCTGGAGCTGTTCGAGCGTTTCCAGGCCGAGATGGCGCCGCTGCTCGACCCGCCTGCCGAAGCTGAGCTAGACATGGAAGACTACTGGCTGTTCCTGCACCTGATCGTCGAGCGCCTGGCGCAGTACCGCTTCCTTTTCCAGGACATGTCCAACCTGGCCGGACGGCTGCCGAAACTGGCGCGCGGCATTCGCCACTGGCTGAATGCGCTGAAACGCACCCTGGCAGCCCTGCTCGCCCGCCTGATGGCGGGTGGGCAACTGAACAGCGACACCCAGGCGCTCGGCCAACTGGTCGAGCAGATCACCCTGACCCTGCTGTTCTCCCTCGACTATCAGCGCATCCTCGATCAGGAGGGAGAAGTACGCCTGGTGGTGTACCAGATCATGATGCTGGTCGCGCCGCACCTGAACCAGCCATCACGCGGCACCGTCGAGCACCTGGCGCAGCGTTATCTGGAGGCCTGACGCACATCCGCAGCTGCTCGGCCACTTATGGCCTGAAATGAAAACGCCCGGCACCAGGCCGGGCGTTTTTGTTCCCGCGAAACTCAGGACGAGGCGGCGGGAGTTGCCGGAGTAGCTGCCGGAGCCGGTGCAGCTGCCGGGGTCGCAGCGACCGTCGGGGCCGGAGCCGGTGCTGCCGGCTTCGGTGCAGCGGCCTTGGGCGCAGCTGGCTTTTTCGCCGCCGGTTTCTTCGCTGCAGCGGGTTTCGCGGCTGGTTTGGCCACTGCCGGCTTGGCGGCGGTCGCAGGCTTGGCTGCAGCGGCTGGCTTGGCAGCGGGCTTCGCTGCGGCCTTGGCTGCCGGCTTGGCGGCCGGTTTTGCAGCGGCAGGCTTCGCGGCAGCCTTAGCAGCGGCTGGTTTCGCGGCTGGCTTGGCAGCAGGTTTAGGCGCAGCTTTGGCAGCGGGCTTGGCGACCGACTTGGCCGACACGCCGGTGATTTTCTCCAACTGCTTGGTCAGACTATCGACCTTGTCGTTCAGTGCCTTGACCTCATTGCGGCTGGGTACGCCCAGACGCGAGATGGCATTGTTCAGGCGCTTATCGAACGCCTCTTCCAGCTCGCTCCACTTGCCAATTGCCTTGTCCTTGACCTCATCGACCTTGGACTTGGCGGAGCCGACACCTGCCTTGACTACGCCGACCTGCTTGTCGACTTCGCTCTTGGCCAGCTTCTCGGCTTTCTCGCCGTCCTTGACCAGCGTATCGAACAGCTTGGTGCCGTCCTTGCTGACTTTGGAGTATGCGCCCAAGCCTGCCAACCAGATCTGACGCGAGTATTTCTCGACCTCGCCGATCCAGGAGCTGGTCTGCTTTTCGGTTTTCTTCTTAACAGCCATCCTGATCTCCTTATTTGGTACGCGCGACATGCTCGAGCAACGCGCTCAGCTCATCCAGCTTAGCAGAGAGTGCTTCCACATCCTGCTTGGACGGAATGCCGATGCGGTTCAGCGCGGCAGCCACACGGGTATCGAAAGCCTTCTCGATCTTGTCGAGTTGCACTTCGACCTTGCCCTTGACGCTGGTGACATTGGAATTGACCGACTGCTTGACCGATTCGATCTGGCTATTGGCGGCCTCGACCTGCTCGTCGACCAGTTTCTTGCCTTTGCTCTCGACGCCCTCACCGGCCTTGACCAGCTCCTTGAAATACTCGGCGCCCTCGGCACCCGCCTTGGCGTAGGCGCCCAGGCCGGCGAGGTAGATCTTGCGGGCATAGCCCTTCACGTCGTCGAACAGACCGGCCTTGTCTTCGACCACTGCTTCGACTTTTTTCTTCACGGCGACTTTCGACATGGTGCACCTCACGCGCTTTGACAGTTAGCGGAAACGCCCACGGTTTGCAGGCTTGGGTACACACTAGGGAGAAAAATTAGAAATCACATACTAAGAGCGGCTTCAGGCTTCAGGCCAAGCAGCGTAGCGAATTGCTTTTGCTCTTACCTGCCGCCTGTGGCCTGCGGCCTGCAGCCCCTTCACACCAACGACTTATCCAGGACCTGCTCGATCTCGCGCTGGATCATGCCGCCCATGGGCGACAGCAGCAGCCCGAGCTTGAGTTCCACCCGCACGGTATCTTCACCGACTGCGATGCTGCCGTCGGCACCGCTGCGCTTGAACTCGAGGGTATCGCCGTTCCAGCGATAACGTACGTCGTACTCGCTGGCCAGGCGTTCAGCCAGGCGCTCGGCCTTTTCACGGGCGCCCTCGCGACCGAGGGTATGGGATCGTTCGACTCGAATGCGGGACATGGCAACTCCTTGAACTGGCAGCGTGCCGCAAGGCTGCGGCATGAGGTCACATCACTCTACCAGCCCACCGCACGACCGGGCACCCGAGCAAGACAAAGACCGCATGCAGCTTTAGAATGGGGCGGTTTTCTATCCGGTGAGAGCGACATGAGCGATCCACGCAAGGCCCAGGAGCAGGAACCCACCACTCACTTCGGTTTCCAGGACGTGCCGGAAAGCCAGAAGGCGGAGAAGGTAGCCGAAGTCTTTCACTCGGTGGCGGCCAAGTACGACCTGATGAACGACGTGCTGTCCGGCGGTCTGCACCGCTTGTGGAAGCGCTTCACCATCGAGCTGTCCGGCGTGCGCCCGGGCAACCGCGTGCTGGATATCGCCGGCGGCACCGGAGACCTGACCCGCAAGTTCGCCAGCATCGTCGGCCCTACCGGCGAAGTGGTGCTGGCCGACATCAACGACTCCATGCTCAAGGTCGGTCGTGATCGTCTGCTGGACAAGGGCGTGGCCGGCAACGTGCAGTTCGTCCAGGCCGATGCCGAGAAGCTGCCGTTCCCCGACAACCACTTCGACGTGGTCACCATCGCCTTCGGCCTGCGCAACGTCACCCACAAGGAAGACGCCCTGCGCTCCATGCTGCGCGTGCTCAAGCCGGGCGGGCGGCTGCTGGTGCTGGAGTTCTCCAAACCCGGCAACCCGCTGCTGGCCAAGGTCTACGACACCTATTCGTTCAGCTTCATGCCGCTGGCCGGCAAGCTGATCACCAACGATTCGGAAAGCTACCGCTACCTGGCCGAGTCGATCCGCATGCACCCGGATCAGGAAACCCTCAAGGCGATGATGGTTGACGCCGGCTTCGAGCGCGTCACCTACCACAACATGACCGGCGGCATCGTCGCCCTGCACAGAGGCATCAAGCCTTAATGCTCATCACGGGCTTGCTGGCCGGCGTCGAGACAGGTCTGAACCGCGTCCTGCGCCTCGACGGTACGGCGCTGCCACGCCTGCATGCACTGGCCGGCAAGGTCATCGCCGTGCACTGCCAGAGCCCAACGCTGGAGCTGTTCATACTGCCCAGCGGCGACGGCCTGCAACTGGCGTCGCAATGGCATGCAGCCGCCGATTGCACACTCACCGCGCCTGCCGCCAGCCTGGCGCGCCTGGCCCTGAGCCGCGAGAAAACCGCCGTGCTGCATCGTCCCGAAGTATCGCTCGATGGCGACAGCGCCGTGCTGCTGCAACTGGCCGGCGTCCTGCAAGATCTGGAGCTGGACTGGGAATACGAAGTCTCGCGCTGGCTCGGCCCGGTGGCCACGACCCTGCTCGCCGGCCACCTGCGCAGCCGGGTCAATTTCGCCAGCCACGGCGCCGCGAGCCTCAAACAGGATCTGGCCGACTACCTGGCCGAAGAATCACGCACCCTGGTCGGTCAACGCGAGGCCGATGTGCGCTTCGCCGAGCTGGATCAACTGAAACTCGCCCTCGACCGCCTGGAAGCACGCATCGAGCGCCTCACTTCTGCCCATAAGCCCGACGCATGAAGCTGCTTGCCGTTCGCCGTCTGCTGCGCATCCAGCGCGTAGTGATCCGCTATCAACTGGACGAAATGCTCTTCGAGCTGCCGCTGCCCTTCTGGCTGCGCGCGCTGTCCTGGCTGCTGCCCTGGCGCTGGCTGCCGCGCAAGCCGCTGGCGCTGTCACGCGGCGCGCGCCTGCGCCTGGCCCTGGAGGATCTGGGGCCGATCTTCATCAAGTTCGGTCAGCTGCTCTCCACCCGTCGCGATCTGCTGCCACCGGACATCGCCGACGAACTGGCGCACCTGCAGGACCGCGTGCCGCCGTTCCCCGAGGATCAGGCGATCGCCCTGATCGAGCGCCAGCTCGGCGCGCCGGTGAGCGAAGTGTTCGCCCGCTTCGACAGCCAGCCGCTGGCCTCGGCCTCGGTGGCACAGGTGCATGCCGCGCAGCTCAAGACCGGCGAGGAAGTGGTGGTCAAGGTAGTACGCCCCGGCCTCAAGCCGGTGATCCGCCAGGACCTGGCCTGGCTGTTTCTGATCGCCCGCATCGCCGAAAGGGCCTCTGCCGATGCCCGCCGCCTGCATCCGGTGGAGGTGGTCAGCGACTACGAGAAGACAATCTACGACGAGCTCGACCTGCTGCGCGAGGCGGCCAACGCCAGCCAGCTACGGCGCAACTTCGAAGGTTCGCCACTGCTCTACGTGCCGCAGGTTTACTGGGACCTGTGCCGCCACCAGGTACTGGTCATGGAGCGCATCTACGGCATCCCAGTGACCGATCTGGCGACCCTGGCCGACCAGCGCACAGACATGAAGCTGCTGGCCGAACGCGGCGTGGAGATATTCTTCACCCAGGTGTTCCGCGACAGTTTCTTCCACGCCGACATGCACCCTGGCAATATCTTCGTCAGCACGCGCACGCCCTGGAGCCCACAGTACATCGCCATCGACTGCGGCATCGTCGGCAGCCTCACCGACGAGGACCAGGACTACCTGGCGCGCAACCTGCTGGCTTTCTTCAAGCGTGACTACCGCAAGGTCGCGCAGTTGCACATCGACTCGGGTTGGGTACCGGCAGAAACCAAGGTCAACGAATTCGAGGCGGCCATCCGCACCGTGTGCGAACCTATTTTCGAAAAGCCGCTGAAGGACATCTCTTTCGGCCAGCTGCTGCTGCGCCTGTTCCAGACCGCGCGTCGCTTCAACATGGAAGTGCAGCCGCAGCTGGTACTGCTGCAGAAGACCCTGCTTAATATCGAAGGCCTGGGCCGCCAGCTGTATCCGGATCTGGACCTGTGGAGCACTGCCCAGCCCTACCTCGAACGGTGGATGCGCGAGCGCATCAGCCCGCTGCACCTGCTACGCAACCTGCAGCAACAGGCCGAGCAGGTGCCGCACCTGTCGCAGATCGCCCGCGATACCCTGGAACGCCTGCAGAGATCGCAGCAACGAGAAGAACAGCGCCCCAACCGCGACCAATGGCCGCTGCGCCTGCTCGGCGCTGCACTGATCGGCGCCGGCACCCTTCAAGGCCTGGCACCGCTGCTGGCCGCCTGGCCCGCCTGGCTGATGGTCGGCGGCGGACTCTATCTGGTGCTGCGCCGATAGCCAGTTGGCTGCGGCACTGGCACACTTGGTTAATTCACGGGCCGCGACCCGGCGAAACAGACACGGAATACCGATGAACAATTGGCTCGACGAAATCCACTGGAACGAAGACGGCCTGGTGCCGGCTATCGCCCAGGACCACCAGACCGGCCGCATCCTGATGATGGCCTGGATGAACCGTGAATCCCTCGCCCTCACCGTCAGCGAACAGCGCGCCATCTACTGGTCGCGATCACGCGGCAAACTGTGGCGCAAGGGCGAGGAATCCGGCCACGTGCAGAAGCTGCACGAGTTGCGCCTGGACTGCGACGCCGACGTGATCGTACTGATGGTCGAGCAACTGGGCGGCATCGCCTGCCACACCGGGCGCGAGAGCTGCTTCTATCGCGTGTACGAGAATGGCAGCTGGAAAACCGTCGACGCCGTGCTGAAAGATCCGCACGCCATCTATGCAGGACATAGCCATGAGTGACACCCTGAGCCGACTGGCCGAAGTACTGGAAGCGCGCAAGGGTGCAGCGCCGGACAGTTCGTATGTCGCCAGCCTGTATCACAAGGGCCTGAACAAGATTCTGGAAAAGGTCGGCGAGGAATCGGTGGAAACCATCCTCGCCGCCAAGGACGCCGCCGCCAGCGGTGACTGCAAGGACCTGATCTACGAAACCGCCGATCTGTGGTTCCACAGCCTGGTCATGCTCGCCGCCCTCGGCCAGCATCCTCAGGCCGTGCTGGATGAACTGGATCGTCGTTTCGGCCTCTCCGGCCACGCGGAAAAAGCCGCGCGACCGCAATCCGAATAAACCTTCACAACGGAGTACATACCATGGGTTTCGGCGGTATCAGCATCTGGCAACTCCTGATCATCCTGCTCATCGTGGTCATGCTGTTCGGCACCAAGCGCCTGAAGAATCTGGGCTCGGATCTGGGCGACGCGATCAAGGGCTTCCGCAAGTCGATGGACAACGGCGAAGCCGACAAACCGGCAGTCGAAGAGCCCAAGGGGCAGACCATCGACGCCCAGGCACGCAAGGTCGAAGAGCCGGCGAAGAAAGACTAAGCCATGTTCGACATCGGTTTCAGCGAACTGCTGCTGGTCGGTCTGGTGGCCCTGGTGGTGCTCGGCCCCGAGCGCCTGCCGGGCGCGGTGCGCACTGCCGGCCTGTGGATCGGCCGGATCAAGCGCAGCTTCAACTCGATCAAGGCCGAGGTGGAACGCGAGATCGGCGCCGACGAGATCCGCCGCCAACTGCACAACGAGCGGATTCTCGAGCTGGAGCGGGAAATGAAGGCGATGAAGCAGGACATCCTCGACACCACCAGCCTCAAGCCGGTCAACGAGACCAGCAAGCCCGCCGAAACGCCCCAGCCCGCCGCCCAGGACAAGAATCCCCAGCCATGAGCAAACTGCCGGACGCCGACCAGGAAATGCCCCTGGTCTCGCACCTGACCGAGCTGCGCACGCGCCTGCTGCGCTGCGTCGTGATCATCCTGCTGATCTTCGCCGGGTTGTTCTACTTCGCGCAGGACATCTACGCACTGGTCGCAGCGCCGCTACGTGCCTACCTGCCGGAAGGCGCGACAATGATCGCCACTGGCGTCGCCTCGCCCTTCCTCACGCCATTCAAGCTGACCCTGATGTGCGCGCTGTTTCTTGGCATGCCGGTGATCCTGCATCAGGCCTGGGGCTTCATCGCGCCGGGCCTGTATACCCACGAACGACGCATCGCGGTGCCGCTGCTGATCTCCAGCATCTTCCTGTTCTACGCCGGGATGGCCTTCGCCTACTTCGTGGTGTTCCCGATCATGTTCGGCTTTTTCGCCAGCGTGACCCCGCAAGGGGTGGCGATGATGACCGACATCGGTCAGTACCTGGATTTCGTCCTGACCTTGTTCTTCGCTTTCGGCGTGGCCTTCGAGATCCCCATCGCCACCTTCCTGGTGATCTGGGTCGGCTTGATCGACGTCGCCACGCTGCGCAAGAGCCGCCCCTATGTGATCGTGGGCTGCTTCGTGGTCGGCATGGTACTGACGCCGCCGGACGTGTTCTCGCAGACACTGCTGGCCGTACCGATGTGGCTGCTATTCGAAAGCGGCCTGCTGGCAGGCGCACTGGTCAAGCGCAAACGCGACGAGGAACAGGCCGAGGAAGACGCCAAGCCCGAAGACCAGCCCCCCGCACCACTGTCGTGAATCTGCTGCTGCTGGAAGACGCCGACTTCGTCGGCGTCGATCGGGTCCGCCTCACTGGCAGGCGCCTGAAGCATCTACATGAAGTGCATCGCGCCGAAGCGGGTGATCGTCTGCGCGTCGGCCGCCTTGGCGGGATGATGGGCGAAGGTCGACTGCTCGCGCTGGATGCCGGCCAGGCAGAGCTGCAGGTCAGCCTCGACCAACCTCCACCGGCCAAGCTGCCGTTGACGCTGATCCTCGCCCTGCCCCGCCCGAAGATGCTCAAGCGCGTGCTGCAAACTGTTAGCGCCATGGGCGTGCCGCGCCTGGTGCTGGTCAATAGCTATCGCGTGGAGAAGAGCTTCTGGCAGACGCCATTTCTCAAGGCAGAGGCCATTCGCGAACAGCTGATCCTAGGTCTGGAACAGGCGCGTGACACGGTGCTGCCCGAGGTGAGCATCGAGAAACGCTTCAAGCCCTTCGTCGAGGACCGCCTGCCGGCGTTGGCAGCCGGCACGCTTGGCCTGACCGGCCATCCCGGTGATCACCCAGCCTGCCCGCGTGCAGTACAGGAACCAGTGACCCTGGCCATCGGCCCGGAAGGTGGCTGGATTCCCTACGAAGTCGAGCTGCTGCGTGAAGCCGCAGGCCTGCAGCCGGTGCAACTCGGCGAGCGCATCTTGCGGGTGGAGACGGCGGTACCTGCATTGCTGGCCAGGTTGTTCTGATCACGTTCTTTGAACCGCTGGAGCGCGCGACGCACCCTACGGGCGGTGGACAAGTTTCGCATTGTCCACCCGATGCACAGCGCTGATTGTAGTCGCGGCTGAAGCCCCTCCCACAGGGAGGTGACATGCCTGCTTTTGCCAGCGCATCCACACTCTTGTGGGAGGGGCTATAGCCGCGAAAGCTGTGAAGGTCCCTCAACGCCAGGCTCACACCTCGAGCAGAAATGTCACCGGCCCATCGTTGACCAGATGCACCTGCATATTGGCGCCGAAGCGTCCGGTGGCGACCTGCGGATGCTGGACTCTGGCCATTTCCACCAGAGCATCGAACAGCGCAGCGCCCTGGGCTGGCGGCGCGGCGCTGGAGAAGCTGGGGCGCATGCCGCTCTTGGTGTCGGCTGCCAGGGTGAACTGCGAGACCAACAATAGCCCGCCTTGCACGTCCGTCAGCGAGCGATTCATCTTGCCCGCTTCATCGCTGAACACGCGGTAGTTCAGCAGCTTGTGCAGCGCGCGCGACAGACTGGCCTGATCGTCCTGCGGCTCGATGCCGACCAGCGCCAGCAGGCCCTGGTCGATGCGGCCGACCACTTCCCCCTCCACCTCCACCCGCGCCTCACTGACGCGCTGGATCAACAGCTTCATGCATCCTCCGGCGGCAGATTGAGCAGGCGGCGGGCCATCTGCTCAGCGGCCCGGATCAGCGCGTCGGTGATACCGGGCTCCGCCGCCGAGTGGCCGGCATCGCGGATGATCTGCAGCTCACTGTTGGGCCAGGCCTGATGCAGCGCCCAAGCGTTGTCCAGCGGGCAGATGGCGTCGTAGCGGCCGTGCACGATGATGCCCGGCAGGTGGGCAATTTTCGCCATGTCGCGAAGCAGTTGGTTCGGTTCGAGAAAGGCATCGTTGACGAAGTAGTGACACTCGATCCGGGCGATTGACAGCGCCCGGTGTGCATCGCTGAAACGCTCCACCACCTGGGTGTTCGGGCGCAATGTGGCGGTGCGTCCCTCCCAGGTCGACCAGGCCTTGGCTGCATGCATCTGGGCAATCTGATCGGTACCGGTCAGGCGCTTGTAGAAGGCCTGCATCAGGTCGCCGCGCTCCTCCGGTGGAATCGGCGCGACGTAGTCCTCCCAGTAATCGGGGAACAGGCGGCTGGCGCCCTCCTGATAGAACCAGCTGAACTCCTGAGGCCGGCACAGGAAGATGCCGCGCAGAATCAGCCCATGCACGCGCTGCGGATGCGTTTGCGCATAGGCCAACGCCAAGGTGGAACCCCAGGAGCCGCCGAACAACACAAACTTGTCGACGCCCAGGTGTTCGCGAATCCGCTCGATATCACCGATCAGCGCCTGGGTGGTGTTGTTCTCCAGGCTTGCGTGAGGTGTGGAACGGCCACAGCCGCGCTGGTCGAAGGTAACGATGCGATACAGGGCCGGATCGAAATAGCGGCGGCTGGCAGCATCGCAGCCTGCACCCGGGCCACCATGGATGAACAATACCGGCAACCCATCCGCCGAGCCGCTTTCGTCGACGTAGAGCACGTGCGGCGGCTCGACCGCCAGCTCATGGCGGGCGTAGGGTTTGATCTCCGGATACAAAGTCTGCATGGTTGGCTCCTGTTGGCTGGGCGACAACTGCCGTGTCCGCTCTGCCCGGCATCATAACCATGAAAAGGAAGTTAGGCATGTCGATGCGTCATCTGGCCTGGTCGCTGCTCGTCTCACTCACCCTGCTGCTCGTCGGCTGCGGTGGTCGTGACGACCCGCAGGCTGCACTGGAAGCTGCCGTACAGCAGTTGCAGGACAATATCGAAGCCAAGAGCACCGGTGCGGTGCTGGAGCAGTTGCATGGCGACTTCCTGGCCCGCCAGACGCTTGACCGCGAATGGGCCAAGCGCACCATGACCCTGCTATTCCTGCGCCACAAGCACATCAAGGTGCTCGCCCTGGGCAAGAACAGCTGGATCGACGCGGCGATCAGCAGCAAGGGGCATACCGAAGCGCAGGTCGCCCTCACCGGCGCCGAAGGGTTGATCCCCGATAGTGCGCGGCACTACTCGGTGAAGCTGGAGTGGTGGCTCGACGACGGCGAATGGAAGCTCGCGCGTCTGGATTGGGAATAAACACGTAGCCCGGATGCAATCCGGGGATACCTTCTGGATTCCCCCGGATTGCATCCGGGCTACAGGTGCCTCAGTCAGCCAGGCGCCAGATCAGGTCCGAGGTCACGTAACCCTGCTCGCGCGCGATTTCGAGCAGCTTGTCACGGGTTTGCTGATCCACTTCCGGGGTGCGCGACAGCAGCCACAGGTACTTGTGCTGCGGGTGGCCAACCAGCGCCACACGGTAATCCTCGTCGCGGTAGATCACCCAGTAGTCGCCCTTGATCGGCAGGATCTTGCTGGCCCAGTTGTCGAAGCGCACCCACAGTTTGTCGGTCTTGCCTTCGACCTGCGGCTCGGCAAACCCCTTGGCCTCGATCCACTCACCGTCCTTGTCGCGGCAACGGTTGGTCACGTCGATGCGGCCATCGTCACGCAGCCCATAGTGCGCCTCGGACTGCACGCAGTTGCGCTGGAAGAACATCGGCAAGCGTGCCAGTTCGTACCAGGTGCCCTGGTAGCGCTGCAGATCGACCTGCATGGTCTGCGGTGGCGGTTTGGGAACACTGCCAGTGCCGGAATTGGCGCAACCGGCAAGGGCGAGAATGGCACTGGCGATTAGGATCGAACGCATGGAAGCTCCTGTTTACTTGAGTCCCTTGCCGGAGAACAACATGACCTTGTCCCCGGCATACTGGACGCTGATATAGGCCTTGTCATCGCCCCAGGTACAACTGCTCATGCCCAGCGCACCGGCACACTCGCCCGGCGCACCGAGCAGGCTCTCCACCTCCTGCTTGCTCATGCCCGCTTTGAGCTTGGCGTAGTTTTCCTGATTGACCTTGCTGCACGCGGCAAGCAGACAGCAGGCAAGCAACGCGACGATACGCATCGACATGGATAAGGCTCCTGATGGGAAGGTGCCAGCAAGCATGGCATAGCCGGCGACGACTTGCCCGCTTGGAGTGCAGATACCGGTACGGGTTCCCCCGCATGGCTGCGAAACGATGTGCAGCCAAAGTGGCAGCCACCCGCTCTCAGGAGCGGGCGGCCACAGATACTCAGCTGCGGTGGTAGGCGGTGATACGCAGCACTTCTTCCTTGGAGCCGAGGAACACCGGCACGCGCTGGTGCAGGGAAGTGGGCTGGATATCGAGGATACGCTGGCTGCCGTCAGTGGCAGCGCCACCGGCCTGCTCGATGATCATCGCCATCGGGTTGGCCTCGTACATCAGACGCAGCTTGCCCGGCATCGACGGATCACGTCCATCGCGCGGGTACATGAACACCCCACCACGGGTGAGGATGCGGTGCACGTCAGCCACCATCGAGGCGATCCAGCGCATGTTGTAGTTACGCCCCAGCGGCCCGGTCTCACCGGCCAGCAGCTCGGAGACGTAGCGCTGCACCGGCGCATCCCAGTGGCGCTGGTTGGACATGTTGATGGCGAATTCCTTGGTCGACTCCGGCACCTTGATGGTGTCGTGGGTGAGCACGAAGCTGCCCAGCTCACGATCCAGGGTGAAACCCTTGACGCCATCGCCCATGGTCAGCATGAGCATGGTCTGCGGGCCGTAGATCGCATAGCCGGCGGCGACCTGCTGGGTGCCGGGCTGGAGGAAGGCTTCTTCGCCAAGATCACCGGTCTCGCCATTGCGCTCGGGGCAGCGCAGCACCGAGAAGATGGTGCCGACCGAGACGTTGACGTCGATGTTGCTGGAGCCGTCCAGCGGGTCGAATACCAGCAGATAGGCGCCTTTCGGGTACTTGCCGGGGATCTGGTAGGCGTTGTCCATTTCCTCGGAGGCCATGCCGGCCAGGTGGCCGCCCCATTCGTTGGCTTCGAGGAGGATCTCGTTAGAGATCACATCGAGTTTCTTCTGCACTTCGCCCTGCACGTTCTCGCTGTCCAGGCTGCCCAGCACGCCGCCGAGGGCGCCCTTGGACACCTGATGGCTGATCGCCTTGCAGGCCCGTGCCACGACTTCGATAAGGAAACGCAGGTCGGCCGGGGTATTGTGGCTGCGAGTCTGCTCGATCAGGTAGCGGCTCAGGGTGACGCGGGACATGGACGGCTCCGGAAAGGGAAAAAATCGCGCGCAGTTTAACCCGAGTCGCCGCGCAATGCTGCCTGCCGGGATGGATGGCTGAGATTGCCCTCTACCAGCAGGTCGTAAACACGGTTGCGCCCGTCACGTTTGGCCTGATACAGCGCGGCATCGGCGACCTGCAACAACTCATCGAGCGCCTGCCCCAGCTCGGGCCAATGCGCCAGGCCGGCAGACAGAGTGATGCGCTGATCACCGCCACGGCTGGCGATTTCGCGCACGGCCAGCTGCGCGCAGAACGCTTGCAGACGCTCGCAGGCCTCACGCGGATCGGCACCTGGCAGGATCAGCAGAAACTCCTCGCCACCGATACGAAATACGGCATCGGTGCTGCGCAATGGATGAACTTCATACGGTGGACTCCTGTTCGTCAGCAGCCGACGCTTCGGCCTTGCGCGGCGGCAACGGGGCGAAATAGCCCACCACCAGCAACAGCACCCCGACGCCGATGAACGAGACGATGCGCTCCAGACCACCCCGATTACCCAGCTCGACGAAGAACAGCTTGGCCACCACCAGGGCGATCAGCGCGGCACCGACCAGCCACAGTTCGCGGCGCACACGCAGATGGCCGAAGAGCATCAGCGCCAGGGCGATCAACGTCCAGACGATGGACCAGCCCGCCTGCACCAGCATCGACTCGAACAGCGCCGGGGTCTGCCAGGGCACGCCGCCCCAGTGGTGCGCGCTACGCATCACCATCACCGTCAGCAGGGCGAACAGCGACAGTCCAGCCACGCACTGAGTGATCTGTAGCGCCCGCGCAGGCTCCAGGCCGAAACGTGGCAGGGCAAATCGCCCCCAGACCACCAACGCCCCCAGGCACAGCAGCAGGCCGAGTTCCAGCGGGTTCAGCAGCGGCAGGTAAGGCAGCGGGTCGCTATCGCCGGCGCTATTGGCATTGGCCAGCCAGAACCAGGCGAGCATCAGAGCGGCCAGTGGCGCCGCCGCCCACAGGCGGTATTCGCGCTCGAAAGCGGCCACAGGCCAGGGCAGACCGCGCGCCTGCGCCATGGCCCATAGATAGGCGGTCGGCAGCAGCGCCCAGCCCAGCCAGCGCCAGGCGTTGTAATGCTCGGCCAGGCTCAGCAGCAGGTAGCGCAGCTCCAGCGCCAGCACGCCGAGCAGCAACCAGCAGCCAAGTACATGGGCGATGCTGGCGGCACGGCTCGGCAGTTGCTCGCTCAGGCGCCTCAGCATCAATAGATGCGCAACGATCACGATATCCCAGGCCAGCCAGCCGTAGTTCGCGGCCGGGTGATACAACGGATGCCAGGCATACGCCAGGATCAGACCGGCCAACGGCGCCAGCAGGCTGCACAGCACGGCCAGGTCGCGCCAGCCCGTGCGCAGTGCCAGCAGCATCCAGGTCAGTGCCGACAGGGCCGCCAGAATCAGCAACACACTGGCCTACAGCTCGCTGCTGACGAAGCGCAACACCTCGCTGACCAATGCCAGCGCCCACCAGGCCGGCCCTAGGCCAGCAAGAGCTGACCCAGGCGCTGCAGGCTGACGCCATCGAGGCCCGTCTCCCGCACGCTGCGCGCCAGGCTGTGCAGACGCCAGGCGCCAATCTGCGCAGCCAGGCCGAGCGCAGCGGGCGTCCAGAAGCCGGTGTGCGCCAGCGGCGACAGCCCTTCGCCCGTGATCCCGTTCAGCAACAACGGCCCGGCCGCAAGGAAGGCCAGACCGGCAAACACCTGCAGCAGCAGACTGAAGAGGAAGGCCGCACGCTGCCCGAAATAAAGCGCCAGCCAGAGAATCAGCAAACCGCTGCCGCCCCACACCGCCGCTGTCGCCACCCAGGGCAGCACGAACAGCACCGCCAGGTTGATGAACACCAGCCCCACCAGCAGCACCAGCGACAGGGCGCCGAGCAGGCGGCGATTCTCTCGAATCTGCGGATCGCGCGCGGCCAGCAGCATGCCGGCGATTAGCCCCAGACCGACCATCGACGCCGCCAGCAAGCCAAACCAACCAGCGCTGAAGCCGCTACGGCCAACCAGCGACTCCAGCGCCATCTGCCCGAGGAATAGCAGCCCACCGAGCAACTGCACGGCGAAGGCGCTGTAGACGAAGCTCGGTGCGGCGATGCGCAGGCCGACGAACAAGGTCGCCAGGCCGGCCAGCGCCCAGGCGATGGCGGTGCCAGGCGCCTCGAACAGCAGCGGTGCGATCAGGTAGAGATACGCCAGCCCGGCCAGGCCCAACCAGGGCAGCAGGCGGCGTTCCCAGGCGTTGGCCGCGTAAAGCATCGAGCGCAACTGCCAATAGCTGAACAGCAGCGCCGCACCGAGCATCAGCGCACCCAGCGGCGAGCCGTCGAGCAGGCTGTCGTAGCCGAAATCCAGCCCACAGACGAAGGCCAAAGCCGCGCCCACCTGCAACAACAGGGCGAAGGCACGCGCCAGTGGCCGTCCCTGACGCAGGCCGAGCCAATAAATGCCGGCGCCTTCCACGGCCCAGCCGGCCGCCGTCCAGCGTGCATCGAGCCCGAGCGGAATCGCCAGGCTGGCAAACACCACGCCGAGCGCCAGGCAGGTTTCCACCAGCAGCAACGCACGTTCGCCGGCACGCACCTTGAGCACGTGCGCCAACAGCAAATAGAACAGCCCCATGCCGAGCGCACTGAAGGCAGCGGCGAATTCGATATGCCGCACCAGTGCCACCTGCAGGCCGAACCCTACCAGCGGCGGACCGAACATCGTGGTGGCATCGACGTAATCGCCACGCCGTAGCGACCAGCGCAGCAATTCATCACGCGCCTCGGGCGCATCCGCCGCGTCACGCAGGGTGCGGCGGGCGAACAGCAAACCGATGGCCACGTACATCAAAAAGAACAGGATCAGAAACGGCTGGGTGCTGCCCAGCAAATCTGGCGTATAGGAACGCAGGCCCCAGGCGAAGCCGATGCCGAAGGTGCCGACGAAGCCAATCAGATTGAGCAGACGCCAGGCCTTGAACCAGGCGATGGCGAAGATGCCTGCATTGAGCAGGGCGAAGTAGGAAAACAGCGCGACATGATTGCCGCTGCCAGTAGACGTCAGAATCGGCGCGGCAAAGCCACCGAGTGCTGCAGCCGTCGCCAGACCCAGGGCGTTCTACTGCACGGCGAGAATCGCCGAAAACAGCGTCACCGCCACCAGCAGGCCGAGGGCCAGGCCGGGATCGAGCAGCGGATGCAGGCGCATGGCGGCGAACACCGTCAGGTACAGCACGGCGATGCCGGTGCCCTGTAGCACCAGGGCGTAGCCGGGGTTACGCCGGCGCAGCCACCAGCCCAGGCCGAGCAAGGCCAGGGCGCTGGCCGCCACGCCCATGTAGCGCAGCTCAACCGGCACCTCGACGCCTTCGGTGGCGTAACGCAGGAGGAAGGCCAGTCCGAGGAACAGCAACACCACGCCAACCCGCAGCACGGTGTTACCACCCAGCAGCCAGGCTTTGGCCGCCGCGATACCACGTTCAACCAGGTTCGGCTCGCGCGGCGCTTGCTCGCGCCAGGGGCTTTGCTGCACGGCCGGCTGGGGCTGATGGGCGACCTGCGCAGCCAAGGGTTCGGGCGCGTCGACAGGCGGCGAGGGTTCGATTGCAGGCAGCGGATCAAGTGTCCAGTCCAGCTCCGGCTCTGCAGCAACAACCGGCTCGGACTGGGCTTCGGGTGCGGAACGGGTGACAGGCTCAACAGAAGCGGCAACCGGCTCCAGCTCACTGCGTTCGCCCTGCTCCACCTTGAGCAGACGTTCGTGCATGACTCGGGTGCCGCACTCGAAGCGCTCGGCAAAATCCTTGAGCTGCGCAGCCAGTTGCGCGTTACGCGTCTCCAGCCCCTGCAGGCGCAACGCCTGGCCCAGACTGAGGCCGATCAGACCGCCAAGCAGCGCGCCCGCGACCGACTCGCTGGCGCCCACGCCAAGCACCAAACCGACCAGCATGAAAATCCATTGCATGCGTTATGTCCCAACCCTGAGAAAGAGATCGTCCCACGTCCACACTGCCGCCCGCGACAGGGCAGCAGTATAGGAGTCGCACCTAGCAACACCCAGAGAGACAATTGCCAAGCCGTTCACAGGCACAACGCAAAGCACCCAACCGCCAGCCGGTGCTTCACAAATGCGGCGCGCCCGCTATTATCGCCGCCCCCGTGACAGCAGCGGCGCAGACCGCACGACAGCCCAAACCATGATGAAGCCCCGCCTGATAGCCGCTGCAGAAATCGACCGCCTGGAAACCTGGGCCAAATACACCCCTGACATGTGCCATGGCTGCATGTCCACCTGTTGCACCCTGCCGGTGGAAGTGCGCCTGAACGACCTGATCCGCCTGGAACTGGTTGACGAGTTCGAGCGCAGCGAGCCGCCGAAGAACATCGCCAAACGCCTGCAAAAGGACGGCATCGTCGAGCGCTTCAATCAAAAGTCGGGCATCTTCACCCTGACGCGCATGTCCAACAACGACTGCCTGTTCCTCGACCGCAAGACGCGCCTGTGCACCGTCTACGAAAAACGTCCGGACACCTGCCGTCATCACCCCAAGGTCGGCCCACGGCCGGGGTATTGCGCGTACAAACCGAAATGACCGTCTGCTCATGACGTATCCATTCACGACCTTGGCTTGACGCTTTCGGCAAACCCCCAGTCGTTTTTGCACCGGGTCGCCCCGCCCCCCAGGGATAAGCTCTCCCCAAAGCGCCGACGACCGACTCGGCGCATCCGTTTAGGGGACAAGCCTGATGAGCCCAGCGCAATTGCACGCCGACAGCATCGTCATCGACGGTCTGATCATCGCCAAGTGGAACCGTGAGCTGTTCGAGGACATGCGCAAGGGCGGCCTGACCGCCGCCAACTGCACCGTATCGGTGTGGGAAGGGTTCCAGGCCACCGTCAACAGCATCGCTGCCAGCAGCAAGCTGATCCGCGAGAACAGCGACCTGGTGATGCCGGTACGCACCACCGCCGACATCCGCAAGGCCAAGGAGCAGGGCAAGACCGGCATCATCTACGGCTTTCAGAACGCTCATGCGTTCGAGGACCAGATCGGCTACGTCGAGGTGTTCAAGCAGCTCGGCGTCGGCATCGTACAGATGTGCTACAACACCCAGAACCTGATCGGCACCGGCTGCTACGAGCGTGACGGCGGCCTGTCCGGCTTCGGCCGCGAGATCGTCGCCGAGATGAACCGCGTCGGCATCATGTGCGACCTGTCCCACGTTGGCAGCAAGACTTCCGAGGAAGTCATCCTCGAATCGAAGAAGCCGGTCTGCTACTCCCACTGCCTGCCCTCGGGCCTGAAAGAGCACCCGCGCAACAAGTCCGACGCCGAGCTGAAATTCATCGCCGACCATGGCGGCTTCGTTGGCGTGACCATGTTCGCGCCATTCCTGGCCAAGGGCATCGACTCGACCATCGACGACTACGCCGAAGCCATCGAGTACGTGATGAACATCGTCGGTGAAGATGCCATCGGCATCGGTACCGACTTAACCCAGGGCCACGGCCAGGACTTCTTCGAGTACCTGACCCACGACAAGGGCTACGCCCGTCGCCTGACCAACTTCGGCAAGATCATCAACCCGCTGGGTATCCGTACCGTCGGCGAATTCCCCAACCTCACCGAAACCCTGCTGGGGCGCGGCCATTCCGAGCGCGTGGTACGCAAGATCATGGGCGAGAACTGGGTGCGCGTACTGAAAGACGTCTGGGGCGAGTAAGCCCCTCCCTATCCCATGATCATTCCCGCGCTCAGCGTGGGAATGCAGCCCGTGACGCTCTGCGTCACAGAAGCGGACGCAGAGCGTCCAATGAGGCGTTACCACGCAAAGCGTGGGAACGATCAGACAACGAATTCTGGAGTTAACAACACATGGCCACCCACGCCCCCGAAATGCCCATCGAAGTCGACGACGAAACCGGCGTCTGGACCACCGACGCCCTGCCGATGCTCTACGTGCCGCGCCACTTCTTCGTCAACAACCACATGGGCATCGAGGAAGTGCTCGGCGCCGAGAAGTACGCCGAGATCCTCTACAAGGCCGGCTACAAATCCGCCTGGCACTGGTGCGAGAAGGAAGCAGAGTGCCACGGCATTTCCGGCGCTGCGGTATTCGAGCACTACATGAAGCGCCTGTCGCAGCGCGGCTGGGGGCTGTTCGAAACGCAGAAGCTCGACCTGGAAACCGGCCATGCCGAGGTCAAGCTCAAGCATTCGGCCTTCGTTTACGTGTACGGCAAGGTGAATCGCAAGGTGGATTACATGTTCACCGGCTGGTTCTCCGGCGCCATCGACCAGATTCTCGCTGCCAAGGGCCGCCCGATCCGCACCGTCACCGTGCAGGAATACAGCGGCGCCGAAGACGGCCATGACGACGGCCTGTTCGTCACCCGGCCACTCTGAGTCACCCATAAGAAATGCGTGGGAGCGGCCAGCGCCTCCCACAACGCTAGAGCGCTTACCGTGAGGATGCCGTAATGGCCTTCGAAGCAATGTTCCAGCCGATCCAGATCGGCAAGCTGACCATCCGCAACCGTGTGCTCAGCACCGCGCACGCCGAGGTCTACGCCACCGACGGCGGCATGACCACCGAGCGCTACGTCAAGTACTACGAAGAGAAGGCCAAGGGCGGCATCGGCCTGGCGATCTGTGGCGGCTCATCGGTGGTGGCCATCGACAGCCCGCAGCAGTGGTGGAGTTCGGTCAACCTGTCCACCGACCGCATCATCCCGCACTTCCAGAATCTTGCTGACGCCATGCACAAGCACGGCGCCAAGATCATGATCCAGATTACCCATATGGGCCGCCGCTCGCGTTGGGACGGCTACCACTGGCCGACCCTGATGTCGCCGTCCGGCATCCGTGAACCGGTGCACCGCGCCACCTGCAAGACCATCGAGGTCGAGGAAATCTGGCGGGTGATCGGCAACTACGCGCAGGCTGCACGCCGGGCCAAGGAAGGCGGCCTGGACGGTGTCGAGCTGTCCGCCGTGCATCAGCACATGATCGACCAGTTCTGGTCGCCGCGCGTGAACAAGCGTACCGACGAGTGGGGCGGCACCTTCGAGGGGCGCATGAAGTTCGGCCTGGAAGTGCTCAAGGCCGTGCGCGCCGAGGTCGGTGACGACTTCTGCGTCGGCATGCGCATCTGCGGCGACGAATTCCACCCGGACGGCCTGTCCCATGAAGACATGAAGCAGATCGCCGCCTACTACGACGCCACCGGCATGCTCGACTTCATCGGCGTCGTCGGCTCGGGCTGCGACACCCACAACACCCTGGCCAACGTCATTCCGAACATGAGCTTCCCGCCGGAGCCCTTCCTGCACCTGGCGGCCGGCATCAAGGAAGTGGTCAAGGTGCCGGTGCTGCACGCACAGAACATCAAGGACCCGAACCAGGCCACGCGCATCCTCGAAGGCGGCTACGTGGACATGGTCGGCATGACCCGCGCGCACATGGCCGACCCGCACCTGATCGCCAAGATCAAGATGGGTCAGATCGACCAGATCAAGCAGTGCGTCGGTGCCAACTACTGCATCGACCGCCAGTACCAGGGCCTGGACGTGCTGTGCATCCAGAACGCCGCCACCAGCCGCGAATATATGGGCGTGCCGCACATCATCGAGAAAACCACCGGCGCCAAGCGCAAGGTGGTGATCGTCGGCGGCGGCCCGGCTGGTATGGAAGCCGCTCGCGTCGCCGCCGAGCGTGGCCATGACGTGACCCTGTTCGAGAAGCAGGAACAACTGGGCGGGCAGATCACTATCGCTGCACGTGCACCGCAGCGCGACCAGATCGCCGGCATCACCCGCTGGTACCAGTTGGAGCTGGCGCGTCTGGGCGTCGATCTGCACCTGGGCACTGGCGCCGATGAGGCGAGCATTCTCGACCTGCGTCCGGACATCGTGGTGCTGGCCAACGGCGGTCACCCGTTCCTCGAACAGAACGAACACTGGGGCGCCGCAGAAGGCCTGGTGGTGAGCAGTTGGGACGTGCTCTCGGGCAAGGTGGCACCGGGCAAGAACGTGCTGGTGTACGACACCATCTGCGAATTCACCGGCATGTCCGTGGCCGACTACCTGGCCGACAAGGGCGCGCAGGTGGAGATCGTCACCGACGACATCAAACCGGGCGTGGCCATCGGTGGTACCAGTTTCCCGACCTACTACCGCAGCCTCTACCCCAAGGAAGTGATCATGACCGGCGACATGATGCTGGAGAAGGTCTACCGCGAGGGCGACAAACTAGTGGCGGTGCTGGAGAACGAATACACCGGCGCCAAGGAAGAGCGCGTGGTCGACCAGGTGGTGGTGGAGAACGGCGTGCGTCCTGACGAATCGCTGTACTACGCACTCAAGCAGGGCTCGCGTAACAAGGGCCAGATCGACGTCGAGGCACTGTTCGCGATCAAGCCGCAACCGTGCCTGAGCACTCTCGATGAAAAGAAAGGGGGCGACGGCTACCTGCTGTTCCGCATCGGCGACTGCGTGGCCCAGCGCAACACCCACGCGGCGATCTATGACGCGCTGCGCCTGTGCAAGGACTTCTGATCCCAATTGGATGATGTCTCCCACGCTCTGCGTGGGAGACCTGGCGCCGTGACGCTCTGCGTCACAAGCGCTGGACGCAGAGCGTCCAGCGACGCGTTACCACGCGGATGGTTCGACGTGGGAACGATCAACCCTGTGAGGGTAAGCAAATGCTGCAAACCATTCTCCCCATCCTGCTCTTCGCCGCCCTGGCCCTCGCGGTCATCGGGGCGGCCAAGCGCTTCTTTATGTGGCGCCGTGGCCAACCAGCCAAGGTCGACTGGCTCGGCGGCCTGCTGAAGATGCCGCGCCGCTACCTGGTGGATCTGCACCATGTAGTCGAGCGCGACAAGTACATGTCCAAGACCCACGTGGCCACCGCCGGCGGCTTCGTGCTCGCGGCCGTGCTGGCGATCCTCGTGCACGGTTTCGGCCTGCACAACCGTATCCTCGGTTTCGCCCTGCTGGCGGCCACGGTGCTGATGTTCGTCGGCGCCCTGTTCGTCGCCAAGCGCCGCCTGAATCCGCCCTCGCGCCTGTCGAAAGGCCCGTGGATGCGCCTGCCGAAAAGCCTGCTGATGTTCGCCGCCAGCTTCTTCATCGCCACTTTGCCGGTAGCCGGGATTCTGCCCGCCGACTTCGGCGGCTGGGTGCTGGCGGCGATCCTCGCCGTCGGCGTGGCCTGGGGCGTGTCCGAGCTGTTCCTGGGCATGACCTGGGGCGGACCGATGAAGCACGCCTTCGCCGGTGCCCTGCACCTGGCCTGGCACCGTCGCGCCGAACGTTTCGGTGGTGGTCGCTCGACCGGCCTGAAAGCCCTGGATCTGGACAACCCGAAAGCCCCGCTGGGCGTGGAAAAGCCCACCGACTTCACCTGGAACCAGCTGCTCGGTTTCGACGCCTGCGTGCAGTGCGGCAAATGCGAGGCCATGTGCCCGGCCTTCGCCGCCGGCCAGCCACTGAACCCGAAGAAGCTGATCCAAGACATGGTCATCGGCCTGGCCGGTGGCAATGACGCCAAGTTCGCCGGTTCGCCCTACCCCGGCAAACCGCTCGGCGAACACAGCGGCGGTCCGCATCAGCCGATCGTGTCGCTGCAGGGCAAGGCGCTGGTGGATGCCGACACGCTGTGGTCGTGCACCACCTGCCGCGCCTGCGTCGAGGAGTGTCCGATGATGATCGAGCACGTCGATGCCATCGTCGACATGCGCCGTCATCTCACGCTTGAGAAGGGTGCGACCCCGAACAAGGGTGCCGAGGTGCTGGACAACCTGATCGCCACCGACAACCCCGGCGGCTTCAACCCCGGCGGTCGCCTGAACTGGGCCGCCGACCTGAACCTGCCGCTGCTCGCCGACAAGCAAGAGACCGACGTGCTGTTCTGGGTCGGTGATGGCGCCTTCGACATGCGCAATCAAAGAACGCTGAGGGCCTTCGTGAAGATCCTCAAGGCTGCCGACGTGGACTTCGCCGTACTCGGCCTGGAAGAGCGCGACAGCGGCGACGTGGCGCGCCGCCTGGGTGACGAAGCGACCTTCCAGAACCTGGCCAAGCGCAACATCGCCACCCTGGCCAAGTATCGCTTCAAGCGCATCGTCAGCTGCGACCCGCATAGCTTCCACGTGCTGAAGAACGAATACGGCGCCCTCGGCGGCCACTACGAAGTGCTGCACCACAGCACCTTTATCGACGAGCTGGTGCGCAAGGGTTCGCTGAATCTGGGCCAGAGCAAGGCCACCAGCGTGACCTATCACGACCCCTGCTACCTCGGCCGCTACAACGGCGAGTACGAGGCGCCACGCGCCGTGCTCAAGGCCATCGGCATCGAGGTCAAGGAGATGGAGCGTTCCGGCTTCCGTTCGCGCTGCTGCGGCGGCGGCGGCGGCGCACCGATCACCGACATTCCCGGCAAGCAACGCATCCCCGACATGCGCATGGTCGACATCAAGGAAACCGGCGCCGAAGTGGTGGCCGTAGGTTGCCCGCAGTGCACCGCAATGCTCGAAGGCGTGGTCGCACCGCGCCCTGAAATCAAGGACATCGCCGAGCTGGTTGCAGAAGTGCTGATCGAAGCCACCGAAGTGGCGGCCAAGCGACCGAACGCCAAGCGCGAAGTGGCGGAGGTACAGTGATGAAACGACTTGCGCTCCCCTCTCCCTCCGGGAGAGGGGCTGGGGGTGAGGGTCTGAAACCGAGCTGCCCATCCCACCCTCACCCCAGCCCTCTCCCAAAGGGAGAGGGGGTTTTCCCTGCAGCCCTGGAGATCACCTTATGAGCGACATCATCCGCCGCGACCCTCGCGCCGAGTGGATCGCCCGTAACCGCCTGCACCCGCTGCATGCGGCCATGCAGAGCCAGAATCAGACCAGCTGGATGGGCCCCAACGGCATCATCCGCAAGAACCCGCATGCCATCACCGCCGGCTTCGTCGGCCCGGCCGGGCTCAAGCGCATCGACCGCAGCGGTGCCCAGCAAGGCACTGCCGGCAAACGCAGCAGCGCCAGCGTCGAGCTGCAACTGCCGCTGCATGTCATCGAGCAACCGGCCTTCCACATCTGCGTGGTGCCGGACATGGTCGGCGGCCGCCTGTCCAGCCATGACAAGGATTTGCTCGGCCTGGCCCGCAAGCTGGCCGGCGACAGTGGCGCCGTGGTTGCCGTGGTATTCGGCGAGGACAAGGAAAGCGCCTTCGACACGGCCGGCGTCGACCGCCTGCTGCGCATCGGTGGTGACACCTTCGATGGCTATGCCCCGGAAGCCCGCGTATTGGCGCTGAGCGCCGTGGAAAGCCAACTGGCGCCGCGTCACTGGCTGCTGCCCGACAGCCGCACCGGTGGCGGCGAACTGGGCCGGCGCCTGGCCGCCAAGCTCGGTGAGCGCCCGGCGACACGCGTCTGGCAAGTCGCTGGCGAGCAGGCCATCGGCCGTGCCGGCAGCGGCCAGCAGGACATCCAGCGCGCCCTGCCACGGTTGATCCTGGCCGCCGCTGAATGCGCCGAGCCGGTCAGCGACACTCGTCATGAAGCCCGCACCCTGGAGCTGGCCGAAAAAATCGCCCACAGCCTGCCACGCGTCGAAGATCTCGGCCCGGTGGCCGTCGACCCTGCACAGATTCCCATGGCCGAAGCCGAGTTCATCCTCTCCGGCGGCAACGGCGTGAAGAACTGGGAGCTGTTCCACCAGGCCGCCGTTGCCCTCGGCGCCACCGAAGGCGCCTCGCGCGTCGCGGTCGACGATGGCTTCATGCCGCGCAACCGCCAGGTAGGCGCCACCGGTACCTGGGTCACCGCCCGCGTCTACCTGGCCGTCGGTATTTCCGGCGCCATCCAGCACCTGCAGGGCATCGGCGCCTGCGACAAAGTGGTGGCGGTGAACATGGATCCTGGCTGCGACATGATCAAACGTGCCGACCTTTCGGTGATCGGCGACTCGGCGGCGATCCTTGCCGCACTGATCGAACGCGTCGCTGTCTGGCGTCAGGAAGGAAAACGTGATGCGGCGTAACCCGGATGCAATCCGAGGTCACCATCAGCTTTCCCGGATTGCATCCGGGCTACGGGGACACCATGACTGATCTGAATATCGTCGCTCTGGTCTCGGTCGGCGCCCACCCGACCTCGGCCCGCCCACGCCGCGCCGAGCAGGACGCCCGCGCGGTGGAGCTGGGCCTGCGCCTGGCTGGCCAGAGCCTGCAACTGCTGCACGCCGGCGACCCGCAGGCCGAAGCCCTGCGTGGCTACCTGGGTATGGGCCTGGAACAGCTCGATGTGCTGGAACAGCCCGAAGGTGCCGACGCCCTGCCGCTGCTGGTCGACTACCTGCAAGGCAGCCGTACGCAGCTGGTGCTGACCGGTAGCCAGGCGGAAACCGGCGAAGGCTCCGGCATGCTGCCGTTCCTGCTGGCCGAGCGCCTGGGCTGGCCGATGGTCGTCGGCCTGGCCGAGGTGGAAAAGGTGGAAAACGGTGTGGCTCAGGTGCTGCAAGCCTTGCCACGCGGTCAGCGGCGCCGTCTCAAGGTGCGCCTGCCATGCGTCGCCAGTGTCGACAACGCCGCCCCGGTCGCCCGCCAGAGCGCCTTCGGCCCGGCTCGTCGCGGGCAGATCGAAGCCCACGAAGTCACCGTGGTGGATGACGCCCTGCTGGCCGAGGCCAGCCTGCAGCCGGCCAAGCCAAGGCCCAAGCGCCTGAAGGTGATCAAGGCCAAGACTGGTGCGGAACGGATGAAGGCGGCCACGGCCAAAGCCAGTGGTGGCGGCGGTCAGATCCTCAAGGACGTCTCGCCACAGGAAGGTGCAGAGGCTATCTTCAAACTATTGATCGAAGAAGGGGTTCTGCGCTGACCGAGGGTTGAAGACCAACTGCGCAGCGCCTGCCTCGCCACAAGGAGCCACGACCATGATGCATGCCGATCTGATCGACCAGGAAGACTTCCGTGAACGCCTGATCGCGCTAGGCCTGAGCATTCCGCCCGGCGTCACGCCCGAGCAGGCCTGCGAACTGGCCGTCAGCGGCCTCAGCGCCGAACGCGCCGTAGCCTTGCGTCATCTGGTGGAGGAACTGCTCGGCGGCAGCGCCACCCTGCTACCCAATGTGCGCGAAGCCATCAGCAAGCATCTGCTGCCAGCGCTGGTGCCGAAGCCGGCTTGATCTGCTTAATACGTGCCGAGTGAGCCGGGAGCGATCCGCCTCAGCCAACCAAAGGCCTGCAAGGCAGAGGTTGGTGGGCTAAAGCCCACCCTACACCGACTACAGCGCACCGCGTAGGTAGGCCGGACGGCGATCCGTTTCATACGTAGGGTGGGCTTTAGCCCACCGAAACAATTAACAAAGACCACCACTGAAAACGAAACGGGGCGCCAGTGGCGCCCCGTTTTCATTGCGTCTCGTATCAGATCCGCACACTGGCGAAGGTCGACTCGCCCTGGGCACGGCTAAGCGCCAGTACGGCACTGGAGTTGGGCTGCTGTTCGGGAATCGGCAGCAGCATCACCAGGTTGTTGCCCTGCTGGCCGGCACGCTCGTCGCGCGGCGGAATGCCGAAATACTCGCGATAGCACTTGGAGAAGTGCGGGGTGGAAACGAAGCCGCAAACCGAGGCCACTTCGATGATCGACATGCTGGTCTGCTTGAGTAGTTGTCGTGCACGAATCAGACGCAGTTTGAGGTAGTAGCGCGACGGCGAGCAGTGCAGGTACTTCTGGAACAGACGCTCGAGCTGGCGACGGGAGATGTCGACGAAGCAAGCCAGTTCGTCGAGGTCGATCGGCTCCTCCAGGTTGGCCTCCATCAGCGCGACGATTTCCTGCAACTTGGGCTGATTGCTGCCGAGCATGTGCTTGAGTGGTACGCGCTGATGATCCTGCTCGTTGCGGATGCGCTCGTAGATGAACATCTCGGAAATGCCGGCGGCCAGTTCGCGGCCATGCTGCTGGCCGATCAGGTGCAGCATCATGTCCATCGGCGCGGTGCCGCCGGACGAGGTATTGCGGTTGCGGTCGATGGAGAACAGGCGAGTGGTGATGGCGGCGCGCGGGAAGGCTTCCTGCATCGAGGCCAGACATTCCCAGTGCACGCTGCAGTCATAGCCATCGAGCAGACCGGCCTTGGCCAGCGCCCAGCTACCGGTACACACGGCACCGAGCTGACGCCCCTGACGCGCCTGCAGTTGCAGCCAGCTGACATGCTCGCGCTTGACGCTGTGCTGAATGTCGACACCGCCACAGACGATCACCGCATCCAGCGCCGGCGCGTTCTGCATGGCGGCATCCGGGGTGATCTGCAAGCCGTCACTGGCGCTGACCGGCTGACCGTCGAGGGTGAGTGAATGCCAGCGATACAGCTCCTTACCGGAGAGCTGGTTGGCCATGCGCAGGGGTTCCACCGCCGAGGCCAGGGAAATCAGGGTGAAATTGTCCAGAAGCAGGAAGCCGATGGACTGGGGGGCACGGTTCTGGGGTTGCGCCCCTTGGCTGAACTGCGACATTGATGGAACCCTCTCACGCTAAGCACGGTGTGAGCCCAATTAGAAGTGGGCCTCTGTTTTATCCTGGCCAGGTTTGAATACCGGGCGGCTATGCATCTCTACGCAAAGGTCATGCCTAAATTGATCAAGCGTTCAATAAAAACTGAACCTTCAATACATGGCGCGCCAGACGGACTCCTTGCCCCCCTGTTTTCAGGGTTTGCGAAACGCTCTCAAAGCCTCTTTGCTCAAGGCTTTGAGCATTTCGGTAGCACAGACTGAGCGGCCTGCTACGGCGTCTCTGGCTGTCAGTAACGGACGAGCGGTAACAACAGCGACCGCTCGATCACAACTGAGGAAATCGATGCCCGCAGCGTCGCACCAAAAGCTCGCGAAGCGGCGGCTTTGCAAGAATCGCTGCACCAGCAAAGGTCACCGCTCGCTGGCGTGCCAGCCGCCAGGAGCACATGGAGAAGAACCTCCTGACGAATCCGCAACAGGTTCGCGATGATCCAACTTTCACCAGCGCGTCCAGCTCTCCAACCGACTCATGCATATCCAATCACGCCGCGGTGAACCGTCCGTGTCGGGGTCTTTTCTCGACATGCCGGTGTCGTTTCTCGTTCAGCGTGCGGCCCACCTCTTGCTGTGAAATAGCCAATCGCCCGCTCCAGGAATCCTCCAGCGGCTCCAGCCGCCCGAACAGAGGCACACCCCCATGAACAGATTTGCTCGCTGGCTGCTGGTGATCGCCCTCACCTCCTCCACCGCTCTGTACGCCAAAGAAGCCGAGCGCTGCGAGCTGGTGCGCCTGAGCGATGTCGGCTGGACCGACATCACCATGACCACCGCCGTTGCCCGTCTGATACTGGGCGAGCTCGGCTATCGCACGCAGATACGCCGCATGTCGCTGCCCGACACATACCGCGGATTGTCCGAAGGCCAGCTGGACGTGTTCCTGGGCAACTGGATGCCGGCCCAGAGTGAACTGGTGCAGCCTCACCTGGACAGCGGCAGGATCGAGAAGCTGCACACCAACCTGCCGACGGTGCGTTACACCCTGGCGGTACTGACGCCAGGCTACGAGGGCGGACTGAAGGATTTCGCCGACATCCATCGCTTTAAGGACGAACTCGGTGGGCAGATCTTCGGCATCGAACCGGGCAACGAAGGCAACGAGATGGTCAAGGGCATGATTCGCGACAACACCTTCGGTCTGGCAGGTTTCAGCCTGGTCGAGTCGAGTGAAAGCGGCATGCTCAACCATGTCGAGCGTGCTCAACGCCTGGGCAAATGGGCGGTATTTCTCGGTTGGGAACCGCACCCGATGAACGAGCGTCTGAAGATGAACTATCTGGCCGGTGGTGATGATTATTTCGGCCCCAATTACGGAGCGGCGCAGGTCAACACGGTGGCGCGCGGCGGGTTGAGCGAGCAGTGCCCCAATCTGGCTCGGCTTTTCCGCAATATGACCTTCACCATCAGCGCAGAAAACCAGTTGATGAGCGCCGTACTGGAAGGCAATACCAACCGCCGCCGCGTGGCCAAGCAGTGGATCGAAGACAACCCACAGATGATTACGGCCTGGCTGGAAGGCGTGACCCGCTATCAAGGTGGCCCTGTCAGCAAGGTGTTCGACGTATCACTGGCAGGAAATGACTGATAAATTCGACGAAATAGCCGAGAAAAACCAATAAAAATGGCAGACAACAAAGATCACCTGGTAGCTCGAAAGGGTTTTCCATCGCCTTGTCGAGAATCACACCCAGGCTCGCGACATGAACCTGGCGTGACCAACCGGTCACATTGCACCACCTTTCGATTTTTCAGCGACTTTCGGCACTACAGCACCTTTCGCTGTAAATTTTTTTCAACATCGCCGCAGCCCCCGCACTACGCTGCCTGCGCCTCGCTTGAAGAGCTGAAAACCAGCACCGGCGCGGCTTTCAGCCTTGGCCAAGGGACGAAAAAGTCTGTTAAGGTTTTTAAAGCACGCTATCGAAAGCGCTTCTCGATGCTCACATCGAGCGCTATTCGAAACGGCATCACACAGTGCTTTCAGGAGCCCGGAAAACGGCGAGAACATGGAAAAACACGGGGTGTGACGGGCCATGTCGTCGCCCAACACGTCAGGGTCGCAAACCGATAATTGCGCAGACTCCGAGGCGATATCGTTGAATCAGCCGATCACGACGCTGCCACTTCACGGGAAGCTGGCAGACTGGGGCCCTCCGCCCCGGGCCGAAGAACAGACAAGCGCTGGCCGCCCCTCATGACGGGCGCCAGCCCAACAAGAAATTTCGGATGTACGCATGTTCCAGGATGGAGCATGAACCCCCAAGGGACTGGATTCAAAACACTGCCAGAGGGTTTGGAAAGCGGTTTGCAGCACGGCAAAGCAAGGTTCACTCATCATCACTCGACGACGCAGCGGGCAGCAGTCCCAGCATGGTGCGCTCGTTGCAGCGTGTCTGAGTGCGGCTGCAAGCCACTGCCGCATAACGCTCACCAGGCAAAAACTCAGCAAACACCCGCGAGGGTGCCAGCGGCCCGCCATGGTTGGTCTACGCTTCGTCGACGCGTATCCGCCATGTCTGCGCCAACGAGATCGTTTGAAGGGGAAACGTCCCATGCAGTCTGGAAAGATCGTGGTCGAACACCTATACAAGGTTTTCGGCTCAAACCCACAAGAAGCCATCGACCTGCTCAAGGAAGGCTGGAGCAAGGACAAGATCCTTGCCGAGAAGGGCGCGGTGATCGGTGTCAGCGATGTATCGTTCAGCGTCGAGGAAGGTGAGATCTTCGTCCTCATGGGCCTGTCCGGCTCCGGTAAATCCACCCTGATCCGCCTGATCAACCGCCTGGTCGAACCCAGCGCCGGTGATGTCTACATCGACGGGCAGAACGTCGCCAAACTGCCGCAGTCGCAGTTGATCGACCTGCGCCGGCGCGACATGAGCATGGTCTTCCAGTCCTTCGCCCTGATGCCCTCGCGCAGTGTGCTGGACAACGCCGCCTTCGGCCTGGAAGTGGCTGGCATAGGCCGCAAGGAGCGCGAGAAGCGCGCCATGGAAGTGCTGGAACAGGTTGGCCTCGCCCCCTTCGCCAACAAGTACCCGAACGAACTCTCCGGTGGCATGCAGCAACGCGTCGGTCTGGCCCGCGCGCTGGCGGTCAATCCCTCGATGATCATCATGGACGAGGCCTTCTCCGCTCTCGACCCGCTCAAGCGCCGCGAGATGCAGGACGTGCTGCTGGAGCTGCAGAAGACCCATCGCCGCACCATCATCTTCGTCTCCCACGACATCGAAGAGGCCATGCGCATCGGCACCCGTATCGGCATCATGGAAGGCGGTAAGCTGATCCAGGTCGGCACCCCGCAGGAACTGATCGAGAATCCTGCCAACGACTACGTACGCAATTTCTTCGACACCGTCGACACCAGCCGCTACCTCACCGCCGGCCAGCTCAAGGCCGACAGCGTGCCCACCTACGTGCACAACGGCAAGGCGCCGGATGCGGCGAAGATCTGCAAGGAGCTGCAGGCGCTGGACAAGCACTACGCCTTCATCGTCGACGAGGATAACCACTTCCAGGGCTCCATCAGCCTGGAGAAGATCGCCCTGATGGTCGACGGCGACGAACCCCGGCCACTCGAAGCCGATGCGCTCAAGCAGGTCGAACCCGTTCCAGAGGACATGCCGCTGGAACACGTCATCACCCGCCTGGTGGACAACGAAGGGCCGATCCCGGTAGTCGACGCCGACGGCCACTACTGCGGCGCCATCAGCAAGGGCCGCCTGCTGACCCGACTGCAGGGGGAATCCCATGAGTGACAAGAAACTCGACCTGGGCAGCTGGGTCAACGACGTCGTTCAACACCTGCTGGACAACTACAGCGGCGCCTTCGACAGCATCGGCAAGGTCGTCAGCGGCTTCTCCGAAGCCATCGAGGCGCTACTGATGCTGCCACCAGCCTGGCTGCTGATCGCCATCTTCGTCGGCCTCGGCCTGTGGCGCATCGGCGCACGCTTTGCCATCTTCACGGCCGTGGCCTTCATTCTCATCGTCATGACCGGCTTCTGGGAGCAGACCGTGGTCACCCTCGGCCTGACCTTCTCCTCGACCCTGATCAGCCTGCTGCTGGGCATCCCGCTGGGCATCTGGGCCGCGCGCAGCGAGCGCGTGGCGACCATCATCCGGCCGATCCTCGACTTCATGCAGACCATGCCGGCGTTCGTCTACCTGATCCCGGCAGCCATGCTCTTCGGCCTCGGTCGCGTGCCCGGCATCATCGCCACGGTGATCTTCGCCATGCCGCCGGCAGTGCGCCTGACCAGCCTGGGCATTCGCCAGGTGAACAAGGAAATCGTCGAGGCCGGGCAGTCCTTCGGTTGCACCAGCCGCCAACTGCTGTTCAAAGTGCAGTTGCCCAACGCCATGCCGTCGATCATGGCCGGGGTCAACCAGACCATCATGATGGCCCTGTCGATGGTGATTATCGCCTCGATGGTCGGCGCCGGTGGCCTGGGCAACGATGTGCTGGCGAGCATCCAGCGCCTGGACATCGGCCTGGGCTTCGAGAGCGGCATGGCCGTGGTGCTGCTGGCGATCATCCTCGACCGCATCACCGAAAGCTTCGGCACGCCGCAAACCAACAAACGCGGCCTATTTGCCTGGTTCAGTGGCAAGCTGCAGCGCCAGTCCACTTAATCCGTTTTTTCACTTCACAGGGAACCGCAGATGAAAACGATCAAGACCACCGCCGCCATCGGCCTGCTGTCCTGCGCACTGATGCAGGGCGCCATGGCCGCCGAGCCGGCCAGTTGCAAACAAGTGCGTTTCGCCGAGATCGGCTGGGCCGACATCGCCGCCACCACCGGCGTGGCCATGACCCTGGCCGAAGGCCTGGGCTATCAGCCGCGCAAGATCATGGCCTCGGTGCCTATCGCCTTTACCGGCGTGAAGAACGGTCAGATCGACGCTTTCCTCGGCTACTGGGCACCGTCGATGGACTCGGTGATCGAGCCCTTCCTCAAGGACGGTGGCGTCAAGGTGCTGGAGAAAGCCAACCTCGAAGGCGCCAAGTACACCCTGGCGGTGCCCACCTACGCGGCAGAGGCCGGCCTGAAGAGCTTCCAGGACATCGCCAAGTTTAAGGATCAGCTGGGCGGCAAGATCTATGGCATCGAGCCGGGTAACGACGGCAATCTGCTGATCGACGGCATGATCAAGAACAACCAGTTCGACCTCGGCGACTTCCGCATGGTCGAGTCCAGCGAAGCCGGCATGCTGGTGCAGGTGTCGCGCGCGATCAAGAAGAAAGAGCCGGTGGTCTTCCTCGGCTGGGCGCCGCACCCAATGAATACCCAGTACGACATCACCTACCTGTCCGGTGGTGACGATGTGTTTGGCCCCGACTACGGCGCGGCCAAGGTTTACACCGTGGTGCCGCCGGATTACGAAGCGCGCTGCGCCAACGTCGGCAAACTGCTGAACAACCTGCAGTTCACTGTCGAAATCGAAAGCCAACTGATGGAAAAGGTGCTGGAAAAGGAAAACCCGCAGACCGTCGCCAAGGAATGGATCAAGGCCAACCCGGCGATCCTCGACCAGTGGCTGAGCGGCGTGACCACCTTCGACGGCCAGGACGGCGTTGCCGCCGTGAAAAAACACGTAGGGCTGTAACCAGCCACGACCCGATTCGGGCTCGCCCCTAGGCGGCGAGCCCGGACACCTCCCCAACAACCACTAGCGGCTGCTTTCTGGCCGTGACGGGGAGGCTTTGCCCGCGAACCGGCAATCTGCTGCGCAATACGGATTCGCAAGGCCCGCAATGAGAACGAGCCAGTCAACGATCTTGCAACTGCCACTCACTGATGGAGCACAACAACTATGCGCGTACTCAAGCAACTCTGCCTCGGCGCTGCCGCCCTGGCCATCGGCATGGGCAGCGCCCTGGCCGCCGACAAACCCACCCTGAAAATCGGCTACGTCAACGGCTGGGACGACAGCGTCGCCGTCACCCATGTCGCCGGTGAAATTTTGCACAGCAAACTCGGCTACACGGTCGAACTGAAGCCGGTCGAACCCGCCATCATGTGGCAGGGCGTGGCCCGAGGCGACCTCGATGCCACTCTCTCCGCCTGGCTGCCGGCCACCCACGGCGAGTACTTCGACAAGCTCAAGGACAAGGTGGAAATCCTCGGTACCAACTACTCCGGTGCCAAGATCGGCCTGATCGTGCCGGACTACGTCGAAGCCAAGACCATCGAAGACCTGGAAAAATACGCCAAGGACTTCGACGGCAAGATCACCGGCATCGATGCCGGTGCCGGCGTGATGCGCCGCACTGAAGACGCCATCAAGGCATACAACCTGGCCAGCATCAAGCTGATGCCCAGCTCCGGCCCGGCCATGGCCACCGCCCTGACCCGGGCCGAGAAAGCACAGAAGCCCATCGTGGTCACCGGCTGGATTCCGCACTGGATGTTCGCCAAATGGAAACTGCGCTTCCTCGAAGATCCGAAGAAAGTCTTCGGCGATGACGAACGCGTCGACACCGCGGCCAACCCGCAGTTGAAGGACAAGGCGGCCGACGCTGCCGCCTTCCTTGCCAAGCTGTCCTGGAGTGGCGAAGAAGTCGGTTCGGTGATGCTGGCCATTCGTGAAGGTGCCAAGCCGGGTCAGGCGGCCAAGGACTGGATCGCGGCCAACCCGGAGCGCGTCGCCGAGTGGCTGAAATAAGCACCGACGCGTAACGCCTCAAAGCGGGCTGCGGCCTAATGCCGATCAGTTAAGCGCCCGACTGGCTACGATCAGTCGCCCCCTCGCCCCTCTGGGGAGAGGGGTAAATGGCCGTTTTGCGGTATTGCGGCCCTCTCCCCCAACCCCTCTCCCGTAAACGGGAGAGGGGAGCCAAACGCGTACAGCCTTAACTGACTGCTATCAAGCTTCGCCCCGCTTTGTCGTTTCTGCTTGCCTCGCCCTGCAATTGATCGATCAATCAAAATCCGCCTAGACTGCGCCCTCCTGTCCCCCATGGAGAGCCCGATGCCCAAGGTCGGCATGCAGCCCATTCGTCGTTCGCAACTGATTGCCGCCACCCTGGAAGCCGTCGACCAGGTCGGCATGGCCGATGCCAGCATCGCCTACATCGCCCGTCTGGCCGGGGTTTCCAACGGCATCATCAGTCACTACTTCAAGGACAAGAACGGCCTGCTCGAAGCCACCATGCGCCACCTGATGCAGGCACTGCGCGATGCCGTGGCCGAACGACGCCAGGCGCTGAGCGACGACAGCCCGCGCGCCCACCTGCGCGCGATGATCGACGGCAACTTCGACGACAGCCAGGTCAGCGGCCCGGCGATGAAAACCTGGCTGGCGTTCTGGGCCAGCAGCATGCACCAGCCCGCCCTGCGCCGGCTGCAACGGGTCAATGACCACCGCCTCTATTCCAACCTGTGCGGCCAGTTCCACCGCGCGCTGCCGCAAGACCAGGCACGCCAGGCCGCCCGCGGCCTGGCCTCGCTGATCGACGGCCTGTGGCTACGCGGGGCGCTGTCCGGCAAGGCCTTCGACACCGAACAAGCGCGCCGCATCGCCTACGACTACCTCGACCTGCAATTGGCCAAGGCTCGTTAGAGGGTTGCCGACGGCAAGGCCTCACGCGCATGACCTTGGTGGGCTAAAGCCCACCCTACCCGTTAACGGCTCTACGCAATAACCGCCTGGCCATGTCGTGATTGGCAGCGCCCTGTCGCTTTTGTTGATTGATCGTTCAATTTAAATAAAATAGGCTGTTCTCTAAGCAGATCGAAGACAGAGGACAGCCCATGCCACGTTTCGCCGAACAGCAGCTCTACATCGGTGGCCAGTACGTCGCCGCCAGCAGTGGAGAAACCTTCGACAGCATCAACCCGGCCACCGGCGAGGTGCTGGCCAAGGTGCAATGCGCCAGCCAGGCAGACGTGGACCGCGCTGTCGACAGCGCCGCCGAGGGGCAAAAGGTATGGGCGGCGATGACCGCCATGCAGCGCTCGCGCATCCTGCGCAAGGCGGTGGATATCCTCCGTGCGCGCAACGATGAGCTGGCCGAGCTGGAAACCCTCGACACTGGCAAACCGCTTTCCGAAACCCGCTACGTCGATATCGTCACCGGCGCCGACGTGCTGGAGTACTACGCCGGCCTGATCCCGGCCATCGAGGGTGAGCAGATTCCGCTGCGCGAGACCTCCTTCGTCTACACCCGTCGCGAACCGCTGGGCGTGGTGGCCGGCATCGGCGCCTGGAACTACCCGATCCAGATTGCCCTGTGGAAGTCCGCCCCGGCCCTGGCCGCTGGCAACGCGATGATCTTCAAGCCCAGCGAAGTCACCTCGCTGACCGCACTGAAGCTGGCCGAGATCTACACCGAGGCCGGTCTGCCCGCTGGCGTGTTCAACGTGGTGACCGGGCTGGGCAGCACTGTGGGCCAATGGCTCACCGAGCATCCGGGCATCGAGAAGATTTCCTTCACCGGCGGCACCGTAACCGGCAAGAAGGTGATGGCCAGTGCCTCCAGCTCCAGCCTCAAGGAAGTGACCATGGAGTTGGGCGGCAAGTCGCCGCTGATCATCTTCGAGGACGCCGACCTCGACCGCGCCGCCGATATCGCGGTGATGGCCAACTTCTACAGCTCCGGCCAGGTATGCACCAACGGCACCCGCGTGTTCGTGCCGCGCATGCTGCAGGCGCGTTTCGAGAGCAAGGTGCTGGAGCGGGTCAAACGTATCCGCCTGGGCGATCCGCTGGCTGACGCCACCAACTTCGGCCCGCTGGTGAGCTTCGCCCATATGGAGCGCGTGCTCGGCTACATCGACAAGGGCCGCAGCGAGGGCGCGCGCCTGCTGATCGGCGGCGCGCGCGTCACCGACGGCGACTACGCCAAAGGCGCCTACGTCGCCCCCACCGTGTTCACCGACTGCACGGATGCCATGACCATCACCCGCGAGGAAATCTTCGGCCCGATGATGAGCATCCTCATCTATGACGACGAGGAAGAAGTGATCCGCCGCGCCAACGACACCACCTACGGCCTGGCCGCCGGCGTGGTGACCCGCGATCTCAATCGCGCGCACCGGGTGATCCACCAACTGGAAGCCGGCATCTGCTGGATCAACACCTGGGGCGAGTCACCGGCCGAAATGCCGGTGGGCGGCTACAAGCAGTCCGGCGTCGGCCGCGAGAACGGCCTGGTCACCCTCGGCCACTACACCCGCATCAAGTCGGTGCAGTTGGAAATGGGCGATTACGCCTCGGTGTTCTGACCGCCACCGCCACGCCAGGTAGGAGCGGCCGGGCGGCGCACCGTTTCATCCGCGAAAGGTATCGCGGATAAATCCGCTCCTACAGAAAGTCGCCGCCCCGTAGCCCGGATGCAATCCGGGAACAGTCACCGCGTTTTCCCGGATCAGAGCCGGGCAACAGGAGGAGCCATGACCCAGGAATTCGACTACATCATCATCGGCGCCGGCTCGGCCGGTAATGTGCTGGCCACTCGCCTGACCGAGGATGCCGACGTCAGCGTGTTGCTGCTCGAAGCCGGCGGCCCGGACTACCGCCTGGACTTTCGCACCCAGATGCCCGCTGCCCTGGCCTTCCCCCTGCAGGGCCGGCGCTACAACTGGGCCTACGAAACCGAGCCAGAGCCGTACATGAACAACCGCCGCATGGAGTGCGGGCGCGGCAAGGGGCTGGGCGGCTCATCGCTGATCAACGGCATGTGCTACATCCGTGGCAACGCCATGGACTTCGACAACTGGGCCACGGCCAAGGGCCTGGAAGACTGGAGCTACCACGACTGCCTGCCCTACTTCCGCAAGGCGGAAAGCCGCGACATCGGGCCCAACGACTACCACGGCGGCGACGGCCCGGTCAGCGTGACCACGCCCAAGGTCGGCAACAACCCACTGTTCCACGCCATGATCGAGGCCGGCGTGCAGGCCGGTTACCCACGTACCGATGACCTCAACGGCTACCAGCAGGAAGGCTTCGGCCCAATGGATCGCACGGTGACCCCGCAAGGCCGGCGTGCCAGTACCGCGCGCGGCTATCTGGATCAGGCTCGGGCACGCGCGAATCTGACCATCGTGACCCACGCCACCACCGACCGCATCCTCTTCGATGGCAAGCGCGCCAGCGGCGTCAGCTATCTGGTCGGCAACGCCAACAACGCCACGGTCGCCCACGCCCGCCGTGAAGTACTGCTGTGCGCCGGCGCCATCGCCTCGCCGCAGATCCTGCAGCGCTCCGGCGTCGGCCCAGCCGCCCTGCTGCGCGAACTCGACATCCCGGTGGTGCAGGATCTGCCCGGCGTCGGCGAGAACCTGCAGGATCACCTCGAGCTCTACCTGCAGTACGCCTGCAAGGAGCCGGTGTCGATTTTCCCGGCGACCAAATGGTGGAACCAGCCGGCCATCGGTGCCAACTGGCTGTTTCGCGGTAAAGGCCTGGGCGCCAGCAACCAGTTCGAGGCTGGCGGCTTCATTCGCAGCCGCGAGGAGTTCGCCTGGCCCAACATCCAGTACCACTTCCTGCCGGTGGCGATCAATTACAACGGCAGCAAGGGCGTGCAGGAACACGGCTTCCAGGCGCACATGGGCTCGATGCGCTCGCCGAGCCGTGGCCGCATTCGCCTCAAATCCCGCGACCCGCACGCGCACCCGAGCATCCTGTTCAACTACATGAGCCATGAGCAGGACTGGCAGGAATTCCGCGACGGCATCCGCATCACCCGCGAGATCATGGCCCAACCGGCCCTGGACCAGTATCGTGGCCGCGAAATCAGCCCCGGCGCACATGTACAGAGCGATGCCGAGCTGGATGACTTCATCCGCAACCATGCCGAGACCGCCTATCACCCGTCCTGCTCATGCAAGATGGGTGAGGACGAGATGGCGGTGGTCGATGGCCAGGGCCGCGTGCATGGCCTGCAGGGGCTGCGCGTGGTGGATGCGTCGATCATGCCGGAGATCATCACCGGCAACCTCAACGCCACCACCATCATGATGGCGGAGAAGATCGCCGACCGCATTCGCGGACGCCAGCCGCTGCCGCGCAGTAACGCACCCTATTTTGTCGCCGGTGAGCGGCCGGCGCGCGGGCAAGCTCAGCGGTCAGTGTCTGTGGCCTGATCACAACCGAGCAGTTGCGCTCCCCCCTCGCGAGTGAATACGCCCAGTCTCTGCAGGCGCGTGTTCATTCGCCCTTTTACAGCGCCGACGCCCGCCCATTACGCAGATAACACCAGGCTTGCTGCTCCAGCCAGGCTTCTGCCGGTGCCAGCCGGTTCGACGCCTGCGTGGCGTTGTGAATTTATTTACGGCGCTGCCGCCGAACGAGGGCATAGCCAGCGATAATGGCGTACAGGTTATCGCCGCTAACCACTGCCGGACGCCGCATGCAGACCAGCCTCCCGTCGCTCGACCCACGCACCGCCCGCCTGCTGCCCTGGATCGTCGCCATCGCCTTCTTCATGCAGACGCTGGACGGCACCATCCTCAACACCGCGCTGCCGGCCATGGCCGGCGATCTCAACGAAGACCCGCTGCGCATGCAGTCGGTGGTGATTGCCTACATGCTCACGGTGGCCCTGCTGATTCCCGCCTCGGGCTGGATTGCCGACCGCTTCGGCACGCGGCGCATCTTCTTCGGCGCCATCGCCCTGTTCAGCCTCGGCTCGCTGCTCTGCGCACTGGCGGAGTCGCTGAGCATGCTGATTGGCGCACGGGTCATCCAAGGCCTCGGCGGCGCACTGATGATGCCGGTCGGGCGCCTGGTGGTGCTGCGCGCCTATCCGCGTTCGGAGCTGGTGCGGATCATGAGCTTCATCACCCTGCCCGGCCTGCTCGGCCCGCTGATCGGCCCGAGCCTGGGCGGCTGGCTGGTGGAAGTGGCCAGTTGGCACTGGATCTTCCTGATCAACCTGCCGGTGGGGCTGCTCGGCTGCTGGGCGGTACATCGGCATATGCCGGATCTGCGCGGGCCGGAACGCAGCCGTTTCGACAGCGTCGGGTTCCTGCTGTTCGGCGCCGCCATGCTGCTGATCACCGTGGCCCTCGAAGGGCTCGGTGAGCTGCACCTGCCGACCATGCGCGTGGTGCTGCTGTTGCTCGGCGGCATGGCCTGCCTGGCCGCTTACTGGCTGCGCGCCGGGCGCATCGAGCACCCCTTGTTCGCCCCGTCGCTGTTCCACACCCGCAGCTTCGCCGTGGGCATCATCGGCAACCTCTTCGCTCGCCTTGGCAGCGGCGCACTGCCCTTTCTCACGCCGCTACTGCTGCAACTGGCGATGGGCTATTCGCCCGCCCAGGCCGGCATGAGCCTGATCCCTCTGGCACTGGCCGCCATGGCGGCCAAACCGCTGGCCAGGCCGCTGATCGAACGCCTTGGCTACCGCAATATCCTGACCGGCAATACCCTGCTGCTCGGCGCCCTGATCGCCAGCCTGGCCCTGGTCGACGGCGACACCTCGACGCTGCAACTGATCATCCAGCTCAGCCTGATCGGCGCCTGCAACTCGCTGCAGTTCACCGCGATGAACACCGTGACCCTGATCGATCTGGATGACCGCGAAGCCAGCAGCGGCAACAGCCTGCTGTCGGTGGTGGTGCAGTTGGCGATGGGCCTTGGCGTGGCCTCGGCGGCGGCGCTGCTCAGCGGCTTCAGCCGTGAACTGGGCGACAGCGGGCAGGTGCTGCAGGCGTTCCAGGCCACCTACCTGTGCGTGGGTGTGCTGTCGATGCTGGCCGCCGCGATCTTCCTGCAACTGGATGGGCAGGATGGCCGTGGTCGGCGCAACATCGAGGTTTCAGCGGACGAATGAGCGGGCCTGCTACACTGCCGCCCTGTTTCGCCACCCCCGAGCACTTGCCGTGACCGCTACCGCCTTCGCCAGCCTGCCAATCTCTGCCGCCATGCAGGCCAACCTTGCCGCCATCGGCTATGCCGAAATGACGCCGATCCAGGCTGCCAGCCTGCCGCTGATCCTCAAGGGTCGCGACCTCATTGCCCAGGCCAAGACCGGCAGTGGCAAGACCGCGGCCTTCGGCATTGGCCTGCTGCACCCGCTCAACCCGCGTTACTTCGGCTGCCAGGCGCTGGTGCTGTGCCCGACCCGCGAACTGGCCGACCAGGTGGCCAAGGAAATTCGCCGCCTGGCCCGCGCCACCGATAACGTCAAGGTGCTCACGCTCTGCGGTGGCGTACCGTTCGGCCCGCAGATCGGCTCGCTGGAACACGGTGCCCATGTCATCGTCGGCACGCCGGGGCGGGTGCAGGAACACCTGCGCAAGGGCACGCTGAAGGTCGATGGCCTCAACACCCTGGTACTCGACGAAGCCGACCGCATGCTCGACATGGGTTTTATCGACAGCATCGCCGACATCATCGAGCAGACCCCGGCACGCCGCCAGACGTTGCTGTTCTCGGCCACCTACCCACCCGCCATCGAGCAGCTCGCCGCGCGCTTCCTGCGCAGCCCCGAGCGTATCGAAGTGGAGGCGCAGCACGACGACGGGCAGATCGAGCAGCGCTTCTACGAAATAGCGCCGAGCCAGCGTCTGGAGGCCGTCAGCACCCTGCTGCGGCATTTTCGCAAGCAACCGGCGGTTGCCTTTTGTGCCACCCGCCAGCAATGCGACGAACTGGCCGCACAACTGGAGGCCGAGAAAATTTCCGCCGCGGCCCTGCATGGTGACCTGGAGCAACGCGAACGTGATCAGGTGCTGGCATTGTTCGCCAATCGTAGCCTGAGTGTTCTGGTGGCCACCGATGTCGCCGCGCGCGGTCTGGATATTGCGGGTCTGGAAATGGTGATCAACGTCGAACTGTCGCGCGATGCCGAAGTGCATATCCACCGTATCGGCCGCAGTGGTCGCGCCGGCGAGAAGGGCCTGGCCCTGAGCCTGGTGGCGCCGGCCGAAGCCAGCCGTGCCCAGACCATCGAAACCCTGCAGGGCAAGACACTGGCCTGGTATCCGCTGCCTGCTGCCAGGTCAGCGGGCGAGCCGCTGCTGCCACCCATGCACACGCTGTGCATCGGTGCCGGACGCAAGGATAAACTGCGCCCCGGCGATATCCTCGGCGCCCTGACCGGCGACGCGGGCATTTCCGGCGATCAGGTCGGCAAAATCACCCTGTTCGACTACCAGGCCTATGTCGCCGTCGAACGCGACGTCGCCCGCCAGGCGCTCAAGCGCCTCACTGAAGGCAAGATCAAGGGTAGAACGCTGCGTGTGCGTCTATTGTAAGGCTGATATAAAGAATCAAACGGCCTGGGCCGGAGTTACCCATGCGCAATATTCTGGTCATTGAAGACAGCCCACTGGTACTGAAGATCCTCGAGCATCTGTTCCGTCAGGAAACCGATCTGGAGCCGATCTTCTGTGCCTCACTGGCAGAAGCGGAGGTCATGCTGGAGACCTCCGCTTCGCTGTTCTTCGCCGCCATCGTCGACCTGCACCTGCCGGACGCACCGGACGGCGAAAGCGTCGATCTGGTGATGCGCTACCACCTGCCCTGCATCGTGCTCAGTGGCAGCTACAACGAGCAGCGGCGCGACGACCTGCTGATGAAAGGCGTGGTCGACTACGTGCTCAAGGAAAGCCAGCACTCCTACGAGTACGCCTTCCGCCTGCTGCACCGGCTCGATCACAACAGCCATATCAAGATTCTCATCGCCGACGACTCTGCAGCGCAGCGCCATTACATCCGCCACATTCTCGAAGCGCACCACTACCAGATCATCGAAGCCAGCGACGGCAAGGAGACTCTGCGCCAGCTGAACGAGCACCCCGACCTCGACCTGCTGGTCCTCGACCATGCCATGCCGGGCGTCAGCGGCTTCGAGCTGGTCAAGCTGCTGCGCCAGAAGCTGCGCCTCAATGACCTGATCATCATTGGCGTTTCCGCCGACCCCAAAGGCTCGCTCAGCGCCCAGTTCATCAAGCATGGCGCCGACGATTTCCTGCGCAAGCCCTTCTGCCCGGAAGAGCTGAATTGCCGGGTGATGTCGACCCTGGAGCGCCGCGACCTGTTGCGCGCCCTGAAAAAGGCCGCACAGTTCGATGCCCTGACCGGCCTGAACAATCGCCGCGCCTTCTACGAACAGGGCATGCAGCTGCTGCAGCAGGCGCAACGCGAAAATCGCGAAGTCAGCGTGGCGATGCTCGACCTCGATCACTTCAAGCAAATCAACGATGGCTTCGGCCATGCCAGCGGCGACAGCGCCCTGGTGGTGTTCGCGCGGGCGATGAGCAATGCCTTCCCCGACATGCTGCTGGGTCGCCTGGGCGGAGAGGAATTTGCCCTGCTGACCCTGCATGGCGCGGATCATGTGGCTCAGGCACTGGATAAACTGCGCCGACAGTGCGCCGGCCTGCATTACGCCGTCGGCGCGCCCGCGCTATCGTTCAGCGCCGGGCTGCATCAGGGCGAGCCGGAAGACCTGGAGAGCCTGCTGCACGAAGCCGACATTCGCCTGTATCGGGCCAAGCAGCAGGGCCGCGCGCGTACTGTCCTGGCCTGATCAGGGAGCGTGCCGCTGCAGCGTCGCGGCATAGCTGCCATCGTTTCTCATCGCCTGAATCGCTGCATCGAAGCGTCTGGCGATCTCGCGAAAATAGGGATGGCTGCGCCTCACCAGTATGTGCAGGCCATTCTCGCTCAGCGGCAAAGGTAAGAACTCCAGCTCATCGCGAATGGAGCTCAACTCTCGCGCAAGAACATGACGCGCCACCAACTCGTCTTCCAGCGCGAGCTGCACTCGCCCGGCGTGCAACATGCGCGCGGCAATCTCGAAGCTGCCGACACCGACCTTGAGCAGGCGCGGGTCGCTGTCGAACTTCTTGGAATAGGCATAGCCGCGAATCACCGCGATGCTGTACGGGTAGAGATCGGCCAGGTTTTCGAAGCGAATCGAACCGCCCTTGCGCTGCATCAGGCGGATGCGATTGACCAGATAGGGCTGGGAAAAATAGCCGTACTCGGTGCGCTCGGCGCTGTACCAGGCGTTGATCAGCACGTCGTAGTCGCCGCGCTTGAGCCCCAATACCGCTCGCTCCCAGGGCACTTCCACATAACTGGTGCTGTAGCCCGCGCGCTTGAGCGCCTGTTCCACCAGGTCACTGGCCAGCCCCTTGCCGGGAAGTTCCTGGTCATTGAAAGGCGGCCAGGGATTGGCCACCAGACGCAGCAGTTCGGCCGAAGCCAGCGCAGGCGACAGCAGGAGGAGCAATAGCCAGACGCGTACTGCAGGCATGGGTGGCAATCCATCCGAAATCTTCGTTCTAGTGATAGCAGGCGCAGGGCCACTCGTCACTGTCTCAAATTCGAGACAGCCACCGGAGCATGCCACTGGTGCCAGCCGCATGCCGACAGAACCGCTTGTACAGAGCGGCTTCGGGTAAACTTGCAGGATTTTCACGCAGCCTTTGTGCGGCAATGAACCACCCGGGGACCTCTCGTGTTGCAAACCGACGTACTGATCATCGGCGCAGGCGCCGCCGGCCTCATGTGCGCTGCCACCGCCGCCGCTCGTGGCCGTCGGGTGCTGGTGCTCGACCACGCCAACAAGGCCGGCAAGAAGATTCTGATGTCCGGTGGTGGCCGCTGCAACTTCACCAACCTGTACTGCGAGCCGGGTAATTTCCTCTCCGGTAACCCGCACTTCTGCAAGTCTGCCCTGGCGCGCTTCACTCAATGGGACTTCATCGGCCTGGTGGCCAAGCACGGCGTGCCCTACCACGAGAAGAAACTCGGCCAGCTGTTCTGTGATAACAAGTCCAGCGACATCCTCGAGTTGCTGCTGGCCGAGTGTGCCGAGTCGGGTGCGGAGATTCGCCTGAACACGGCGGTGCAGCGTATCGAGAAACGCGAAGGCGGCTTCCTGCTGCACAGCGATCTTGGCGAGGTGGCTTGCCAATCCCTGGTGATCGCCACCGGCGGGTTGTCGATTCCAACCCTCGGCGCCACCGGCTTCGGCTATCAGGTGGCCAGGCAGTTCGGTCACGAACTGCTGCCGACTCGCGCCGGGCTGGTACCCTTCACCATCACCGAACCGCAGCTCAAGGCGTTGTGCACGGAGCTTTCCGGCACTTCGGTGGAAGACTGCCGGGTGAGCTGCAACGGCCAGAGCTTCGTCGAGAACATCCTGTTCACCCATCGTGGCCTGTCCGGTCCGGCGATTCTGCAGATTTCATCCTACTGGCAGCCAGGTGACACCCTGCACATCGACTTGCTGCCGCATATCGACCTGCCCGAGTGGCTGGCCACGCAGCAGCGCGAACGTGGCAACAGCGAGCTGAAAACCCTGCTGGCCGAGTTGTTCACCAAGAAGATGGCAACGCTGCTGGTGGACAGCTGGTTCACCAACAAACCGATGAAGCAGTACACCGCTGGCGAGCTGAAGGCGATTGCCGAAAGGCTCTCCGACTGGCAACTGGTACCGGCCGGCACCGAGGGCTACCGTACCGCCGAGGTGACCCTGGGCGGCGTGAACACCGACGAGGTGTCATCCAAGACCCTGGAATCGCTCAAGGTGCCGGGCCTGTATTTCATTGGCGAAGTGCTGGATGTTACCGGCCACCTTGGCGGTTTCAACTTCCAGTGGGCCTGGGCCTCGGGTTATGCCGCCGCACAGTATGTCTAGCAGGCCGTTGAAAAACGTAGGCGAGGCAGCCAATGCAAGGCAAAAATAGGCGAAAAACGGTCGGAGTCGCGCTCGACTTTACGAGCTGTAAATGAGCATTTTGATCGGACTCGCGCACGAGCCTGTTTTTAACGCAGCAGTGGCAACGCAGATAGTTTTTCAACAACCTGCTAGGGCCTGTTGCCGTTTTACATGGGCAACCATAGGAAGGCGCAGGCCATGGCCACCACGCTCTCGTAATTTCTCTTGAGCTTGTCGAATCGAGAGGCCACCGCCCGGTAGTGCTTCAGCCGGGCGAAAGCGTTTTCCACCAGGTGGCGATTGCGGTACAGACCTCTGTCCAGATTCGCGTTGCCTTTCACAGAGTTACGCTTCCTCGGGATCACGGCCTTGGCCCCTTGTCGCTCAACTTGCTCTCGGATTCTCTCGCTGTCATAGCCCTTATCCGCAACGATGGTTTCTGCCGCTGGGAGCTTGGAAATCAATGCGGGTGCCTGAGTGCAGTCATTGATTTGGCCTCCCGTGATTTCAAACTCGATGGGCAAGCCATGGGCGTCCACCGCCAGATGAATCTTGCTGGTATTGCCGGCTCGGCTTTTCCCTATAGCTTCATCGTTTGCGCTGGCAGCACCTGCGCTGTGCTGGTGAGCCTTGGCATAGCTGCCATCAATGAACACCCACTCCATGTCGGGCTCCTCCACCAGCATCTTGAAGACCTTGAACCATTTGCCGGCAGCAGACCATGCGTTGAAGCGTTTGTAGACCTTATTCCAGTTACCAAACTCCTTGGGCAGGTCTCTCCAGGGACATCCCGTGCGCATGCGGTACAGCATGCCCTCCACGGTCATTCGTAGATCACGCTTGTTGTAGATGGCCTTGTGCAGGAGAATTTCCCGCAGCTTCGACCAATGCTCGTCGTTGAGTAGTAATCGGGGCATTGCAAGCTCGTATCGATGTCGGGTTAGAGCTTCAACGATACGAGCTTGCTCTTATAAATCAATTGGTTAGCGCGAAACGGCAACAGACCCTAGCGCCAGCGTAACCTCAGCGCATACCCAGTGAGCGCAAAGTTCCGGTAGTCTGCACGCATCACCTCGAATCAGATCTCGCATGCCCCGCCCTCGTCTTCGTCAATCACTGCGGCGCCTCTGGGCGCTGGACAAGTTCAGCACCAGCCTGCGGGTGTTCATCGCCCTGGCAGGCGCCCTGGCGCTGTGCGGGTGGCAGGGCTGGACTCACGCTCTGATCCCGCTGTTTCTCGGCATCATCGCCAGCGCTCTGACCGAGACCGACGACAGCTGGCAAGGTCGCCTCGGCGCGGTGCTGGTCACCCTGGCCTGCTTCAGTGCGGCGGCCTATGCGGTGGAATTTCTCTTTCCCTATCCCTGGCTGTTCGTCATCGCCCTGGCGCTGTCGGCGTTCTGCCTGACCCTGCTCGGCGCCCTGGGCGAACGCTTTGCCACCCTTGGCTCCGGCACCCTGATCCTCGCCGTGTACAGCATGATCGGCGTCGAACAGCGCGGCGGTGTTGCCGGTCTGTGGCTGGAGCCGCTGCTGCTGGTGGCCGGCGCCGCCTGGTACGGCCTGCTGTCGGTGATCTGGCATGGCCTGTTCGCCCATCAGCCAGTGCAGCAGAGCCTGGCCCGGCTGTTTCGCGAACTGGGCAAGTACCTCAAGCTCAAGGCTGCACTGTTCGAGCCGGTGCGCCAGCTGGATGTCGAGCAGCGCCGGCTGGAGTTGGCGCAGCAGAACGGGCGCGTGGTGTCGGCGCTCAATGCGGCCAAGGAGATCATCCTGCACCGGGTCGGCAATGGTCGCCCCGGGCCCAAGGTCAATCGCTACCTGAAGCTGTATTTCCTCGCCCAGGACATCCACGAGCGCGCCAGCTCCTCGCACTATCCCTATAACGAACTGGCCGAAGCCTTCTTTCACAGCGACGTGTTGTTTCGCTGCCAGCGCCTGCTGCGCCTGCACGGCGAAGCCTGCCAGCGTCTGGGCAGCGCCATCGAGTTGCGTCAGCCGTTCGAGTACCGCGAACTGTGCAGCCAGGCGCTGGAAGACCTGCATGCCTCGCTCGACCACCTGCACCTGCAGAGCAACCCGGCCTGGCGCCGCCTGCTGCGCTCGCTCGGTGCACTGGCCGGCAACCTGGCCAGCCTCGATCAACTGCTGAGCAACGCCAGTAACCCCGATGCCCTGGCCGATGAACAGGACAACAGCCTGCTCGATCGCGAACCGCATTCGTTGCGCGAGGTCATCGAGCGGATCGGCCAGCAACTGACACCGACCTCGCTGCTGTTTCGCCATGCCCTGCGCCTGGCCATCGCCCTGGCCGCCGGCTACGGCCTGCTGCACCTGATTCACCCGACCCAGGGTTACTGGATTCTGCTCACCACGCTGTTCGTCTGCCAACCGAACTACGGCGCCACGCGCCTGAAACTGGTGCAGCGCATCGCCGGCACCCTGCTCGGCCTGGGCCTCGGTTGGGCACTGTTCGACCTGTTTCCCGATCCGCGTATCCAGGCGCTGTTCGCCGTGGTCGCCGGGGTCGCCTTCTTCGCCACGCGCAGCACGCGCTACACCCTGGCCACGGCAGCGATCACCCTGCTGGTGCTGTTCTGCTTCAACCAGATCGGCAATGGCTACGGCCTGTTCCTGCCGCGCCTGGTCGACACCCTGCTCGGCGGCATGATCGCCGGGCTGGCGGTGTTCCTGATCCTGCCGGACTGGCAGGGTCGACGCCTGGGGCACATGCTCGCCAGCACCCTGAGCTGCAACAGCGCCTACCTGCGGCAGATCATCGCCCAGTACGCCCACGGCAAGCGTGACGACCTCGGTTACCGCCTGGCCCGGCGCAACGCGCACAACGCCGATGCGGCGCTGTCCACCACCCTCGGCAACATGCTGATGGAGCCGGGCCACTTCCGTAAGGATGCCGACCTCGGCTTTCGCTTCCTGGTACTGTCGCACACCCTGCTCAGCTACCTTTCCGGACTTGGCGCTCACCGTGGCGAACAGTTGCCGCAGGCAGCCCAGGCACAATTGCTGGAACAGGCCGAAGCGCTGGCGAGCAGCCTCGATGAAATTGCCAGCGGCCTGCGCGGCGAGCAGCCTCTGGCCATCCACAGCGATGAAGAACAGGCACTGGCGCAACGCCTGGAACAGATCGCCGATGACACCGACGAACGCCAGCGTCTGGTGCAGACGCAACTGGCGCTGATCTGCCGTCAACTCGCTCCCCTGCGCACCCTGGCGGCGCACCTGGGAAAAGATTCCGGACGGCGCAGGGAGCCGTAAAACGGCGCCATTTATCCGAGACCCTGGATTTTTTGCCACCGGCTAGCGACAAGCGCCATCTTTCTGCCAGTATTCAAGTCACCCCCCATACTCTCGGCCTCAAGCGATGTCTGCAGCCCACTCAACTGCACGCATTCCCCTGCTGTGGTTGTTCCTGACCCTGTGCCTGCTGCTGCCTGAAGCGCATGCCCTGACCCGGCTGGACGAGAATACGCCGCCCATCGACCTGCAGGATGTGGCCAGCTACCTGGAAGATCCCCAGGCCGCCATGAGCCTCGCCGAGGTGCAGGCTGACACAGCCTCCTTCCTGCCTGCTCATGCACGTGATGGCCTGGGTTTTGGTTACGTAGACGGCGTGGTATGGCTACGCCTGGAATTGCAGTCAATCGCCCAGGTGCCCCTGTACTGGCGCCTGGAGCTGAACTACGCCTCGCTGGATGAAGTACGCCTCTACGATGTGGCTGCCGGCACCGTACGCGAAGCGCGCAGTGGCGATACCGTGCCTTACCGCGAGCGCGCCATTGGCCACCGCAACCCGGTCTTCGAGATCAGCCTGCAACCTGGCGAGCAGCGCACGCTGTACCTGCGTGTCGACTCGCGCGGCAGCATGACCCTCAGCGGCGCGCTGATGTCCTTGCGCGATTTCGAGCAGCACAGCCAGAACGGCTACCTGGCGCATGCCATCTACTTCGGCGTGCTGATCGCCCTGGGGCTGTACAACCTGCTGCTGTTTCTCGCCCTGCGCGAGCGACCTTTCCTCAACTACGTGCTGTTCATGTGCGCCTTTGCCCTCAGCGTGCTGTCACTCAATGGCCTCGGCGCGCAATACCTGTGGTCTGAAGGCGCGCCCTGGAGCAACCGCATCCTGCCGGTCAGCCTGGTGGCAGCCGCGTTGCTGTCGGTGGTATTCGCCCGCAGCTTTCTCGATACCCGCCAGTGGCTGCCACGCTGGGACAAGGGCCTGCTGATGCTGTCCATCGCCATCGGTGCAGCCGTCTTGGCCAGTGTGCTGCTGCCACTGCAGCGCGCGCTGCAGCTGATGTCGCTGACCGGCCTGATCGCCACCCTGACCCTGCTGCTGACCAGTTTCGTCTGCGTTGGCTACCGGGTGCCTGGCGCACGCCTGTTCGCCCTGGCCTGGCTGACGCTGCTCAGCGGAGCGGTGCTGCTGGCACTGCGCAACTTCGCCCTGATCCCGTCGAACTTCCTCACCCTGTACGCCATGCAGATCGGCTCGGGGCTGGAAATGATCCTGCTGTCCTTCGCCCTGGCGGCACGCTTCAACGAGCTCAAGCGCCAACGCGAAGCCGCGCTACAGCTCAACGAGCAGATCCTCGCCAAGCGCGTCACCGAACGCACCCAGGCCCTGGAACAGGCCAATCAGCGCCTCAGTGAGCTGGCCCTGCAGGACCCACTGACCGGCCTGGCCAACCGCACCGCCCTGCAGCAACACCTGGAGCAGGCACTGGCGCGCAGCCAGCGGCGCCACGAACTGCTCGCGCTGATGCTGATCGACCTGGACGGTTTCAAGCCGATCAACGACCGGCATGGCCATGGCTTTGGCGACCAGGTGCTGACCGAGATCGCCCAGCGTCTGCGCCAGTACATCCGCGATGGCGACCTGCCGGCGCGCCTGGGTGGCGACGAGTTCGTGGTGGTCTGCGAGAACGTGCAATCGGCAGACGATGCCCAGTATCTGGCCAGGCGCCTGCTGGAAGGGCTGGACACGCCGATGCATCTGGAAGATCGTAGCGTGCGGGTGGGCGCCAGCATCGGTATCGCCCTGAGCCAGGGTGACGACGATGCCACCCGCCTGATTCGTTCGGCCGACGCTGCCATGTACCGGGCCAAGGCTGAAGGACGTAATCGCGTGCAACTGGCCACCCAATACCTTTGAACAGGGGCCGCAGCCTAGTGCCCGTCAGTTAAGTATCAACGCAGCGAATGCGTAGGAGCGGCGCCCGCCGCGAATCAGGGCAGCGCGCACTTGCAAGCTTCGCCCCGGGGCGGGGCTCCTACACAAGGCCGCCTTGGAAGCCCTACCCTATCGGCGTCAGGCCGTCATCTCTTCATCCACTCGAACCCGATAGCACACCATGGACAAGAACCTGCTGCGGCAAGACGTACTCAGCCATCTGCAGAGCGATCTCGAGCAGGCCACCCTCGCCGCCGCCACCGCCCATGAAGCGGCGACACACGAAGAGAACGTCGCCGAAAACAAGTACGACACCCTGGGGCTGGAAGCGGCCTATCTGGCCAGCGGTCAGGCGCGTCGCGTCGAAGAGCTGCGGCAGACGCTGATCACCTGGCGCCAGTTGCGCCCGCGTCCGTTCGACGAGACTCAGGGCATCGAGCTGGGTGCCCTGATAGAGCTGGTCGACGCCCAGGAGCAGCGACGCTGGCTGTTTCTCGGCCCACAGGGCGCGAGCATGAAGCTGCAGCAGGCCGGTCACTCGATTCAGGTGCTCGGCAGTACCGCGCCACTGGGCCGCGCCCTGCTGGGCAAGGGGCCAGGCGATGAAATCAGCCTGTCCATGGCTGGCGGTGCGCAATCCTTCGAGGTGCTCAGCGTCGAGTAAACGGGAACTATCCGGGCTATGCTTGGGTAGATACCCATGACAAACCCATCAGGAGCTTCCCATGGAACCGCCCGTTCACGACCTAGCAACGCTGTTCAAGCAACTCGGCCTGGCTCATGACGAGGCCGGCATCGAAGCCTTCATCAAAACCCATGCACCGCTGCCAGATACTCGCAAACTGGCCGATGCGGCGTTCTGGACCCCGGCGCAGGCGGCCTTCCTGCGCGAGAAAATCCTCGAGGACGCCGACTGGGCCGAGGTGGTCGATCAGCTCAACGTGCGCCTGCGCGGTTAGCCGGCGCCGGTCATCTCGCGCCAGGTCAGGTACAGGCGCAGGTCGAATTCGATCTGCGCATAACCTGGCAGCATGTGCTCGCAGAGCTTGTAGAAGGCCTTGTTGTGCTCGCTCTCTTTCAGGTGCGCCAGCTCATGCACCACGATCATCTGCAGGAAGGTTGGCGCCGCCTCGCGAAACAGCGAAGCGACACGAATTTCCTTCTTCGCCTTCAGCTTGCCGCCCTGCACCCGTGAAATCGCCGTGTGCAGACCGAGCGCGCGGTGGGTGAGGTCGAGGCGATTGTCGTAGAGCACCTTGTCGATGGCCGGCGCATTCTTCAGGTGCTCCTGCTTGAGCGCCATCACGTAGCCGTACAGCGCCTTGTCGCTCTGCACCGCATGTCGCCCCGGATAGCGCTGTGCCAGGTAGTCGCCGAGGCGGTCATCGGCAATGAGTTGGCGAACCTGTTGCTGCAAGGCAACCGGATAACCCTGTAGGTACTTCACCACTACGACCCCATTCTGATCAGGAGCGCCAGTGTAACGGATGCCGGGTTACTCGCTGGGCACCACCCGTAGCAGACGCCCCTGCGGACTGTCGGTGAGCAGGTAGAGCGCGCCATCGGGGCCACTGCGCACATCGCGGATACGCTCGCCCAGCTCCTCGAAGAGGATTTCTTCACCGGCCAGCATGCCGTCGCGCACACGAATACGCCGCACGCTACGCTCAGCCAGGGTGGCGGCGAACAGGTCACCCTGCCAGTCGGGGAACAGCTCGCCGCGATACAGGGTCAGGCTCGACGGCGCTACCGAGGGTGTCCAGTGCAGCAGTGGTGCGGTCAGCCCCGGCAGCTCGGTGTAGGGGCTGACGCGCGCACCGGTGTAATCGATACCGAAGGTTGCCAGCGGCCAGCCGTAGTTGTTGCCGGCTTCGATCAGGTTGAGCTCATCGCCACCACGCGGGCCGTGCTCGTGGCTGTACAGGCGATCGTGTTCGGCATCATAGAAAATGCCCTGCACGTTGCGATGACCGAGGCTGTAGATCTCCGCCGCAGCGCCCTCCTGGCTTACCAGCGGATTGTCCTGCGGTACGCTGCCATCACGATTCAGGCGCACGATCTTGCCCAGGTGATTGGCCGGATTCTGCGCCTGCTCACGCCAGTCGAAGCCGTCGCCCAGCGTCAGCACCAGGGTCTTGTCGGCGAGAAACGCGATACGCCCGCCATAGTGCGCAGCGCCGGCCTTGAGCGGCTCGGCGGTGAACAACACCTCGACGTCCTGCAGCTCGTTGCCCACCAGGCGAGCGCGCGCCAGACGCGTATTGTTGGCGTCAGCCGAGCCATAGGCATAGGTCAGGTACAGCCAGCGGTTTTCGCGGTAGTCCGGGTCCAGCACCACGTCCATCAGACCAGCCTGTGCGGCGATGAACGCCTCGGGCAGGCCCGCTACCGGCTCGGGATCGACACTGCCGTCGGCTTCGATGATGCGCAAACGGCCAACGCGCTCGGTAACCAGCTTGCGTCCGTCGGGCAGAAAGGCCACGGCCCAGGGATTCTCCAGCCCTTCGCTGAAGGTTTCGATGCGGTAATCCAGCGCCAGCAGCGGCGTACTGACGAACAGGGCGCAGAGCATCAGCGCGCGGGTGCTTCTCAACATGGGCAACGCCTTGTCACAGAGAATCGGAAGAAGTTGGCTGCGCCCGGTAGCGCACACGTCGCCCGAGCAGGCCAAACAGCAGTGCGCCAACACTGCCGCAGGCCATCAGCCCGAGCGTGCCGAACGGGCTGCGGTCAGCGGCGATCAGCGTCGGCATCGGCGCCACGCTATTGGCCAGAGCCAGTGCCGACCAGATCGCCGCAGCGCCGGCCAGCACGAAAATCAGCCAGCGCAGCGCCGGCATGCGGCGCGCCAGCCAGGCTGCCAGCGGTAAGGCGAAGACAAAGCCCAGGGCGCTGAGCAGGATGAACGTCGGGGTAAACCCGAGCAGATCGAGTGCGGTGGTGCCAAGGCGCACATTCAGCGGCACCGGCGCACCGATGGCCTGCAGCGCAGCCAGGTTGGCCTGGGTCTGGAAAATCGAGGCAAGCAGCGAGGCCAGCAAGACGGCAAGAAGAAAGGCGAGCAACAGGCGTGGCTTGCTGGACATGGGTGGCAGTTTCCCGGAGCGACAGTGCGCGGATTATGGCGCACCCCGCCTGCCCTCAGGCTCCGGGAGTTTTACAGGGTTTTACCTCTCACGGCGCAACGCACCGACAAAAAGCAGAAGCCCCGCACTAGGCGGGGCTCCGGGTCTGGCGTCAGGCTCAGTTGACCTTGGCGTTCAGCTCGCCGCTGGCGTAGCGCTGGTACATGCCCTCCAGGGAGATCGGTTTGATCTTCGAGGCGTTACCGGCAGTGCCGAAGGCTTCGTAGCGGGCGATGCAGATGTCACGCATGGCGACGATGGTCTTGGCGAAGAACTTGCGCGGGTCGAACTCGCTCGGGTGCTCGGCCATCATGCGGCGGATCGCACCCGTGGAGGCCAGACGCAGGTCGGTGTCGATGTTGACCTTGCGCACGCCGTGCTTGATCCCCTCGACGATTTCCTCGACCGGCACGCCGTAGGTTTCCTTGATGTCGCCGCCGAATTCGTTGATCACCTTCAGCCACTCCTGCGGCACGGAGGAGGAACCGTGCATGACCAGGTGGGTGTTGGGGATGCGCTTGTGGATTTCCTTGATGCGCTCGATGGAGAGCACATCGCCGGTTGGCGGCTTGGTGAACTTGTAGGCGCCGTGGCTGGTGCCGATGGCGATGGCCAGGGCATCGACCTGAGTGGCCTTGACGAAGGCAGCGGCTTCTTCCGGATCAGTCAGCAGTTGGCTGTGATCGAGCACGCCCTCGGCGCCAACGCCGTCTTCCTCACCAGCCATGCCGGTTTCCAGGCTGCCCAGGCAACCCAGTTCGCCTTCCACCGACACGCCGCAGGCGTGAGCAAAGGCCACGGTCTGCTGGGTGACGCGGACGTTGTAGTCGTAGTCGGCCGGGGTCTTGCCGTCTTCTTTCAGCGAGCCGTCCATCATCACCGAGGAGAAACCCAGCTGGATCGAGCGCTGGCAGACGTCCGGGCTGGTGCCGTGATCCTGGTGCATGCACACCGGGATATGCGGGAATTCTTCGATGGCAGCCAGGATCAGGTGGCGCAGGAACGGCGCACCGGCGTATTTGCGGGCACCAGCGGAGGCCTGGACGATGACCGGCGAATCGGTCTTGTCGGCGGCTTCCATGATGGCGCGCATCTGCTCGAGGTTGTTGACGTTGAAGGCTGGCACGCCGTAGCCGAATTCGGCGGCGTGGTCGAGCATCTGGCGCATGCTGATAAGTGCCATGGTGTTTCTGTCTCCCGGTTTGGAGGTCGTTAATTGTGCAAGCCTGCCGCAGGGGCAGGCGTTGTTCAAGCTTCGCGGACGGACAGCATTGTCCTTTCGCGCCTCGCCACGGGCGAGGTATTCAATTCATCGTCACTCAGCGCCTGCTTATGCTCTGGCCAGCCAAGGCATGGCAGACCGCAGGCAGGCTCTCACGGCGCCTTGCAGCCGCGCCCGATCAGGTCATCGCTGGCCGTCCAGTAGACCAGGCCTTCCTCACCCTTGGTGTGGAAGGACAACCGGCCATCGCTGTACAGCGCACCGGACGCGGCCGGTTCCTGCGTCAGGCGATAGACGATGTCATCACCGCCCAGGCGTACATCTACCTGATCGAAACCGCCATTGGCGAAGCGCCACTGCACTTCGGCCTGGCTGTCGCACACCCAGCGGTTCCAGTGATCCGGCGCCGCCGGCTGGCTGCTGCAACCTGCCAGGGCCGCTGTTGCCAGCAGCCCGGCCATAAGCCTCATATCCATCTGTCGCTCCCTGTCAGCAGCGCTGCTCCGGCACTGCGCCGGTTGGTGAGCCGCTATTTTCTTCCACTCGCTGCTCGTCCTGCGTGGTCGGCAGATCGATCTGTGCCGGACTGAAGACCTCACAGGCCTCTTCGCGCCCACCGGCACAGCCGGCCAAAAACAATCCGATAACGCTCAACACGGCAAACTTGCCCATGGCATGACTCCTTGATCGGTTGATCCAGTTACAACAGACCGTCCGATTGCCCCGGGGTTTAATCCGCCCGGGTGAAGAGGCTCGCCCTTCACCCTAGCAGACCGGGGTTGGCAGCCCTGCCGACGAGGGTTACTGCGCGCGCTGCTCCAGCACTTCCACAGCCGGCAGCACCTTGCCTTCGACGAACTCGAGGAACGCGCCGCCACCAGTAGAAATGTAGGAGATCTGCTCGGCCACGCCGTACTTGTCGATGGCCGCCAGGGTGTCGCCACCGCCGGCGATGGAGAACGCCGGGCTTTCAGCGATGGCCAGGGCCAGCGCCTTGGTGCCATTGCCGAACTGGTCGAACTCGAACACGCCGACCGGGCCGTTCCACAGGATGGTCTGCGAGGCCTTGAGCATCTCGGCGAACATCGCCGCGGTTTGCGGGCCGATGTCGAGGATCATGTCGTCCTCGGCCACGTCCTTGACCGCCTTGACGGTGGCCTCGGCATCCTCGGCGAAGGCCTTGGCCACCACCACGTCAACCGGCAGCGGTACGCTGACCTTGGCCGCGATGGCCTTGGCGGTGTCGACCAGATCGGCTTCGTACAACGACTTGCCCACTGGCAGGCCGGCAGCGGCGAGGAAGGTGTTGGCGATGCCGCCACCGACGATCAGCGAGTCGCAGATATCGGCCAGGGAGTTGAGCACGTCGAGCTTGGTCGACACCTTGGAGCCGGCGACGATGGCCAGCATTGGCCGGGCCGGCTTGTCCAGCGCCTTGCCCAGGGCGTCCAGTTCGGCAGCCAGCAGCGGGCCGGCGCAGGCGACCTTGGCGAACTTGGCCACGCCATGGGTCGAGCCCTGGGCGCGGTGTGCGGTACCGAAGGCGTCCATCACGAACACGTCGCACAGGGCGGCGTACTGCTGGGCCAGCTCATCGGTGTTCTTCTTTTCGCCCTTGTTGAAACGCACGTTCTCCAGCAGCACCAGCTCGCCAGGCTTGACCTCGACACCGCCGAGGTAGTCCTTGACCAGCGGCACGTCACGACCGAGCGCCTTGCTCAGGTAGGCCGCGACCGGCGCCAGGCTGTCTTCCTCGCTGTAGACGCCCTCTTCCGGGCGGCCCAGGTGCGAGCAGACCAGCACGGCCGCGCCTTTTTCCAGCGCCAGCTTGATGGTCGGCAGGGAGGCGAGGATACGCGCATCGCTCTTGACCACACCGTCCTTCACCGGGACGTTGAGGTCTTCGCGGATCAACACGCGCTTACCAGCGAGGTCGAGGTCGGTCATCTTCAGAACGGTCATGGATCAGTCCTTCACAAAGGCTGGTGGTACGGAGGAAGTGGATACAGCGAGAAAATGTTCAGCGACATCGAGCATGCGGTTGGCGAAGCCCCACTCGTTGTCGAACCAGGCCAGCAGATTGACCAGGCGCGGGCCGGACACGCGGGTCTGGCTACCGTCGACGATGGCCGAGTGCGGGTCGTGGTTGAAATCACAGCTGGCGTGCGGCAGTTCGGTGTAAGCCAGCAGGTTCTTCAGCGGGCCGTGCTCGGCGGCCTGGCGCAGCACCTGATTGATCTCGGCGGCACTGGTGTCGCGCGCGGTCTGCAGGGTGATGTCCAGGCAGGAGACGTTGACCGTCGGCACGCGAATGGCCTTGGCCTGAATGCGCCCGGTCAACTCCGGCAGCAGGCGCTCGATACCGCGGGCCAGCCCGGTGGACACCGGAATCACCGACTGGAAGGCCGAGCGCGTACGGCGCAGGTCTTCGTGGTGATAGGCATCGATCACGGGCTGGTCGTTCATCGCCGAGTGGATGGTGGTTATGGAGACGTATTCCAGACCCACCAGCTCGTCGAGAAGTTTCAACAGCGGTACGCCGCAGTTGGTGGTACATGACGCATTCGACACCAGGCGCTCGCTGCCCACCAGGCAATCCTGATTGACCCCGTAAACCACGGTGGCGTCGATATCCGCCTCGCTGGCCATCGGCTGCGACAGCAGCACGCGCGGCGCACCGGCAGCGAGGAAGCGTTCAGCATCGGCACGCGTGGTGTACTGGCCGGAGCATTCGAGCAACAGATCGATGTCCAGCGCCGCCCAGTCGACGGCCTCCGGCTCGCTCTGACGCAGCACCTTCACGCAATCGCCATTGACGTGCAGGCAGTCGCCATCGACCTTCACCTCGCCGGGGAAGCGCCCGTGGGTGGAGTCGAAGCGGGTCAGGTACTCGATGCTGGCCTGGTCGGCCAGGTCGTTGAGCGCGACGATTTCCAGACACGCCCCTGCGCCGCGTTCATGTAATGCACGCAGCACGCAGCGGCCAATGCGGCCATAGCCGTTGAGGGCGACACGAAAGGGGCGATTGGACATGGGCGGTCTCGTATGAACCCTGGGGTGGATCGCGTTTCATCGATCCACCGGGCGTTGTAGCGGTGTATCTGGGAGCGTCAGCTACGCGCCCCGAGCCACCCTACGACGTCACTCAGGCGTCCAGCAGTTCTTCGGCGGTGGCGACGATGTTGTCGACGGTGAAACCGAAGTGTTCGAACAGCGCCGGGGCCGGGGCCGACTCGCCAAAGCTGGTCATGCCGATGACGCGACCTTCCAGGCCCACGTACTTGTACCAGTAGTCGGCATGCGAGGCCTCGATGGCGATGCGCGCTCCTACCTGCAGCGGCAGCACGGCCTGCTTGTAGGCAGCATCCTGCTGGTCGAACACGCTGGTCGACGGCATGGATACCACGCGTACCTTGCGGCCCTGCTCTTCCAGCTTGGCGGCAGCCTGCATGGCCAGGGCGACTTCCGAACCGGTGGCGATGAGGATCAGTTCCGGCTCGCCGGCGCTGTCCTTGAGCACGTAGCCACCACGGGCAACGTCGGCCAGTTGCTGGGCATCACGCTGTTGGTGCGGCAGGTTCTGACGGCTGAACACCAAGGCGCTGGGGCCGTCGGCGCGCTCGATGGCATATTTCCAGGCCACCGCGGATTCCACGGCATCGGCCGGGCGCCAGGTGTCGAGGTTCGGCGTGCCACGCAGGCTGGCCAACTGCTCGATCGGCTGGTGAGTGGGGCCGTCTTCGCCGAGACCGATGGAGTCGTGGGTGAACACGTAGAGCACACGCTGCTTCATCAGCGCGGACATGCGCACGGCGTTGCGCGCGTATTCCATAAAGATCAGGAAGGTCGCGCCGTAAGGCACGAAACCGCCGTGCAGGGCGATGCCGTTCATGATCGCGCTCATGCCGAACTCGCGCACACCGTAGAACATGTAGTTGCCGGCGGCGTCTTCAGCGGACACGCCCTTGCAGCCCTTCCACAGGGTCAGGTTGGAACCGGCCAGGTCGGCCGAACCGCCGAGGAACTCCGGCAGCAGCGGGCCGAAGGCATTCAGTGCATTCTGGCTGGCCTTGCGGCTGGCGATGGTCTCGCCCTTCTCGGCGACGTCCTTGATGTAGGCAGCAGCCTTTTCGGCGAAATCGGCCGGCAGCTCACCGGCAATGCGGCGCTTGAACTCGGCAGCCAGCTCGGGGAACGCAGCGGCGTATGCGGCGAATTTTTCGTTCCAGGCGGCTTCGGCGGCAGCGCCGGCTTCCTTGGCGTCCCACTCGGCGTAGATTTCGGAGGGGATTTCGAACGGGCCGTGGTTCCAGCTCAGCGCAGCACGGGTCAGGGCGATCTCGTCATTACCCAGCGGCGCGCCGTGGCACTCTTCCTTGCCCTGCTTGTTCGGCGAACCGAAGCCGATGGTGGTCTTGCAGCAAATCAGGGTCGGCTGATCGACGCTCTTGCGTGCGGTGTCGATGGCCATCTTGATTTCTTCGGCGTCATGCCCGTCGACATTGCGAATCACCTGCCAGCCGTAGGCTTCGAAGCGCTTGGGCGTGTCGTCGGTGAACCAGCCCTCGACCTCGCCGTCGATGGAGATGCCGTTGTCGTCGTAGAAGGCGATCAGCTTGCCCAGGCCCAGGGTGCCGGCCAGCGAACAGACTTCGTGGGAAATGCCTTCCATCATGCAGCCGTCGCCGAGGAACACATAGGTGTTGTGGTCGACGATGTTGTGGCCTTCACGGTTGAACTGCGCGCCCAGCACCTTCTCGGCGATGGCGAAGCCGACAGCGTTGGCGATGCCCTGACCGAGCGGGCCGGTGGTGGTTTCCACACCCGGGGTGTAGCCGTACTCGGGGTGACCCGGGGTCTTGCTGTGCAGCTGACGGAAATTCTTCAGGTCATCGATGGACAGGTCGTAGCCGGTCAGGTGCAGCAGCGAATAGATCAGCATCGAACCGTGACCGTTGGACAGCACGAAGCGGTCACGATCGGCGAAATTCGGATTCTGCGGGTTGTGCTTCAGGTAATCGCGCCACAGCACTTCGGCGATGTCCGCCATGCCCATGGGGGCACCGGGGTGGCCGCTGTTGGCTTTCTGCACAGCATCCATGCTGAGGGCACGAATGGCATTGGCTCGCTCACGACGGCTGGGCATCGCTGAATCTCCTACGGGGGCTGCTTCTGAATGAAGGGGGCGAAAAAGACGCCTATTTTCGCCCAGCCGGCCCCCGCGGGGCAATGACAGATGGTCGTAGAGACCAAATCAACCCGCCTGCTCGCTCAGTACGCTCATCGCAGGACTGCCCGGCCCACCCAGGCAGGGCGCCTGAAACAGCTCGCCGTGCCAGATACCGGCGAGGGTGCGACTGAACACCAGCGACCACACCGCCGCCAGTTGCACCGCCAGCAGCAGACCGATGAAGGCGAAGAAGCTCAGCCCGGTCACCGCCTGCAGCTCGAAGGTGGCCAGGGCGAATACCCCCAGCGGGAAGGTGAACCCCCACCAGCCGAGGTTGAACGGCATGTTGTCGCGAATGTAGTGGCGGGTGAACAGCGTGGCGATCACCAGCCACCACAAGCCCGCGCCCCACAGCGCCAGGCCGCCGATCAGACCGAGATCCCGCGCCAGCTCGGCGGCGCCCACCAGCGGCGTACCGGCAAAGGCCAGCGGCGCCGCCTGCCCCATGCTCAGCAACCCCAGGCAACCGGTGGCCAGCGGCCCCAGCGGTAGCCAGCTGGTGGCGGCAAAATCAGTATCCGGCAGTTTGTGCAGGGCCAGGCGCAGCAGCACCAGTGTGATCAGCGAGAACGCCAGCGACAGCGACAATCCCCAGAGCACGAAGCCAGCCACCAATAACTGTTGCGCCGCCTCGGCCGCCAGATGCGGCGCCAGCGCGCCTGCCGTGCTGGCGGCGACCTCCGGTGCGACAATCGGTAGCAGCCAGACCGCGGTGAGTTTTTCCAGCGCATGGTGCTGGCGGGTGAACATCAGATAGGGCACCAGCAACGCACCAAGCAGCGCCAGCGCCGCATCCAGCCACCACAGCGCATGGGCCAGCGCATAGACGCCCTCGCCCCAACGTGGCACGCCGAACAGCAGCAAGCCCTTGATCAGCACCGCCAGACCCATCGGGATCGCGCCGAGAAACATCGACTGCACCGGGTGCAGCAGCATCGGCCAGATGGTTTCGCGAAACAGCGTCAGGCGCAGCAGAAACAGCAGGCTGAACAGCGCGAACAGACTGACCGCGACAAACCACAGACCCTCGGCGAGCATCAGCAATCCAGGCAGCTTCCAGGGCAGATAAACGATCACCAGCGCCAGCACACCGGTGCCCATGGTCATGGCAAACCAGCTGGGCGTGAAGTGACGGATAAAGGCGAGCGGCTCGGGTAAACGACTGAAGGGGCGTGGCATGAGTCGGGCAGTCCCGTGACATGAGTGATGGCGCAAGGGTAAGAATTGGCTTGCCATATGAAAAATACATATTCAGCATCCAACCCATACTTTTCACTTATACAAAGTCATGAATCTTCATCATCTAAAGGTCTTCCTTGCCGTGGCAGACGCCGGCAGCATCAGCGCCGGCGCCGAACGCCTGCATATCAGTCAGCCTGCCGTGACGCGGGAAATTCGCGATCTCGAAGCCAGCCTCGACCTGCGCCTGTTCGATCGTCAGCCACGCGGCGTGCGACTGACCGAAGGCGGCCTGCGCCTGCATGACTATGCGCGACGCATCTTCGCCCTGGAGCGCGCCGCCGAACGCGACCTGCGCGACTTTGCCCAGCTCGAACAGGGCGAGCTGCACCTGGGTGCCAGCGCCACGCTCGGGGCTTACCTGCTGCCACCCCTGCTCACCCGCTTTCGCGCTCTGCATCCACAGATATTCGTCAGCCTGGAAGTTAGCAACACCGACGTCGTGACCCGACAACTGGACGAAGGCCGCATCAGCCTGGGCTTCGTCGAAGGCTCGTTCGCCCAGGCCGACTACGCGCATCGCCTGCTGGCGCGCGATGCCCTGCTTCCGGTGGCATCGCCGCTGCACCCGCTGGCCAGGGCCGAGCGCCTGCAAGCCAGCGACCTGCAGGCGTATCCGCTGTATATGCGCGAGTCAGGCTCCGGCGCACGCGCCAGCATCGAACAGGCCTATCGCGACCACGACCTGGAACCACAGGCCGGCATGGCCATCGGCAGCACCGAGGCACTCAAGCGCCTGCTCGCAGACGGCCAGGGCATCGCCTGGCTGTCACAGCGGGTGGTGGAGCGCGAACTGGCCAGCGGTGAACTGTGCCACCTGCAGGTACAGGATCTGCAGATCGAACGCGACCTGCATGTGCTCTGGCGCCTGGGCGCCAGCCTGAGCCCGGCACCCGCAGCCTTTCTGGCACTGAGCGAGAACGCCGGCTAGCCAGCAATACCAATATCAAAACTTTTTGATATTGGTATTGCTGTATGAAAAATGACCGACTAGACTGCGCCCCCATGACCCTGCGCGCATCCCAGTTGGATTTCGACCCCTGCGACGAGCTCACCGCCCTGTGCAAGGCCGGCGGCGATCCGCTGCGCCTGAACGTGCTGCGCACCCTGAGCAACGATTCGTTCGGCGTGCTGGAACTGGCGCAGATCTTCGCTATTGGTCAGTCAGGCATGAGCCACCACCTCAAAGTGCTGGCCCAGGCCGGCCTGGTGGCCACGCGCCGTGAAGGCAACGCGATCTTCTACCGCCGCGCGCTGCCCAATGGCCGCTTGCACGCCGCCCTGCTGGACGATATCGACGAACTGCCATTGCCCGGCAATGTGCAAACGCGTATTGCCGCCGTGCATCAGCAACGCGCCACCGTCAGCCGCGACTTCTTCGCGCGCATGGCCAGCAGCTTCCAGGCCCAGCAGGATCTGATCGCCGGACTGCCGCAGTACCGCGACAGCCTGCTGGCCCTGCTCGATGCGCTGCATTTCGCGCCAGGCGCCACGGCGCTGGAAATCGGCCCCGGCGACGGCGCCTTCCTGCCTGAGCTGGCGCGGCGTTTCGCCCAGGTCACGGCACTGGACAACAGCCCGGCTATGCTCGAACTGGCCAGCCAGCGCTGCACCGCCGAAGGGCTGGGCAACGTCGAGCTGAAACTGGCCGACGCCCTGCAGGCCGAACAGCAGCCCGCCGACTGCGTGGTGCTGAACATGGTGCTGCACCACTTCGCCACACCGGCCGAGGCCTTTCGCAAGCTGGCCGGGCTGGTCGCCCCAGGTGGCAGCCTGCTGCTCAGCGAGCTGTGCAGTCACGACCAGAGCTGGGCGCGCGAAGCCTGCGGCGACCTGTGGCTCGGCTTCGAACAGGAAGACCTGGCGCGCTGGGCGACGGCCGCCGGCCTGACACCCGGCGAAAGCCTGTACATAGGCCTGAAAAACGGCTTTCAGATTCAATTACGGCACTTTGCCAAACCCGATGCGCACAGCGCCTTCAGCCTCCGGCAAGAAAGGAACCGATAGATGAGCGAATATTCCCTGTTTACCTCCGAGTCCGTGTCCGAGGGGCATCCGGACAAGATCGCCGACCAGATCTCCGATGCGGTGCTCGACGCCATCATCGCCCAGGACAAACACGCCCGCGTGGCCGTGGAAACCCTGGTCAAGACCGGCGTGGCCATCGTTGCCGGTGAAGTCACCACCAGCGCCTGGGTCGACCTGGAGCAGATCGTCCGCGATGTGATCTGCGACATCGGCTACACCAGCTCCGACGTCGGTTTCGACGGCGCCACCTGCGGCGTGCTCAACATCATTGGCAAGCAGTCCCCGGACATCAACCAGGGCGTCGACCGCGCCAAGCCGGAAGATCAGGGCGCTGGCGACCAGGGCCTGATGTTCGGCTACGCCAGCAACGAAACCGACGTGCTGATGCCGGCACCGATCTGCTTCTCGCACCGCCTGGTCGAGCGTCAGGCCGAAGCGCGCAAGTCCGGCCTGCTGCCGTGGCTGCGCCCGGATGCCAAATCCCAGGTCACATGCCGCTACGAGAACGGCAAGGTCGCGGCCATCGACGCGGTGGTGCTGTCCACTCAGCACAACCCGGAAGTGAAGTACGACGACCTGCGCGACGGCGTGATGGAGCTGATCGTCAAGCACGTACTGCCGGCCGAACTGCTGCACAAGGATACCCAGTTCCACATCAACCCGACCGGCCAGTTCATCATCGGTGGCCCGGTGGGCGACTGCGGCCTGACCGGACGCAAGATCATCGTCGACAGCTACGGTGGCATGGCCCGTCACGGCGGCGGCGCCTTCTCCGGCAAGGACCCGTCCAAGGTCGACCGCAGCGCCGCCTACGCTGGCCGTTACGTGGCCAAGAACATCGTCGCCGCCGGCCTGGCCGAGCGCTGCGAGATCCAGGTTTCCTACGCCATCGGCGTGGCCCAGCCGACCTCCATCTCGATCAATACCTTCGGCACCCACAAGATCGCCGAAGACAAGATCATCAAACTGGTGCGTGACGTGTTCGACCTGCGCCCGTACGCCATCACCAAGATGCTCGACCTGCTGCACCCGATGTACCAGGACACCGCTGCCTACGGCCACTTCGGCCGCACGCCGCAGTCCAAGACCGTCGGCGAAGACAGCTTCACCACCTTCACCTGGGAGCGCACCGACAAGGCCGCCGACCTGCGCGCCGCCGCCGGCCTGTAAGCCCCTGAAAACGAAAGCCCCGCCAGAGCGATCTGGCGGGGCTTTTTCGTGCCCGGAAGGCTTATTTGCCGAACATCGGAGTCAAACCCTTGAGTGCCTCCCTGGTAGCGCCCAGCGGGTTGGGTGTAGCAGCCTGAGACGCTCGCAACCACCATCGCGCGGCAACTCGGTTTTCATTGGCCTTATCGTTGTCAGCCAGTGCTGCCAATTGCTTTAGCTGAGCCAGACCGTCCTGCTTGCAGCCATCTGCTCCTGGCACTTGGCCTGAAGCGAGGCGACTTCGGCAGCGCGGGAAGCGGCCAGGCTCAGCACAGACCGATATGGCCTGCTAGGCTCAGTGAACACCTTGAGCAAGGAAGCTCCGCGATGAAATCTGTCTTGCTGCTCTTACTCCTGTCCCAGGCTGCCCAGGCCATCCCCTGCCCCGACTGGCCTGACAGTCGCGCCAAAACCGAGTTCGCCGCCCTCAGCCAGCAAGTCGCCCGCTGGGACGACGCCTATCACAATCACGGCCAGGCGCTGGTGGCCGATACGCTCTACGACCAGGCCCGCGAACGCCTGCAACACTGGCAGCAATGCTTTGCCGGTGCACTCGGGCATTTGCCGGAGCCGCTGGCCGGCAGCAGTGGCAAACTCGCCCATCCCATCGCACAGACCGGCCTGCGCAAACTGCACGAAGCGGCGGTGGGCGAATGGATCGCCAGTCGCGACGACCTGTGGATCCAGCCCAAGGTTGACGGCGTGGCCGTGACCCTGGTCTACCGCGCTGGCGTTCTGCAGCAGGCCATCAGTCGGGGCGATGGCCGTCAGGGCCAGGACTGGACAGCCCGCGCGCAGCAATTACCGGCCATTCCCATGCGCCTGAAAGAGCCACGCGACGCCGTGCTGCAGGGCGAACTCTACTGGCGCCTGGACGGCCATGTGCAGCGCCGCGACGGTGGCGTTGGCGCCCGGGGCAAGGCGGCAGGACTGATGGCGCGGCAATCGCTGCAGGCCGATGAAGCCACGGCTATTGGCCTGTTCGTCTGGGACTGGCCGAATGGCCCAGCGCAGATGCCCGAACGCCTGCAGGCTCTGCAGCGCCTGGGCTTCGACGATGCGCAGGCGTATACCCAGCCACTCGAAAGCCTTGAAGAGGCGCGCCGTTGGCGCCAGCGCTGGTTCACCACGCCGCAACCCTTCGCCAGTGATGGCGTGGTCGTGCGCCAGGGCACGCGCCCCGCCGGCGCACGCTGGCAAGCCGAGGCGCCGCACTGGGCAATTGCCTGGAAATACCCGCCGGAGCAAACACTGGCCGTGGTTCAGGCCGTGCAATTCAATATCGGCCGCAGCGGCCGCATCACGCCGATCCTGCGCTTGCAGACAGTCGAACTCGACGAGCGCCAGATCAGCCGGGTTTCCCTGGGTTCGCTGCAGGCCTGGGAAGCCCTCGACATACGCCCCGGTGATCAGGTGGCCATACGTCTGGCGGGCCTGACCATTCCCCGCCTCGACCAGGTGATCTGGCGCAGCCCTGAACGCGCGGCCGTGCAGGCGCCCGATCCCGCGCAGTACCACGCCCTGAGTTGTTGGCGCCTGAGCGCCGGCTGCGAGCAACAATTCCAGGCCCGGCTCAACTGGCTATCGGGCAAGCGGGGGCTGAACCTGCCGGGCGTAGGGCCGGGCACCTGGAATACGCTGCTGGCCAACCAGCGTATCGATGGCCTGCTCGACTGGCTGGAACTCGACGCGCAACAGCTGCAACAGGTGTCAGGCATCGGCCCGCGCCGCGCCGCACAGTTGCAACAAGCCTTCGCCCTGGCCCGACAGCGACCGCTGCAACAGTGGCTGCAAGCACTCGGCGCACCGTCGGGCCTTACCCTGCAGGAACACGATGACTGGGCGACATTGGCACGCAGTCGCGCCGAATGGCTACAACGCCCCGGCATCAGCCGCCAGCGTGCCGAACAGTTGCTGGCGTTCTTCAACCACCCGGAAGTCGCACACCTGGGCCGGCAGTTGATGGCGGCCGGCGTCGCAAGCTTTCAGCCCCTCGAAGCCACTGCCCAGGCACAGCCTTCGCAACCCGGCATCCATGGCAAGACGGACATCATCGATCAATAGACGCGAAATTCCTTATGACAGGCCTCGCAACTGTCCTCGACGGCGCGTACCGCCGGCTCCAGCGCAGAGCGACGCAGCGGTGGCGCCGTAGTCGCCTGCACCAGCGCCGCCGTGGCCTGCTCCAGATCGCGAGCCATCGCCTGGAATTGCACCTGGCGCTGCCAGAGCTCAGGGTTGGCCTTGCTACGTTCGTCGTCGCGCACATCCGGGAAATGCTGCCAGGGCTCGTGCGCCAGGCGATCGAGCTCAGCCGCGCCGGCGATAAAACCCGCCTCGTCGTATGGAATGCGACCGCGCAACATGCCGCCCAGATCCTCGCTGACCTTGAGCATGTCCTTGAATGCAGCCTGCCGCTTGCCCAGCGGCGAGTCGGGGTCGACGCCGCCACAGGCCGCCAGGGCCAGACAGACGCAGATCAGCAACAGGGATTTCTTCGAGGTCATCGACGCAACTTCCGGACACCAGGGGGCGCCAGTATCGCGGCTCGTCCCGGTACGGCCAAGCGACCTCTTGTCACAACAGCTGTCAACACGCGCAGCGCTCAGCCCAGGTTCAGCTACACGTGATCAGCCCCGGCTCAAGGTGCGGCACGAAACAGGGGGAAGCGTAAGCGACAGCAACCGGACGGAAAGCCTTGGGTGTAGACACACGGCTCGCTATAATCGGCGAGCTTTACCGCGACCGGCACCGCTCCGGTCGCTCCCGCCACCTGTCCGAGGGGCGCTGCAGCAGGTATGACCTGTCAGGCTCGGATGGGGCGTTATCCAAACGCATCAACGGCGCCCATTCGCAGACAACGAATGGAGAGCTTTAATGAGCGCTTTCAACGACTACAAGGTCGCCGATATTTCCCTGGCCGACTGGGGCCGCAAGGAACTGACCATCGCCGAATCCGAGATGCCGGCACTGATGGGCCTGCGCCGCAAGTACGCCGCCAGCCAGCCACTGAAAGGCGCGAAGATCCTCGGCTGCATTCACATGACCATCCAGACCGGCGTGCTCATCGAGACGCTCACCGCCCTGGGCGCGGAAGTGCGCTGGTCCTCCTGCAACATCTTCTCCACCCAGGATCAGGCTGCTGCCGCCATCGCCGCCGCCGGCATCCCGGTGTTCGCCTGGAAGGGCGAGACCGAGGAAGAGTACGAGTGGTGCATCGAGCAGACCATCCTCAAGGATGGCCAGCCGTGGGACGCCAACATGGTGCTCGACGACGGCGGTGACCTGACCGAGATCCTGCACAAGAAATACCCGCAGATGCTCGAGCGCATCCACGGCATCACCGAAGAAACCACCACCGGTGTGCACCGCCTGCTCGACATGCTCAAGGCCGGCACCCTGAAAGTCCCGGCGATCAACGTCAACGACGCCGTGACCAAGAGCAAGAACGACAACAAGTACGGCTGCCGTCACAGCCTCAACGATGCCATCAAGCGCGGCACCGACCACTTGCTGTCGGGCAAGCAGGCGCTGGTGATCGGCTACGGCGATGTAGGCAAGGGCTCGGCGCAGTCGCTGCGTCAGGAAGGCATGATCGTCAAGGTTTCCGAGATCGACCCGATCTGCGCCATGCAGGCCTGCATGGACGGCTTCGAGCTGGTTTCGCCGTACATCGACGGCATCAATGACGGCACCGAGGCCAGCATCGACAAGGCGCTGCTGGGCAAGATCGACCTGATCGTCACTACCACCGGTAACGTCAACGTCTGTGACGCGGGCATGCTCAAGGCCCTGAAGAAGCGCGCCGTGGTGTGCAACATCGGCCACTTCGACAACGAGATCGACACCGCCTTCATGCGCAAGAACTGGGCATGGGAAGAGGTCAAGCCGCAGGTGCACAAGATCCACCGCACCGGCGCCGGCAGCTTCGATCCGGCCAACGACGACTACCTGATCCTGCTGGCCGAAGGCCGCCTGGTGAACCTGGGCAACGCCACCGGCCACCCGAGCCGCATCATGGATGGCTCGTTCGCCAACCAGGTACTGGCGCAGATCTTCCTGTTCGAGCAGAAGTTCGCCGACCTCTCCCCGGAGAAGAAAGCCGAGCGCCTGACCGTGGAAGTGCTGCCGAAGAAGCTCGACGAAGAAGTCGCCCTGGAAATGGTCAAGGGCTTCGGCGGTGTGGTCACCCAGCTGACCAAGCAGCAGGCCGACTACATCGGCGTGACCGTGGAAGGCCCGTTCAAGCCGGACGCTTACCGCTACTAATGCGTAGGGTGGATAAGCCCCTGGCTTATCCACCGCCGACTTCCCGCAAGGTGGATGGGTAAACGCCGTCCACCCTACGTCTCCAAGGCTAGAAACCCTATGAGCCAAGAACGCCGCTACAGCTTCGAATTCTTCCCCACCAAGACCGAAGCCGGGCATGAAAAACTGATGGATGTGGCGCGCCAGCTGGCGACCTACAACCCCGATTTCTTCTCCTGCACCTATGGCGCCGGCGGCTCGACCCGCGACCGCACCGTCAACACCGTGCTGCAACTCGATGGCGAGATCAAGGTACCCACCGCACCGCACCTGTCCTGCGTGGGCGACAGCAAGGCAGAGCTGCGCGAGCTTCTGAACCTGTACAAGGATGCCGGCATCAAGCGCATTGTTGCCTTGCGTGGCGACCTGCCATCCGGCATGGGCATGGCCAGCGGTGAGCTGCGCTACGCCAACGATCTGGTCGAGTTCATTCGCACTGAAACCGGTGATCACTTCCATATCGAAGTGGCCGCCTACCCGGAGATGCACCCGCAGGCGCGCAACTTCGAGGACGACATCGCCAACTTCGTGCGCAAGGCCAAGGCCGGCGCCGACAGTGCCATCACCCAGTACTTCTTCAACGCCGACAGTTATTTCTACTTCGTCGAGCGCGTGCGCAAGCTGGGCGTGGACATTCCAGTGGTGCCGGGCATCATGCCGATCACCAACTACAGCAAGCTGGCGCGCTTCTCCGACGCCTGTGGCGCGGAAATCCCGCGCTGGGTGCGCAAACAGCTGGAAGCCTACGGCGACGACAGCGACAGCATTCGCGCCTTCGGCGAGCAGGTGATTACCGAGATGTGCGAACGCCTGCTGCAAGGCGGCGCGCCGGGCCTGCACTTCTACAGCATGAACCTGGCCGCCCCCAGCCTGGCCATCTGGAACAACCTCAAACTGTCACGTTGACAGCTCCCTCCGGGCCGTCCACACGGACGGCCTGTCTGCGTCACACTCCGCCTTGCCGCCGAAGGATCGCCCCTCATGCTCAAACGCTCCACGATCAACGCCTCCGTCAGCCCCAAGGGCAGCCTGGAAACCCTCTCCCAGCGCGAAGTGCAGCAACTGCGCGAAACCGGCTCGGGCAGCGTCTACCGCCTGTTCCGCCAGTGTGCCCTGGCGATCCTCAATACCGGTTCGCACAGCGACAATGCCAAGACCATCCTCGAGGCCTATCCGGACTTCGAAGTGAAGATTCACCAGCAGGATCGCGGCATCCGCCTGGAACTGATCAACGCACCGGCCGACGCTTTCGTCGACGGCGAGATGATCGCCAGCACCCGCGAGATGCTGTTCAGCGCCCTGCGCGACATCGTCTACACGCAGAGCGAGCTGGAGAACAAACGTATCGACCTGGACAGCTCAGAAGGCATCACCGACTACGTCTTCCACCTGCTGCGCAACGCCCACACCCTGCGCAGCGGCGTAGAGCCGAAGATGGTGGTGTGCTGGGGCGGCCACTCGATCAGCACCGAGGAATACAAGTACACCAAGAAGGTCGGCCACGAACTGGGCCTGCGCGGTCTGGACATCTGCACCGGCTGCGGCCCGGGCGTGATGAAGGGGCCGATGAAGGGCGCCACCATCAGCCATGCCAAGCAGCGCAACCTCACCGGCCGCTACCTGGGCCTGACCGAGCCGGGCATCATCGCCGCCGAGGCACCGAACCCGATCGTCAACGAGCTGGTGATCCTGCCGGATATCGAGAAGCGTCTGGAAGCCTTCGTCCGCGTCGGCCACGGCATCATCATCTTCCCGGGCGGCGCGGGTACGGCCGAAGAGTTCCTCTACCTACTGGGCATCCTCACCCACCCGGATAACCAGGACCTGCCCTTCCCAGTCATTCTCACCGGCCCGAAGAGCGCTAGTAATTACCTGCAGCAGCTGCATGATTTCATCGGTGCCACTCTCGGCGCAGCGGCGCAGCGGCGCTACCGCATGATTGTCAACGACCCGGCTGAAGTCGCCCGCGAAATGGTCATCGGCATCAAGGCCGTGCGTCAGTTCCGCCGCGAGCGCAACGACGCCTTCCACTTCAACTGGCTGCTGAAGATCGACGAGAGCTTCCAGCACCCGTTCGAGCCGACCCATGAAGCCATGGCCGGCCTCAACCTGACCCGCGAGCAGCCATTGCATCAGTTGGCCGCCAACCTGCGTCGGGCCTTTTCCGGCATCGTCGCCGGCAACGTCAAGGAGAACGGCATCCGCCTGATCGAGGAACATGGCCCGTACGAGATCCGCGGCGAAACCACTATCATGCGTCCGCTGGATCGCTTGCTGCAGGCGTTCGTCGAGCAGCATCGCATGAAGCTGCCAGGCGGCAGCGCCTACGAGCCTTGCTACCGGGTAGTGGACTGAGCAATAAGCAGGCTTCCGGGGCGCGGGCAAAATCGCTAATCTGGCGCAATGCTATCTATCCAGCGCCAGCTCGTCGCCATTTTGCTGCTAGGCTCCATCGCGTTCTCCGCGCGCGGAGAAACGTTGCGCCTGGTTACGGAAGCCTGGGCGCCGTATGTCTATGAAGAAAATGGCCAGGCGGCCGGCCTCGACTATGAGATCACACGCGAGGTCCTGCGCCGCCTGGGTATCGAGTTCGACCTGCAGTTCCTGCCCTGGAAGCGCTGCCTGCTGGCACTGGAGCAGGGGCTAGCCGACGGCATTCTGGACATTTTTCATCTGCCAGAACGTGAAGCGAGCATGCGCTTCGTCGAAGAGCCACTGAGCGACGTCGAATTCGTGCTGTTTCACGCGCGCAATCGCCCCTATCCCTATGAACGCCTGGAAGACCTGCGCGATCTGGTGGTCGGCATCTCGCCCGGGTATTGGTACGCCAATGAAAGCTTCCGTACCTCGACCCTGTTCAGCCGCGAGGAGGCGCCGACCCATGAAGCCAACCTGGGCAAACTGATTCGTCACCGGGTCGACCTGGTGGTCAGCGATCGTCGCGCCGGGCTCTACCTGGGCGCACAACTGGGCCTGCTCGAACAAATCGACTACAACCGCAAGGCCGTCGGCCGCGACCGCCTGTATCTGGCATTGCGCAAGGATCCGGCGTTCGAGCGCCTGGCCAGCGACTTCGCCCGCGAGCTGCGCCGCTTCAAACGCGAGCCTGCCTATGCGGAACTGCAACGGCGCTACGCCAACCCCGATCGGCTCAGGCCGTGAACCAACCGACAGGCTGGTAGCTGCGCAAGGCCTCAGCTCTGTTATACTCGGGGCTTCCCGCCAGGCTTGCGCCCGGATGCTGGTGCTCTAAAGCCAGCAGTACCGGACGGGATCACGCCCCCCAATGCGTGATTCAAGCCAGGCTCTACACCCCCAGGGCCACGCCCTCACTAGTACAGGATTGCTCATGTCCTTTGCCTCCCTCGGTCTCTCCGAGGCTTTAGTCCGTGCGGTCGAAGCCGCCGGCTACACCCAACCCACTCCGGTGCAACAGCGGGCCATTCCCGCCGTGTTGCAAGGTCGCGATCTGATGGTGGCGGCCCAGACGGGTACTGGCAAGACGGGCGGTTTCGCCCTGCCCATTCTCGAGCGCCTGTTCCCGGACGGTCACCCGGATCGCGAACAGCGCCACGGCCCGAAACAACCGCGCGTACTGGTGCTGACACCGACCCGCGAGCTGGCCGCCCAGGTGCATGACAGCTTCAAGCTGTATGCCCGCGACCTGAAATTCGTCAGCGCCTGCATCTTCGGCGGCGTTGGCATGAACCCGCAGGTTCAGGCGCTGGCCAAGGGCGTCGATGTGCTCGTCGCCTGCCCCGGACGCCTGCTCGATCTGGCCAACCAGAAAGCCATCGACCTGTCGCATGTGGAAATTCTCGTGCTCGATGAAGCCGACCGCATGCTCGACATGGGCTTCATCCACGACGTCAAGAAGGTGCTGGCCAAGCTGCCAGCCAAACGCCAGAACCTGCTGTTCTCGGCCACCTTCTCCAAGGACATCACCGACCTCGCCGGCAAGTTGCTGCACAACCCCGAGCGCATCGAGGTCACCCCGCCGAACACCACGGTCGAGCGTATCGAACAACGCGTCTTCCGCCTGGCCGCCAGCCACAAGCGCGCCCTGCTCGCTCACCTGATCACCCAGGGCGCCTGGGAACAGGTGCTGGTATTCACCCGCACCAAGCACGGCGCCAACCGTCTGGCCGAATACCTCGAGAAACACGGCCTGCCGGCTGCCGCGATTCATGGCAACAAGAGCCAGAACGCCCGCACCAAGGCGCTGGCCGATTTCAAGGCGAACAAGGTGCGCATCCTGGTCGCCACCGATATCGCCGCCCGCGGCCTGGATATCGACCAACTGCCGCACGTGGTCAACTTCGAACTGCCCAACGTCGAGGAAGATTACGTCCACCGCATCGGCCGTACCGGTCGCGCCGGCCGTAGCGGCGAGGCCATCTCGCTGGTCGCCCCGGACGAAGAGAAGCTGCTGAAAAGCATCGAACGCATGACCAAGCAGAAGATCCCCGACGGTGATCTGCTGGGCTTCGATGCCAACGCCGTGGAAGCGGAGCGCCCGGAAGTGCGCGAACCGCGCCAGCCGCGCAATGCAGGCCAGCAGAAAAAGCAGAAGGCCGAAGGCGGCGACAAGCCCAAGGGCGAGCGCAACAACGGCGGTCGCCGGGACAAGGGCAAGGACAGCGGCAAGGAACAGAAAGCCAAGCCGCAACAAGCCCAGAACCGCAGAGGCCAAGGCCTGCGTAGCGGCGGCCAGGGCCAGGCTGTGGCAGCCATCCCGGCGCTGCCGCCGGATCGTGATCCGGAAGAATTCCTCGACGACGAGATCGACAACTTCGGCAACCGTGTCGACTACGTCAGCCCGAACCAGAACAAGCAGCAGGGTCGTGGTCGACGCTCCGGTGGCGCACCAGCCAATGGCGCTGCGCAGGGGCAACCACGCCAGAACGGCAAAGGGCCGCGCAGCAATAACGGCGGCAGCAATGGCGCGGGCAAGAACCGTCGCCAGGGTGGCGGTCAGGCCGGCCAAGGTGGTCAGGGCCGTAACGGCGGCAATCGTGGCCGCGGTCGCCCTGCCAGTGACGGCCGGATCACCTCGCTAGACCGCGACGAGCTGCCACGTTCCGATGCGGCCGTGCGCAACCCACGTGAAAAGCAGCCGATCATCATGCACAAGGGCTCGCGCCTGGATCGCTTCCCCACTGCCGAGCAACTCGACGAGCTGAGCAACAACTCTCGCCCGCGCGGCGAGAAGCCGGCCCTGCTGACGCGCAACCGCGACGAGTAAGCTGCCACGCCAACAAAAACGCCACCCCATGGGGTGGCGTTTTTGTTATTGCCGCAGGCTGAACATGCGGCCACATCAGGTGGCCGCTAGAGCGGTCGTTTTCCTTACTTGCGGATGCCTTCGATCGAGATGATCAGCTCGACGGTTTCCGAAGCCGGGCCGAGATCCTTGGTGATGTCGAAGTCCTTCAGCTTCAGGGTGGTGGTGCCCTCGAAGCCGGCACGGTAGCCGCCCCATGGGTCCTTGCCTTCGCCGATGAACTTGGCCGCGATCACCACCGGCTTGGTCACGCCATTGAGAGTCAGGTTACCGGTGACGTCGGCAGTGCCTTCGCCAGTGGACTTGACCGAGGTGGATTCGAAGGTGGCGGTGTCGTGCTTGCTGACATTGAGGAAGTCGGCACTGCGCAGGTGCTTGTCACGCTCGGCATGGTTGGTGTCGACGCTGGCAGTCTTCAGGGTCACGTTGACCTTGCTCGCCTCGGGGTTGGCAGCGTCATAGCTGAACGTACCGTCGAAATCCTTGAAGGTGCCGTACAGCCAGCTGTAGCCCAGGTGGCTGATCTTGAAGTTGACGAAGGCATGCTGGCCTTGCTTGTCGATGACGTAGTCGGCGGCCATGGCCTGACCGCCAATCAGAGCGGAGCCCAGAACCAGTGCAGCGAGGGCGTGCTTCAACATGGGGTGTTCTCCTTGCGAGGTTGTCGATCTATGTGGGCCTTGGCCCGGTTATGAAATGCTTCAGCGCCCGAACATCCGCAGCAGGGTGCTGTCGCGGTCGATGAAATGATGCTTGAGTGCAGCCAGGCCATGCAGGCCAGCGAAAATCACCAGGCCCCAGGCCAGGTATTCGTGGATGGCGCCGGCAATGTCTTCCTGTTGCGGGATGCCACTCAGGGTGGCCGGCACGCTGAACAGCCCGAATACCTCGATGCCACGGCCATCGGCGGTGGAAATCAGGTAACCGGAGAGCATCACGCCAAACAGGCCGAGATAAAGCAAGGCGTGGCCCAGTCTGGAGGCCTGGCGAGTGAGCTTGCCATGGCTGGCAAGCGGCACGGGCGCCGGGTTGAGCAAACGCCACAGCACGCGCAGGAGCATGACGGCGAACAGGAGGATGCCAATGCTCTTGTGCAGGTCAGGCGCACTCTGCCGCCACGGGTCGTAATAGCTAAGCCCCACCATCCAGAAGCCAAGGCCGAACAGGCCGAATACGGCCAACGCGACCAGCCAGTGCAGCAGCACGCTGACCAGACCATAACGAGCAGAGGTGTTGCGCCATTGCATGGGGGCTTTCCTAATTCAGATTCCGAGCAAGACTAACGGCAAATATATCGATTTAAAGCGGAAAATTTCGCTATGAAATATCAGGAAATGCGATATTTCGCGCTTCCTCCCTCAAGCCGACCCCGTTGGCATGACGCGCCGCCCATGGAGTTCCCCGGCAACGGCAGCAGCGGTACATTCTGCCAGACCAGCGGCAACGCCGTGACTCGGTGACAGCTTCTGGTAGGCTGTGCCGCCGAACCCTGGGAGATAGCTCATGAGCCTGAACGATCACTGGATGCAACGCGATCTCGACGTGTTGTGGCACCCCTGCACCCAGATGAAGGATCACGAGCGCCTGCCGCTGGTAGCGATTCGCAAGGCGTCCGGCGTGTGGCTGGAAGACTTCGACGGCAAGCGTTATCTGGATGCCGTCAGCTCCTGGTGGGTCAACGTCTTCGGTCACGCCAACCCACGTATCAATGCGCGCATTCGCGAGCAACTGGACAGCCTTGAGCACGTGATGCTCGCCGGCTTCACCCATCAGCCGGTGATCGAACTGTCCGAGCGTCTGGTGCAGATCACCCCGGCCGGCCTGAACAAGGTGTTCTACGCCGACAACGGCTCCTCGGGCATCGAGGTGGCGCTGAAGATGAGCTTTCACTACTGGCTCAACAACGGCCAGGCGAACAAGAAGCGCTTCGTCACCCTGAGCAACAGTTATCACGGTGAAACGGTCGCGGCGATGTCGGTGGGCGACGTGTCGCTGTTCACCGACACCTACAAGCCGCTGCTGCTCGACACCCTCAAGGTGCCCAGCCCGGACTGTTACCTGCGCCCGGAAGGCGTGAGCTGGGAAGAGCATTCGCGCGTCATGTTCGCCCACATGGAACAGACCCTGGCCGAGCATCACCACGAAGTCGCCGCGGTGATCGTCGAGCCGCTTATCCAGGGTGCCGGCGGCATGCGCATGTATCATCCGGTCTACCTCAAGCTGCTGCGCGAGGCCTGCGACCGCTATGGCGTGCACCTGATCCATGACGAGATTGCCGTCGGCTTCGGCCGTACCGGCACGATGTTCGCCTGCGAACAGGCCGGCATTACCCCGGACTTTCTGGTGCTATCCAAGGCACTGACCGGTGGTTACCTGCCGATGGCTGCGGTGCTGACCACCGATCAGGTGTACAGCGCCTTCTATGACGACTACGCCACGCTGCGCGCCTTCCTCCACTCGCACACCTACACCGGCAACCCGCTGGCCTGCGCCGCCGCGCTGGCAACCCTGGATATCTTCCGTGACGACGATGTGATCGAACGCAACAAGGCCCTGGCGGCACGCATGGCCAGCGCCACCGAACATCTGAAGGATCATCCGCATGTCGCCGAGGTGCGCCAGACCGGCATGGCCCTGGCCATCGAGATGGTTGCCGACAAGGCGAGCAAGACGGCCTACCCCTGGCAGGAGCGACGCGGTCTGCGTGTCTATCAGCACGCCCTTGGCCGTGGCGCCCTGCTGCGCCCACTGGGCAGCGTGTTGTATTTCCTGCCGCCTTACGTGATCACCCCCGAGCAGATCGACTTCCTGGCCGAGGTGGCCAGTGAAGGCATCGATATCGCCACGTGTGAGTCGGTCAGCGTCGCGGTGGATAATCGCCACTACCCGGATCATCGCGATCCGGGCTGAGCCTGAGGCGGTGCGCGCAGCGCACCCTACGGCTAGAATTCGCGCCTCTTTTCAAGGTGGGTAAACCATGCGCCTCTCCCGCTTCTTTATCGATGCACCGCTCTCCCTTGGCCAACACGAGCTGCCCGAGGCCCAGGCCCATTACATCGGCCGCGTGCTGCGCCATGCCGTGGGCGATGCCGTGCAGCTCTTCGATGGCAGCGGCCAGGAGTACCTCGGCGAGCTGATCGAGGTGGGCAAGAAGAGCGTGCGCGTCGAGCTGCGTGAAGCCTTTGCCGGCCTGAGCGAATCGCCGCTGCATATTCACCTCGGCCAGGGCCTGTCACGCGGCGAACGCATGGACTGGGCGATCCAGAAGGCCACCGAACTGGGGGCCAGCGAAATCACTCCGATCGTCTCGACACGCTGCGAGGTGCGCCTGAAAGACGAGCGCGCCGACAAGCGCATGGCGCATTGGCGTCAGGTGGCGATCAGCGCCTGCGAACAGTGCGGCCGCTCGGTACTGCCGGTGATCCATGCACCGCTGGAACTGGACGCCTGGTTGCAGCAGACCGAAGCCGAGCTGAAGCTGGTGCTGCACCCGGTCGCCGAGCCCTGGGTCGGCCATGCCCCGCCACGCGCCCTGGCTTTTTTGATCGGCCCGGAAGGTGGCCTGAGCGATGCCGAAGTCGACCAGGCCACGAGCGCCGGCTTCCATCCTGCCCGCCTGGGCCCACGCGTTCTGCGCACGGAAACGGCACCCGTGGTGGCGCTGACTGTCGCTCAACAGCTCTGGGGCGACCTCCAGGCATAAGAATGTCGCTTGGACGTAACAAATTGTGACCTCAAGAGATTGCAAGACCAGCAGTGTTTGTCATGCTCTGCGCGCCGCACGCGCGACCCGCTCACCAGCGAAGTGCGCACGGCCGAGGCCGACGCCCTTTAGCGTCGGTTCTCTTCCAATAACAAACAACGGGCCTCGGCACCGCTCAAAAGGCGACCGCATGCCTAGGAGCATTGCATGAACGAACTGGTCTCGACCCTAAACGGTCTGGTCTGGAGCCCGGCGCTGATCTATCTATGTCTCGGCGTTGGTCTCTACTTCTCCCTCCGCGGACGCTTCCTCCAAGTTCGCCACTTCAACGAAATGATTCGCCTGATGTTCACCGGCAAGACCGATGAACATGGCATCACCTCCTTCCAGGCGCTGACCATGACCCTCGCCGGTCGCGTCGGTACCGGCAACATCGCCGGTGTGGCCACCGCGATCACCTTCGGTGGTCCGGGTGCCGTGTTCTGGATGTGGATGGTGGCCTTCCTCGGCGCCAGCTCGGCATTCGTCGAATCCACCCTCGGTCAGGTGTACAAGGAAAAGCTCAACGGTGAATACCGCGGCGGCCCGGCCTTCTACATCGAGAAGGGCCTGGGTCTGAAGTGGTACGCCTGGCTGTTCGCCGTGGTCACCGTGTTCGCCTGCGGCCTGCTGCTGCCGGGCGTACAGGCCAACTCCATCGCCTCCAGCGTGAACACCGCCTTCGGTATCGATCCGAACGTGACGGCTGCCGTGCTGGCCGTACTGATCGGTCTGATCATCTTCGGCGGCGTCAAGCGTATCGCCCACTTCACCCAGGTAGTCGTGCCGTTCATGGCGCTGGGCTACATCCTGGTGGCGCTGGTGATCATCCTGCTGAACATCAGCCAACTGCCGGACGTCATCGCTCTGATCTTCAAGAGCGCCTTCGGCCTTGAAGCTGGCTTCGGCGCGATCGTCGGCATGGCCATCCAGTGGGGCGTCAAGCGTGGCGTGTACTCCAACGAAGCCGGCCAGGGCACTGGCCCGCACGCCTCGTCCGCCGCTGCTGTCAGCCACCCGGCCAAGCAAGGCCTGGTACAGGGCTTCTCGGTTTACGTCGACACCCTGTTCGTCTGCTCCGCCACAGCGTTCATGCTGCTGATCACCGGTCAGTACAACGTCCAGGCGCCTGATGGCAGCGCGATCTTCACCGGCATTGCCGGCGTCGCCGCAGGCCCGGGCTACGTTCAGACCGCAATGGAGAACATGATGCCCGGCTTCGGCAACGCCTTCGTCGCCATTGCCCTGTTCTTCTTCGCCTTCACCACCATCCTGGCGTACTACTACATCGCCGAAACCAACATTGCCTACATCAACCGCAAGGTGAATCGCCCCATTCTCACCCTGCTGCTGAAGTTCGGCATCATCGCGGCGACCGTCTACGGCACCGTGCACACTGCCACCTTCGCCTGGGATATGGGTGACCTTGGTGTGGGCCTGATGGCCTGGCTGAACATCATCGCCATCCTGCTCATGCACAAGGTCGCCTACAAGTGCCTAAAGGACTACGAGCAGCAGCAGGACGAAGGCAAGGATCCGGTCTTCCACCCGGAGAAGCTCGGCATCAAGAATGCCGACTACTGGAGCGGCCATACCTCCGAAGACAACCTGTCTGCAGAGAAGGCCGAAGCGCAGCAACCGCAGCGCTGATCAGCTCACCGCAGTAACGAAAAAGCCCCGGCACTGCCGGGGCTTTTTCATGGGCGCTCGTCTGAGCGCCTGGTCACTTCAGATCAGGCCGGCATCGGCGAGCAGTTGTTCCAGCGCCGCCAGATCCGGAATACGCACCACGTCGTCACCAACGCGCGCTGCGCCCAGCTCCAGCGGCGCCAGTTCGACGTCGGCCGCCGGCAGATCGCTGCCAACCTTCAGCGAACGTGGAATGCCCTGCACCAGCAGGGCGATGAACTTGACCTTGGGCCGGCCACCGAGGGCGTTGATCACCGCCACGCGGGCCCCGCTGGCGACCTGCGCCTGACCACCGCTGGCAGCCTCGAAGGAAAGCAGCGGCAAGCGCAGATCACGCCAGGCGATCTGGCCGAGAAACCACTCGGGCATGCCTTCGCTGACCTGCGGGGCGCGATAGGGAATCAGCTCGGCCACCGCCACGTTGGGCAGCAACAGGGTGCGGTCGGCCAGCGGCACCAGCAGGCCGGTCAGACCTTCGGTGCTGTTCTGGGTGGCGACGGCTTGGCTCATTGAAACGTCCTCAACTGCAATGTTCGGCGAGGTGATTGACCAGGGCCACGGCCAGCTCTCGCGGGTCAGCGCTGAAACTGCTGTAGCCGCCCTCACGCAGGCTGTCAGGCATGCTCGGGCTGGCACAGCTGTCGGCGCGCTGGGTCCAGATCACGCCGCCCTGGCGTTTGACGTAAGCGGCGGCGGCGCTGCCATCGCTGCCCATGCCGCTGAACGCGATCACGCCGCACTGGGCACCGAACTGCTGCGCCAGGTTGAGCATCATCTGGTCGATGGAGGGGCTGTACGGCTCAGGCCAGCCGCGCTCGGCAAGCTGCATCGCGCCGTCTTCGGCGAAACCCAGCTCGCGGGTGATCGGCGCCACCACCACCTCACCACAACGCACCGGGTCGCCATGACGCGCGGTATTCACGTGCCACTGGCTGTGGCGGCCGACTGCCTGCGGCAATGCCGCCTCGAAACTGGCGTCGATGTGCTGGGCATAGATGAAGCCGATCGGCAGACCACCCGGCAGGGCATCGAGGAACGCCTTGACCGCCGCCGGGCCGCCCAGCGAGGCGGCCAGCAACCATACCTGGCGCGCCGGCTCGCCAGCTTTCAACGGAGTATTGGCCAACGCCTGCGGCAGTTCCAGGCGCGCCGGACGCTGCGCCTCATCGAGCAATGCCTGGAGGCTCGGCCCGACCGCCTGGGTCGGGTCGCCAACCAGGCGCTTGAGCTTGCCGAACAGGCTGCGCTCCCAACGCGGATAGTTTTCCGAATGACGCTCTGGGGCGTGGCCCTCGCCGAACAGCACTGGGGCACTGGCGCGTTCCAGCAGGCTGTCGACCAGCGGCGAATCTTCCGACTGCGCCAGATCCACCAGCCACAGGTCGGTCTCGCAGGCTGCCAGTGCTTCCTCGTCGAGGCGCGCCGGGTCGCTGTTGAGGACCACCTGATAGCCGCCACCGGCCAAAGCCTGCTGCAGCACATGGCGCTGCAGCGATGTGTCGGCGATTACTGCGATACGCGCGGAGGATTTGTCTGTCATGTCCGTTTGACCCGGTGGCTATCGACCAACTGAGCAATGGTGTCGAGCAGCAAGGACTCCTGATAGGGCTTGCCGAGGTACTGGTTGACGCCAATGGCCATGGCCCGCTCGCGGTGCTTCTCGCCGGTACGCGAGGTGATCATGATGATCGGCAGGTCCTTCAGGCGCTCGTCGTGACGCACCAGGGTCGCCACTTCGAAACCGTCCATGCGCGGCATCTCGATGTCCAGCAGCATGATGTCGGGCTTGTGTTCCTGCAACTGGGCGATGGCGTCCACCCCGTCCTTGGCGGTGACTACGTTCATGCCGTTACGCTCGAGCAGGCGGCTGGTGACCTTGCGCACGGTGACCGAGTCGTCCACCACCATGACCAGCGTCGGACGATCGACTTCCACTTCCTCGTTGGCAGCCGCCTGACGCGAAGCCAGGCGCGGCGTCAACTGGCTCTGCAGATGTGCATGCCGCACACGAATGGTTGCCAGCAGGTCGAGAATCACCACCACGCGACCGTCACCGAGGATGGTCGCACCGGAGATGCCGTGCACCCCGGCAAACTGCGGGCCCAGGCTCTTCACCACGATCTCGCGCGAACCGGCCAGGCTGTCCACCTGCACCGCCACGGCATGCTCGCTGGAGCGCACCAGGATCACCGGCAGCGGCAGGCTCTGGCCTACCAGCTTGGGCTGCTGACCGTTGTTCAGCAGGTCGCCCAGGTACTTCAGCTCGTAAGTCTGGCCGGCGTACTCGAAGCGCGGTGCATCGGGCGCGTAATAAGCCTCCAGCTCGAACGGCGAAACCCGCACGATACCTTCGATGGTGTTCAACGGAATGGCATACAGGTCTTCGCCGGAGTACACCATCAGCGCACGGTTGACCGACACGGTGAACGGCAGGCGGATGGTGAAGCGCGTGCCCTGGCCGAGGCTCGACTCGATGCTCATCGAGCCGCCCAGTTGCTTGACCTCCGAGTGCACCACATCCATGCCGACGCCACGCCCGGAAATCTGCGTGACCTTCTCGGCCGTGGAGAAACCGGCTTCGAGGATGAACTGCAGCACCTCATGATCGCTGAGGTCGCTGTCGGCATCCATCAGGCCACGTTCGATGGCTTTACGGCGTACGGCATCCAGGCGAATACCTGCGCCGTCATCGTCCAGGGTCAGGACGATATCGGCCCCCTCACGCCCCAGGTTGAGGCGAATGGTGCCGGTATCCGGCTTGCCGGCTGCGCGGCGTACCTCGGCCTGCTCGATGCCATGGTCGACGGCGTTGCGCAGCATGTGTTCCAGCGGCGCGACGATGCGCTCGAGCACGGTGCGATCCATTTCCCCTTCGGCGTTGCCGACGACGAACTCGACCTGCTTGCCCAGCTCGCCGGCGACCTGACGCACGATGCGACGCAGGCGCGGCACCAGACGGTCGAACGGCACCATGCGGGTGCGCATCAGACCTTCCTGCAGCTCGGTGTTGACCCGAGCCTGCTGCAACAGCAGGGTCTCGGCGTCACGGTTCTTCGCCGCCAGGGTTTCCTTCAGATCGAGCAAGTCGGAAGCCGATTCGAACAGCGCGCGCGACAGCTGCTGCAGTTGCGAATGGCGGTCCATTTCCAGCGGATCGAAGTCTTCGTAACCGGCGCGCTCGGCCTCGGCCTGATAGCGGCTGAGAATCTGCGCCTGGGTCTCGGTATCGAGACGGCGCAACTGATCACGAACGCGGTCGATGGTCGCTTCCATCTCGCTCAGGGTGAAGCTCACGTCGCTGACCTGCTGTTCGACACGGCCGCGGAAGATCGAGGTCTCACCCGCCAGGTTGACCAGCCCTTCGAGCAACTCGGCCGGCACCTTGACCAGTTCCTGTGGTGCACGGCGCGCGGCGGCTTCCTGCGCAGCCTCCTGCGCACTCTGCACGAACGGCAGCACCTTGCGCGCCTGAACCTGGCTCGGCACATCACTGGCGGCCACGATCGGGTTGAGCAACGGGGTGAGCGTATTGGCGCCAGGGTCGGCCTCGGAGACAGGCGCCGCTTCCTCCTGACCGGCGAGGCTGGCGCTCAAGCGCTGGCGCAGGAGGTCAAGCTCCTGCTGCAACCCTTCGAAGCCGGACTGCACGTCGAGGAACAGACTTTCCGGCCAGGGTGCTCCCTGTTGCAGCGCCTCGGTGAGGTGTTGCTCAAGGTCATGGCTCAGATCGCCCAGACGCCTCTGCCCGGCCAGACGCGCGCCGCCCTTGAGGGTATGCAGGATACGCTGCATTTCTTCGATGGCACTGACGTCATCACGCTGCGTCTCGAAGCGGCCAATGACCGCTTCCATGGCTTCGAGCAGGTCGTCGCCCTCTTCGAGGAAGATATCGAGAATGTCGCTGTCGGCCTCTTCGGCTGCATCACTGTCGACCACGGCCTTGAGCTGTACCGCCTGCGGTATGCTCAGTTGTTCGTTGGGGTTGGCCCGGAAGCGCTTGATGGTTTCGATCAGGGCAGTGCCTTGCGGCACGACACGCTGGCCGCGCACGGCATCGAGCATCTCGGCCAGACGGTCATGACAGGCCTGCAACAGACCGAACAACTCGGGACTGGCGCGCAGACGGCCAGCGCCGAGGTCTTCGTAAAGAAACTCCAGCTCATGCGCCAGGTCGCCGATTTCACGGATTTCCGCCATGCGCGCACCACCCTTGAGGGTGTGCAGGTCACGCTGCAGGGCTTCCAGCTCGATGCTGTTGTCGACATTGGCCATCCAGCGCTGCAGGGCGGCGCCGGCACTGTCGATGATGTCGAAACCTTCTTCGAGGAAGATTTCCACCAGCTCAGGGTCGCGCTCGTCGTGCCAGTTGGCCAGCGTCATGCTCTGCGGCTCGGGCAGCGTTTCGTCCACAGCCGGCAGGGCTTGCGGCAGTGGCGGCTCGACGCTCTCAACAGTGGGCAACTGGGCTTCAGGCTCCGGGACTTCGTCGAACACGATCTCGTCTTCGACCAAGGCCAGTGGCGGCAGCTCGATACGCTCGACTTCAGGTTCGGGCAGCTCGCTGAGTGGACTCTCAGGCTCGGGCTCGACGTGAGCGAAGGCCGCCGAAAGACTGTGCGGCGCCCCACCATGGCGGAACTGACGGATTGCCAGAATCAGCTCATCGGCAGAAGCCAGCGTCTGCCGCGCCTGCAGTTGATCGAGCATCTGCGCCAGACGGTCATGGCTCTGCTGCAATAGAGCACCCAGGGCCGGGGAATGGCTGTAACGACGATCAACCAGCCCCTCATAGAGCGATTCCAGCTCGTGCCCCAGGTCGCCAATCGGACGAATCGCCGCCATGCGCGCGCCACCCTTGAGGGTATGCAGGTCGCGTTGCAGCGCAGACAGCGGCAGGGTGTTGTCCGGCTCACCGAGCCAGCGCTCCAGCGCCTGCGCGGCGCTTTCCAGAATATCCACGGCCTCTTCGAGGAAGATTTCCACCATTTCCTCATCGAGATCGGCGTCGGCCGCAGCCGATTCGTCTTCCGCTTGCGGCGCTTCGCCCGCGTCCTCGACGCTCTCCGCCTCGGCAAACGGCTCGACACTGTGCGGTTCGGCCAGGGCCTGCTCCGCCTCGGCAGTGGCTTGATCGAGTTCGATGATCTCCATGCCCTCAGCGCCGGGCGTCAGCAAGGCCAGGGTATTGGGATCGATGGCTTCGCTGAGCAGATCACGCAGCGCCTGCACACGCTCGGGCTGCGGGCTGACCTGCAGGGCGGCGGCAACCTGATCCATCATGCCGATCAGGGCTTCATGGGCCTTTTCCGCTTCGTCGAAGAAGCGTTCGCTCACCGCCAGGCTGCCTTCCTCGACCGCGCCGTACAGGTCCAACAGGGCTTCGCACAGTTCGTCGACCTGCGGCAACTCGGCCATTTCGGCGCCACGGCCGAGGGTGGTGAGTTCCTCCAGCAGTGCGGACAGCTCCTGGCGCTCGGAGGGGTGTTCACGCCATTTGCGCAGCAGATCCTCGGCATCGAGCAGAATGTCCATGCCTTCGGCGAGGAAGATGCCAATCAGTTGCGGGTCGCGAGTCTCGCCGCTCTGCGCCTGACGCTCGTCTTCGGCGCTGGCCAGACGTTCCTGATGCAGCGCCTGGACGCGGGCCAGAAACGCTTCGGCACCGGGGATCGGCGCCAGGGGTTGGCTCTCCAGATTGTCGAGACCGGCGCGGAACAGGCCCTCGGCACTGCTGAGCAGCTCGGCGGCGGACAGGTCCACCTGAATCAGGTTGGTCTTGAATTCCTTGACCAGCTTTTCCAGCGGGGCGGCGATTTCCGCCACCGGCAGGATACCGGCCATGTAGGCGCTGCCCTTGAGGGTGTGCAAGGCGCGCTGCAGGTCGTCGGTCACCGGTTGCGGCAGCTCCTGCGCGCAGTCGGCGAGAAAGCCCACCAGGGTGTCCAGATGGGTTTCCGCTTCGTTGCGGAAAATCTCCAGCAGCTGCGGGTCGAGGGGCTCGCCATCGAGAAGCTCCTCCTCTTGGGATTCGCCATCGTGGAGCTCAGCCTCTGGAGGCTCGGCATCGATGACCTCGTCGACCAGGCTTTCACCTTCCCCGACGGCGGCGGTAGCCTCGGCAATGCCCGCGGGCTCAGCTACCTGCTCGGCGGCCGGGGCTTCAGATTTTGGGGGCGTCAGCCCCTTTGCCAGCGCATGCGCGGTAGCGGCCAACAGGTCGACGTCATCGCGTTGACGCTGCGCCTTGGCAGCGAATTCGTCGACCAGCGCCGGCATCAGCGCCACCACGTCGAGCACCACCTGTTGCACCGGCGCGCTCGGCTCGATGCTGCGATCCAGCACGCGGTTGAGCAGGTTCTCGATGGACCAGGCCAACTCGCCGATGATCAGCGCACGCACCATGCGACCGCTACCCTTGAGGGTATGGAAGGCGCGGCGAACTTCGATCAGCGCATCCTTGTTGTCCAGGTCGGCCTGCCACTGCGGCAGGTATTCGGCAATGGTTTCCAGCACCTCGCCGGCTTCTTCGATGAAGACTTCCAGTAGCTCTTCGTCCACCGGCTCTTCATCGGCAGGCGGCGGCAGCAGGCTCGGCGGCACATCGGCGGCAGGCGGGTTGATGGCCTGCACCGGGGCGGCCATCACATCGGCCATCGACAGCGGTTTCTCTACTGCCGGCGTCTCGACCTCGGGCGTGACTTCAGGGGCGCTGGGCAGTTCGACTTCCGGCAGTTCCAGATCCGCCAGCTCAAGCTCGTCCCACTGCGGCGTCTCGGCCTGCAGGTCCAGGCTCAGTTCTTCGAGCTCCAGCGCAGGTTCCTGCTCGGCATCGAGCAAGGGTGCGGCAACGATCTCTTCGCTCTGTAGCGCGGGCAACTCTTCGAGTTCGTCCAGCTCGAAGGTGAACGTGTCAGCACTCTCGCTGGTAGCCGGCAACTCGGGCTCATCGTCCAGAGACGGCAAATCCACAACGATATCGTTGGCAGGCTCATCCGGTTCGAGAGCCAGCGGCTCGATCTCGGCCAGCGGCTCTTCGAGTTGTTCGTCCTCGGCGCTGAGCAGTTCGATTTCCTGCAGTGGGTCAGCCAGCGGTGCCAGGCTCTCTTCCTGCGATTCGACGCGGTCGAGAATCGAGGGTTTTTCCTTGAGCGGGTAACCCAGGGTCTCCAGGCTCTCCTCGGCGACATCGAGAATCAGATCGCCCTGAGTGCCATGATCTTCGGCCAGACGCTCGAGGTAGTACTCGACGCTGGTGATGGCATCGGCCAGGGTGTCCAGGCTCTGCCAGTTGGGCACGGCCTTGCGTGCCAGCAGTTGCTCCTGAATGTAGCGATTGCAGGCGTTGAGCAGGTCGGCTGCACGCTGCAGCGGAATCATCGCCAGGCCGCCACGGACCTGGGTCAGCAGGCCGGGCACGCGGGCCAGATGCTCGTGGTTCCACTGCGAGGCGATGAACTCGATGATCGCGTCCTTGGCCTGTTCCAGACCATTGCGCGCTTCCTTGATCACCAGCTGATGGATCTGCGCCACGTCCGTGGTCGGCAGATGGCTCTGCTCGTTCTTGCTGTCATCGCTCGGGCCGACCATGCCGGCCAGCGTCGCCTCGACGTAGAGCAGCGCACCAGCAACGTCCATCAATACGGCGTCGTTGGGCTCGCGCTGACCGAGAGACAGGCTGTGGACCACGTCGATTTGGTCGAGGATGACCTTGCGCGGCTGACCGAAGCCCAGCACGGCAAGGGTATCGGCAATCTGCTTGAGCGGTGCCAGCAGGGCGTCCAGTTCGCTGACCTGACTGCGATCACTGCGCACGAACAGATCGAGGCTGTCCTTGACCCGTACCAGCTCTTCACACAGCGCGGCGACCACCGAACGCATGGCGTCGCGGTCAGGGCCGGCTAGACGGGCACGCTCTTCGTCCACCACCTCGTTGTCAGGCAGCGCCTCGTCGAGGCGGTACTGCTCTTTCAGCGCACGGATGCGCGGCGACTGCGCCGGCGCCTTGGCCACGTAAAACAGCAGATTCTTGGTCAGTTCATCCGGGGCGGGCTGGTTGATGCCATCGGCGCCCTGTTCGACCAGGCGCTTGAGTTCCTTGTCGACCTGGCGCAGCAGGGTGCGCACCGACGTGCCATTGACCACGCTGCCATTGGCCAGGCCTTCGACCATACCGGATGCGATCTGCCACAGACCGCCCAGCGGAGCGTCCTGGCACAGGGTTTCCAGGCGCGCGAAGACCCGCGCCATGTAGCCCAGGTTAGTGGGCAGGTCCTGATTGCGGATCACGCCGACCAGGGCCATCTGCAGCATCTGCCGCAGCTTGCGCAGCAGCACCGGCAATTCGGCGGTACGCAGGCGCGCCATGCTGCCTTCCGGCAGCGCGGGCAGGCGTGCGGACATGTCCGGGGAGAACAGGCTGGTTTCCGACAGCAGCTTTTCGCCACGGGCGGCGCGCAGGTCGTTGAGCAGCGGCAGCACGACCATGGGCAGGTCGCGGCGAGCGGTCTGGATGCGGTCGAGGTACACCGGCAACTGCAGGATGGCCTGCATCAGTACTTCCAGGGCTTCTCCCTGATTGGCCACGCGACCTTCCATCAGCGCCTTGGCCAGCTGTTCCATTTCCTCGGCGAGCAACGCCGCGCCGTAGAACTCGACCATCTGCAAGGTGCCGTGAACCTGGTGCACATAGGTCAGGCAGAAGCGCATGCGCGTGGGGTCCTGCGGGTTCTCGACGAACGCCTCCAGAGCCTGACGCGCCTGCTTCAGGGTTTCCCCGATCTCGCCTTTGACCCACTCCAGGGCGACATAATCATGCCGATCACCCATAGCCACTCCACTCATAAACTTGGCCTTATCCCTTGCGGGTAAACGCCAGAACTCGCTCGTCGGCCACCGGCACCAGTTGCGGGTGCTGCCAACCGGCTACTTCGCCCACACCCACGACCAGCAGGCCACCCGGCGCCAGGCTCTCGGCCAGGCGATTGAGGATGTCGCGGCGACGCCAGCGGCGGAAATAGATCAGCAAGTTCTGACAGAAAATCACATCCATGCCGCACATTGGCGCATTGGCCAGTTCCAGCACATTGAGCCGGGCACAGCACACGCGCGCGGCCAGACTCGGTAGTACCTTGAAACGCCCATCGGCCTGCGCGAGAAAGTAGCGCTCGCGCAGCTCGTCACTCACCTGCTCCAGGCGCCGCGCCGAGTAACAGGCCTCACGCGCCTTGCTCAGCACGCCCTGGCTGATATCGGTGCCGGTTACCGCAAAATGCTCGGGCAACTCGCTGCCCTGTAGCGCCTCAGCCGCCATAATCGCCAGCGAATAGGGCTCTTCACCACTGGAGCAACCCACGCTCCACAATTCCCAGGGCTTGCCCAGGCCTGCCGCCAGGCGCTCCTGTAGGTACTGCGCGAGCACCTCGAAGGAAGGCCCATGCCGGAAGAAACGGGTTTCCTGTACGGTCAAACGATCCAGCAGGGTCGACCACTCCACTGCGCCGCGTGGGCCATCGGTGACCTGTTGGTAGTAGCTGGCGTAATCCGTGACGCCCAGTTCGCGCATGCGCGCACTCAGGTTGGTCTGCAGAAAAGCGCGCCGCTGCTCGCTGATCACCACACCGGTACGCGCCTCGAGCAGCGTCTGCCAGTCGTGGAAATCGGCTTGCGACATATCGGCCACCGGGCGCAATGCCCACACGCCCGCTGACTGCATACCTTCGCCCTGGGTCATGGCTGTGTAGCAGAGGCTGCAGCCAGCCTCCGCACTCCTTTATCAGGCGTCTGGCAGGGTGAAACCGGATACCGACTTGCGCATCTCACTGGCCATCTTGGCCAGGTTACCAATGCTCTTGGCGGTGGCGGTGGTACCCGAGGACGTCTGCGAGGTGATCTCCTGGATCACGTTCATGGTGTTGGAAATGTGACCCGCAGACGAAGCCTGCTGACGGGCGGCGTTGGAAATGTTCTGGATGAGGGCCGCGAGGGTTTTCGATACCTTCTCGATCTCTTCCAGGGCCACCCCGGCGTCCTGCGCCAGGCGGGCACCGCGCACCACTTCGGAAGTCGTCTGCTCCATGGAGATAACGGCTTCGTTGGTGTCGGTCTGAATGGTTTTTACCAGCGCCTCGATCTGCTTGGTCGCCGCCGAGGAACGTTCTGCGAGGCGTTGTACCTCGTCCGCTACCACGGCGAAGCCGCGACCGGCATCACCGGCCATCGACGCCTGGATCGCGGCGTTCAGTGCAAGGATGTTGGTCTGGTCGGCAATGTCGTTAATCAGGCTAACGATGTCACCGATCTCCTGGGACGATTCACCGAGGCGCTTGATTCGCTTCGAGGTGTCCTGGATCTGCTCACGGATGTTATCCATGCCGGTGATGGTGTTGTGTACGACTTCGTTGCCCTTGTTGGCGATGGCTACGGAACGTTCCGCTACCGCGGAGGATTCCGAGGCGTTCGCCGATACCTGGTCAATCGACACGGCCATTTCGTTGATCGCCGCGGAGGCACCGGCGATTTCCTGCGCCTGGTGCTCGGATGCTTCGGCCAGGTGCATCGCCGTGGCCTGGGTTTCCTGGGCCGCACCGGCCACCTGAACGGCGGTCAGGTTGATGGTGGCTACCAGGTCACGCAGCTGGTCGATGGAGTAGTTGATGGAGTCGGCGATGGCACCGGTGAAGTCTTCGGTTACCGTCGCGGCCACGGTCAGGTCACCGTCGGCGAGGTCGGCGATTTCATCGAGCAGACGCAGAATCGCCGCCTGGTTACGCTCGTTCTTCTCGGCGGTCTCGGCCAGACGACGGTTGGTTTCACGTACCATCACCAGACCGATGAGAATGATCGAACCCAGTGCCAGACCACCCAGCACATAGCCGAACAGGGTGTTGATGGCACGGCCGTCAGCCAGGTCTTCGAAGCCAGCGGCCAGGTCGGAAGCGGAGCTCAGCAGTGTTTGCGACACGGTGAAGATGGAGTTCGCCGATTCACGCACCTGGAACAGTTCCGGCGAGGTTTCGAGAATTTCGTCCACCGAGCCGGAGACGAACTCGAACAGCTCGGAGATTTCCGCCAGACGCTCAAGCGCCTCTTCGTCGGTCACCTGGGTGATCTCCATGGCGGCATTGCCTTCGAGCATGGCATTGAGCACGCGGCCGAAGAGGCTGGCATCACGACCGAACATGTCGGCGGCCTGTACCGAATCTTCGTCACCGGCCAGCACCTTGTTCACCGAACCCAGAATACGTTCAGCCAGCAGCGACTGGCGCTGAGCCACGGAAACCTGAGCCGCCGGCGCACCACTTTCCAGCAGGATGTCGACCACTTCCTCGTACTCGACCTGCAGTTGCGGAATGGTTTCCGCCAGGGTGGCGGCTACCTGGTGCAGCGACAATACGGTCTGCTCGCTGGCGAGAATGGCGTCGGTGTTCTGCCGCAGCGCATCCCAGTCCTTCTGTACGGCAGCCATTTGCGCCTGTACAGAGGCCGGCGCTGGCGGCAGACCGGTGCTGGCATCGCCATCGGTCAGATAACCCCAGCGCTGCTGGAAGTCGTTACGCGCCTCGCGCAACAGTCCGAAAGCTGGCGCCGTACCTGCGGCCGCTTCATTGGCGTCCTTGGCGATACGCTGGGACAGTACGCGCAGCTCACCGGCGTGACTGATGTACACGGTATCGTAGCCGGACTGGGTGTTGATGTAGGCGAAGTTCGCGAACAACAGCACGATGGACACGATAAGCACCACGAACAGCGCTGCGATCAGCGTACTGCTGCGTGCCCCCGCCAACAAATTGCCTGCATTGATTTTTTTCATTTTCTGGCCCCCGCCTGGACCGACCGCACTACGGTTCCCATGTAACGCCAAAAGGCCGGCAGAACCGACCCAACCGATAAATCTTTAATAAGCCACATCGAGAAAACCCGGATCGGCAGCCAGCGCGTAGGGGCTGAATACCAACCAGGGCTGTTCTCGCTGGAAGACACCGTGGATGAACGGCGCAATGCTCGCCTCGAGAGGCGGCAGTTGTTCTGAGTAGGCATCCACGGGGAAATGCTGCATACCGAAGACTTCGTCGACCGTCAGGCCGGCGAAGATTTCCTGGTGGTCGACCACCAGCACCCGCCGCTGCTTGCGCAGCGGCGACAGTTCATTATCGAAGAACCCGCACAGATCCATGATCGGCAACAGGCGGCCACGCACGTTAGCCACCCCTTTGACCCAACTCTTCACGCCTGGCAACAAGGTATAGCGCGGCTCGTGCAAAACCTCACCCACCTCCCCCATGGGTGCAACGAACAGGCGCTCCCCCATACGAAAGCCGATGCCGCTCCAGGTCTGCACCGCCGCCTGCTGCGACGGCAGGCCAGCCGCCAGGGCACGGCAACGCTGGTCAATCTCAAGGAGAATCTGGAAAGGAGTCTGCGCAGACATGCCAGCCTTGGCCTTCTTTTTATTTAGTACACGGACAGCACGGCATCAGCCGGCCAGTACCGCATTGAGGGTCTTCAGCAAGGTATCTTCGTCGATCGGCTTGGTCAGGTAGTCCTTGGCGCCTTGGCGCTTACCCCAGACCTTGTCGGTTTCCTGATCCTTGGTGGTGACGATGATCACCGGAATGTGGCTGGTCTCGGCGTCCTTGGTCAGCTGACGCGTCGCCTGAAAGCCGTTGAGGCCGGGCATGACGATGTCCATCAGCACCGCGTCGGGCTTTTCCTGGCGAGCCAGAGCCACGCCGTCAGCGCCGTTTTCCGCCTTGAGTACCTGGTGCCCATGTTTTTCCAGCATGGCGGTCAGCTTGTACATCTCGGTCGGGGAGTCATCAACAATCAGAATTCGAGCCATGGTGTTTCCCAATACAGAAGTGGCGTACGGCGGTCAGGCCGGAACGTCAGGAGGCTTGTTCCACCGGGGTGAAGTCGGGCACGTGAGCCTTGATCGCACCGAGCAGCTCTTCCTTGCTGAAAGGCTTGGTCAGGTACTGATCGGAGCCGACGATACGCCCCTTGGCCTTGTCGAACAGGCCGTCCTTGGAGGACAGCATGATCACTGGCGTGGACTTGAAAGCACTGTTGTTCTTGATCAGGGCACAGGTCTGATACCCATCGAGACGCGGCATCATGATGTCGACAAAGATGATGCTGGGGTGAGTGTCGGCAATCTTGGCCAGGGCATCGAAGCCATCGACCGCAGTGATGACATCACAGCCCACTTTTTTCAGCAGAGTTTCAGCGGTGCGACGAATCGTTTTCGAATCGTCGATCACCATCACTTTCAAACCCTCGGAATGCTGTTCCATTTTCGCCCTACCATCGCCTCGGTGAGTCGTTATATTCGCGTTATCAGTATGCCTGAGGCCCAGTTGCCGATGGGCTTTGGCCCAATCGTCGGGCCTTTGTAGCACACTCTCCAGATGCAATCTATAAGCCTGCCGGGGCTGCGCCAGCCCTTGACCAAGGCCATCGCCAACGCCACCCTGACAGCCTCACAAGGCATAGCCAACCAGGCCTTAACCCTCTTACCTCGCGGAGATTTCCCCCATGAGCCTTCGTCTCGGGATCGTCATGGATCCGATTGCCAACATTTCCTTCAAGAAGGACAGCTCGCTGGCCATGTTACTGGCCGCTCAAGCACGCGGCTGGTCGCTGTTCTATATGGAGCAGCAGGATCTCTACCAGGTTCGTGGCCAGGCCCGTGCCCGCATGCGCCCGCTGGAGGTATTCAACGACCCGCAACGCTGGTTTGCCCTGGATGCCGAACAGGACACGCCGCTGGCCGAACTGGACGTGATCCTGATGCGCAAGGATCCACCCTTCGACAACGAATTCGTCTACTCCACCTACCTGCTCGAGCAGGCGGAGCGTGATGGTGTCCTGGTCGTGAACCGGCCGCAGAGCCTGCGTGACTGCAACGAAAAATTCTTCGCCACCCAGTTCCCTCGGTACACACCACCTACTCTGGTCACCCGGCGCCCCGACATTGTGCGCCAGTTTGCCGATGAGCACCGTGACATCATTCTCAAACCCCTTGATGGCATGGGTGGTTCGCAAATCTTTCGTCACCGTGAAGGCGACCCGAATCTTTCCGTGATTCTGGAAGCACTGACCCTGCATGGTCGCCAACAGATCATGGTTCAGGCCTACCTGCCGGCCATCAAGGACGGTGACAAGCGCATCCTGATGATAGACGGCGAACCGATACCCTACTGCCTGGCGCGCATCCCGGCCGCCGGCGAGACTCGCGGCAACCTGGCTGCCGGCGGACGCGGCGAGGCCCGCCCACTGACCGAACGCGACCGCGAGATCGCTACGGCAGTTGGCCCCACCCTGCGCGAAAAAGGCCTGATCTTCGTCGGGCTCGACGTAATCGGCGACCATCTGACGGAAATCAACGTCACCAGTCCGACCTGCATCCGCGAGATCGATGCCGCCTTCGATGCCCGCATCGGCGAACGCCTGATGGACTGCATTGCACGCAAGCGCGGACTAAAAGCTTGACGCAAGTGGCAGCCTGGCGCCTGCAACTTGCAGGCGCCCACCGCTACCCGGCAGACTGCGCGACATTCGAAAGCAGACCCGATACGCGATGAACGCAGCAGCCTCCCCAACCAGCGCGCCCTCCGCCACCGTCCGACCGGCGGATCGCATCGGGTTCACCCTCTTTCTTGCCGCCGCACTGCACGTAGCGGTGATTCTTGGCGTCGGCTTCACCCTGGAGTCGCCACCGGAAATCAGCAAGACACTGGAAATCACCCTGTCCACCTTCAAGAGCGAAAAAGCACCGGACAAGGCCGATTTCCTCGCTCAGGACAACCAGCAAGGCAGCGGCACCCTGGAGCATACCGCCGCACCGAAGACCACCGAGCAGGCGCCCTTTCAGGACAGCGAGGTGCGCAAGGTCACGCCGCCCGCCACGCCGCAGCAGCCCGCCACCCGACAGGAGGCGCCCAAGGCCGCCGTCGCCACCCGCGCCCCGCAGCAGCAGAAGACGCCAGTCAAACGCGAGGAAGCCAAGCCGGTTGCGACAACGCGCCCGGCGCCGGTATTCGACGCTGCCCAACTGTCCGCCGAGATAGCCAGCCTGGAAGCGGAACTGGCGCAGGAGGTGCAGGCCTATGCCAAGCGCCCGAAGATTCATCGCCTCAACGCGGCCTCGACCACGCGCGACAAGGGCGCCTGGTACAAGGACGAGTGGCGCAAGAAGGTCGAACGCATCGGCAACCTCAACTACCCCGACGACGCCCGCCGCCAGCGCATCTATGGCAGCCTGCGCCTGCTGGTGTCGATCAACCGCGACGGTTCGCTGTATGAAGTACAGGTGCTGGAATCATCCGGCCAGGCGGTACTCGACCAGGCCGCGCAACGCATCGTGCGCCTGGCCGCGCCCTATGCCCCCTTCACCGGCGACCTGGCCGATATCGACCGCCTGGAAATCATCCGAACCTGGCGCTTCGAGCGCGGCGATCGACTGTCGAGCAACTAGAGCGTCGATCGAAACGGTCTGCATACGAAGCCGCGGGCGTCCTGCATTGCCCTACAGCTTGAAGCCCGGCGCCTTAAAGCCGAAACTAGCCGTCATGAAGAACTCAGCCCCCACCTCGCTCAAGCATCACTTTCTGATCGCCATGCCGCACATGGACGATCCGAACTTCGCACAGACCGTCACCTACCTGGTCGAGCACAACGCACAAGGCGCAATGGGTCTGGTGATCAACAAGCCCAATGGCCTCAGCCTGGCCGACGTACTCGAGCAATTGCGCCCCGAGGCAGAGCCCGCAGCGTTGTGCCACAGCCTGCCGATCTTCGCCGGCGGCCCGGTGCAGACCGACCGCGGCTTCGTCCTGCACCCGGCCGGCCAGCAGTTTCAGGCCACTTTGGATCTTGGTGAACTGGGCCTGTCCACCTCGCAGGACGTGCTGTTTGCCATTGCCGATGGCAGCGGCCCGGACAAGTACCTGATCACGCTCGGTTACGCCGGCTGGGAAGCCGGACAACTGGAAGCGGAGCTGGCCGACAACGCCTGGCTGACCTGCCCCGCCGACAGCAGCATTCTCTTCGACCTGCCGTTCGACCAGCGTCTTAACGCCGCAGCCGCGCGCCTGGGCGTCAACCTCAGCCTGCTGAGCTCACAGGTCGGGCACGCCTGATGAGCGACAAGCCACTGCGCCTGTTACTGGGTTTCGACTACGGCACCAAGCAGATCGGCGTCGCCGTCGGCCAGGTGATCACCGGCCAGGCCCGTGAACTGTGCGTGCTCAAGGCGCAGAACGGCGTGCCGGACTGGAACCGCGTCGAAGCGCTGATCAAGGAATGGCAGCCGGACGCCGTGGTGGTCGGCCTGCCGCTGAACATGGACGGCACGCCCAGCGAGATGAGCGCCCGCGCCGAGAAATTCGCCCGCCGCCTCAACGGCCGCTTCAACCTGCCGGCCTACACCCACGACGAACGCCTGACCACCTTCGAGGCCAAGGGCCAGCGCCTGCGCGAAGGCCAGAGTGGCGGCTATCGCGAGCGCCCGGTCGATGCCATTGCCGCAGCCTTGTTGCTACAAGGCTGGCTAGAGGAAAACTGCACGGTCTGAGAGCTACCTGCGTTGCCGATGCTGCGTTAAAAACAGGCTCGGAATGCTCATTTACAACTCGTAAACTGCGCTTCCTCGCCTGTTTTTGCCTTGCCTCGGCGGCCTCGCTTACGCTCTCAGAAGCTGTTCATATTTGGAGTTTCGCCATGCTACCCAACCCCAACGACCTGCTGCCGGCCATGGCCAGCGCCCTGACCCAGCACCTCAACCAGCGCCAGATCAGCGAGCCGCGCTTCATCGGCATCCGCACCGGCGGCGTCTGGATCGCCCAGGCCTTGCTGCAAGCACTAGGGCGTAACGACGCACTGGGCATCCTTGATGTGTCGTTCTACCGTGACGATTTCACCCAGAACGGCCTGCACCCACAGGTGCAACCGTCCGAGCTGCCGTTCGAGATCGAAGGCCAGCACCTGGTACTGATCGACGACGTACTGATGAGCGGGCGCACCATCCGCGCCGCGCTGAATGAACTGTTCGACTACGGCCGCCCGGCCAGCGTGACCCTGGTCAGCCTGCTCGACCTCAACGCTCGCGAACTGCCGATCCGCCCCGACGTGGTCGGCGCCACCCTGTCGCTGGCCGCCAACGAGCGGGTAAAATTGTCCGGCCCCACGCCGCTGACCCTCGAACTCCAGACGCTCGCCAACTGAGACTCCCTGCGATGACGCCACTCGCCGCCAAGCGCCCGCTGCAACTGAATGACCAAGGTCAGTTGCGCCACTTCCTCTCACTCGACGGTTTGCCCCGCGAGCTGTTGACCGAAATCCTCGACACCGCCGACTCCTTCCTCGAAGTCGGCGCGCGCGCGGTGAAGAAGGTCCCGCTGCTGCGCGGCAAGACCGTGTGCAACGTGTTCTTCGAGAACTCCACGCGCACCCGCACCACCTTCGAGCTGGCCGCCCAGCGCCTGTCGGCCGACGTCATCAGCCTCAACGTCTCGACCAGCTCCACCAGCAAGGGCGAGACACTGTTCGACACCCTGCGCAACCTCGAAGCCATGGCCGCCGATATCTTCGTCGTGCGCCATGCCGACTCCGGCGCCGCGCACTTCATCGCCGAGCACGTGTGCCCGAACCTGGCGATCATCAACGGTGGCGACGGCCGCCATGCGCACCCGACCCAGGGCATGCTCGACATGCTCACCATTCGCCGCCACAAGGGCGACTTCGAGAACCTGTCGGTGGCCATCGTCGGCGATATCCTGCACTCGCGGGTGGCGCGCTCGAACATGTTGGCGCTGAAGACCCTGGGCTGCCCGGACATCCGCGTGATCGCGCCGAAGACCCTGCTGCCCATCGGCCTGGAAGAAAGCTACGGCGTGCGTGTGTTCAGCGATGCCAACGAAGGCCTCAAGGACGTCGACGTGGTGATCATGCTGCGTCTGCAGCGCGAGCGCATGCAGGGCGGCCTGCTGCCCAGCGAGGGTGAGTTCTACCGCCTGTTCGGCCTCACCGAGCAGCGCCTCAAGCTGGCCAAACCCGATGCCCTGGTGATGCACCCGGGGCCAATCAACCGTGGCGTGGAGATCGAGTCGGCAGTGGCTGACGGCCCGCAGTCGGTGATCCTCAACCAGGTCACCTACGGCATCGCCATCCGCATGGCTGTGCTGTCCATGGCCATGAGCGGGCAGAACGCCCAACGTCAACTCAACGCCGAGGAGGCCAACTGATGCGTACCGCAATCCTCGGCGCCCGCGTGATCGACCCGGCCAGCGGCCTGGATCAGGTCACTGACCTCTATATCGACGGCACCAAGCTGGTCGCCATCGGCCAGGCGCCTGCCGGCTTCACTGCCGACAAGACGCTCGACGCCCAGGGCCTGATCGCTGCACCTGGCCTGGTCGACTTGTCGGTGGCCCTGCGCGAGCCGGGCTACAGCCGCAAGGGCAGCATCGCCACGGAAACCCTGGCTGCAGCCGCAGGCGGCGTCACCAGCCTGTGCTGCCCGCCGCTGACCAAGCCGGTGCTGGACACCTCGGCGGTGGCCGAGCTGATCCTCGACCGCGCCCGCGAAGCCGGGCACACCAAGGTCTTCCCCATCGGCGCACTGAGCAAGAGCCTGGCTGGCGAACAACTGGCTGAACTGGTTGCGCTGCGTGATGCCGGCTGCGTCGCCTTCGGCAACGGCCTGGATAACTTCCGCAGTAGCCGCACCCTGCGTCGCGCGCTGGAATATGCGGCCACCTTCGACCTGCAGGTGATTTTCCATTCGCAGGACTTTGATCTGGCCGAAGGCGGCCTGGCGCACGAAGGCCCGACCGCCAGCTTCCTCGGCCTGGCCGGCATCCCGGAAACCGCCGAGACCGTGGCCCTGGCCCGCGACCTGCTGCTGGTGGAGCAGAGCGGCGTACGTGCGCACTTCAGCCAGATCACCAGCGCCCGTGGCGCCGAGCTGATCGCCGCCGCCCAGGCCCGTGGCCTGCCGGTGACCGCCGACGTGGCGCTGTACCAACTGATCCTCACCGACGAGGCGCTGATCGATTTTTCCAGTCTCTATCACGTGCAGCCACCACTGCGCTCGCGTGCGGATCGCGACGGCCTGCGCGAAGCGGTAAAGGCCGGAGTGATCTCGGCCATCGCCAGCCACCACCAACCGCACGAACGCGACGCCAAGCTGGCGCCCTTCGCCGCCACCGAGCCGGGCATCAGCAGCGTGCAACTGCAGCTGCCGCTGGCCATGAGCCTGGTGCAGGACGGTCTGCTGGATCTGCCGACGCTGCTGGCGCGTCTGTCCAGCGGCCCGGCTGCCGCCTTGCGCCTGCCGGCCGGCACGCTGAGCGTCGGCGGCGCCGCCGATATCGTGCTGTTCGATGCGCAGGCCTCCACCGTCGCTGGTGAACAGTGGTACTCCAAGGGCAGCAACTGCCCGTTCATCGGCCATTGCCTGCCCGGCGCGGTGCGCTACACGCTGGTGGATGGACATATCAGCTACCAGAGCTGACCCCTTCGAGCCCACCGCCTGGCGGGCTCGCTGTTCGAGGGTGCGCCAGGCGCTCCCTCGGCCCTTGCAAAGTCCCATCCCATCCGCGACACGCGCCGCACTTGCCACGACATTGGACGAATGAGTGACTCGACGGTCATGATCCACGTCAGGTTAGGCAGCCGAAATTTTCCAAACGCCACCGCCCTATGACCCTGCTCGCGCCCAGAGGCGCCGGCCTGGCGTCGCGCTGGCCTTGTTCAGGAGCTTTTGAGTTATGTCGCGCTTACCTGTGATCGTAGGTTTTGGGGGTTACAACGCAGCCGGGCGCAGCTCCTTCCACCATGGTTTTCGCCGTACCGTGCAGGAGTCGCTGGAACCCCAGGCGCGCCAGGAAACCCTGGCCGGGCTGGCGCAGATGATGAAGCTGGTGCGCGTGGTCGATGGCCAGTATCAGGATCAGGACGGCCAAGCACTGAGCCTGGCCGAGATCGAAAGCCGCTACGGCAAGCAGATTCTCGCCGGCACTCTGGTGCGCCGCATCGAGAAGCAGCACCTGGACCCGGACGCCGCCCACTGGCAGAAGAGCATCGACGTCGCTCCCGCCAATGGTGCCAACCTGAGCTTCATCACTCAGCGCAAGCAACTGCCCGAGCCACTGCCGGCCAATTGGTCGATCGAAGAGCTCGACGGCAATGAAGTGCGCGTCACCCTGCACGACAGCTGCGAATTCAAGGTCGACAGCTACCGCCCGCTGGCGGTGAAGTCCGCCGGCCAGCTGCCCACCGGTTTCGAGCCGAGCGAGCTGTACAACTCGCGTTTCCATCCGCGCGGCCTGGCCATGACAGTGGTCGGCGTCACCGACGCGCTGCGCTCGGTCGGCATCGACTGGCAGCGCATCGTTCAGCACGTCGCCCCGGACGAGATCGCCGTGTTCGCCAGCTGCATCATGAGCCAGCTCGACGAGAACGGTTTCGGCGGCATGATGCAGTCGCGCCTCAAGGGCGGCCGCGTTACCGCCAAGCAGCTGGCCCTGGGTCTGAACACCATGCCGGCCGACTTCATCAACGCCTACGTGCTCGGCAGCGTCGGCACCACCGGCAGCATCACCGGTGCCTGCGCCACCTTCCTCTACAACCTGCAGAAAGGCATCGAGCAGATCGCCGCAGGCAAGGCGCGCGTGGTCATCGTCGGCAGTAGCGAGGCGCCGATCAACCAGGAGTGCATCGAGGGCTACGGCGCCATGGGCGCGCTGGCCACCGAAGAAGGTCTGCGCCAGATCGAAGGCAAGAGCGACGTGGACTTCCGCCGCGCCAGCCGCCCGTTCGGCGACAACTGCGGCTTCACCCTGGCCGAGGCCTGCCAGTTCGTGGTGCTGATGGACGACGAACTGGCCCTGGAACTGGGCGCCGACATTCACGGCGCGGTGCCGGACGTGTTCATCAACGCCGATGGCTTCAAGAAATCCATTTCCGCCCCCGGCCCAGGCAACTACCTGACCGTGGCCAAGGCCGTGGCCAGCGCCGTGCAGCTGCTCGGCCTGGACGCCGTGCGCAACCGCAGCTTCGTCCACGCCCATGGTTCCAGCACCCCGGCCAACCGCGTTACCGAGTCGGAGATTCTCGACCGCGTCGCCGCCGCCTTCGGTATCGAACAGTGGCCGGTCACCGCAGTGAAGGCCTTCGTCGGCCACTCCCTGGCCACCGCCAGCGGCGACCAGGTGATCGCTGCGCTCGGCGCCTTCAAGTACGGCATCGTGCCAGGCCTGAAGACCATCGATGCGGTCGCCGCTGACGTGCATCAGGCTCATCTGAGCCTGTCCACCATCGATCGCAAAGTGGGTGAGCACGCGCTGGACGTGGCCTTCATCAACTCCAAGGGCTTTGGCGGCAACAACGCCAGCGCCCTGGTACTGGCCCCGCACGTGGTCGAGCGCATGCTGCGCAAGCGCCACGGCCAGGCCGCCTTCGACGCCTACCTGGCGCGCCGCGAGAGCACCCGTGCCGCCGCTGCCGCGTACGACCAGCTCGCCCTGCAGGGCAAGCTGGACATCATCTACAACTTCGGCAACGACATGATCGACGACCAGGCGATCTCCATCACCACCGAAGAAGTGAAGGTGCCGGGCTTCGACCAGCCATTGGTGTTCAAGAAGGACGCGCGCTACAGCGATATGCTCGATTGAGCCTGTCGCGTTCCCGTAGGGCGGGTGCAACCCGCCAATAACGGCGGGTTTCACCCGCCCTACGATTAAAGCGCCCGCGCCAGCTCGATCAACTCGCCACGCCACTCGGCGGCAGCCGGCAAGGCCAGGAACGAGGGATTGAGGAAGGATTCACGCGCCTCGTAGGTCAGCGGCGCGCCGGCCAGGTCCAGCACCTCGCCACCCGCCCCCTCCAGCACGCCCTGCGCCGCAGCGGTGTCCCATTGTGACGTAGGCGCCAGGCGCGGGTAGCAGTCGGCATTGCCTTCGGCCAGCAGGCAGAACTTCAGCGAGCTGCCGATATTGGCCAGCGCCGGCTCACCAAAACGGGCGGCCAAACCGGCGAGCAGGGTTTCTTGGGCTGCACTGGAGTGACGCTTGCTGGCCACCAGGGTGAAGCCCTGAGCGGGCGCCAGACGCACGCGAATCGGTTGTTCACCACCCGACATATCGCTGCGCCAAGCACCCAAACCGGCGCCGCCGTAATAGTAGCGCCCGCTGGCGGGAATGCCGACCACGCCGAAGACCACGCGGCCGCGCTCGATCAGCGCGACATTGACGGTAAATTCTTCCGACCCGGCGATAAATTCCTTGGTGCCATCGAGCGGATCGACCAGCCACCAGCGCGTCCAGGCGGCGCGCTCGGCCAGCGGGATATCGGCGGCCTCCTCCGACAGCACCGGCACCTCCGGCACCAGCGACTGCAGGCCATCGAGCAGGATATGGTGCGCAGCCAGGTCGGCGGCGGTCACCGGCGAGGCATCGGCCTTTTCCGTCACGGCCACATCGCTACGCCAATACGGCAACGTTGCGGCACCGGCAGCGCGAACCAGCTCGATCACCTTCGGGATGTAGAGATGGCTCATGGACAGTACTCCCCGCGCTGAGTCAGCAGGTCGCGCACCAGATACAGCGCCGCCAGCGCACGACCTTCGCTGAACTGCTCGTGCTGGGCCAGGCTGGACAGCTCGCGCAGGCTGATACGCTCGACCCGCATCGGCTCGGGCTCGTCCCCCGGCAGGCGCTCCTCGTACAGATTGCGCGCCAGCACCACCTGGATCTTCTGGCTCATGTAACCGGGTGACAGGCTCAGTTCGGTGACGTACTCCAGCTCATGCGCACCAAAGCCGGCCTCCTCCTTGAGTTCGCGATTGGCCGCGACCAGCACGTCCTCACCCGGCTCGATCAACCCCTTGGGCAGCGACAACTGATAGTCATCGGTGCCGCCGCAGTACTCCTCGATCAGCACCGCGTGCTCGGCGTCGAGCATCGCCACCACCATCACCGCACCATGGCCGGAACCCTTGCCGACCAGTCGCTCATAGGTGCGCTCAGCGCCATTGGAGAAGCGCAACTGCACTTGCTCGACACGAAACAGGCGGCTGCTGGCGACGATTTCGCGGGCGAGGACCGTGGGTTTTTGGCGCATGAGGCAACTCCTTGGCGGGACCGAGCGGGTTATCATACAGCGGCTTTTCGCATTATCCCTGAGCGAGATTGCATCAAGGCGAAACCATCGCCACAACCGAGACCCACGCATGCCCGCACTGCCCTGGCACCAGATCGACACCGTCCTGCTGGACATGGACGGCACCCTGCTCGATCTGCACTTCGACAACCACTTCTGGCTAACCCACCTGCCGCAGCGCTACGCCGAGCACCATGGCATCAGCCTGGCACTGGCCGAGGCCGAACTGCTGCCGCTGTTTCGCCAGCATGCCGGTACGCTGAACTGGTACTGCACGGACTTCTGGAGCCGCGAGCTGCGGCTGTCGATCCGCGACCTCAAGCGTGAGGTGGCGCACCTGATCGCCCTGCGCGCGGATGCCGAGCTGTTTCTGCGCGCCCTGCGAGAAGCGGGCAAGCGCGTGGTGCTGATCACCAACGCGCACCGCGATTCGCTGTCGCTGAAACTGGAACGCGTCGAGCTGGCGCCCTGGTTCGAACGCCTGATCAGCTCTCACGACTACGGCTTTCCCAAGGAGGACCAGCAGTTCTGGTTCGCTCTGCGCCAGGACGTCGATTTCGACCCCGCGCGCAGCCTGTTCATCGACGACAGCCTGCCGATTTTGCGCAGCGCCGGCCGGTTCGGTGTTGCCCATCTGCTCGCCGTGCGCCAACCCGATAGCCAGACAGGCCCAAAAGACACCGAAGAATTTGCTGCAGTCGAAGATTACCGTACCCTGATCGCCGACCTCTGAGGACGCCCATGGACATCAAGCAACTGAAGTTCCTCGTCGCCCTCGACGAAACCCGCCACTTCGGTCAGGCCGCTGCGCGCTGCCACGTCACCCAGCCGACGCTGTCCATGCGTCTGCGCCAGCTGGAAGACGAATTGGGCCTGGAGCTGGTGCGCCGTGGCCAGCGCTTCGAGGGTTTCAGTGCCGAGGGCGAGCGCATTCTGGCCTGGGCACGCAGCCTGCTAGCGGCGCAGGATGGCTTGCTCGCCGAAGCAGCCGCCTGCCGTGGTCATCTGGTCGGTACCTTGCGCCTGGGCGTGGTGCCGCTGGCCAGTTTCGACCCCATGCGCCTGATCAGCCTGTTCGCCGAGCGTCATCCGGGGCTGCGTTTTCAGTTGCATGCACTGAGCAGCGACCAGATCCTCGAAGGGCTGGTGCGCAATCAGCTGGATCTGGGCCTGTCCTATCTCGACCGCCTCGACCGCGAACACTTCGCCAGCCTGGAACTGGCCGAAGCACGCATGGGCCTGCTCTATGATCAGCGCCACTTCCACTTCGTCAGCAGCAGCCTGCGCTGGGAACAACTGGTCAACCTGCCCCTGGGCCTGCTCTCGACCGGCATGCACTTTCGCCAGTCCATCGATCACAGCTTCCGCGCGCGCGGGCTGACTCCGCAGGTACGCCTAGAGGCCGACGCCGTGCATCATTTGACTCAGGCCGTCAGTGCCGGGCTGTGCTGCAGCGTCATGCCGATCCCCATCGACGGCACGCCAAGCGATGGTCATCTGCGCTTGCTGCCGATCGAGGGCGCCCATACGCTGGCAGCACAGGGGCTGATCATGCGCCGCAGCGCGCCGGCCTCACCGTTGGCACAGGCCTGTTTCGAAGAAGCGCGGGAGTGGCTCGCCAGCTAACGATAGAGCGCATCGATCAGAGCATCAAAGCCAACGATTAGACGCTCCCCCGCCATGGGCCTAGGCTTAGCTGTGTCAATCTGTCACAGAGCACGCCTCGATGGCCAAGCCCGCCGCACAGCCTTACATCGCCAGTGCCTATGCCTACGCCGCACTCGGTGATGGCCGCGCACAGCGGGCTGCGTTAGCCGAAGAATGCGCCCTGGCAATCAGTTACAACGACCTGAACCAGGCGGTGATGATGGTTTCCCCGCATCACCTGGAAGATTTTGCCGTCGGTTTCAGTCTCGGTAACGACCTGATTCAGTCCATCGACGACATCTATGACATCCAACTACGCGGCCTGGGTGATCGCCGTGAAGCCCGCCTGCAGGTCAGCAGTCGCGCCTTCTGGGCGCTCAAGCAGCAACGCCGACAAATGGCCGGCACCAGTGGCTGTGGCCTGTGTGGTGTGGATGCGCTGGAGCAGGCACTACCGGCCCTGCCCGCCCTGCCTGGCGCCACCTTGCCGCCACTGGCACACCTCAGCGGCCTGCGTGAGCGCATTGGCGAGCAACAGCAACTGGCACGTCACAGCGGCGCGCTGCATGCCGCCCTGTTCATCGACGCCAGCGGCGAGATTCGCCTGTGCCGCGAAGACATTGGCCGGCACAACGCGCTGGACAAGCTGATCGGCGCCCTCGCCCGCGAAGGTATCGACACCCTGGGCGGCTTCGCCCTGGTCACCAGTCGCTGCAGCCTGGAGTTGCTGCACAAGGCGGTACGTGCCGGCATCGGTACCCTGGTAAGCCTGTCCGCGCCTACCGCCCTGACCGTGGAGTGGGCGCGGCGCCACCGCCTCAACCTCATCCATCTGCCTCATCACAGCACGCCGCGGGTCTACAGCCCCGCGCCTGACGAAGAAGAACGACCATGAGCCTGCAACCCGTCAACCCTCGTTACAAGCCTTACAAAGGCCCGGCCGCCGGCTGGGGCGCGCTGAATGCCGTCACCCGCTTCTGGCTGGACAGCAAGCAGCCGTTCAAGAACCTGCGCGCGCTGCTCAAGACCAACCAGAATGGCGGCTTCGACTGCCCCGGCTGCGCCTGGGGCGACTCGCCCGAGGATGGCCGCATCAAGTTCTGCGAGAACGGCGCCAAGGCAGTCAACTGGGAGGCCACCAAGCGCCGTGTGGACGCAGCCTTTTTCGCCCGCTATACGGTCAGCCAGTTGCGTGAACAGAGTGATTACTGGCTCGAATACCAGGGTCGCCTGACCCACCCGATGCGCTATGACGCCAGCACCGACCGTTACGTGCAGACCAGCTGGGACGAAGCCTTCGCCCTGATCGCCGAGCACCTCAAAGCGCTGCCCAGCCCGGATCAGGCCGAGTTCTACACCTCCGGCCGGGCGAGCAACGAGGCGGCGTTTCTCTACCAGTTGTTCGTCCGTGCCTACGGCACCAACAACTTCCCCGACTGCTCGAACATGTGTCACGAAGCCAGCGGCGTCGCCCTCGGTCAAAGCGTGGGGATCGGCAAGGGCAGCGTGACCTTCAACGACTTCGAGCACGCCGATGCGATCTTCGTGCTGGGGCAGAACCCCGGCACCAATCACCCGCGCATGCTCGAGCCGCTGCGTGAAGCGGTCAAACGCGGCGCGCAGGTGGTCTGCTTCAACCCGCTGAAAGAGCGTGGCCTGGAGCGTTTCCAGCATCCGCAGCACGCGCTGGAGATGCTCACCAACGGTTCCGAGCCGCTGAATACCGCGTTCTTCCGTCCGGCGCTGGGTGGCGACATGGCAGCCCTGCGCGGCATCGCCAAGTTCCTCCTGCTGTGGGAGCGCGAGGCGCAGTCCAAGGGTGAAGCAGCGGTGTTCGACCATGCTTTCATCGCTGAGCACACCGATGGTGTCGAGGCCTACCTGAAGCTGCTCGACGACTGTAGCTGGGAAGCACTGCAGGCCCAGTCCGGCCTCAGCCTGCAGGAAATCGAACAGGCGGCGCGCATGTACCGCCGCGCCGAGCGCGTGATCATCTGCTGGGCCATGGGCATCACCCAGCACCACCATTCGGTGGCCACCATCCAGGAAATCGTCAACCTGCAACTGCTGCGCGGCAACCTCGGCCGCCCCGGCGCCGGCCTGTGCCCGGTGCGCGGCCACAGCAACGTACAGGGCGACCGCACCATGGGCATCAACGACCGCCCACCGGTGACGCTGCTCGATGCCCTGGAAAAACGCTTCCAGTTCAAGGTGCCGCGCGAGAACGGTCACAACACGGTCGAGGCGATCAACGCCATGATCGACGGCCAGGCCAAGGTATTCATCGGCCTCGGCGGCAACTTCGCCCAGGCCACGCCGGACAGCCCGCGCACACACAAGGCGCTGCAAAGCTGCGACCTCACCGTGCAGATCAGCACCAAGCTCAACCGCAGCCACCTCACCGTCGGCCGTGACGCGCTGATCCTGCCGTGCCTCGGCCGTACCGATATCGACCTGCAGGCCAGCGGCCCGCAGGCGGTGACAGTGGAAGACTCGTTCAGCATGATCCATGCCTCCTACGGCCAGCTCGAGCCGCTGGCCGGCAGCGAAATGCGTTCGGAGCCGGCCATCATCGCCGGTATCGCCAAGGCCACCCTGGGTAACCATCCGGTGGACTGGGATGCACTGATCGCCGACTACGACCGTATTCGCGAGCTGATCGCCGACACCATTCCCGGCTTCCACGACTTCAACCAGCGCGTCGCTCATCCCGGCGGCTTCTACCTCGGCAACTCGGCAGGCGCACGGCAGTGGAAAACCGCGTCCGGCAAAGCCAACTTCAAGGCCAACGCGCTGCTCGACGACCTGCTGCCGCCACAGGTGCGCGAAAGCGGTGAAACGCCGGATCTGATCCTGCAGACCCTGCGCTCGCACGATCAGTACAACACCACGGTGTATGGCCTCGACGATCGCTACCGCGGCGTGCGCGGCCAGCGTGACGTGCTCTTCGCCAACGAAGCAGACATCCTGCGCCTGGGCTTCAAGCCCGGTCAGAAGGTGGATATTCGCTCGTTGTGGAACGACGGCATCGAACGCCGGGTGAACGGTTTCACCCTGCTCGCCTTCGACATCCCGGCCGGCCAGGCTGCCGCCTACTTCCCAGAGGCCAACCCACTGGTACCGCTGGAAAGTGCCGGCGTCGGCAGCAGCACTCCGACCTCCAAGTTTGTTGCCATTCGCCTGCAGGCCGCCAGCAACGGCAATCTGCTGGGCAGCAGCGCACTGAGCTGACCAGCGGCCCTGAACCTCGTGCCACAGTCGCGGGTCAATGGCATAACGTCGATCCAGCGACTCCTGTACGAGGTTCTCATGAAGTCACTGCAACTGTTGTTTCTTTCCCTTGGCCTGAGCAGCGGCGGCTTCGCCTTTGCCGGCAATACCGAAGCCGGCCTGGGCGGTGCCCTGGGTGGCGCGGTGGGCGCCATGGTCGGCCAGCAGGTCGGTGGCAACACCGGCGCGGCAGTTGGCGCCGGCCTTGGTGGCGCAGCCGGCAGCATGGTCGGTGCCGATCGCCGCAGCCGCACCGAAGCCGCCATTGGTGGTGCGCTGGGCGCAGCCGGCGGCAACGTCGTCGGCCAGCAGGTCGGCGGCAATACAGGTGGCATCTTGGGCGCAGCAGTCGGTGGCGGCGCCGGTGGTGCGCTAGGCAATCACATGGGCAACGCCAGCTACGACGACGACCGTCGCGGCAAGCATCACCGCCACTACCATGGCAAGAAACACAAGAAGCACCACAAGCACTGGCGCCGTCACTGATCGACGCGAACCAGCCAAGGCTCATGGCGCTGGCCGAAGGCGACTTCGACCTGCCCCCTGGGCCTTTTTTCGTCGTAGGCGCGCAGCCGCCATTGCGCGAAGGCCTCGCGGTAGCGCCTGGGCACACTGATGCGATCACCCTGCAGCACCACGCTGGCGCTGTAGTGGGGCATGTCAGCATGGCGATAGGGTCTCAGCCGGCCGGCCAGAATGACCTGTCGCTGACGATCCGGCCAGGCCTTATGCACCTGCATCAGGTCGATGGCGTCGGTGCGCTGGGCCGCGAAGCTGGCTGTGATCTGCCGCTCGCCCGCTGCACGCCCGCTGGAAGATACCTTGCTGGCGAGAAAGGTCTTCTTGCGCATGTCGTCTTCGGCAACCAAGGCGCCACATACCGCCTCGGCGCGCCCGTAGCTGGGTGCGGTATCCACCAGGCTGGCGCCGCCGTTGACCAGGGTTTGCAGCACCTCACGCAACGGCTGTAGCGCCTCATCGCTCATTGCCACGTCATGGGTGCGCGAGGTGCCCAGGCCGATCACCGGCTACAGCTCGCCACTACCGGGAATCGTTCGTTTCAGGAGGGTGCCCGAGGCAAAGGCGGATGGCGGCAGCCAGGGCATCAGGGCTGCCAATGCGGCCAGGCTGGCACCACCTTGCAGGACTCGACGACTGGGCACGTTACTCCCCTGACAGTGACCCAATGGTTATAGGCACTGACCACGTTCAGACCAAGACGTTAGCGTTGCTTTCACTGCCTATCGAGCACGACAGACCGAGATGAACAGAGACCATCAGCCCAGTCAGGACGGGAGCATAAGGAGGAATGGAGGTGGCTGGCGGGCAACATCCGGTAAACGCTGCGCCAGACGGGGATCAGGGCGCAGCGATCGGGAAAGCAATCAGACAGCGCGCGAAGAAGAGTCGCTGATCAGCATGCCGTGGGAAACCAGATAGCAACGATGACCGTTCTGCAGGGTCAATGGGTTGCGATTGGAGATGATCCAGCCCTTGCTCAGCAATTGCTCGACATGAGCCCGTAGTGCGGGCAGATGGCGCTGTTCCTTCATGACCGACCTCTTGATTGGCTAGGTGCCTGGCACCTGATTGTTCATCCGTGATGCAATTGGCGAAAGTGTAGTGGCGCTATGCCAGAAAAGTAAGCGGCGCGTTGACGCTTTCCCGTGTAGGAACTTTGCCATGGCATTGCTCCGCTCAAGGCTGCACCAACGCCATGTGCGACTCGCGCCGAGGCGAAGAGAACACCAGATAGTCATCCTCCAGCTTGCCGTAGCGCAAGAGCACCAGGTCGAGCAGGTAGTTCTGATGCAGCTTCCACGGCACGCGGTCACCCTGGGTTGGGAACAGGTGCACGGCCCGCTCGATATAACCTGACTGCAAGTCGAGAAAAGGCTCAGGGCGGACGTTGCCTGCGCGATCACGCGGGGTCACCTGGCGCATGCCGATGGCGTCCAGGTGCCTGATCAGTCGGCAGAAGTATTCGCTGGAGAGGTCGGCCTTGAGCGTCCAGCTGGCGTTGGTATACCCCATCACCACCGCCAGGTTGGGCAGATCGCGCAGCATGATGCCCCGGTAGCCCATGCTCAGCGACGCCTGGAAAGGCACACCATCGACCTGCACCTCGATACCACCGAACAACTGCAACTGCAGGCCGGTGGCGCTGACGATCACGTCGGCAGTCAGTTCCTCACCGCTTTTCAGGCGGATGCCGTGCGCAGTGAAACACTCGATCTCGGCCGTCACCACCTGTGCCTTGCCCTGGAGCAATACCCGGAACAGATCGCCGTCCGGCACCGCACAGACGCGCTGATCCCAGGGTTTGTAGCGGGGGCTGAAATGGCGCAGATCGACTTGCTCGCCCAGTTGACGGCGCACCAGCCCCAGCAGTATCCGCCGCACCAGATTGGGAAAGCGCTTGGCCAGCGTATAGAAGACCAGCTGCAGGGTGACGTTGCGCCCGCGCGCCAGGCGGTACACCCATTTCTCCGGCAACACTCGCCGCAGCGCGTTGGATAACGCATCACGCTGCGGCAGGTTGATCACGTAACTCGGCGAACGCTGCAGCATGGTCACCTGCGCCGCGCGCTCGGCCAGCGCCGGCACCAGGGTCACGGCGGTCGCACCGCTGCCGATCACCAGCACACGCTTGCCGCTGTGGTCGAACCCTTCTGGCCACTGCTGCGGATGGATGAAGGTGCCCTGATAAGCCTCACGCCCGGCGAATTCGGGGGTATAGCCGGCCTCGTAGCGGTAGTAGCCGGTGCACATCATCAGGAACTGACAACGCATGCGCAGCGGCTCGGCCTCATCACCACGCTGCACCAGCAACTGCCAGGTGGCGTCGGCACTGCACCAATTGGCCTGGAGCACCTTGTGCCGATAGCGAATCAAGCGGTCGACGGCGTGCTCGGCGGCGGTTTCCTCGATGTAGCGGCGAATCGAAGCGCCGTCAGCGATGGCTTGCGCATCGCGCCAGGGCTTGAAGTTGTAGCCGAGGGTGTACATGTCCGAATCGGAGCGGATGCCCGGATAACGAAACAGATCCCAGGTGCCGCCCATGGCCTCGCGCGCTTCGAGAATGGCCAAGCGCTTGTCCGGGCACAGTCTTTTGAGATGACAGGCCGCGCCGATACCGGACAGACCGGCACCGATGATCAGGACATCCAGATGTTCGATGGACATGGCGCATCCCTCACGGTCTTGCAACGATGCGCATCACCTTAGCGCATGCGCCTGTCATCCGCTGCGTGCCGAAGCTGCCACACGCCATTCACATCTGCTGACCGGCATGGCTGGCCTGAAAGACCCGTGCTGCGCTAAGCTGTGCCAATGACCATACCCTACCTGACTTCGCCGCAGACCCACGACACGGACGCCGCCAGCGACCTGCGGCTGGGTGGCGACTGGACGCTGGCCCATTACAGCCTGCTCGAACCCCAGGTATTGGCGTTGCGCGAACGCCTGCAGGGCAGCGAACGCGTCGACCTCGGCGACCTGGCCGCGCTGGATACTGCCGGTGCAGCGCTGCTGGTCGAACTGCTCGGCAGCGAACGCCTGCGCCAGCTCGTACAGCAGAGCGCCTTGAGCGCGCAGCGCCGCGCCCTGCTGCTGGCGGTGGCAGACGCCATGGCAGACAGCCCGCAGACGCAGCCAACAGAGCAACCCTCGGTGGTGCGTGAAGTGCTCGGGCATATCGGCGAAGTGGTCGAAGGCATGTGGCACCAGGGCCGTGCCCTGCTCGGCTTCATGGGCCTGACCCTGGCCAGCATGCTGGCGATTCTGCTGCGCCCGCGACGCTGGCGCCTGACCGCCCTGGCCGCGCACCTGGAGCAATGCGGGCTCAACGCCGTGCCCATCGTCGCCCTGCTGACCTTTCTGGTCGGCGCCGTGGTGGCCTTTCTCGGCGCGACCATCCTCGCCGACTTCGGCGCCAGCATCTACACGGTGAACCTGGTGGCCTTCTCCTTCCTGCGCGAGTTCGGCGTGCTGCTTACCGCCATTCTCATGGCCGGGCGCACCGCCAGCGCCTTCACCGCGCAAATCGGCTCGATGAAAGCCAACGAGGAAATCGACGCCATTCGCACCCTGGGCCTGAGCCCCATCGAACTGCTGGTGCTGCCCCGGGTGTTCGCCATGCTCATCGCCCTGCCGATCCTGACCTTCATCGCCATGCTCTGCGGCATAGTCGGAGGCGGTTTGGTCTGCGCCGTGTCGCTGGACATCCCGGTGACGATGTACCTGTCGATCCTGCAGGACAGCGACCTGCTGCGGCACTTCCTGGTCGGCCTGCTCAAGGCGCCGATTTTCGCCTTCCTGATCGCCCTGATCGGCTGCCTGGAAGGCTTCAAGGTCAGTGGCAGCGCACAATCGGTGGGTGAGCACACCACCTCGGCGGTGGTGCAGTCGATCTTCGTGGTGATCCTGCTTGATGCCCTGGCTGCGCTGTTCCTGATGGAGATGGGCTGGTGAGCCGCGACAGCGTCATCGAGGTGCGCAACCTGAGCAACCGCTTTGGCCGCCAGGTGGTGCACGAGCATCTGGATTTCGACCTGTACCGCGGTGAGATTCTCGGCGTGGTCGGCGGCTCGGGTACCGGCAAGTCGGTGCTGCTGCGCAGCATCGTCGGCCTGCGCCGCCCCAATGCCGGTACCGTACGGGTTTTCGGTGAAGAGCTGCTGAGCCTGCCGACAGAACGCCGCTCGCAACTGGAGCGGCGCTTCGGCGTGCTCTACCAGCGCGGCGCGCTGTTCTCCTCGCTGACGGTGAGCGAGAACATTGCTCTGCCACTGATCGAGCACGCCGGCCTGTCGCGCGCCGCCGCCGAACGCCTGGCGCGGGTCAAGATCGCCCTGGCCGGCCTGCCCAGCAATGCCGCCGACAAATACCCCAGCTCACTGTCCGGTGGCATGGTCAAACGCGCCGCCCTGGCCCGCGCCCTGGCGCTGGATCCGGACATTCTGTTTCTCGACGAGCCGACCGCCGGCCTCGACCCCATCGGCGCAGCCGCCTTCGACCAGCTGATTCGTACCCTCAGCGACAGCCTGGGGCTCAGCGTGTTTCTGGTCACCCACGACCTGGACACGCTCTACAGCATCTGCGACCGCGTCGCGGTGCTGGCGCAGAAAAAGGTATTGGTGGCCGACCGCCTGGACGTGGTGGCCGCCACCGACGATGCCTGGATCCAGCAATATTTTCACGGCCCGCGTGGACGCGCGGCTGCACAGACCGCTACGGCGGCAGGGAGTCAATGAATGGAACCCAGAGCCCATCATGTGCTGATCGGCCTGTTTACCGTGCTTACGGTAGGGGCCGCGCTGCTGTTCGGCCTGTGGCTGAACAAGGCCGGTGCCGATCGCGCCTTCACCGA